>CAZECP010000033.1:0-45227 GCA_964510765.1 uncultured Ohtaekwangia sp. | reverse complement strand
GAGCGCTGCCGCATGGCCGTCACCTTGCGCATCGATGAGAATTTATCAAACGGAGACATTGCCGAACGCATGCATATTGACAAGGCTACCGTGAAGCGCTACATCACGTATGCCCTCAATTATTTCCGCAAGGCGCACGCACCCCACTATAGTCGCGATCGTTCGGATTGAATGGATACTTTACTCGAACACCGTTTCGCAGCCTGTCACGCGGAGCTGGTCAAAGCGCGACTGTGAGCCGCTTCGGATGGAGCGCATTGAAAAAAAAAGAGGGTATCCAGACAGTCTATAGCTCTTTCAGGACTAAAGCCCGGGTCTGTATAGTCAGGGCAGGATTTAAAAGCAAGCCTGTATAGCTATTTTAGGCCTGGGCAAGTGTATGGATGAAGCATACTTGAAGTATACCTGAAGTATAGATAGTGTATGGATAGTGTATGCTTACCTCCCGCGCAAACGTATTCCCAATTTGGGGATGTCCCGAGGATATCCCTAAGCCAAGGCTCGTGTCCCCACGAGCCTGCGACCGAGGTTCGTGAGGACACGAACCAGAGCATTGTGGTACTCCTTCCGAAGGGTACTCACGGTCGCACTTCGACAGGCTCAGCGTGACAATTTTTTTTCGGGCACTCCCACCGCCAAGGTTCGTGTCCTTAAGCCAAGGCTCGTGTCCCCACGAGCCTGCGCCCCTCAAAACTCTTCTCTCAAATCCTTCAAAAATGCAAATGACTTTATCCCCATTTCGTAATACGCAGCAGACGAATAAGGGTAATCACAATAATCCGATGCAAGTTGCCATTTGCCTGCGCAAGGGTTTCGATGAATGTAATCCATCTTTTGATATGCTACATCTCGTGTGAACAAAATCGTAGCCAATGAATCTCTCTTCCAAAACTCGTAATCTTTGTTTTTTGCATCTACCAGATAAGGCATCAGTTTTTCTTCGCCTTGCGCAAGCAACATTTTTTTGAATTCATGGGCAGTAAATTTCAAAAAGGAAGCGTGTGGTGATTCCTTTCCATTCTTCTCATTCAGTCGCCATATCAGGTGAATATGGTTGGGCATGATCACAAATGAAAACACATCAATCTTCCTTCGCTTACTCAAATCGTCTAATGATTGAAGAATAAGATCTTTAAAACTGTTGTCAAGCAAAAGGTGTTGCCATTGATTAATGGTGGCTGTCCAGAAATAAATTTCTCCGTAGTCAAGTTGCGATTTGCGTGATGATGTTTCGAAGGGTTGATTCATTTACTAAAATTAACCAAGTTCTTGGTTCGTGGGGGCACGAACCTGGGCAGGCGTGAAATTGTGCGAAGGAGTTTTTGATTGTCAGTCAGAGCCAGTCGAAGACAGACTGACGATGCACTCCTTCCGAAGGGTACTCACGGTCGCGCTTCGACAGGCTCTGCGTGACAATTTTTTTCGGGCACTCCCTGTGCGAAGGAGTCTCTACTAATTTACTGTCCTGCCGGACTGCCCGCGCGCAGGGATACAGCGTGTTCCGGCACCCCCTTGTGTGAAGAATGTTTACTTACAAAGTATCGAGTACACGATGCACTTCCACTGATTGTCAGTCAGAGCCAGTCGAAGACAGACTGACGATGCACCCCTTCCGAAGGTCACTCACGGTCGCGCTTCGACAGGCTCAGCGTGACATTTTTTTTTCGGGCACTCCCTGTGCGAAGGAGTCTCCACCGCCAAGGTTCGTGTCTTAAGCCAAGGCTCGTGTCACCACGAGCCTGCGACCGAGGTTCGTGAGGACACGAACCAGAGCATCGTGAGCATCGTAAGGCCGCAGGCACACAGCGTGTTCCGGCACCCCTTGTGCGAAGGAATGTTTACTTACAAAGAATCGAGTACACGATGCACTTCTCCTTTCAAGGGGACACCGGCACTCGCGCTTCCAGCCGCACACGCAGGCCGGTGTGACAGTGCTGGTCGGAGAGAGTTGCTTCCAATAAAATTGCTCGAAGAAGACACTACCTCATTTTCCGTCTTGCCGGACTGCCCGCGCGCAGACCTCACCCATGTAAATTTCAACATTCGTAATTCATCATTCGTAATTCGTAATTCGTAATTCGTCATTCATCATTCATCATGATCCAACCTCGGGCAATTCTGTTCACGAGCGAACAGTCTTTGAGCACTACATCCATTCTCCCGCGTTGAATCCTGCACTTCCTGAGTTGGCACGATAATTATTCTACATTTAGATAATATTCCTGACACACATGAAAAAATACCAACTCGGTGAGTTCGAAGAAATGGTACTGCTCACCATTGCCGTACTCAACAACTCGGCTTATAGTGTTTCCATCAAAGAAGAAATCGAATCCCGCTTCTCGCGCTCAGTGAGTATGGGCGCGTTGCACACGGCCCTTCGCAGAATGGAAGACAAAGGCTACTTAAAATCATTTGATGGTGAAGCTACGGAAGAGCGAGCTGGCAGGCCGAAGCGCTATTTTGAAATCACTGCGCTGGGCAAGAAAGCGATGCAGCATGCGAAAGCCACCCGCGATGAGCTATGGAACGCGATACCGAAAATGGTGTGGGAAGGGAAAATTGTAGGCGCTTAAAATCGAAAGGTGAAGTCAAACAAATCATTTCCGCCTAAGCTCTTTCTAAACTTCTTCCGCTGGTACTGCCATCCGCAGATGCTGCACTACATCGAGGGAGACTTGATGGAAGTGTATGAGAAGCGGTTGAAGAAATCTGGGAAGCGAGTAGCAGATATAAGATTTATAGTGGATGTGATTCTCCTTTTTAGAAGAGGAATTATTAAACCGGTCCATTCAGGTTACCAAATAAACACATACGATATGCTTCGACACAATTTTCTTATTTCGCTTAGAACCTTCTATCGCCACAAAAGTTCTTTCTTCATTAATCTGATTGGTCTTTCCACTGGAATGGCTTGCGCGCTATTGATCTACTTGTGGGTTCATGACGAGCTTACAGTTGATACTTTCAATAAAAAGGACAAGCAGCTTTTTCAGGTCATGCAAAATTTTAATCGTAATACAGGAGTAGAGACGATAGCCGGTACTCAAGGGCTGTTGGCTTCTGCGCTTGCACGGGAAATGCCCGAGGTAGAATATGCTGCTACGGTGGTTCCTTCGAGTTGGTTTTCAGGCCAGGGCATGATCACCTTCGAAGAAACTCATCTTAAAGCAAGTCCTCAATTTGTAAGTAAAGATTTTTTAAATGTTTTTTCGTGTGACATTCTACAAGGCAATACCCAAAATCTTTTACCAGATATGAATTCAGTTGCCATCTCTGAAGAGTTGGCAATAAACTTATTTCATACCACTCATAATATCATCGGCAAAGTTGTTCAGTGGAATCATCAGGAGTTCACCGACACCTATCACATCACAGGAGTATTTGCAAAAATGCCGGCCAATGCCACGATTCAATTCGATCTTTTGTTCAATTTTGATGCCTTCGTATTTAAAAGGAAGTGGGATCAAAATTGGGGTAACAGCGATCCCTCCACGTTTGTCATTTTAAAAGAGGGCACAGACGTAAATGCTTTCAACGATAAAATTTTGGGATTTATTAAATCCAAAGATTCCAAATCGGAGAGCACACTTTTTGTTCAACAATTCTCGGATCGTTATCTCAATGGCAATTATGATAATGGCAACCCTTCCGGTGGGCGAATATTTTATGTGCGATTGATTTCGATCATTGGCTTTTTTATCTTGATCATAGCGTGCATCAATTTTGTAAACCTGTCCACGGCAAAGGCTACGCGTAGAATAAAGGAGGTAGGAGTGAAGAAATCAATTGGAGCTGCACGCATTACATTGATCTGGCAATATCTCAGCGAGTCGGCCATCATTAGTTTTATCTCGCTTTTGCTGTCGCTTTGTGTTACTTTATTACTGCTTCCTCAGTTCAATATTTTTACCGGTAAGAACCTTTCGTTGGAATTCAACGGTCCCCTTGTTATAAGTATGGGTGCCATATTTCTATTGACAAGTATTTTGGCGGGAAGTTATCCTGCATTGTACTTATCAGGGTTCAATACGGCAGCGATTGTGAAGGGTAAGCTGAACACTTCTTTAGGCGAGCTATTCATACGCAAGGGGCTAGTTGTCTTTCAGTTTGTGATCTCAGTGGTATTGATTGTTGGTGTACTGGTGGTGTACAAACAGATGGAATACATCCAAAACAAAAACCTTGGTTATAGTAAAGAGAACATTGTCACCTTTGAACTTGAGGGTCAACCTCCGGAAAAATTGGAATCGTTTCGCACGGAGCTCAAAAGAATTCCGGGAGTAATAAATGCGGGTACATACGGTCACAACCTTACCGGTGACCATGGTAGTATTGAATTGAACTGGGATGGAAAGACTCCAGACCAACACATGAATTTTGCTAATATAGAAGTCGGTGTAGATTTCATTGAAACCATGGGCATCGAGTTTAAGGAGGGCCATTCACCTACCATGAACGGCAACCCTGAAAGCCAGATTATCTTAAATGAAGCGGCCATTCAGTTCATGGGAATGAAAGACCCCATCGGTAAAAAAGTGAGGTACTGGGGAATTGAGAGTGAGATTGTAGGGGTGACCAGGAATTTCAATTTTGAATCTTTGCACGAGCCGATTAAGCCATCGTTCTTCAGAGTTTATCCGGTATCACCTTATTTCATCGTTAAAATCCAGGGAGGAACGGAAAGAAATACTGTTGCGCAAATCAACCGGTTGTATAACTCGTTTGCATCAGGCTTCCCATTCGAATACAAATTTCTGGATGAGAATTACCAAAAACTGTACTTGGCAGAAGAAAATGTATCAGTATTGTCGCGCTACTTTGCCAGCATTGCTATTGGCATATCATGCCTGGGTTTGTTGGGTTTGGCTGCTTTCACTGCCGAAAGAAGAGTAAAGGAAATTGGTATAAGAAAAGTACTTGGTTCCACTGAGTTGGGGATTGTTTATCTGTTGTCCGGCACATTCACCCGGGTTGTCTTGGTGTCGATAGTCATTGCTTTGCCAATAAGCTATCTGATCGCCAACTACTGGCTTGACGGCTTTGCCTTCAAAATAAAATTGGAGTGGTGGTACTTTATAGGCTCGGGACTTTTTGCACTGTTCATTGCTTGGTTAACTGTGGGAGCACAAGCACTACGGGCAGCTAAGGCAAACCCGGTAGATAGCTTGAAATCAGAATAGATGCGAACTTCTCCACCGAAACTCTTCCTCCGCTTCTTCCGCTGGTACTGCCACCCGCAGATGCTGCACTACATTGAAGGAGACTTGATGGAAGTGTATGAGAAGCGGTTGAAGAAATCAGGGAAGAGAGTAGCGGATTTGAGATTTGTGATTGATGTGATTTTATTATTCAGGCCGGGAATTGTTAGACCAATCGAAGGATATAAAAATTTAAACACGTACGGTATGTATAAAAGTTATTTTAAAATGAGTTGGAGAACGTTGATCAAAAATAAAGTCTCTTCTCTCATCAACATCTCAGGTTTAACACTTGGCCTGACCACGAGTATCATTATCATTTTGGCCGTAAAGAATGAATTTAGTTATGATCAATTCCATACCAATCTTGAGACCATTCATTTGTTGATGAAGAACCAGAAGACAAATGATGGCATTTCCACTGGCAAGGCAAGTGCCGGCCCAATGGCTGAAGCCTTGCGCACAGGTTTTCCCGAGGTGAAGTACGCTGCAAGGATGACTGGTTTTGATGAACAGCCGTTTCTGGTGAACGAAAAAGTTTCTTATGAATCCGGCATCTATGCGGATCCGGATTTTTTCCGTTTCATGACTTTTCCTTCCGTGGCGGGGGATGTGGTCAGGTCGCTTGAGAGCAATACCTCCGTTGTGATCACGCAGGACATTGCAATCAAACTTTTTGGAGAAGAAAATCCGATTGGCAAGACAATCTTGTTCAACAAACATCACTCGTTACAAGTGGGTGCAGTCATTGAAAATATTCCATCCAACAGCTCGATAAAATTCAATATTGTAATTCCGTTTGCACTGTTTGAAAAGGAAAATGATTGGTTGAAGAAATGGGATGACAATCGCATCTTGACCTGGATGCAACTACAACCCTCTTCTGATGTTTCTATATTTAACAAGAAAGCAACTGAATTACTCCAACAAAAAACGAATGACAAGGCTGAATCTCTATTCGCTTACCCTTTTAAAGAGTTATACTTGAACGGAAATTTTTCGAACGGCCATCCAAACGGTGGACGGATCACTGCTGTACAGATACTGATCGGCTTTGGAGGCTTTATGCTACTGATTGCGTGTATCAACTTTATGAATCTTTCAACTGCACAATCCGAGCACAGAGCAAAGGAAGTCGGTGTCCGCAAAGTACTCGGAGCATCTCGCAAGTGGATTATCCTTCAGTTCATGAACGAATCTTTCGTGTTAACATTTTTATCGTTAACCCTTGCTATTGCCATTGTCTATTTGATTCTGCCATGGTTCAACTCGTTAACACATTCAGGAATAAGTTTTGATTTGTTGAATCGTACCGTTTGGATAATCGTGTTAAGTACCGGACTAATCACTTCTTTGCTGGCCGGAAGTTACCCTTCTTTTTTTCTCAGCCGTTTTTTACCCGCCTTAGTATTGAAGGGAAAAGTTGCCAGTCTTAAAGGTGGAGGGTTACGCAGAGGCTTGGTAGCTTTTCAATTTGCCATTTCAATTTTTTGCCTGATCAGCACCATTATTATGTATTCCCAATTTGACTATGTAAGAAACCGTCCATTAGGCTATGATCAAGAGAACCTTGTTGATATTCAGCTTGACTCCATGCTCAGAGCAAAGTTCGATTATGTGAAAACGGAAGTATTGAACCTTTCCAATGTGAAATCTGCAACCGGAGGATCGAACAACATTCTTTATTCTGGTGGAGCTGTTACTGGAATGGATTGGCCAGGGAAAAAGCCAGGAGAAGATTTATCGGTTGTGATTGCGGATGTAGAGTACGATTGGAGTAAGACTTTTGATATCAAGATGGCAGCGGGAAGAGATTTTGATAAGGCTTTCAAAAGCGATCTATCAAGTTGCCTAATCAATGAATCGGCAGTCACAAAAATGGGATTACAAAACCCGATTGGAAGCGTGGTGGGTGGCCATACAGTGGTGGGAGTGTTTGAGAATTTTGTCTATAATAATCCATTCGGGTCCATAGCTCCCATGGCTGTTTACCTGAATAAGGATCACATGAATCACTTGTATGTGCGCATTCAAAATAATTCTGAATGGCGTGAAACCCTTGCTAAGATTGAGAAGATTACAAAAAGTGCGAGCCCGGAATCTCCCTTTCATTTTACGTTTACAAAGGAGGAGTACCAACACCGATTTAATGAAATTGCAGATACAAGTTTGATGATTTCCATTTTTGGTGGAATGACTATTTTCATTTCGGGCCTTGGTCTTTTTGGATTGTCCGGCTTTGTTGCCGAAAAAAGGAGCAAAGAAATGAGCATCCGCAAAGTTTTTGGGGCGAGTGTGACTCGCGTTTTGATTTCATTATCACAAGACTTTTTAAGACCTGTTGCTTATGCACTACTACTTGTTATACCCTTAACAATATTGGCAGCACGATCCGTACTTTCCAATATTGCCTATCGGGTGTCTTTGAGTTGGTGGATGTTTGCCTCCGGTGGTTTCGTTATACTTTTAATTGCACTCGCTATCGTGCTCTACCATGGCTGGCGCACTGCACTGGAAAACCCCGTTGTGCGGTTGAGAAATGAATAATTCGTAGATAAGGTTAGCATGAAAAACAACCCACCAAAAATTCCACTCCGCTTCTTTCGCTGGTACTGCCACCCGCAGATGCTGCACTACATCGAAGGTGACTTGCAGGAAGTGTATGCGAAGCGGTTGAAGAAATCAGGGAAGAGAGTAGCGGATTTGAGATTTGTGATTGATGTGATTTTATTATTCAGGCCGGGAATTGTCAGACCAATGGAGGGATATAAAAATTTAAATAACTACGGTATGATTAAAAGTTATTTTACAATCGGTTGGAGAAACATTGCGAGGCAAAGACTTTACACCGTTATTAATGTATCCGGCCTTGCGCTTGGAATCTGTGCTTGTATTGTGATCTACACAATTACCAGTTATGAGTTTAGCTTCGATACGTTTCATCCGGATAAAGAAAAAATTTATCGTGTAATGGGCGACCTGACAGAACCCACCGGGCACCAATTACATTTTAGCAAACTCCCAGTTCCGCTGCTGCAAAGCGCGAAGACACAAACATCCGGCCTCGCAGCTATCGCGGGTGTTATTCCCTACGATGTGAAAATAAAAACGAAAGAAGCCAACACGACAAACGAATTTGAAAGTCGCGAAGCAGGAACTCGATTTGTAACGACAGTCATTGCAGATCAGGCCTACTTTGAAATATTCAAATACGAATGGCTCGCTGGCAATGCTGCAGATGCTTTAGCGGAGCCGGCTTCAGTTGTTATTACTGAAAAGAGAGCCAATCAATACTTCGGATCAATAGATTTGGATAAAATAATTGGTAAGCAAATCATCTATGACGATTCTTTGCACTTAAACGTGAGTGGCGTAGTTCGTGACTGGAGTGGCAATACCGATCTTGCCTATACCGATTTCATTTCATTCAATGCACTTCAAACAAATTTTTTAAAGAGGCGCATCAATTCCGAATCATGGGAGCAACGAGACCTGGCGTGCTGGATATATGCAAAGCTCGACAATAGTACCACACCCAATTCTATAAATACTCAATTAGAAAAGATTACCAAAGCTCACACCGATAAAATCAACCTGAGCCCCTGGCTTGAAAGCCTCTCTGATGTTCACTTCAATGCAGATGTCATTGAGAATCCCATTCGCACTGCTCACTTGCCAACATTACGCGGCTTAATAGCCATTGCCATCTTCATTCTGCTACTGGCCATGATCAACTTCGTTAATTTATCAACAGCACAGTCAATTCAGAGAGCGAAAGAAGTAGGTGTGCGAAAAGTATTGGGCAGTAGCAGAACAAGTTTATCTTTTCAATTTCTCACTGAAACATTATTGCTTACTGTTGCAGCGTCACTTCTGGCCATTCTTTTAATTGATCCCGTTCTTAATAAGTTTAAATCTTTCATTCCGGCCGGTGTCACGTTTCACCTTCTTGAATTCTCCACGCTCACGTTTCTATTTCTTGTTATTCTTATCACCACATTGTTTTCTGGCTTTTATCCTGCATTGGTAGTATCATCTTATCTTCCGGCATTAAGTTTAAGAGGAGTTGGTGCAAAACCGGCAAATGAAAAATGGATTTTGCGAAAAGGATTAATTGTGTTTCAGTTTTCAGTTTCGCTTGTGTTTATTATTGGAAGCATTGTGATCACGCAGCAGCTCAACTACACTCGCGAAAAAGAGTTAGGGTTCAGCGCGGATGCCATTGTGTTAGTCGAAACTCCGCGAAGTTCAATAGACGAAGTCGCGAGGCTAAATGATCGCGTAAAACGAATACCAGGCGTAAGCAATGTTGCCTTGCAGTGGGTATCGCCCATGGAACTGAATGGAAGGGGGCGGAATATTAAATTCAAAAGCACGGATGAAAAAGCAGTAAGTGTTGTGCAGGTTGCAGGCAACGAAGAATTTATCCCTGTGTATCAAATCAAACTTTTGGCTGGCCGAAATCTTGTACATGCTGATAGTATGAAGGAGTTTGTTATTAATGAAAACTTGACCAAGCTCATGGGGTGTAAAAAACCTCAAGAGGCGCTGGGCAAAATGTTGTATTGGGACGACAAGCCCTATCCGGTAGTGGGAGTGGTAGGCGATTTTCACACGCGGTCATTTCATGAAGCTATCTCACCCATGTGCATCGTTAACAGGCCCGATCGGGAAGGAACACTTGCTATTAAATTATCTTCCAAAGGCAAGCAGACAGATTCAATAAAAGCCACACTTGCTAAAATCGAAAATACTTGGAAAGAAGTTTTTCCTGACGCAACATTTAGTTACACATTTTATGAAGATTCGCTGGCTCGCATCTATGAAAGCGATCGGCAGACAGCTACACTCATAAATACTTCAATGGCAATTGCTGTTTTCATTTCGTGCATTGGATTATTTGGTCTTACGCTTTTCACTTCGGAGAAAAGATCGAAAGAAATAAGCATTCGCAAAATACTTGGTGCGAGCGTTGCAAACATTACCATTATGCTAAGCAAAGATTTCGTACTCCTGGTGATACTTGCGCTTCTCATTGCATCACCCATTGCCTTCTACTTTATGAACCAATGGCTTCTCGGATTTGCTTATCATATCGATATCAATTGGTTGGTGTTTGCAATAGCCGCTGCTTCGGCACTCTTGATTACACTCATAACTATAAGTTATCAATCGATCAAAGCAGCGATAGCGAATCCAGTTAAGAATTTAAGAAGTGAATGAAATGGTTAGCAACGGTAAAATGAAACCGCCACAACTCCCGCTCCGCTTCTTCCGGTGGTTCTGCCACCCGCAGATGCGGGACTACATTGAGGGAGACTTGATGGAGGTGTATGAGAAAAGGTTGAGAAAATCAGGTAGGAGAGTAGCGGATTTCAGATTTATGATTGATGTGATTCTTCTTTTCAGAAGAGGAATTGTCAGGCCAATGGAAGGATATAAACATATAAACACGTACGGTATGTATAAAAATTATTTCACGATCGCATGGAGAACCTTTCTAAAAAGCAAAGGCTACTCCAGCATCAACTTGTTCGGTCTTGCTATCGGGCTAGCATCTTGTTTGCTCATCATGCTTTATGTTTCCGATGAGCTTAGCTATGACCGCTTCAACGAAAAGGCGGATCGCATTTACCGCGTGAACGAAGAAATAAAGTTTGGTGACAACCATCTCGACTTAGCTTGCTTGAATGCCTCGTTTGGCGAGACGGCAAAAACAGACTTTCCCGAAATCGAACAAATCACTCGCCTGCGATGGTATGGCGGCTTCCTCGTAAAAAAGGGCGAGACAAACATCCAAGAGGGCAACGTGGCCTGGGCTGATTCTACATTATTTGAAGTGTTCACACTGCCGATGATTTTTGGCAATCCAAAAACAGCGCTCACCGAGCCGAACTCCATTGTGATCACCGAGTCCGTAGCGAGGAAATATTTTGACAGCACGAATGTGGTGGGGCAAACATTGACCATTAACAATACGGAGAGCAGGAAGATAACGGGAGTGATCAAAGACATTCCGCCTACATGTCATTTTCAGTTCACCAGTTTTATTCCCATGGTGCAAGATAAATATGCACTGAACGACTACTGGGCAGGCGAGCAAAATTATAATACCTATTTGTTATTGAGATCTGGCGCCAATACCGATGGACTTGTTCCTCAGCTAAACCACATGGTGGACAAACACCTTGGACCAGAACTCAAATCGGTCATCAACAAAACGCTGGAAGAGTTTAACAGCCAGGGTGATTTTTTCAAGATAAGCCTTATCCCCGTGACGGATATACACCTCCACTCCAATCGTATAGGTGAACTATTTGGTAGCGGAAATATTCAATACGTTTATATCTTCTCTGTCATTGCACTTTTCATTCTGGCGATCGCGATCATCAACTTCATGAACCTGGCCACGGCCCGCTCGGCCAACCGCGCACGCGAAGTGGGTGTGCGAAAAGTAATGGGCTCGCTGAGAACAAATCTGATCCAACAGTTTATTGTGGAATCGTTCCTTACTTGCCTCATTGCAATGCTGCTCGCGGTTGCCATCACACTGTCGGCATTGCCGGTCTTCAACGAGCTGACCGGAAAGGCAATTACTTCCGGTATCCTCCATTCCACTCCGGTGATGGTTACGCTACTCGCACTCACGGTGGCAGTCGGTCTCTTAGCCGGCAGCTATCCCGCATTTTATTTGTCGGCTGCGAAGCCAGCGTCTGTTTTGAAAGGTGGAAACAGCGGCCAACGAAAATCATTTTTCCGCAATACACTGGTCGTATTTCAGTTTGCGGCTTCCGTGATGCTGATCTCAGGCACTTTGATCATTTTCAGGCAAATTGAATTCATCGGTAAAAAAGATCTCGGGTACAATCGTGAACAAATTCTTGTGGTGAATAACATCGGCCAGCTTGGCCAGCGCGTGGAGCCGATGAAGAACAGGTTTCAGCAACTCGCAGGCGTAGAAGGAGTGACAGTCACAGGCTATTTGCCTACCAACTATTACCGCAGCAACGATTCCTTTTTTTCTTCGCCTTCCATGGATGTAAAAGATGCCATCAGTATGCAATCATGGATGGTGGATGAAAACTACATCTCCACGATGAACATGCACGTATTGCAGGGGCGCAATTTTTCAAGGGAACTGAAAGCCGATAGCAGAGCAATAATCCTGAACGAGGCGGCTGCTAAATTTTTGGGCAACCGGGATATACTGGACAAGAAGCTCTACTCAGTGATGAGCGATCACAAATCAACCATCGTGTATCATGTCATCGGCATTGTAAAAGATTTCAACTTCACCACATTAAAAGAAGCAGTGAAGCCGCTGGTGTTTCGCTACGGACACGATCAGGGTGGCCTCGCAATAAAAATCAGTACGACCGATCTCACGCACCAGCTCTCCTCGCTGGAAAAGCAGTGGAAAGAGATAGCTCCTGAATTGCCTTTTGAATATAGTTTCATGGATGACGACTTCAACAGACTCTACAACGGAGAAAAGCAGGTGGGTAAATTAATTGGTGTATTTGCGTCCCTTTCGATATTAATTTCATGTCTTGGGCTGTTTGGTTTGGCCACCTTCATGGCAGAGCAGCGCACCAAGGAGATTGGTATTCGCAAGGTGCTCGGTGCATCGGTGCAAGGCATCACCGCGTTGCTATCCACCAACTTTTTGAAATTGGTGCTGATTGCAGTAGTGATCGCTTCCCCTGCTGCCTATTACTTTATGAACCAATGGCTGCAGGGCTTCGCCTATCATGTTGATATTGACGGGTGGATATTTCTGATATCAGGAGTTGGAGCCATCCTGATTGCCTTGATCACCGTGAGTTATCAATCTATTAAAGCTGGATTGGCAAACCCGGTGAAGAGTCTGAGAAGCGAATGATAGAAAAAGCAGCCGAGGATACTCAAATCTCACTTCAACAACCTCACCGTAACAACGTTTTCAGTTCATAACTCAAAAACATTCAGTTCACGTGCGCACCTTCCTTCAGGGAGTTGGAAGGCGCGTGAGAAAAGTGCGAAGGAGCTTGTCTGTTTTGCTGATACGCAGAGGGCGGGAGGGACTGAGAAATTTGACCTCAGAAAGAAAAATGGCTGCCTTCAGATTCCTATTTTAATTCCAACTTGAAGTCCTCCGAAATAGAAAGGAGTATTGGTCAGAGGCTGTGCATTAAAAGTAGTCGTAAGGTCCTTGGTGTCCAAGGGGAAACTGTCAGCCACTCGATGTGCACGACCACCATCCGTTTGTTCAAGTCTGATTTTTGCAATTTCAGAAAATGGAAACCGGTAAGATAAACTGACTTCAATGAAGAAATGATTTTTAAAGGGATGATATTCAAACGCAATTTTTGGGGTCATCATAAAATCGTGTTGCAGGTAATCTACATTAATGTATTTGGAGTTGTAGGTTTTCCATTGTCCACGTATTCCAACACTCGTGTAAAAGGTTGAGTCAATCTTGTCTCCAAATGCATTTATTTCTTTTCCCTGGTTGTCAACACTGCCGATGGATCGAACAAATTCATAAAACCCAATATTGATCGAAGGCTTGATGCGAAAACCATTCGTACGAAGTCTTTGACTGCCTATATCGCGGCCGTAGCCCAAAGAAAAATAAAAATCCAAATTACTTCCTCCACCAATATCTATATCAAAGAAATGACTCTTTGCACCCACTTGAACATCAAGTTCGAATGTTCTGAACGGTTGTGAAAATGGATTGGTAATGGTTGAATTAAATGCCTTTTGTGTTGTGCCCGAATGGTTAGTGAACGAGTAAGGAAAGTTGACAGCAAGTACACCGTTTAACGGAGGGTAAAATAAGATGCTTTCACCTATAGCAACCGTAAGAAATATCTTTTTGCTATGGAAGGAATTTGCCGCACTCTTGCAATCCGCACAACGTATCTTGGTGTTGCTTGCTTGACCAAAAGTTGTAGTGACAATAAAAAAGAAATAAAGGACAAGGTTCTTCAAGTAAAATATATATTGCAAGTGACATAACGTATCACATAGAATTCTGTTTCAGTTGAAATTCCGGAAGCAGCTGAGTCGGGGTTTTGCATAGTGTGATGTTGTTGAGCTATACATGGCAGATCCACACTCTATTCCAATTATTTAAAAAAAATCTTTTGAACATCTTTCACCAGGCAAGCGGGTTGCGCAGTGCTCATCTACGTTTGGAACAGAAGTAAATGACGCAGCAGAAAAAATAAAACAAGCCATGTGATCAATTCACTTGTATGCGCTTCATTTCACTTCGGCCAAACTTTACCGGATAGTACATCCATTCCACCTTGGCAGGATTGATGGTATAACTTCCTTTAAAGCGGGGCACCATGTTGACTTCGTATTCATGCCTGCCGGGCTTCAGGTGCTCACAGTAAATTCTGGTTTCATGAACATCATACTCCCGGTGCACTTCTCCATTTTTCCAGCTCTGCGATTTTGATTCGTAGGAATAACCTCCGGGAATTGGAACCGTGATCATCACATAGTCCGCCTCTTTTCTTACTTCCAGGTGGATGAGCACGGTTTGCATCTTTCCTGCACGGTTCACATCTCTTTTCTTCCAGGAGGTGTTGATCACAAAGTCGCCTGTCACCGGTTGTGGATGGGTGTTGAACGTGTATTGATACGCTCCAAAATACACGGGCATCGATCCTTTCTTTGCGATCGTAAGGATTGAATCGGTTATCTCTCGTTCCAATGGAAATTGATCAATGCGCTGGCTATTGAGAATTAATTCCGGTTTCTGAAATTCTTTTTTCTTCAAGAGGTTGGGTAAAATCGTTTCGATAATGCGCGCAGATTGGTAGGTATTCATCCAGCTTTGCTCTCTGCGCTCGAGGAGGAAGTTCTGTAACCGCACCAGCATCGGATCGTCCGCGTTTTTCTTTTCCAGCATGGAATAAACGAGGAGTGTATTTTCAATTTCATTGTCCCACAGCGAGGTGGACGACTCGCCCCAATAGTAATTTCCTTTCAGGGTTTCTTTTCGCTGGCGGTTGATCCACTCCCAATCCGGCTGCGAGCCGCTTGCCTGCAAAAGTTTTTGGGCGAGTAACATTTTAAATCGGGTGTTCAGCAGTTTCTTCTTCTGAAGGCTGTCCACCTCTGCTTTCGCGAAAAGATGTTCGCCATGTTCTTCCAGGAAGATCATCACTTTTAATCGTTCCACCGGATCCAGTGGTTTATTCAGTTGATGCAATAAGTAATGGTTCAGCTTGGTGGCGTTGTATTGAACAGGGAATGACAGCCGCTCCGCCCAGCGCAAGGTGTGAGCCACATGCAAGGTGATCCAAAGGCTGGAAGTTCCTTTTCCCCACCAGCTCCAGCCGCCATCTTCGGCCTGATTGGCGATTAACTTCTTAATGAGTTTTTGAATGGATTTATCACCGGCAAACTTTTCGTTTCGTGCATTGCGGATAGATTTATCGGCCAGCCACGCCTGCAGTTTCGAAGCCATTTGTTCGTTACAATCATAAGAGTAAATCTTCAGTCGCTGTATTTCATCTTCCAGGATGTTGAGAAAACTCGCCTGCGCATACAGTTTAATTTTTCCGAGGGCAGGATTAAAATGCAACGTGAAGGTAGTGTCGTTGGCAAGGGTAACGTAGGTGCCTACTGCCTCGCGCACTCCCGATTTCAGCACGGGTAGTTTTCGGATTTCTCCATCCGTATAGTTTTTATGTTTTAGCTCATAGGTTAAATGGATTGTGTCTTTTACCGCGATCACGTTCATAGAATCAACCAACGATCGGGTCATGCTAAATTCCTTCGAAGAGGTTGATTGATCAATCGTGGTTTTTGTGACAACGTTGATTTTCTCATTCGTATAGTTTGAAATTTTGCCAACCGCCCAGGTGGTGTCGCCTTCGATGAGAAAAGAAGGTAGGATAAGCTGCGCTGCGAGTGGCTTGAACGAGCGGAGCGTGGTTTCTGTTTTTCCGCTCTTATGGTTGCCAACTGCGATGGTATAGATATTCCAGGCGGTGATATCATCAGGGAACGTTGCTTTGAATGCCACCTTGCCCTGCGCGTTAGTGTGCAGGCGAGGTTGCCAAAAGGCATAGTCATTAAAATTTTTGCGTAGCGAACTACCGGCTGTATTTTCATCAATCGAAACAAATTCCGGCAAGGGCGGCAATTTCATTTTCAGTAATTCTTTTGCAGAAACTCCCTTTTGCGTGGAGATAAGAATAACGCCATGTGCAGCGCGGCTGCCATAGAGAGCGGTTGCTTGTTGTGGGGATAGTATTTCAATCGACCCGATACTTGACTTGTCGATCTGATCAAACGCTACAACCACACCGTCCATGATCACCAATGGTTTTTCGATTTCCTTTAATGCCGAGATGCCTCTGATTTTTATGCTCACCGAATCGGTGGCTCCGGGTGTGATTTGAACACCGGCTACCCGCCCTGATAAAACATTGGATACTGTCGTGACGGAAGCCGTTAGGTCTCTTTTCGCCTGAACACCATATCCGGTGACAACAATTTCCTGAAGCTGCGTGACATCTGCCTTGAGCTTGAAATCCATCGTGTCACTGTTCACGTCTCGCTCCGCAGTGGTTAAGCCAATGAAAGAAGCTACAAGTGTGCATCCAAAAGGAACATAGATCCGGTAATCACCATTTTCATCTGTTACCGTTCCAATTGTTGTCCCCTTCACAATAATGTTTACTCCAGGCAATGCACTACCATCTTCTGCAGAGGTAATATGCCCGCTGATCCATCTACCTCCGGTAAAGTTGACATGGCTTTGCTGGTAGTAGCGTTCACGTAAGTCCTGCATATCATATTGCCGCGCAGGCTCTACCACTGCATTGGTCTTCGACCAGCTCTTTATTTTTTTTATTGTCTCCGTGCTGAAGGAATCGGGTGGAAGTATTGTTGCTTTACTAAGGTCGGCAAGTGTTTCGCCATAGGGCTTTATCTTAAAACTTATCGATCGGCTGTAGGCACCATCTTTAAATACTTGCGTTACCTGGTAGGTGCCGGGTAGCAGGTTGTAAAAAGATCTGACACCGCCCGGGTAAATATGATAATCGTTGGGTTGATCCAGATTAAATAATAACACAGCAATTTCTTTTTGCTTAACCTTCGCTCGGTTGCGCATAGTGAGTGAGCCGACTTGTTTGGTTGCCGGTTCACTGTCCGGATATTTTTTAAAGAGGATGGGCGCATTTTCGTCTTCAAATTTCCAACGGTCTGTAATCTGATCTTGTGTCAACGTGCGGGCACCAAAGACGGGATATACCTCTCTCTGAAAGAGTGGCTGCTGAAAGGAATAGGGGTAGGAACTGCGATCGATCAGCCCGGGCTCAAACTGATAATTCATTCCTGGTTTAAAGTAGAAGTTGGTTTTAAAGTATGACTGAAACGTAACCGAGCCATAAAGAAAAGGCCCTGCCATTTGTGTACCCCTGTCCCGATGCAGGAGAAGATAATTTTGTCCTTGAGCAAGCCATGCATGATTCTGATCGACTGAAAGATTCACCCACATGAAATGGGATGATAAACGATCAGCTTCTGCCTGCGAGAGGAGATTGGCAAGCGGTTGTACTACGGCACCTTTTGGCAGGTGATCCAGGTCAACACTGAATAGCAGTTTTTTATTTTTTACCGGAGTAACGGGTAAGGTTAGCAAGTGATTCTGAAGCCGCAAGGTGACGTTCACGGCAGCGCCAGGCTTTGCTGTAAAAGAGTATGGCTGCGACTCGTTGGCTGCATAAAAATATTTTAGATCTTCATTGAAGTAGATGTAGAAGATGCGTTGAACATCACCCTTGCTCACCACAAAAGGTGCGAGTTGTGTGATGGAGTCATTGACAGGCAACGCAGTTTGAAAGTAACCTTGCGCGGGATAGAGGAAATGGTAGAACAGAAGACTATCTAATCCCAGTTTACTTTTCCAGAAGTCATAGTCAAGTTTTTTGAAAATAGATACTTCATCCAGGCTGTTGTGATGAAATGAATTGAATGCTTTTCTGTTCTTTACTTTTTCGGACTGATCCAATGGAATGGATGGATCTGATTTGAATTTTCGCGTGTACGAAAAAGAAGTGATGTCTGCATTCTGCACGGGTTTTCCGAGCGCATCTTTCACGTTGATGGCGAAATCAACTTCCTGTCCCGGAAATACCGAGGTGGGATGTATGACTGAAATATCGAGGGTTTTTTTGGGTGTTTGAAAATTGTAATCAAGGTGCTTCGCAGAACCTGCCCACACATATTGCAGCGACAAATAATATCGTTGATGCTCGGTCACCGCTAATTTTTTTATCCATTGATAAGCGGTGCCACTTTCCATCACTACGTTTCCTTTAAAGAGCTGGAACCTGAACAGAAGTTTTCGAGGGTTGTTTACCACAATAAAGAGACTATCGCTGTCGCGGGAGGCGGAGGCTTCCAGTAAATCAGGTTGATCAGCCAGGCTTAGCGAACTGAGCAGTGTAGAGTCACGATAAACATGGTACGAAAATTCTTCAGCGTTTATTTTTTCCTGATGTGGCAGTGCTATTTCTTTCTTGAATAAGACTTCATGCTCCTGGTTGTATCCCACCAGATGCAAAGGAGTGGATACGGATCCGGTAATCTTGAGAGAGTCATTTTGCAATTGCAAGGTTACGTCTATTGCATGGGCATCATAGTTTAACGTGAGCCGCTTTTGGTGGTATTCGTTTTCAGCATTGGTGAAGGTGATAATTGCTTCGTATTCATAGTGGGCATTGTAGAAGGCAGAGTCCGGCAGCTTAACTTCTATATCACCGAAGGTCTCCAGTTTCATTTTATGATGCCAGAGTGTGTCAGGAATAAAAAGAGATTCTTCATAAAAATCCCGCACGAGTTTTCTTCGCAACAGAATATCTGACTGAACATCAAAAAGTGGTAGGTCGTTGCTATCCATGCCTTTTAAAACAAGGGTAGCAGGCTTTCCAAGTTTATTCTTCGGATGCTCGTTTGCAAAAAATGTATTTTGTTTCAATTCATATTCTTCGAAGTAAAAGTTTTCAGCCGGATAATTATTTCTGAAATTTTTGTCTTCCAGCGTTACATAATACCGATCGTCCAGTTCAAGTTGAAGGCTGTCGTGAAGAATTATTTCACCTTCGTAAAATCCTTTGCGATAGGGCAACAAGGTTTTGATTTTTTTGAGGGAGTGACCACCACCATAGCCGCCCAGGTAGAGGTACAGTTTTTTTGAAATGGGTTGGCCATTTCTTCTACGAACATAGGCTTTTAGTTTCAGGGTGTCTCCCGGCTTGTATTTTGGTTTGTTGGTAACCATAAACCCCTCAAACGTTTTGTCTTCAAATAACCGTATCAGTTTATTGACAATGCCGGGTCTGTAAAAATGCCGATACTTTATTGAGCTGGATAAATAGCGGACGGGTGACACGATGTGATTGATCGGAAACGTTCCGAGAATTCTTCGTTTGGTTCGCTGCAGGGTCGTATTGTTATACCTTCGGTTTATGCTAAAGAAATTTTCGTGACCGTTATATTCTACAATAACTCTTCCCTGGTAGTTTGTTTTCCTGATGGTGAAGGCTTGCGTGTTTTGATTGAAGGGCACTCGTCTGCCTTTTAGCTTTGGAGCCAGATTTTTTACCTCCTGGTTCTTTGCATCCGTGAATACCAACATCAGGTCTCTTTCATTATCAAGAATTTTCATCGAGAGATTATTGATCGATTCCAATTCCATTAAAAGCTTATTGTCTTTGGTTTTTACAAACAGATAATGACCGGCCGGTAGCTTTTCGTTGAAGGCAGAGTCGGTAGGAAATGTTTTTACTAACGTGGTGAAATGGAGGGAATCGGGCTGGCCGTCTTTAAAATATAAGTTGAAAGCCTGTTGATTGGTAACTTTGTAGATGAAGGTGTAAAAGCTTCCTTGTCTGGGTTCGACTATTTGTTGGCCACTGCAAACTATACTAAAGAGCAACAGGACAATGAGGGGTAAAAACTTTTTCATAGGCAGGAAAGTAATCATTCAGCTTAAAAGATGCTAAGCTGCCAAGGATTCCATACGCGGGGATATCTTTTTTTTCGAGCTGGACCAAATTCTCAGTAAGGCTTGCCTTAAACGCCTCTTCACTTTCTTATAAAGAGTTAAAACACTTTTTACCGGGCAAGCTGGTTGCGCAGTGCTCATCTACCATCAAACAGCGAACGGGAAAGAGAAAAAACAAATAAAGAAATCTCACTCAGTAAAAAATGGCGTGCTAAGCGCTGATGTTTGTGGCGCGCAGTGGATACTCAAATTTCGTGATGACACAAAACTATCCTACACAGCTAGGCAAAGGAATGCAGGTAATGGCTGTGTTTTAATTTACGTTTCAATAAGTTTTCAGTCGCCTTCATGGGCGGCTGTTTTCTTTGATGACCTGATATGAAAATAGAAAGCTAATTCCAGACGAGTTCGTGCATCGGTTACTGTTTCCGCAGGTAGGTGAAGTCATAAGAAGTAGTCCATGTCTTGCCGCCATCCACAGATGTTTCATTGAATTGCCGCACTTGCCCGGGTTTCTCATTGAAAAAAATAAATCGACCCATAAATTTTTGACCGTTGGGGTTGGTGCCTTCAAACACAAATCGCATGGCCCCGTCTTTGTATTCACCATCGGTGAAATCCTGCGTGCCGAAAGCATACGAGCCCACCCAGGTTTGCCGCCACTTGTTGGTGTGCGGATCGATAAAATTTAAACTCTTTCCCGAGCTGGCGTTGGACTCCCAGTTTTCGAGAATAGCGCAACCACCCGATATCATTTCAATCTTACTGTTGCCTGCAAAATTTTTTGTACCCGTTACATATACATCCCATTCACCGATCCAAAAATCAAATTCACGCGCTTTTGGATTAGTCATGCATGGAAAGAGACGATTGTAAAGCCGGTCGCGGATTTCTTTGAACTTCTTGTCTTCGCGAATATTTTTCAGGTCTTCATTTGTATCAACAAGTTTCAGGTTGGAATAGCCAAGTGCAATGGCACTATCTAAACTTGCAATTGCTTTCATCTTGTTGTTCATCATTGAGTAAGTTCGTGCCAGTCCGGCAAATACGTTCATACGAACAGGAGCCACAGGCTTCAGCGACAATGCCTTCTCGAAGTATCGTTGCGTCTCATCGTAGTTTTTAAGATTGAGATTTGAAAGTCCATAGCGCGACCAGGCACCTGCATTCCGCGAAGTGTCTTTCAGAATTCGGGCGTACATCTCCTTTGCTGATTTTGAATCTCCGGCAAACAATAAGGAATCTGCTTTGGCGATTGTTATTTTTTTTGGTTGGCTGTGGGAGGTGATGGCAGATGTGATGAAAAGTAATACAATGATTTTTTTCATAGGCGCTTTGTTTCGTGCTCTACGAAATAAATTCTTTTCCTGCTCGCGAAGAAATGGCTTGTAAAAAATCACCGCTTATAGGTGATGAATCGAAATTTAATTCCTCGGCTGATCACCCGTAGCGTGGTAACCTATTCATAATGATTCAACGATGTGAGGTCGCTATGTGAAGGAGGGCCGGGAAATAGTCAACACCATGAAAATGATCGCAACCATTCCGTAAAATTTAGGAATGACCCGAAGTGTTAACATTTAATGAGCAAAGGTTAACTACAAAAAATTTGATTTTTAATCACACATTGATTCGGCTAACTTTCGGCAAAATCCGCTTTTATGATTTATAACAACATTGTTGAAACAATTGGTAACACGCCTATTATCCGCCTGAATAAAATTGGGAAGAATTTGCCTGGCACCTTGCTGGCGAAAGTAGAGTACTTCAATCCGGGTAACTCCACGAAGGATCGCATGGCGCTGAAGATGATTGAAGATGCGGAGAAGGCAGGCATTTTAAAACCTGGCGGAACGATCATTGAAGGAACATCGGGCAACACGGGAATGGGACTTGCGCTCACGGCCGTTGCCAAAGGATATAAATGTATTTTCACGATGGCGGATAAACAGTCGCAGGAGAAAATAAATATTCTTCGGGCGGTCGGTGCGGAAGTGATTGTGTGCCCGACCAACGTGGAGCCGGAAGATCCACGATCCTATTATTCTGTGGCAAGAAAATTAAACAAAGAAATTCCGAATTCGATCTATCCAAATCAATACGACAATCCATCCAATGCCAAAGCGCACTATGAGACTACCGGCCCGGAGATATGGAAACAGACAGCGGGGAAAATCACACACTATGTAGCAACGGTGGGAACAGGTGGCTCGATGTGCGGCACGGCAAAATATTTGAAGGAACAAAATTCAAAACTCACTGCGGTGGGAATTGATACCTATGGTTCTGTATTCAAAAAATACAAAGAGACAGGCATCTTCGATAAGAATGAAATCTATCCTTATCTCACGGAAGGTTTTGGCGAAGACATTCTCCCGAAAAATGTTGATTTCAACATCATCGATACGTTTATAAAAGTGACGGATAAAGATGGAGCGATCATGGCGCGCAGGCTGTCGCGCGAGGAAGGATTATTTGTAGGATGGAGCAGCGGCTCGGCTGTGCACGGAGCGCTGGAATATGCGCATGCCCACATGAAGAAAGATGATGTGTATGTGATTCTGTTGCCCGATCATGGCACGCGCTACCTGAATAAAGTCTATAACGATTTGTGGATGAAAGATCACGGCTTCACCGAAGAGCGAACATTTTCCACAGCGCGTGAAATCATTCAGCACCGAAACGGAAAAGATTCGTTGTTTACCGTTTCAAAGAAGTCAACCATTGGTGAAGCGATCCGCCTGATGAACAAAGAAGGCGTGGATCAAATGCCGGTAGTAGAAGGAAATGATTTTGTAGGAAGCGTGACCACGGCAAGTTTGATCGAAAAAATTATCAATGATCCAACGGTCAAAGACAAATCAGTCGGAGAAATTATGGATCCCCCCATGCAAGTGGTTGCTTTTGACACCACCCTGGATGTACTTTCATCGATGCTCAACAAAACAAACAAGGCATTGCTGGTGCGCGATGAAAACGAGAAGGCGCACATCATTACCCAGCATGACATACTTCGCGCGATGACGGCTTGATCCATTCAAAAGATTTGACATGAACAAGAGGTTCGGTTGGTTTCTACACATCACCCGCGTGGGTGTGAAACCTGAACACAAAGATGATCTGGACAGGCACATTCTTTTTTCGAATGTGGTATTTCTTTGTTTGCCGGTCGTGTATTTTATTTTCATGCTCGTTGATTTGAAATCCTATCTCGTTCCTGTAAGCGAGCTGCGATTCGATCAGTTTGTAGTGCCTATTGTTATTGCGGGATGTGTCTGCTGCCTATGGCTCAACGACAAAGGGCATACAACCACCAGCAGAATTTTGTTTCTGATTTTATGGCCGGTATTGCTTCACCTGGTTCCTATTCAATTGCTGAAGACTCCAGCGGATTATTACCTGGCTTTTCCTTTAGGGATTATTTTTCACAGCATTCTTATTCAGCTCATGTTTTCCTATCGAAAGGAAACGATGTTGTATGTGTTGTTTTTGGCTGTCAATTTTTTGGGCCTGATTTATTCGTCATCCATTCTCATTTTCTTTGACAAAGTGGAGGAGGTTCCAACTAAACTGGTCGGTTACACCTACTATTCTCTTGATGCTTTGCTGTACTGGTTGTTGTTCAACCTGGTCACGTTTTATACACTCTACATTATTGAGTTGTATGTGAAAAGGGTGAACGAGTCACGCGCTTTGATAGAACAACAAAAGGAGGAGTTGGATGCGATGAATCAAAACCTGGAGCAAATCGTTTTGCATCGAACTTCCCAGTTGGAAGAGCGAAATGAAAAACTGAAACAACATGCCTTCTTTAATGCTCACCTTTTGAGGGGCCCATTCAGCAATTTGCAAGGTCTCATTCAGTTGCAAGAGCAAATGGATCACTCTTCAAATGAACAGCTCGAAATCAGGGCAAAAGTAAATCAAACACTTGAAGAATTGGATGACAGGATCAAAGAGATTCAAAAAGTGGTAGAGACAGATTGAACGGCTACGGCTTCCACTCTTTCAACTTCTGAAAGAAGAAAGCACTCGTCTCCACTTTTTTTCCATCCGCAAATTCAATTTGATAAGGTTTACCGCTGGTAGAGGATTTCGATGCGATCTTTTCAATAAAATCTTTTGCCATGCTCACGGCATTACCAGCACTTCTCAATTTTGAACGCAGGTGGTCGGCAGCCGCTTTCGCGGAATGGGATGATCCGTTTCGCCAGAATTTAGCGCCATTAAGATTTTCAACTTCCTTTAAAAGGAATTCAATTTTTTTCTGTTCGATAGATTGCGAAAAAGAAAACCCTGACCAGAAGGCCAGGGTTAACAAAATAAATATCCTTCGTGTCATTGCCCGGGTTCGTCTGTGGTGATATAGTTGATCAGCACAAAAGTCACGAGCAATCCGGAGAACACACCTTCCAGCGCCACGATGAATGAAACCATATAGGCGTTGAGGTAGCGGCCCATGGGCTCATTGTCAATAATCCATTGCATCATGCTGCCGTCAAGTTTCATATAGATGAACATGAATAGTGCAAAAGTCAATGAACCAATGGCTGCTGTGGCAACGCCCGTAGCCAATGCCCTGAAATAGTTGATGTGTTTGCCGTGCGTGGCTTTGAATTTTTTCAGGGCAGAGTAGATACCGAACACTAATATTATCAGGTTTAGCAGTCTGAGTTCTACAATGTTTCCAAGGCCAGCGGCTTTCATGATCAGAAAGTAGGCGATGAGCCCGCCAGCAATCCGAAGTCCGTAATTCCCCGGTATATGCTCGGCATCGGTAAAGAATTCCTTAGGTGTAACAAGCGTTTTCATTTTATTGGTTGGTTAAGTTATTGCTTCTGTAATCAAGGCCAAGTCAAAGAGAACTCTACTAAGTTTAAACTTTTTGGATTCACATCCAATTTTCCGGCTGTTTATTTTACCTATATTCGATGAGCCATTCAAAAATATCCATCATGAAAATTCTGAAAGTCATCGGCCTGGTGCTTGCTTCACTCATTGTGTTGTTGCTGATTGTCACAGCTTTTCTTTCACCCAAGTCGCACATGGAGCGCGCGATTGTGACGGAAGCAACGCCAGCGGCAATCTTTCAAATCGTCAATGATTACAGGAACTTCAACCAGTGGTCGCCATGGGCACAATTAGATCCCGATACAAAATACACTTTTGAAGGACCTGAGTCAGGCGTAGGAGCGAAGATGAACTGGACCAGTGAAGATGAAAATGTAGGAAATGGTTCGCAATGGATTTTGGAAAGCGAAGGGGATAAACGCATCAAAAGCCAAATGCAGTTTGGCGGGATGAGCGGCACTTATACAAGCGAAATTATTTTAACCCCGGTAGAAGGTGGAACTGAAATTACATGGACTTACGATGGAGATGTGACCGGCAGCGGCCTTGCATCTCCCATGTACAAAGTGATGGGATTGTTCATGGAAAAATTTCTCGGCCCGATGTATGAGCAAGGATTGGTGAAGCTCAAACAAGTTTCTGAGCAGGCGTCCACGCAACCAAAGGTCCCGGAAGATTCACCGGTTGTCAAATGAAAGCAGAAGAGTTGGTGAAAGATAAACTCCAACTTATTGCGGTAGGTAAAGTAATTAACCGATTCAGGGAATGATGACCAGCGGAACTTCAATCTGCTCGATCAATTCATCCAGTGCTTCTTTTTTGCTGAGTGCGAATTTTTTTTCAATGGCTACAAAGAGGATTTGACTTCTGCGTGAGTGATCCCGTACCCGGTCATAAATGAATCCAACTTCAGGGCGAAAATCATAGGTCACGGATCCGCCTTTGAAAATATCCGAGGCAATCTTTTCAAAACTATGTGCGGCCTTGATGTCCAATTCTTTTTTTGCTTGAAAGAGATTTTCTTTTTTATCGGACGGCACTAACCTATAGGGATGCACAATGGTCATGTGAGCATGAAGTTTCATGGCCAATTCTGCCGTCCATCTTAGGGCCTGAATGGAGTCTTCAGAAAAGTCTATCAAACAAAGAATAGACCGGGGTGCTCCGTTAATGGGTAGTAATGGATTCACAAGGATCAATTAGTGACTTGACAAATATCAGGTGTATGTGCTGCCGGGGGCGAGTACCTGCATCATAGTGGGTCATGATTTTAATCATGCATATAGTTTGCTAAATTGCCTTCATGAAGGAATCCATAGATCTATTGAATATTTCGAACGAAGCCTTTCAGGAAATCTTCCGCAGCATGACGGAGGGAATTGTAGTTATTAATGAAACAGGCAAGATATTGGTCGTCAACCGGATTGCCGAAGAAATGTTCAAATATGAAAGTGGTGAACTGACCGGTAAAAACCTGGAAATCCTTCTGCCCCACCGTTATCGAAATGGCCACGTGAAGCACATGATGGGGTTTAACCGCAACCCCTCCCCACGCAAAATGGGTTTGGGACGAGACCTTAGTGCGCTCACAAAAGATGGTGCGGAATTTCCGGTAGAAATAAGTCTGAGTTCGTCCAATACAAACGGGCGCTTCATTGCCATTGCCTTCATCAGCGATATTTCATGGCGTAAAAAAACGGAGGAAGCGCTGAAGCAAAGCGAAGAACAACTTATTGTGTATGCTTCTGAGTTGGAGAAAAAAGTGCAGTCGCGAACCGAAGATTTGAATGCCTCCATTGAAAAATTGGAACGCGAAGTAATCGATCGGAAAAGGGCGGAGGAAGAAGCCCGCAAAGCATTGGAAAAAGAGCGCGAGCTTAATGAGTTAAAATCAAAATTCGTTTCGATCGCTTCTCATGAGTTTCGGACTCCACTCAGCACAATCTTAAGTTCCGTTTCTCTAATTGACCAATACAAGGCCAAAGGCGATCTTGAAAAAATTGATAAGCACACGCATCGCGTAAGATCATCGGTGAACCATCTCACGTCCATTCTCAATGATTTCTTGTCGCTTGGCAAATTGGAGGAAGGCAAAGTGGAGGTTTCTCCTGAAAGGATTGATCCCGAAGAATTTCTTGGTGATATTCGGGAGGAAATCAAATCGTCTCTTAAGCCGGGCCAGCAAATTGAAATTGATTGCAGGCTGCATCAGTTGAGTTTTCGGTCAGATACCCGCATTTTACGAAACATACTTTTTAACCTTATCTCCAACGCGAGCAAATATTCAAACGAAGGAAAAAAAATATATCTCACTTGCCACTATGAGCATAACCTTCTTGAAATTAAAATCCGCGATGAAGGTATTGGCATCCCGGAAGGAGACCAGAAATATTTGTTCGAACGTTTTTTCCGCGCCAGCAATGTTACCAACATTCAGGGCACCGGCTTGGGTTTGAACATTGTGAAACGGTATGTGGATTTGCTTAACGGGAAAATATTTTTCTCAAGTGAATATGAAAAAGGAAGTACATTTACCATATCAATTCCAGTTGAACTCTTATGAAAAAAATTCTTTTGATCGAAGACAATGCTGATATAAGGGAAAACACGGCAGAGATTCTTTCACTGGCCAGCTACGATGTAATAACGGCTGAAAATGGAAAAATAGGTGTTGCCTTGGCGCAGGAGCAAAGCCCTGATCTTATCATCTGTGATATCATGATGCCTGAACTGGATGGCTATGGTGTGCTGCATATTCTTAGCAAGGGCGATGACACTGCGGGTATTCCTTTTATTTTTCTTACGGCAAAAACGGAAAAAGCCGACCTGCGAAAAGGGATGGAACTCGGAGCTGATGATTATCTGACCAAGCCCTTTGACGACACAGAACTTTTGAATGCCATCTCCACCCGCCTGCGCAAGCAGGCTATTCGCGAAAAAAATTATCAACCCACTTCCGAAGGCCTCGATAATTTCATCAAGGATGCGCAGGAGATACTGCGGCTGGATGACCTATGCAAGGATAAAAAGGTGCGGCCTTACAAAAAGAAGGCTGAAATCTTTTCAGAAGCCGATGCGCCACATTTTATTTATTTCATCAAATCAGGAAGTGTAAAGACTTATAAATCAAACCAGGACGGAAAGGAATTGATTACAAATCTTTACTCGCAAAACGATTTTTTTGGTTTCGAACCGGTGCTTGAAAATAGTATGTACCAGGAGTCTGCGGTAGCGATGTTGGATACAGAGTTGGTACTGATTCCCAAACAGGATTTTCTCACATTATTCTATAGCCAACGAGATATTTCAGCAAGCTTTATTGGTTTGCTGTGCAAGAAGGTTGCCGAGAAGGAATCACAACTTTTGAATCTTGCTTATAATTCCGTGCGCCAGCGCACGGCCTCCGCTTTGTTGAAAGTAGTTCCGCTGAAGGATGCGAAAGAAAAAATTTATGTCTCACGCGATGATCTTGCCAAGATGGTGGGCACTGCTTCTGAAACAGTGATCCGCGTGCTTTCCGATTTCAAAGACGAAGGCATCATTGACATCGAAAGTGGAAAAATTGTTGTGATTCATTCTGAGAAACTGGAGAAAGTGGTTCGCTGGAACGTAGCCCTTTAAGAGCACTTTCTTAGTTGAACGTGAAGAAATAGCTCGCGAAGAAATTCCAGAACATCACGATCGCGATGGATACAAGCTTGGCAAGGTAAAAATTCCACTTAAGTCTGCCGTGAAATAAGTAGATGAACAAGTTGCTCAACAATACACCGATAATGGAGAGCAATAAAAATTTTACATATTGGAAAGCAACAGCAGGATCATTGCTTTCAAAAGTCCACAGCCGGTTGAAAATAAAATTGGTAGTAGCTGCGGAAAAAAATCCCAACGTGTTTGATACGTATTTGTTCCACTTGATTTTTTCTTTTACGAGAAAGGTAACTCCAAAATCAACCAGCATGCCGGAGGCTCCGACTATTCCGAACTTAAGGATTTTAAAAAGTAGTGGATACGATGCTAAAAAATTATTCATTCAATAAAGGGTCGGCAAATGTACTCTTGTAATTCTTTAATTCATAGAAAAAAGCATAGCACACCCTGGCACGTGATGGGTAACCGTGCGGATCGGAACAACGCGTTCAAAATATTTTTTGAATGAGTCATTATTTTTTCTATCTGATTCTTCACCGGTCGATTTTTTTTGAATGCAATGTTCACGTGATTCCACCAATCAAGTCTTGTGTGAATTTATCTTCAATGAAGTCCGCCTGCTTCCTTTTTTCAATGTTGAAAAGGAACGAAGTTGTAAAGGTGAAGCGCAGTGGCATCTTCAAAAATAGAATTTTTTGCGCTGTGATGATCAAATCATAGGAGCAACGGTTGTTAAAAGTTAACTTACCACGAATGATAAGCCATGAACATTAATCTCGACATAGAAATTGCAATTCAGCTGTTGGTTTCATTTGCGGTAGGTGCAGCGATAGGATTGGAGCGTGAATACCGCAGTAAGGCCGCAGGTTTTCGCACGATGATTATGATCTGCCTGGGGTCAACGATCTTCACGGAAGTGTCTATTCATCTTGGAGTTGATAACCCCGATCGCATTGCTGCATCCATTGTTTCGGGTATTGGCTTTCTGGGTGCCGGTGTGATTTTCAAAGACGGATTGACCGTGACAGGAATCACAACAGCAACTACCATCTGGATTTCGTCAGCAATTGGGATGGCGGTGGGTGCCGGGGAATATTTTATTGCTATTGTTGGTTCGGGCGTGGTCTTGATCGTTCTTACGTTGCTCGAAAAAATTCAAGGTTATGTTGAACGTTGGCATCAGACGAGATCCTATCGTATTAATGTTCGTGGCGAAGAAGATTTTAGCCAGGAGTTGGAACGATTGTTCAAATCGCTTCATTTGAATTTCAAAAAGAGACGCGACATGAAGGAGGGAGAATACTTTGTCTTGATTTATGAAGTATATGGCCGCGAAAGCCAGATCGAATTATTTAATGATCTTTTGAAAAAACAGCCACGGGTAATTTCGTTTGGATACTGAACAATTGAACCAGGCTGCGCTTCAACGGCAAGTCGGAAAAAAAGTTGGAGGTAGTTATCATTAGAATTTTTCTAATCTTTATTTGCAACCAACCTTTGAGTTGTGCGTAAAGGCAGGCTACAAATCCTGCATTATGCTGAAAGTTTACAAAATACCTGTCTTCTCTATTCTGATTTTTGCAACTGCTTGCTCTACGGAAAATCCACAGCCCGTAATTGAGCAACCCGCTTCTGTAATTCCGTTTCGGTTAGAGCAGGGTGATCAGGCAACTGAGTTGAAGTACGACAATCAAAACCGTTTGACGAAAATCGATTTCATTTCGGTTTATCCCGGTGGAACAATTACTAGCTTTGAAAAACTTTCTTACAACAGTGAAGGACTTGTCAGCTCGATCGTTACAGATCAGGACTTTCGTTTCATCTATTTTTATCAAAATAAGAAACTGATCAAAACGAATGAATATATTGGCGATCATCTTACGCAAACACACGAGTTTACTTATGATCAGAACAATCGTGTGGCGCAGAGTGTAGCATTTCAAAATATCCCTGAGGAAGGTGGAGTTATCCCGGTTTCAAAAACAACTTACGTTTATGATTCAAAAGGTAACCTTATTCAAAATAAACTATACTACTACTCTACAGGAGGCACAGACGAAACAGTTTTAACCACTTTCGACTTCAGCGGTTATGATGATAAATCAAATTCAGAGGTGTATTTCGAATTGCCGGTGATCAATCCGCTGCATTTTGCCTTTAAAAATAATCCAGCCAAATTGGAAATCAGGAACCATAACGGAATTTTAGTGTCAACGGAGTTTTATACCTACAGCTATAATCAACAAGGGTTTGCCACGAACAAGACTACGCGGGTTGTGTCACTGAATGGAAATGAGACCTACGAGACGAAGTATTTCTTTCAGCAGTGAAGAAATAAGACAGCTACAATATCTTTTTCGGAATTACTTTCTTGGTAAATGTTTTTACTCGTTTTTTTATTCCGGCAGCTTCGTCAGGGTTAAATTGAAGTGTGGTCTCCCATGAATTTTCCGGTTTGAATTCTTCTTCCATTCCTTTTAAAACAGAAGAAGCAATTTGTTTCGAGCGGATTACAGCAAAACATTCAGTGTTCAGATTCGCGCTACGCGGATCCAGATTAAATGTTCCGATCACGGTAATTTCTTTATCAACCACCATCGACTTGGCGTGAAGCCCGAAGATGGGAGTGAAGTTCATGGCCTGCTGTAACTCTCCGGTCATGATGCGGTATCTTTCTTTTGCATCGGGTTTGAATTCAAATATACGCACGCCTGCTTCCAGTAATTTTTTCCGGTCGCGTTGGTAGCCGCTGAATGCCTCAAGATTATCAGTAGAGGAAAGACTGTTGGTGAGGATCCTGATCTTTACACCACGGTTAATGGCTTCCTTAAATAATTTTTGCCCGACTTCCGTGGTGATGAGATACGGAGATTGAATTTCGATGGAATGCTTCGCTCGCCTGATCAACTGAATGAGTGAGTCGGTGGTGATTCCTCCACCTGTCAAATTCTGTTTGTTATTTTTGCCCGGTTTATCCGAAACAAAATTGACGCTGTCGAGCCAAACCAACTCTCCAGTTTTCTGAATCTGTCTGAATGCATCCGGCAGTTGCTTGATGCGCTCCCTTACCTGCGGCCAAAAATTTTCCGGATTGCATGCATATTGATGCAACCTTGAATATCGATTTACATTGGCGCTGTCAATATTCGTGGACGCTACCAACGAAGTGACCGGAATACTACGGGAGTCATTCCAAAATTCATCAAATGATTTCCGAATGTAGGAAACCGTTTTCCCCAACAGTAAAACATCGCGGTCGCGGAAATTATATTCATGGTCGTAATCGAAGTATTCATCGGCCATATTGCGACCACCGGTGATGGCAACTTTTCCATCCACGGTAAAAGTCTTGTTGTGCATACGTTGATTGAAGCCGCTGAAATCAGTGGTTAACTTTTTTACTTTTTGATAAATGTTTTTGCCAACGTTTGCTCCCGGATTGTAAATTTTAATTGAAATATTTTTGTGCGAATCCAACGTTAGTATTTCATCCGCCTCAGCTTCCACCATAATGTCGTCCACAAGTATTCGCACTGTCACACCACGATCGGCCGCACGCACCAGGTAATCGCATGCGATGAGGCCCACATTGTCAGTGGAAAAAATAAAGTACTGCACGTCAATTGTTTTCGTGGCATACTCGCTCAGCCACGCCCGTGCGATCAGCGAAGTGCCACCGTCTTCAAGCACATATACTCCTGTTTTGTTTTTCATGAGGTCGGAGACCGGTGCCAACTCTCCATCCAGGCTTAGCGAATCATTTTTATGGACGGAAGAGCAAAAGTCAAGTTGTGAAGAAGGCAATTCTCTTTTTGGTGAGGAGCAGGCGAAAAGAAAAACAATAAAAATGACAATGATGCCTGAAGGGTGCTTAATTCTATTCATCCGATTTTGAATTCAATTGTTGAACAGGATCAATGGCAACCGTTGCTCCGTAGTGCACTTGTTGATCATTAGGACCGAAGCGTGAAGTTTGAGACAATGTTTCCTGCGCAAAAAATAATTGCATGATAAATATTCCGATGAGCCTGCTCTTCATGAATGATTTGGCTCAGGCAAATAGTGAAACGATGTATCCGCCTATTAAAAAAAGCCCTGCAGCAATTCCGATGATGGTGTCTATCCGCAAAATTGCGTGAAGCAAGTTTGAACGCTTACTGTTTTTAAATAAAATCCAGGTGAACGCTATGGTCAACCCGATGCCCAAAACAAGTTTTATGATTCCCATAGTTGAAGGTACTAACTCTTTGTGATACAATTGAATTCTGTTTGACTTATTCTTTTAAATGCGGTAGTCCTTATTGCCAACAAATGCTACCGGATGCGCATCTGTTATCAATGCAGAAAATCAGAACGAGTTTCTGAGTTTCTTTTTATCTTCGCTTGACTAATTTTTCACAACATGTTTATCGGACACTTTGCAGTTGGTATGGCCGCTAAGTCGGTGAAGCCATCGCTTTCTTTAGGTACTTATTTTCTGGCGGTGCAGTTTGTCGATCTGCTCTGGCCCACCTTGTTATTACTGAATGTTGAGCAGGTAATCATTGAGCCGGGCATTACGGCCATGACTCCGCTCAATTTTATTCATTACCCGATCACGCATAGTCTGGTGATGGCAATCGTATGGGCTTTGGCAGGCTTTGCCCTGGTTTATCTTACCAAGAAAGATGCGAGTGCAGGAGTTCTAATTGGTTTATGTATAGCAAGTCATTGGCTGCTAGATTTTTTTACGCACCGTCCTGATCTTCCAATTACTTTATCAGAGACAATCAAGGTTGGATTGGGTTTGTGGAATTATAAGACTGCTACATTTATAATTGAAAGTGCATTGTTTGCAGCCGGTGTTTTCTTGTATGTGAAAAAGACAACTGCGGTTGACAATGTCGGAAAGTTTGCCTTCTGGGGATTGATTATTTTTCTTGCCATCATTTCTGTGATGAATATGATTGGACCGCCTCCGCCAAATGTTGGAGCAATTGCGTGGGCGGGTCATCTGCAATGGCTTTTTGTGCTGTGGGCTTATTGGGCAGATGCGCATCGTAAATCACTTTAAAATAGCAAACTCATTTTCATGAAGCGTATTTTTCAACAAGTCATTGTTCTTGCATTCATTTTCCCATCAGTTGTGCTGGCTCAGGGTCCGGTTTCTTCAAAGGATCAATACAAACAAGAGATTAAGAAATTAGCGCAACAGAAAAAAGTACTAGCTGCTTTCTCGATCATTGATGAGCTGGAGCCCGCCACTTTGCAAGATCACATCCGCCTCACAGAAATTCCTGCACCACCGTTTAAAGAAAGCGTGCGTGCAGCTGCGTATAAAAAACTGTTGGAAGAAGCAGGAGCAGATAAAGTCTGGATCGATTCAGTTGGCAACGTACTTGCCTGGCGAAAAGGAACTATTGGCAAAAAGACAATTGCACTGGATGCACATCTGGATACTGTTTTTCCGGAAGGAACAGATGTGACTGTCAGGAAACGAGGAGATACATTATTTGCACCCGGAATCTTAGACGACACACGTGGACTTGCAGTGGTTTTAACAGTGTTACGCGCGCTGGAAAAAGCAACCATCGAGACGAAGGAGAATCTTCTGATCATCGGCAGTGTGGGTGAGGAAGGAGCCGGTGATTTGCGAGGTGTGAAGGCAATATTTAAAAATAAGTCATTGACCATCGACTCATGGATTTCTGCGGATGGTGGAGGCGGAACGCTGGGTGATATTGTAAATGCTGGTGTTGGTTCAATTCGTTACAAAGTTACAGCGAAAGGCCCGGGAGGGCACTCATGGGGTTCGTTTGGTCTCGGCAATCCGCATCATTTGCTCGCGCGTGCGGTTCATTATTTTGATGAGGAGGCAAATGTTTTTACATCGAAAGGAATCAAGACGACTTACAATGTAGGAAGGATTGGCGGAGGTACATCCATCAACTCCATTCCGTTTGAATCGTGGATCGAAGTGGACATGCGTTCTGAAGATCCACAACGACTTAATGAAATTAACTCTATTTTTCTTTCATGCATTGAGCGCGCGAGGAATGAATGCAACAAACAAATTCGTCAGGGCCCGCCTTTGACGGTTGATGTAAAGCAAATTGGCTTCCGTCCTTCGGGCACCACAAGTTTAGAGAATCCATTGGTTCAATATTCCATAGCGGCAGCCGAATTTTTTAAAGCCAAGGCGACAACAGGATTTGAATCTACCAATGCCAACATTCCGATCTCAAAAGGAATACCGGCAGTCAATTTGAATCTCGGGGGCAACGGTGGAAATCCTCATGCGCTTACGGAGTGGTGGGTGAACGATCGTGGATCAGATGCAATAAAGATGATTTTACTCGTGGTGCTTTCGCAGACGGGGATGTAATTGCTTCATCTTTTGATCAATTCAGATTCCAAAAAAAATTAAAGACCGCAGATGGCAGATAATTGCCTGTGGTTGGAAAAATAGTAGAACCCGGTTTCTAATATTCTAATTTTAGCGCGACCATTTTAAAACCAAATTATATGAAACGAATCAGCATTTTGTTTTTGGTTGCGATGATGATTGCACCACTCCGGAGTTTTGCTCAAACGCAAGACCCGGTGATAGACGCGATCATTAAAGAAGCCAACGAGAATTCACAATTGGAAAAACTCGCGCACGAATTATTGGATAAAATTGGTCCGCGGCTGGTGGGCACCCCGCAGATGCAGCAGGCGCATGATTGGGCCGTGACCAAATATTCAACCTGGGGCATTGCAGCGAAAAATGAAAAGTGGGGCGAGTGGCGTGGATGGGAGCGGGGTATCTCACATATCGATATGGTTTCTCCACGCATGAAAACATTGGAAGGAACACAGCTAGCATGGTGCCCAAGCACCAATGGAAAAGCGGTTACAGCAGAAGTTATTATCCTTCTTGATCTGGCTGACTCTGTGGCATTTCAAAAATGGTTGCCAGCGGTGAAAGGAAAATTTGTTATGATTTCGATGAACCAACCGACTGGGCGGCCCGATTACAACTGGGAAGAATTCGGAACAAAAGAGTCATTTGAAAAGCTGAAGAAAGATCGCAGCGAGCAAACGGATGCCTGGGCAAATCGGATAAAGAAAACCGGGAAGACAAACCAGACTTTGCCTGTTGCTCTTGAGAAAGCCGGGGCAGCTGGAATTGTGACTTGCAATTGGTCGCGCGGATTTGGTGTGAATAAAATTTTTGGAGCACGCACCAAAAAAATCCCTACTGTTGATATTGCCCTGGAAGATTATGGATTGTTGTACCGCCTCACAGAAAATGGAACGACTCCAAAAATAAGTGTGCTTACTGATTCAAAGGATAAAGGAATGGTACCTACCTACAACACACTTGCTGAAATCAAAGGATCAGAAAAAGCAAATGAATACGTAATGCTGTCCGCTCACTTCGATTCATGGGATGGAGGAACAGGTGCTACTGACAATGGAACCGGCACACTCACCATGATGGAAGCGATGCGCATTCTAAAAAAAGTTTATCCAAATCCAAAGCGCACAATTTTAGTGGGTCATTGGGGAAGTGAGGAGCAAGGTTTGAATGGCTCGCGTGCTTTTGTGGAAGACCATCCCGAAATTGTTCAGAACCTGCAAGTGCTTTTCAACCAGGACAACGGCACAGGTCGTGTGGTAAATATTTCCGGTCAAGGTTATCTGCATGCCTACGAGTTCATCAGTCGTTGGCTCAGCAAAGTACCAGAAAAATTTAAAGACAAATTGGAGACGCGCTTCCCCGGCACTCCCGGTGGCGGTGGTTCTGACTTTGCTTCTTTCGTTGCGGTGGGCGCTCCCGGATTTTCATTGAGTTCAAACAGTTGGTTGTATGGCAGCTACACCTGGCACACCAACCGCGACACATACGATAAAATTGTATTCGATGACGTGCGCAACAATGCAATCCTGGCAGCCATCCTCATCTATCAGGCGAGTGAAGATCCGGTAAAAACTCCCCGCGATAAAAGTGTGATGCCGTTTAATTCAAAAGGCGAGCAAAGCAAGTGGCCGGAGCAAAGGAAAGCCACGCGCAAAGGCGGACTTGATTAAGAAAACGAAACGGCTTCGATCTTCGAAGCCGTTTTTACTTTCATTCTTGTTCAATTATCTGGAGTGTGTAACCAACACCGTGCGTATTCACAAAATTGATGGCCGGATCGTTCTTTAATTTTTTTCGGAGTTTTGAAACAAACATATCAAGGCTTCTGCCTGTGAATACGCCTTCGTCTTCCCAAACTTCTTTTAGTAACTGATCGCGCGTAACAAGTTGGTTGAGATGGGCGGTGAATAATTTTAGCAACTTCGTCTCTTTTGCGGAGAGTTCAATTGTTTCATTTTCATTTTTCAACAACCGATGTTCCGGTTGGAATGAATAACTTCCCAACTTCAGTGAGCTATCGGATTCAATTTTAACGGGTTTCTTTTTCCCCAAGGGCAGGAACACGAATAAAATGAAAGTCAGGTAAACTCCGCTCGCAGCATAGATATAGTAGGGAGTATGGCGGGTAGCAGAAGCATAGTCAACAAACGAAATTTGAATGGTATAACAACTGCGTGGCAGCGATCTCCCCAGGCAGGGCACTGTATTTTTGTTCAAAGCATTGATTTCAAATCCATACACATTTTCATGAGACAAGCAGTCAAACACATTTACTATGTAGTTGTTTGGTATGTTTTGCTGATGAAGATGATGAGTGACGGTTGCTACCAGGGTGTCAGGCATAAGAGAAAATTCATTTTGAAACTCCAGTTGGAAAATCCCATCGCCCACCTTTTTTACCGGAAGGATGCGTGAGGTGGCATCACCATCCCGAAGCAATAATTGATGTCCCACAGATCGCAGGGCAATCATCAAACGATTTTCAGAAATAGTCGATGAACCACCGTCAACGAAAATCTCTGCCGTGAGGATAATTATTAATAAGGGCAGGGTTGTCAGAAGTATTGCTTTTCGTTTCATGAGTTAATGATTATGAATTTACAGTTCATTTACACCTTTTTACAAGTGGTTTGCAAGTTGAAGCCGGTATGCAAAATAAGTTTGTGCGCCTTCAGAAAAATCAAATTCAAAAACACTTTAACAAAAATTTATGAGGAAAGTACTTCTATTTTTGATTTGCATTATTTCCGTTTCTGCTTTTGCTCAAGCAAGATATGAATTTGCCGATAAAGCGAATTTAATTCATTGGCGCGGAGAAGATATTTTGAAGAATGGTCACGAAGGAACCATCGAAATCCGTTCCGGCTATTTATCACTTTCCCGTGAGAATGTGGTTACCAAAGGAGAGTTTGAACTGGATATGAAAACTATCATGGCCATTGACGAACGCGATGGTAGTGACATCAAGGATCTGAGTGATCATTTAAAATCAGACGATTTCTTTTCTGTTGGGAAATTTCCAAAATCTTTTTTCACCATCACCCAGGTAATTCCTGTCACCGCCCTGGCAGCCGATCAATTCAAAGTTCGAGGCTATTTGTCGATCAAGGGTATTATCAACGAAATTCAATTTCCGGCAACAGTAACTGTGAAAGGCAATCATGTGAAAGTAAAAGCCGAATTGAAGATTGACCGGATGAAATGGAACATTACCTATCAATCAAGAAACTTTCTGACAAATATCAAAGACACTGCTATTTCCGATGACTTTACGATTTGGATGGAATTGAATTTCAAAAAATAATTGGCCATCTCAACCTGACTGGTTTCTGATTTAAAAGTGAGTACTTAAACATTTAATGAAAAAGAAAGTCAGGTTTGATTAACCTGACTTTTTGATTTTTAACTACTGCTTAGGTTTGGTCTTTTGTATTGGCTTTGTAGTTTGTGTTGCTTTTGGTTTTGTCTTCGTTGTTTGAGTTGACTTGGTTTTGGTTGCAGGCTTTGTCGTTGTCTTGGGTTTTGCTTTTGTCGCCACCGGCTGTGGTTTCGGTCGTGGCTTGCCATTTGCTTTTCTGTAGGCATCGTCTTTGAGACGTTCGAAAGCAGGTGTGCCTGCAGTTACACCGAGTTCTTTTGACATCACACCCCAGCCCTCTTTCTTTTTCCTTTTGTACAAAGCAATAATATCATCAATTGACTTGCCCGTGATTTTGGCAATTTCGGCTGCGAGATAAATATCTCCCGTGTGCATGCCCAGTTCCGATTCCATGAAATCATATTTATTGCCGCTCACATTCAGGTTGCCCATCACATAACTTCTGAATTCGCTAAAGTGAACCTTGCCGTTGTCGATGATGGTTTTCAGCGAAGCGTTGAGTTCAGTATCCCCTAGGTCATATTGAGCAAAAGTGGAAATAGTACTGGCCAGGATGACGATGGCGAGATGAATTATCTTTTTCATAAGTTGATGATTTGAATTCGAATAGGAAAGTTAACCAGTGTAACCGACTTGTGCACGCAAATTGCCGACAAGTGGTTGTATTTGTGGTGTGAACGCCAAGTCTTGCCCGTTCGTCCATTAAATCCTGATGACATTTCAATGGTTAAATGAATCTTTCTTAATCCAACCCAAATATTTTCTTGGAAATACAGATCGGCAAGAGTTCACAATTTACCATGGGCACTGACGTGATCAATACCATTGATGATCATGTCAATAATAGACGGGCGTAGCATGCTGGGATTTGATGAATAGTTCAAAAAGAGAAAATCGAAAACACAAAACTAAATTTCCTTGATAAAGCAAACTATACGGTTTTCTTCGTGAAAGCCGGAGCGCAAATGAAAAGTAATACTGTCGGTGTTGGAGAGTTCGGTATCAGACGCAAACTGTTTGCAGCTTTTTTGTTTTGCCCATTCAATAGCGTGCCGCAAGAGTTGAGTGGCGATGCCTTTACCGCGATGTTCAGGCTTCACATAAATTCCTTCCAGGTAGCCAACAGGCGATGAGGTTACACCTTCCACATAATCGGTGCGGATGGAAACTTGTGCGAAGGCAATGCAATTTTTTTGTGAGTTCGCGAGAAAGCATGTCTCCTGTTCCGCTGACAACATCTGTTTAAAGTTGTTCAGCTCTTCCTCAAAAGAGCAATCGGGCCAAAGCTCTAAGGCTAGGCGTGTGACTTCATTTACATTGGCAGCAGAAAGTTTTTCGATTTCCATTTGTCAAAGTTAGGTATGAATATTTAATCACAATTCCCTTCAATAGAAGACACGCGCAAACAAAAACCGACAGATGTAAGAACAAATGCCATTTTCACAATCCATGAAGAAGCGCATCAATTTAGTTTGCGGAAAATTTTTTAAAATGGATCAATCAACAGAAAATGTAAAAATTGCTACCACATTTATTAGCGATATATTATTCATCTTCAAGGAGAAATCGCAAAAGGATTATGAGGTGCTCAAGAGAATGGCAGAAGGAGTTGACTTAACCAGCCCAATGAATATGGTGCCCATGGAAATTTATAATTCGATGTGCAGTTGGATCGAAACGCAAATTGGTCAATCCAACACCCGCATTGTGGGTAGGCAAATCGGGAAAACCGCTTTTGAAGCCATGAAAAATTATAAAATGGTGACCGATAATTCTACTCCGCTGGAAGTGATGAAGGCACTTGCCAATGTAGCCAGCACGATGATTCAAGATCCGAAGAAACGCGGCTGGGAAATACTTGAGTCTGGCCCGAAGTTCATCATCATGCGCAGAACACAAACATTCAACAGTACTTTGCAGTTTGGTTTGTTGGACGAAATTGTTCGCAAAACAAAAGTGTTGTCGCCTAAAGTCGAATACCTGAGAAGCCTTGCAGCCGGAGATGAATTTGACGATTATAAAATTTCCTGGCTGTAATTTTTTTGTAAGAAGAATTCCGATACACGGCTGGGTTTAACTTTATAAAGTTGGTCAGAACGACCAACTTTAATTTTAGAGCCGACTGCCTCCCAACCTCCTTGCTTCCTCCACCCTTTACCTTGGCCTGTTCTGCACAGTGAGAGTGCAGGAACAGTGTAAGGAGTCCAATCCTGCTTGAAGGAAACAAGGGTGCCAACCGGTAGCAGGGCTATTGTGACCCGCCAGGCGGACAATGAATGATCTCCTCGTAAGGTCAATCACAATGAGGTTTTTTGGTAGAGATCAAAAATAAAATATCTTTGAATACCCTTTAAGTCATTAACATATAGACATCATGCTAAGAAATTTGAATCGATTGTTTGCAGTTCTTATTCTTGTAGCCATTGTCATCGTTAATGGATACGCTCAAAAAAATATTGAAAACATCATCGTGGGTCAATGGAAAACAGTCGATCCAAATGGTGATACTGTGAAATTTTCTTTTGATGCAAACTTGACAATGTCAATAGCTTCAAGAAAGTTAACACTAGGCAAAGGCGAGTTTACGACAAAGGATGGGCAAAAGGCAAAGTCATTAATGAAATATGAATTGAACACAAAAGAAAAACCATTTCAATTGAGTTTCATTTTCTTTATTGATAATTTTTATAACCCCGTGAATAAAAGTGATGGAATTATTGAGGTGTTGAATGACAACCTTTTGAGGATGGCGATGACTTTTAATAAAAATGAGAAGAGACCAGACAATTATACAAATAAGGTGCAAACCAGGATACTGTTCAGAGTCAATTCAAAAAATGAAGTAACGGATTGTCAAAAATTTAAAGACGGCAAATTCAAGATCATCGATCCGGTGATGGGCGAAACAATAATTGATAGACGAAGCGATTTTCAGGAGCAAACCGATGCCAAGGGACCTAACTATAGATTTAAAGTTAACTGGACAGGCCCATGCGGCTATGAACTTTATCAAATGCAGACGTTTACAAACAATGTGTGGGTTAGTGACACCACAGGTCTGGTTACTACCGTTGATATTGTTCATACAACCAAGAAGTCATATCTATATATAATCACATATAATAAATCGAAGTTTAAACTGTTCGGTGAATTAACCAAAATCAAATAGAGTTCATCAGTCTAGGTTTGCGAGCTATATTAGGAAGCGTAACGTCTGAAGGTGTTACTGCTGTGAGTAGCGAGCTTATCGCTTCAAAAATGTAAACACCCTGAATCTCGTTCCGTTTCCGTTCACTGTTTTATAGATGCGGTCGGGTGGAAGGCCGTGGGTTGCGAAGGAGCTGATGATTTCCTCTTGTGTGAAAATTACGGAGCGACAGCCTTTGAAGAGTTGGCCTGGCTTGCGGGCTACGGCTTCAAACACTACCAGCTTTCCGTTGGTTTTTAAAATTCGTTTGATGTCAGCGATCATTTCGTTGCGGAAGGTGAGATGATGGAAACAATCAATGAGCAGAACTTTGTCAAAAAAATTACTGGGCAGGTTGGTGTTTTTCTCTGTGCCAAGCGACTGGCGATACGTGCAGGTGATTGGCTTTGTTTTGATTTTTGAATAAGCAGCAATCGCATCGTTTAGTTTTCTTTCATTGATGCACGAGCTATCGATTTCTTCAAGGTAAAAATTTACGCTGTCTGTTTTGATTCCCAGCGCCACATCAAACCAGCCGTTGCCCGAGCCGATATCGGCCACTACATCTTTTGCCTTGAAGCCGGAAGCGAGCAGCACGACATCAATTTTCTTGTTCTTGTATTTAATGAATCTTTCAGGCGATTGGTTTGGTTGAGCGAAGCTATTCGCTGAGAGGATAACACCGAGAAGGCAGGGGGATTTCATGCACCATCAACGTGCAGTTAAGGGATCTCAGTATGTTTTGGAAATTAAATGTTGGATACTTTATTCCCAAGATTCAAATTTTAAGCGCAGCGTCCCCGAAACAGGGGACACTGCTGAAGTAAACGCGCGTGCCAACTGGGTGTTCTAATTTTGCTTAATGATTTTTGCAGTTATGACTGAATTTTGACTTTCAATTTTTAGTAGATATAGTCCATCTGCGATATCGAGCAGATTAAGGATACAATTTTCGCCAATCTCAAAACTGAACATTCTAATTTTTAGCCCATTGCTACTATAAACAGAAACTTTAACAGGATATGCCTCTATCGAATTCAAAATGAACTGCCCCTTGCTGGGATTTGGCGTAACCGAAAAGCCTTTTGAGACAGGATCGACTTCGGTAATCGTTTTGTCAAAGCAGGCCGAGGTAGAGGAACAATTATTTTTAGTCACTTTCACAGAATAACTTCCTGACGCACTTAAGGCAAATGTTTTAGTCGTATTGCCCGTGGATGAGTTTGTTGTACAATCAAACCATTCATAACTATCACCATCCGGTGATGCAACTAACTCATCTCCATTTTCGGTTATACTTGCCACAATAGAAGTGTAGCTGATTTGAACCGAGCGCAAACTATCGCATCCGTTCACAGAGCAGTACGATTTTTTGAATAAGCCAGGAGAAGAGATTACCTGCCCGTCAAATTGGTAGACTTCACCATCACATAAGGAAATGTCTTTTGTTGTAGAGGTCATGCAACTGGAAAAATCAAATGAAGCAATCTTAGCCAGAAAAGGTTGCTCTACATCGTCAGGAAGAAGAATGGAGTCAAAAGAGATTCCTTGCATACCTCCATAATATCCTCCCAGATAAACATTTTCACTTGCATCAACCCCTAACGCAACATAGGCTTGTCTATCACCACCGGTATACTTTGTCCAAAGCAAATTGCCATTGGTGTCATACTTGGATACCCGTCCTTTTTTATTAGTATAGATGGGGCCGTGAGCTACAAAAATATTTCCGTTGTTGCCGACAGAAATGAAATTGCCATCAATCCTTACGTCACCTTCTTCAAAAGCCCACTTAAATTGGTTTTCAGTTAAACTAAATTTTGCAACATAACCTCCGTATGGAGAAACCGAAGGTGAAGGTTTCATCACGGTGGATCCAACAACTAAAGAATCGAATCCCACCGCGTAGGACCCAACCAGGTAGGCGCTGCCACCGTTCACTTTCCAATCATTAAAGGAAGGAATATTGTTAGGAGGTTTGATAAAATTTAACAGTCTGCCATCTTTTGAGTCAAGCTTGAATAATACTGTATTATAATAGGGTATGTCAAATGTATCATCATCAATGACTGCCGTTGAACTTTCCCCGCCTTGACACAATATCCAAAAGCTTTGTTCATCTGATTTTAGCAAATACCTGCCTGAAAGTGGGACTATTACCTTCTTTTTCCAGACCAAACTTCCGTCTGGTGAATAAAGCCTCAGAGTATCCCATGCATTAAGATGCGGATCAGGTATGTAGTGATCGTTGTACATACTTGTTGTTAGTTGGAAGCCACTTGCATTTACATTGGGATTTTTTAAAAAGTCGAAAAGCGTGAATCTAGCCCACTGAAACACTCCGTCCGATGAGTATTTACAAACAAAACCTGATTCTGTCGTTCCATTATTTCCTGGAATGGTGAGCTTAGTATTAGCCGGATCATTAAATTGAATGAAGGAAGTGAATTGACCGAAGATGTAAATGTTTCCTGTTTGATCAATCTGAAATTGGTAAACATAAATGTTTAAAGTACTTGTGGAGATTTGCCTCACCCACACCATTTGACCGCAGGCATTCAATTTTATAATGCATGTACTCAGCGGAGACCCGTACTCATTGTTGTAACTCTTTCCATTTAAAATAATTTGCCCGTCAAATCCAATTGCCGCGTAAGTATTCCCATAAAGATCAGTGGTGGACTTGATCACCTCTGCATTATCATAGGTATTGGTTATTCCAATTTTTTGGGCCCACTGCCATGATTGAGCAAAAGAAGAGCCTGTGTAAAAGCAGCAAAACAAGACGATAGAAAAAGTCCTTACTTTTAATTTCATGAGATTAAGATATTACTTTTTTTTGAAATGCATTTTTATACAAACTTCTGGCAATTCGGTTAACACACGTTTCGGCCAAGGATGGAGATATTTGTATGGAGCCCGAAGGAGCTAATCTTAATTGTTAGTTGCGTGGTTCTTCCTGAATTTCTTTTCTATGTAATAAGTCAGCACGAAAAACATTAACCAAATAACGATCGATCCAAAATCTGAAAGATGTAGTAGCACTGCCACGAAACCTGTAGGTATTAGGGTTAGAAAACCTAAAGTTGAAAATAGTTTGCTCTGTTTAACTTTTGTTTTAAGGCCAGCCTCGGCTAAGTTCATTCGGGTCGCTATTCCGATGAAGAACGGCAAAAACCACATAACAAAGTATAATAGTTTTTCAAGAAAAGTCAGTTCAATAGACGCTACATGCTCAGCTACTTTGGCTTCTAAATTTTTGGTCTCCACGTAACTCGCGAGGTGTTCTTCTTTGAGGTTTCTTTTTTGGATTTCCTCTGTGGCAGCGATTAAAGCAATGGAAGTGTATTGATCTTTCTCATTGATGATATCAAGCAATTGTCTGTCAGAGAAAGTTGAGTATAATTTGGCTAGTTCTTCTCTTGTTTGCATTGAGTTTTTTGGCTGAGTGAGTTGATAAATGTATAACAAGAAGCGCGATTTTTGAAATGGTACTCTCGGCCAAGGATGGAGGCATTTGTTGGAGCCCGAAGGAGCATGTGCGGCTGACTGGC
>CAZECP010000032.1:0-47214 GCA_964510765.1 uncultured Ohtaekwangia sp. | reverse complement strand
ATTTAGTTTCTTTGCCTGATTTTTAAAAATACTATGAATCAACTTTCCAACCGAATCAACGCCATCGAAGAATCAGCAACACTGGCGATGGCGGCCAAAGCCCGCGAATTTAAAAACAAAGGCATTGATGTGATCAGCCTAAGCTTGGGCGAGCCTGACTTCAAAACACCACTTCACATCTGCGAAGCCGCTAAGAAAGCAATTGATGACGGAAAGTATTTTGCTTATCCTCCGGTGGCCGGCTACCAGGATTTGCGCGAGGCCCTTGCCGCGAAATATCAGAAAGAAAACAACGTGCCTTACAAGGCAGAAAATATTGTAGTATCAAATGGCGCGAAGCAATCGATCGCTAATGTGATGCTCGCCATCTTAAATCCAGGTGATGAGGTGATCATCTTCGCACCTTATTGGGTAAGTTATGATGCATTGGTTCGCCTTGCGGAAGCAAAACCAGTGATCGTGAAAGGTGGAATCGAAAATGATTTTAAAGTGACTGCGGAGCAAGTTGAAAAAGCAATTACGCCAAAAACGAAGGCAATTATTTTTTCTTCACCTTGCAACCCTACAGGTTCTGTTTTCTCGAAAAAAGAATTGGAAGATATTTCGAAAGTGGTGTTGAAGCACCCGAACATCATGGTGATTGCCGATGAAATTTATGAACACATCAACTTCACCGGTGATCAAACCAGCATGGCTTCCTTGCCGGGAATGTTTGACAGAACAATCACGGTAAATGGTTTTGCAAAAGGCTTTGCGATGACAGGCTGGCGCGTGGGTTACATTGCAGCACCAAAATGGTTGGCTGATGGAAGCAACAAAGTGCAAGGCCAAATCACTTCAGCCAATTGCTCGATCTCTCAACGTGGCGCGCTTGCTGCCATCACTGGTGATCTTGAGCCAACCAAAAAAATGGTGGAAGAATATCACAAACGCAGAGACATTGTTTATCAACTTTTGAAAGAGATTCCAGGAGTAAAAGCAAACTATCCGCAAGGCGCTTTTTATTTCTTCCCGGATGTAAGTTCCTATTATGGCAAATCGGATGGAACAACCACCATCAAAAACGGTGACGACTTCTGTTTGTGGATGCTGGAAAAAGGTCACGTATCGCTAGTGCCGGGCGGAGCTTTTGGAGATGAAGATTGTGTACGTCTTTCTTACGCAGCCTCTGAAAAAGATCTGCGGGAAGCGCTGAAGCGAATGAAGGAGACGCTGGCCACTTTGAAATAAATTCAAAATCCATTTCTTGTTTTCTGTTAATTTGCATTCATAATCAATGCTATGGATGTTAAGCAGCTATTTGATTCTTTTTCAAAACTCCGCGTGCTCATCATAGGTGATGTGATGCTCGACAGTTACATCTGGGGCTCAGTGGATCGCATTTCACCTGAAGCGCCTGTGCCAGTAATCAATGTAAAGAAGAAAGACTTTCGCCTGGGTGGGGCTGCGAATGTTGCTCTCAATATTGCCTCTCTTGGTGCAACTCCCGTTCTCTGTGCCTTGGTTGGTAATGATGAGGATGGTAGAAAACTTTTTCAGCGATTGGACGAAAACAAAATGCCAAAGGATGGAATGGTAATCTCTTCCTATCGCCCAACCACAGTAAAAACACGGGTGATTGCAAGTCATCAGCATGTTGTGAGAGTTGATGAGGAATCAGATAGAGAAGCAAGCGCGGAAGAAGAGAAACTTCTGCTGGAACGAATTCAAAAACTTTTGCCTGATTGCGATGTCGTGATTTTTGAGGATTATGATAAAGGAGTGATCAATCTATCACTCATAAAAAAAACAGTTGAACTTGCTCGCAATAGAAATATTCCGACTGTTGTAGACCCCAAGAAAAGAAACTTCTTGTCTTACACGGGCGTCACTTTATTCAAGCCGAATTTGAAAGAGCTGCGTGAAGGTTTGAAAGTGGAAGTGAACGCATCCAATCAGCAACAAGTTGAGAATTCTGTTTCCTTATTGAAAGAAAGACTCAAGACTTCAGGGGTGATGGTCACGCTTTCGGAGCACGGAGTTTACCTCGACTATGAAAATCAAAAAATAAAATTACCAGCTCATGCACGCGAAATAGCTGATGTATCAGGGGCGGGAGATACCGTGGTCAGTGTTGCAGCGTTGTGTGTGGCTCTCCATCAGCAACCAGAGATTGTTGCAGGCTTATCGAATCTCGCAGGTGGACTTGTATGCCAGCACGTGGGGGTTGTGTCAATTGACAAAAAGGAGCTTTTAGAAGAAGCAGTAAAGATTTTTCCCGGGTAAATTATTGCTCGTCCCTGAATTGCTTTTCAAGTGGCAATTCTTTTTCAAGATCTTCAACTATTTTTTTGTCCAATGGTGTTGCTTTGATCACATTGTAATTCTCCCAGAATTTTTTGTTGTAAGCCTGATCCTGAAATTGCAAACCGTAGCCTTTCATCTTTTTTGAAATGGGTACTCGCTCTTTTGCATTGGGCTTTATGTCGTTAATAAGGAGCTGCCGTTGCAGTTCGGTTTCAAATTTTAGTTTTCCTGTTTTGGATTCATACCAATTGATTTGAGAAATCACTTGAATAAAACTAAGATATAATTTCCCTTCCACTGGCTTGAAGTCGATGATTCTGTGCTCTTTCACGAACTTACTTTCCACTTCGCGTCTTTTTTCAAGATCTTCTACCTGATTATTCACATACTCCATGTGAATGATGCCAAACGTTTTTTTATCGATAAACAGGCGAGAACGAAACTCACCGTTATAGACCACCACATAAATTTCATCGCCATTATAAAATGAATCTTTCTCCCGTTTCAATTTTTCGGCATGAAGTTCTTCTTCGGGAAAATGCCGATAGCGAACGCTGTTATGCAAAAGCAAATCTTGCAGCAGGTTATCACGATCAAAGAAAGACGTGAATTTATTATCGTAGCCTAAGCTTCGCCTCACTTCTTCCAGAGCTACGCGCTCGCGAAGTCGCAACTTATTTCTTGGCTCAATATAATCTTCATCGGAAATTCTTACGGCAGCTTCCAATAATGAGATATAAGTACCACCTAATTTTTTCAAGTCACGATAAAATCCTTTCATTAAAAAAGGTTGCATTGGATAGTTTTGATCGATACGCGAAATAGCTAGTCGTAAAATATCTGAACCGCGAAGAGAATCCACAATCGTAACTTCGCCCAATATCACTGGCGATTTAATCATCTCAATGACAAGAGTCTTCGAAGAAGCTTGATCGAGAAGTGACCAGACCGGTGCTTCAAATGTTTTGTAGCCCAGCATGTTGATGGTCAGAAAATCATTCCGCATCTCCACAGGCAAATGAAAATCGAACTCTCCTTGTGTATTGGAAATGGTTCCAATCGTCTTGCTTTTTATAGCAAGTGTGGCAAATGGAAGCGGCTCCTTCGACTCATTATCAACCACCTTACCTGAAATAAGGATTTCCTGTGCGCTATTGATAAAGGGAAATGCGACCAGGAAAACCAGAAAAGCAAATCTCATGAAGCAAGTTACCACCTTTATCGCTGAGGACGCCATGACTTGCCTGAAAAATGGGCCATTCATCGTTCATAAACATTCATTGGTCGGCAATATTTTCAAATGATTAACTTTAACAGGGAATTTGAGACTTTTCGCTTGCAACTCGTCACCAAAATACCGCGCATCTGGAAGCGTTCATACGCGCTCATCTGCCTTTGGTACTTCATCAATTTTTTGGTGAGTGCTGTCATTGAATGGGAATTCGAGAACCCTGCGTCTTATGTGTTGTGGAATGCGCTGTTCCTTTACGAAGCGCTTTGCATCTTTATTATTCTGATTTTCTTGTGGTCACATTGGCTTTCTTCTTTCAAGCCGGTGGTTCAGGTGATTGGCCATGTCACAGGTCTTGTTTTGTTTTTCTTTGTGATGGGCACATTGCAATACTTCTTCACCGACTATATGGATGGGCTCGTTTACTTTGAGCATTGGAAAGAGTGCATGATTGATCTTTTGAGTTGGGATGCCCTTCGGTTTCATGATCAATACATCATCACGGTGGGTGTTTATTATGTCATTCGATATTTTCAAGGTTTACAAAAAAGAGACCTTGAGAAAAGTGAGCTGGCAATCCGAAATCGTGAGATGCAAATCTCTTTGCTTAAGTCGCAGATCAATCCACACTTTTTGTTTAACACATTGAATTCAATCAGCACCCTGATCAGCAGTAGTAAAGAGCAAGCACGCAAGGTGATCACACAATTATCAGACGTATTTCGTTATGCGCTTGATTCGCACAGCGAAGAAATGGTGAAACTGAGCAAAGAGATTGAATTCATCGAAAACTATATTCGCATTCAACAAGTGCGGTTTGGTGATCGTTTGAAATTTGAGCGCGATATTGATCCGACTTGCCTGAACATCAAAGTGCCACCCATGATTTTGCAGCCACTCGTTGAAAATTCTGTGAAATACGGAATTGGACCGAAGCAAGAAGGGGGAACAATTTCTCTTACCGTGAGAAGATCAGGGAGCATTGTTTTTTTTGAAGTAAAAGACAACGGGCTTGGAATCAATGCAAAAAAAGTAATGGACGGAAGTTCAAGTGGAATTGGCATGGCCAATACAGATTTGCGATTGAAGAGTTATTATGGACCACAGTCGCGGCTGCGGGTTCGTGCTACGGAAAAAGGGTATTCCGTTAATTTTTTTATAGAAGATAAAGACTTGAAGAAAAATGAATTTCAACCTGAAAAACAATCACAATTAATATGAGCCAAAAAAGTAAATGTGTTATCGTTGATGATGAAAAACTAGCGCGCGACCTGCTGCGTGAGTTTCTTGAACCCCTCACTGACATGGAAATAGTTGGCGAGGCATCGAATGGGACAGACGCAGTCGCACTGATTGACCGTACAAAGCCCGATTTGCTTTTCCTCGATGTGCAAATGCCCGGCATGACAGGATTTGATGTGCTCGATGAAATCCAACACGAGCCGTATGTTATTTTCATTACTGCTTACGATCAATATGCGATTCAAGCATTCGAAAAGAATGCAGTGGATTACTTATTGAAGCCGGTGGATGAAGAGCGTTTCCGTCTTGCGATTGATCGTGCACTGAAAAGAAAAAAATTGGAAGAAGGAAGGCTGGAAGATTTACTTGGAAGCATGCGGCCAGCACGCACATCCAAAAGTTATGACACGCACATCTTCGTTCAAAAGTCGGAAAAGCTTTTTAATCTTCCAGTGGAAGAAATCACCCATCTTGAAGCGTCAGGTGATTACACAATTATTTCAACCAAGAATGATCAGTTTGTAAGTTCATCAGGCATTGGTAAGTTGGAAGAACTGATGAATCCAGATGTTTTCATTCGCGTGCATCGATCGACCATTATTAATGTAAATTACCTGAAAGAAATTGAAAGACATTTTAATGGTGGAATGGTGGTGAAAATGCAAAACGGAAAAAATTTTCCAGTAAGCCGAACGTATGCCAAACAAATCCGCAGGAAGGTGGTTTAAGTTTTTCTTATATTCGGATTTTGAATCCGACATGAAAGAATATTTTTCCCTTTCGCTGATTACTGCCGTTTTGATTTTATTTTGTTCTTCTTGTTCACAGAAGGAGGAGAAATCATCCTTCAAAGTGATTGGCTACATTTTAAACAATCACGTGGACACGGCAAGAATGAGTTTGGATTACCTCACGCACATCAACTATTCGTTCGCCATTCCAGCTCCTGACAGCGGTCATGTTTTATTGAATGATCGCGAACACCTGCAAATGCTTGTAAAGAAGGCGCATCAAAAAGGAAAGAAAGTTTTCCTTTCTATCGGAGGATGGTGGGTAGGAGATGAGCCTGGTGATGATGCTCGGTTTCATCGCATGGCTGCAAAGCAGGAATTTAGAAATACTTTTGTGAATGAGTCGCTTTCTCTTGCAAAAGAATTTGATCTCGATGGCATTGATTTAGATTGGGAATATCCGGATGGAGACAATTCATCTTATCAAGATTATATTTTATTAATGCGCCAGTTGGCGGATTCATTACATGCACGCAAGCTTCAAATTTCTGCAGCCGTGGTAAGTCACGGTTCGCACGGTGCAGGCATTGCTCCTGAGATTTTTGAAATCGTGGATTGGCTCAACCTCATGGCATATGATGATGACGATGGAAAGTGGATTCCACATTCTCCCTATTCGCTCGCTGAAGAAACAATTAATTACTGGGTGAACGAAAGAAAGTTGCCCGCATCGAAAGCAGTTTTAGGCTTGCCGTTTTATGGAAAGCCGTGGCATCATGTGAGCGATTATAAAGATTTGCTAAAGGCTGGCGCTGATCCGAACTCAGATCAATTTGATTCGGTTTTCTTCAATGGCATTAAAACTATTAAGGACAAAACAAATCTCGCACTGCAAAGGAAATTGGGTGGTGTGATGATTTGGGAAATATCACAAGACACCATTGGTGAACATTCCTTACTGAAAGCAATCGGGGCGACTGCCCAGATCAAATAGAATCCCGACCACTCAACACATTTTTTAAAACTAAATCTTTATACCAATCATCCAACGGTTGCCGTTAGACTGTAAATAATTGTCAATTATTGTCAACAAACGTAACTTCTTTTTGAAAAGTCAGTATAGAGAAGATAGTTTCGTCCTTAACTAAACCCTATGAAATCGAAAACCACAAGTTTACCCAAGAGCATATTAATTGCCAGCGATTCCATGCGACCTTTAAAAATTAATATTACCGCATGAAAAAGAGACAATATCTAATTATTGGAGGCATCGCAGTAGTTGTGATTGCAGCCTATTTCATCCTCCGAGGAGGAAGCACATCCCAGACATCGGACCTTATCGCTTCGGTAACTAAAGGAAAATTCATAGTGGGTATTGAAACCAGCGGAGAATTAGAAGCAAAAAATTCTGTGAAAATCCTCGGACCACAGTCGTTAAGAAATTTTCAGATCTGGCAAGTCACCATTCAAAGTATCGTAGATGAGGGAACGGTGGTGAAGAAAGGCGATTGGATTGCGACCCTTGACCGATCTGAGTTTCAAAAGAAATTTGCCGAAAAGCAGATTGAACTGGAGAAAGCCAACGCAAAATTCACACAAACCCAGCTTGATACTACTTTACAACTGCGTCAGGCCCGTGATGAGTTGATAAATTTAAAATATGCTGCCGAAGAAAAACAAATCATACTGTCACAATCGCAATTTGAACCTCCGGCTACCATCAAGCAAGCCGAGATAAACCTGGAGAAAGCAAACCGCGCCTATGAGCAGGCGATTGAAAATTATAAAATCAAAAAGAACCAGAACATTGAAAAGATGCGCGAGGTAAACGCTGACTTGCGTAAAGTGCAAGGCGATTTTACCAACATGACGAAAGTGCTTGAGTCATTCAACGTAACGGCCCCGGAAGACGGCATGGTGATTTATGAGAAAGGTTGGGATGGAAAACCAGTGAAAGCAGGTTCGCAAATTCAAATGTGGGAGCCGACAGTAGCCACGCTCCCTGATTTGACGAAGATGGTTTCAAAAACGTACGTGAACGAAGTGGACGTGCGCAAGGTGAAAGCAGGACAAATGGTGGAGGTTGGTTTGGATGCTTATCCTGATAAAAAACTCACAGGCAAAGTAGTGACTGTGGCAAATGTTGGTGAACAAAGACCTAACAGTGATGCGAAAGTCTTTGAAGTGAAGGTAGAGATTGATGGCACTGACCCCACACTTCGCCCATCGATGACTACCAGTAATAAAATTATTGCTAATCAAAAAGACAGCGCTTTGTTTGTGCCGTTGGAATGTTTGCACAACCAATATGACTCGATCACCTTCGTTTATAAAAAGTCAGGTAGCTCAATTACCAAACAAGAAGTGATTGTGGGAGAAACCAATGCCAACGATGTGATGATAACAAAAGGCTTGGCGGAAAACGAGAAAGTGCTCTTGTCCGTACCAAATGGAATGGAGAAAGACGAAGTGAATCTTTTGAAGGAGCTGAACGGGCAGCGCTCGAAGAAAAACACTGCCGAGTCAAAAAGGGCGGAGACATCATCCGCCAATAAAATCGCCAACAACTCCAGCAAAAAGTAATTTCAGATGCGCTGGCTTTCAAATTTTTTAATTGCCCTCAATGCGGTGCAGGTAAACAAAGTACGCTCGTTGCTTACCGCGTTGGGAATTATTTTCGGAGTAGCAGCCGTGATCGCCATGTTAGCAATTGGCAATGGCGCGCAAAAGGAATTGCTGGAGCAAATCAAGCTGGTGGGGGTAAACAACATCGTGATCAAGCCGATTGTTGAGCAAAAGGAAGAGAAAATTGAAGAAGAGGTTGGCAAGAAGGACAGGAAGAAATTTTCTCCCGGTCTTACAATGCGCGATGTGAACAGTGTGTTTGAAAAGGTGCCAAGCATTTCAAGCATCAGTCCGGAAATTATGATCGAGACCAATTTGATCCGGGAGGGGTATCGGAGGTCAGCAAAATTGGTAGGTGTGCTGCCTGAATATTTTGACATTTTCAATTTCAAACTACAGGAGGGACACATGTTCAATGACGAGCAGTTGAAATTGGGTTTGCCGGTTTGCATTATCGGCAGCGGTATCAAAGCAAAATTTTTTCCAACCGAAGAACCGCTCGGCAAAAGTATAAAAGTTGGACCGCATTGGTTGATCATTATTGGAGTGCTGGAAGAACGTTTGGTTTCAAAAGGGAGCATGAATAAACTTGGCATCCGTGATTTCAACATGGATGTTTATACTCCGCTTCAAACAGTTTTGATACGCTATAAGAATCGTGATCTCATTACAGCTAATGACATTCGACTTGCATCGATGCGTAGCCGCGGCATGGTTTTCATCTCCGGCAACTCTGACAGCAATAATGAATCAAGTGAAAAAAATTATCATCAGATTGATCGGCTCGTGATCCAGGTAAAAGAAAGCTCGCTGCTCACTTCTACGGCAGAAGTTTTGCAACGAATGCTTCAGCGAAGACACTATGAGGTGATTGATTATGAAATCGAAGTGCCAGAGCTTTTGCTAAAGCAACAGCAACGCACCAACGATATTTTCAACTACGTGCTAGGAGCCATTGCTGGCATCTCTCTTTTGGTTGGAGGAATTGGTATCATGAATATCATGCTGGCTTCGGTACTTGAGCGCATCAAAGAGATTGGTTTACGATTGGCTATTGGTGCGCAAAAAAAAGATATTGTCCAGCAATTTTTATTTGAAGCCATGATGATTAGCATAAGCGGTGGCATAATAGGCGTGATACTCGGATCAAGCATGGCCTTTGGTATTTCAAAGCTCGCTCAGATTCCCACAGTGATCAGTTTCGCTTCTATCATTCTTTCTTTCGGTGTGGCCGCCACAGTTGGTTTAATTTTCGGAATTGCACCGGCACGAAGAGCGGCTCATCAAGATCCCATAGCATCCTTACGATATGAATAAATTTTTATTTTTTCTAGCAATTGCATTTGTTGCCATTGGAGCAAAGGCGCAGAGTGCTTTCACGCTTCAAGATGTGATTCAGCGTGCGCAAAGTCTGTCACCAATTTTTAAATTGACAGAAACCAGGCTGCAAAACAGCTATTGGCAGTACAGAACTTTCAGAACGAATTACAATCCGCAAATCAGGCTCAATAATTTCAACGCAGGAACGCTTTATACGAATACCATCACGCCTGTTCGTCAGCCGGACGGATCGCTAAAGTATTTGCCGCTCAATCAATTTAACCCTGGATTTAACTTGGGTTTGCAACAACCTATTCAGTGGACCGGTGGAACAATTTTTTTGAATTCAGGATACAATTATTTCAACAACATTGCGGAAGGTTCAACTCAATGGAGCGGAACCCCTATGAATCTTCAGATTAATCAACCATTGCTTGCCTATAATAAATATAAATGGGACAAGCTCATTGAACCAATCAAATATGAGCAATCGAAGCGTGACTATGCCGAAGCGATGGAGCAGATTTCTAAAGATGCCGCCAATTACTTCTTCACGGTGTTACAGGAGCAGGTGAACCTCCAAATTGCAAAATTCAACCTTGCCAACAACGATACCATTTATAAAATTGAAAAAGGACGATATAACATAGGAACTACTTCAGAAGATAAACTCCTGCAGGTCGAGCTGCAACTTCTTCGCTCAAGACAAGACGTAGCTCAGGCAAATTTGAATTTGCAAAAAGCAACGCTTGACCTGCGAACATACATGGGCATTCGGAGCGGAGAAATTTTTGAGTTGATCATGCCTGATATAATTCCTGTTTTTAAAGTAGATGAAGAAGAAGCGATTGAGTTTGCAAAAAAAACACGATCAGCATTTATTGCATTTGAACGAAGAAAGCTAGAAGCAAAGAGTGCAGTAGCGCAGGCCAGGGGTGGGTTATATAATGTTTCGGTGAATGCTTCCTACGGTCTCAACAATGTCGGAGCAAGCATGAGCGACTTATATCAAAACCCATCTCGCCAGCAATTCGCAAATATTTCTGTGGACATACCTATTGTGGATTGGGGGAGAAGGAGGGCTGTTATGCAATCCGCGTATGCGAACAAAAGACTTCAGGATTATGTAATTGCTCAAGATGAAGTTGTATTTGAACAAGAAATTCTTACACAAGTGCGCCAGTTTGATATGTTGCATTTGCAAATCGAGATCACAAAAAAATCAGACGAGGTTGCATTGCAACGTTACAAGGTGGCACAGAACCGTTATCTCATCGGAAAAATTGATATTACTAATTTGAACATTGCTCTTACGGAAAAGGACAATGCCAAGCGAAGTTATATTCAAGCACTGAAATCTTTCTGGTCTGCCTTTTATGACCTAAGACGACTTACCCTTTATGATTTTTCGGAGCGGAAATATTTGTATAACCCGTTCCAGCAAGACTAAAACCATTGTGGCGAAGACCACACAAAGTAACCGTAGAAGGCAAATCGGATAATACGCGAGATGCAGATCAAAAGAAAGTTTCTGAAATTGAGATTCACAGAGCCGGCCATCATACAGGTAGCAGAAAATGGAACAGGTGTAACGGCTCCCACTAACACGAGATAACCTCCGAAGCGTTTCAGTTGCTTATCGTATTGCTGAAGATACTTGGCGTGAATCTTTTTATATAGTTCCGTCTTTGAGAAGAACTTACCGATAAAGTATCCCAGCACTCCGGCTGCATAAGATATCAAAGTAAGAATGGAGAGATTGATGATGTACTCAGAAAGAATCCCTTTGGTTTGCCAAATCAGCATGAAGATTTCCGGAGGCAAAATACCAAACACAATTTCAGAAACCGTGAACACACTCAGTAGTAACGGCATATTGTCACCAAGGTGATTTATTTCTTCTTTGTAAAACTCAAGTTCTCCTTTAACGAGAATGTAAGCTGCAAGGATTACCACGAACCACGCGAGTCCTTTCGCCAAATTCTTAAATAAGAAACTGGATTTGCTTTCTTCTTCTTCCTCCGTGCTCATCGTATTGGGTAGCGTGTGAATGGTTTGTTTTCGTCAAATAGCTTTCGATAAGTGACGTGCTTTTTTACAATAATAGTATTTATCTGCTCACAAACACGAATCATTTTCGTATTAAAATCTCCAATCCAATTCAATTCAAAATCCTCGTATCGTTTCAATGGGAAATGAACTTTTTTCCAGGCTTCAATGATTGCGCCATCCAAGCCTTTTCCCTGGTGCTCGGGCACCACCCCGAACAACACGCCAAAGGCTTTTCGGTTGGTCTTTCTCCATTGATGCCAAACGAATTTCAATTTGCCGATCAAATCCAGTTTTCCATTTACGTGCTTAAAGATTTGGTTGACTTCAGGCAGTGAAAGAAAAAATGCAACTGGCTCATCTTTGTAATAACCAAACCAAATCAAAGTCTCATCCATGATCGGCTTCATCTGCTTCACAATCTGATTTGCCTGTAAGCTCGTGAGTTCAGGAATCTCACCACGATTTGCCCACGCTTTGTTGTAAACCGTCATGATTAAGTTAGCCAACTTAGGCCAGTCGGATTTTTTCAAATATTCAAAACGATAGTCGGGATTATTGGCTGTCAAGGTAGCTTTTTCAATTGTCCTCGGGTCTGGAGGCATAATCACTTTTCTTCCGAAAGTCAACTGATAGAAATAGGGTTTGAATCCGTAATCAACAAAAAAATTATTATAGTACTCCGGGTTGTAGTTGCATTGATAGTTTGGCTCAGTGTCAAATCCTTCAATGAGCAAGCCCCACCAGCGATCACGGCTACCAAAATTCACAGGGCCATCCATCGCTTCCATTCCTTTTGATTGCAACCATTGTTTGCATTGATCGATCAACATCCGCGCAGCTTCTTTATCATTGATGCACTCAAAAAAACCCATACCACCGGTGGGTTGATCATTTCCCTTTCGCGCATGTTTCTTGTCGTAGAATGCGGCCACTCGCCCAATGGTTTCGTCATGTTCATTTTGCAGAATCCAACGAATGCATTCGCCATCGCGAAAAGTTTTGTTTTTCTCCCGATCAAAAACACCTTCAATGTCTTTGTCGAGCGGGCGAATCCATTTGGGACTAGACTTATAGATGGAAAGAGGAAGATGCAGGAATTCCTTCTTGTCTTTATCGCTAATGACTTCCTTAAGCTTCATTAATTTTTTTTAAGAAATGTGATTGGGGAGATGGATTGTGAAGTTGGTAAACTCAAATTCCTTGCTTGTGACTTCAATCGTGCCATTCAATTTATCGATGGCATTTTTCACAATGTACAAACCAAGTCCTGAGCCATCAGATTGCTCACTCGCACGATAAAACATATTGAAAATTTTCTCAAGATTCTCCTGGCTTATGCCGATACCATTATCTTTAAAAGAAATGGTTGCACTTTCAGGTTTGATGTTTATGTCAATAATGATTTCAGAATCAGTGCGAGTAAAATTTCTGTATTTGATCGCATTAGAAATTAAATTCCTTAAAATTTCCCCCAGCCTCCACCGGTCGCTATAGAATTTGACTCCCTCAATTTTTACACTCCGGATGATCTCATCAGCGCCTTTCAGATAACTTAACTCCGTAAAAGTCTGATCAATTAATTGTCTGAGATCAATCGGTTCTATCTTAATGTCTAATTTCAAATTCTTTGAATGACTAAGCACATCGGTTATAAAGTGATCCAATTGTTCCACTTTACTTCCAATGATGGTGAGGTAATCTTTCAGGTTGTCGGTATTGTCGGGCAAAGCGGCCAGATTAACCAAACCGCGCACCGATGAAAGTGGCGCCCGAAGGTCATGTGAAACTTTGTAAACAAAATTATCGAGTTCAATATTGCGAATCTTTAATTCTTCTTCGATTTTCTTTTGCTCGGTAAAATCAACATAGAGACCAAAGATTCCGATCGCTTCATTGTCAACCGTAATGGGCAAACCATAAATAATTACCGACAAGATATTGCCGTTTTTATGAATTCGCTTTGTTTCAATTCTCACCACCCGCTGCGAAGAGATCAGTGTATTTAAATCATTACCTTCGGTGGTCAATTCATTGGGAACAATAAATTGATTCAAACTTTTGCCGGCTAACTCCCTGGTGCCGTAGCCAAACATTTTTTCAAACCCCTCATTCACTTCCTTCACGTAGCCCTCCTTGTCAAGCATCACGATGGCCATGGGCGATACAGAAAAAAGTTGTGAAAAAAGGCTCTCCGATTTCTTGATAGCGTTCAACGTAATTTTCTGATCGGTCAAGTCTTTGAGAATGACTTGAATGGCAGGTGACCCATTGTAATTGAAAGGAATAGCGCTTGCTTCCACATCAATCACGCGATTATCAAGGCGAATGAGCTTTTGTTCAATGACGGGAACTTTCTTTCCGCTGAGAATCGAATCGGCTCGCTCCATCGACTTTTGTTTCTTATCGGGATGAACAAAATCAAAATAATTTTTCCCGATGAGAGCTTCAGGTTTTGCGGCACCCAGGATTTTTGCTCCGCACTCATTTACCGAATGAATTTTATTATCAACCAAAATGAAGATACCAAGAGGAATGTTTTCCACCAGGTCTTCATAGCGCTGTTCACTTTGCAGTTGAATTTCTTCCAGGTTTTTTTGCTCCGTGATGTCCTGAATGATTCCCACCCACGAAACATCTCCATTGTCAAGCAATTCACCAGTGGCGATAGCTTCTACCCAGATAAAACCGTTAGGCGATTTGATTCTGCCTTTCCATTTCCACTCGCGCTGAACCTGCAGGGTGCTGGACTTATGAAGAATGTTTTTTTCAAAAGCTATCCAGTCTTGTGGATGGACGAAATTCTGCATGGGTTGAACTCCGCACACAATTTCGGCAGGCGAGAGTCCAAACATTTTTTTGCAACGTGGGCTTATGTAGGTGAAATCGCGCGATCCGTCTTTAAAAAAAACATATTCGAAGGTCACAGCAGGCAGTAAGTCAATCAACTGTCTTTTGGTGGGTTGTACCTTCTGGGTTTTTTCCATGAATACGATCTATGCAAAGCAGGCAATATAAGTTTTTTGGCTGTTTGAATATAGGCTAGGTAAGAAAAATGTGGATTAAGGGTTAAATTTATTGACACATGCTCGAATACTAACCCCATTGATTACGCATTTGCTAAAAGAGCTTGTAATAATTGTGACCGTATTGGCACTTATTTTTTGCGTATTGAAATTTTTGTTGATCATACGAATATGATGGTATGTTTCATGTTTAGGCAAAACTTGGAAAAATGCTGATGGGTTTATCCTAACACAAGGTTGATGCGTAAATGGCTGCTGCCCGGCTTTGAACACGAATTGAAATCAGGCAACCCGATACATCTGGAGACTAGATAAATGATTTTGTAATTGACGATCGTAATGAAAAGATGGTGATGAGCCAGACGGCCAAGGAATGAAGTTTTCTGCTTTCATTTCGCCCACAACAACGAGGTGCTCAAATACACGATTTCATTCAAAGGAGATTCTTCTACCATGATTGAAAGCCAACATAAACGAAGTCTAATTTATTTTTTTATTCTGGAACAATTATTCCAAAATATATGTAATAACGGAATAAATATTCCAAAATGAGTAAACTAACCAACAAGACAGCCGTGATTACCGGAGGTAATAGCGGCATCGGGCTGGCAACAGCCAAAGAATTTATCAAAGAAGGCGCTCGTGTCATCATCATGGGGCGCGACAAGAAAACGCTGGATGAAGCTTTGAAAGAACTTGGATCGCAGGCAACTGGTATCCAAGGGGATATCACGAACTCGTCCGACCTGGACAAGCTTTTCACAGAAGCAAAATCCAAATTCGGAAAGATCGATATCCTGTTTGCGAATGCGGGCGTGGCCATTTTCGCTCCGTTTGATCAGACAGATGAGAAATTGCTGAACGCGAATTTTGACGTAAACGTGAAGGGGTCTTTCAACACCGTTCAAAAAGCGCTCGCATTGTTGTCAGAGAAATCTTCGGTGATTTTCAACACCTCAGTGGTAGGAGTGAAGGGCTTTCCAGGAACTTCCGCTTACTCAGCAAGTAAGGCTGCGCTGCGTTCTTTGGTAAGGACACTCGCATCAGAACTAGTTTCGAAAGGAATTCGCGTGAATGCCGTTTCACCAGGCCCCATTGCAACTCCTATCTATGGAAGATTGGGCATGCCCAAAGAAGCAGTGGATCAAATGGCAGCGGGTTTTGAAAACCTAAACCCCATGAAGAGATTTGGGCAGGCTTCAGAAGTTGCGAAAGCTGCTGTGTTTTTTGCCTCTGAGGATTCATCTTACATCACCGGTGCTGAACTTGCCATTGATGGAGGCTTAACCCAACTATAGTTCTTATATTTGGCGACCTGAAATATGGCACGCACCAAAGCATTCAATCAAACAGAAGTACTGCAAAAAATCCAGGAGCTTTTTTTGCACAAGGGTTTTAACGGTACTTCTGTTGATGATCTGGTGAACGCCAGCGGTCTTAGCCGCAGCAGCCTCTACGATACCTTTGGAGATAAGGAACACCTTTTTGCTGAAACTCTTTTGATGTACCGCAAGGGCAATACGCAGACAATGATCGAAGAGATTCAAAATTCTTCTGATATAAAAAAAACGGTGGCTGATATTTTGGATTTCATTCTGCAAGACAGCCATACCAAAAAAAAATTGGGCTGCATGATGGTGAACACAGCCATTGAGCTAGCTCCCCATCAGAAGAAAATTTCAAAATTGATCGATGAAGAAATGAAACTTCTTCAGAAAACTCTTGCCACCGTTATTCGCAAAGAACAATCGCAAAATAAAGTTTCAAAAAAACAATCTGCCGATGCACTGGCCGCTTTGGTGATCACCTGCATCAACGGCTTGCGCGTGGCCGAGAAGTGGGGTGCAGAAGATAAAATGTTCAAAGAAGTCAAAGACATTGCGCTTAGCTTATTTTGAAGGTGCGTTTGAAATCTTTAGCATCTCCTGAAAACTATTGAAGCACTTAAGTAACTTAGCAGCCTAAATTGCTTTGTTATGTACTATCATCGTCTCGGAAAAATCCCACCCAAGCGACACACACAATTTCGTCAACCCGATGGCAGTTTGTATAAGGAAGAGTTGGTAAGCTCGGAAGGCTTCTCGGGAATTTATTCTAATCTCTACCATGTCTTTCCGCCAACGCGAATCAAAGAGGTGAAGAGTGCAGAAAAATTTGTAGCGAAACGTATTGCTGAATACAAGCTCCTTCAAACTCATCTGAATACCTCTAAGGTTGGAGAGACCGGTGAAGATTTCTTAAGCGCCCGCAAAACATTGTTGATTAATAATGATTGTGCACTTTCTATTTGTTCGCCAAAAAAAAGAGCCATGGATTATTTCTACAAAAATGCGGAAGGCGATGAGGTGATTTTTATTCATGATGGAAATGGCACACTTACTTCGCAGTTTGGAAAAATTGAAGTTCGTCAGGGTGACTATGTGGTGATTCCTCGCACAGTGATTTACAAAATGGACTTTGAAGAAGGGCCGCTGCGTTTGTTGATTATTGAAGCTGCATCTCCCGTTGAAACGGTGAAACGCTATCGCAATGACCTTGGTCAATTGTTGGAACATTCTCCTTATTGCGAACGAGACATTCGTCCACCTCACGAATTGATCACGGAAACTTCACGTGGAGAGTACCTGATCAAAATTAAAAAGCAAGGGCAGCTTCATCATTATGTATATGAGCACTCACCGCTGGACCTTATCGGATGGGATGGATTTCTCTGGCCGTATGCTTTTTCGATTCATGATTTTGAACCGATTACCGGGCGTATCCATCAACCACCGCCTGTGCATCAAACTTTTCAGGCGCACAACTTTGTGATCTGTTCGTTTGTGCCGCGCTTGTTCGACTATCATCCGCAAGCTATTCCGGCACCTTACAATCACAGCAACATTGATAGTGATGAAGTGTTGTATTATGCGGAAGGAAATTTCATGAGCCGAAGAGGAATTGAACGCGGATCATTCACGCTTCATCCGGGTGGATTGCCGCACGGTCCGCATCCAGGAACAGTAGAGAAAAGCATTGGCGCGAAGGAGACACATGAACTGGCAGTGATGATTGATACATTTAAACCTTTGTTCCTCACTGAAGATGCACTTCCCTATTTAGATAAAAATTATCCGATAAGCTGGACTGATTCTGACAATTCGGGATTTCATGAAGTGAATACACCATAATTCGTTAGCTGCTGAATCGCATTCAAATTTCATTGTTGATATTTATTAATTGTTCTGAAGAAACATGGGCGCATTTGTCAAAAGAAATCTGATTATTGTTATTGCAATTCTGTCAGGTTATCAGTTGTATTCGCAAGCGGATTCAGTTGATAACTCGATGTTTTACTATGACAGTTCAGCAACCCTTTCTTCATTCAAAAAGAAATATAAAGACAAACCTCTTTCGCGAATCAATTTGAAATCGCTGGAAGGTGAAGAGATAGACACAGATCAGCTCAAAGGAAAAGTGATTGTCATCTATTTTTGGACTCCTTCATGTGGCGCTTGCATCGCGGGCTTTCCGCCATTGAATTGGTTAAAAGAAAAATACTTGAATAGTGCTTACTTCATAAGCGTTGTCCCTGATACAAGGCAAGAAGTTCAATCGGTTCTCGGCAAATTCAAATTTGAATTCAAAACAATAAGCGATGCTGAATCACTGATCAGGGAATTAAACATTGTCGAGTACCCGAAATTATTTTTCATTGACAAGAGAGGAATCATTCGCATTGTCGAAGAGGGCGTACCTGTAAAAACAAAAGCAGACGGCTCAATTGATCGAGTGAACGGGAAAATTCAGTTCACTGCCTTTGAGCGCTATTCTCCATTTCTTGACGAATTGATTAAGTCAAAATAAAGTTCACAAAATGGCTAATAAGCCAAAATTTGGATGACAACTGCGTTGTTAATTCCGTGTAAGTTTTCGCATTCTTATGCGAGAAATGTGATCTTGGTTTTTCCATAAATTGCACTAGAGTTAACGGATGCCGGTGTCAATTTTGAATGACGAAAACGACCAAAACAGGAAAAGCGAATTTCGCTTTCAAACGCTTTTCAATTCTGCCCATGATGCCATCTTTACCATGAATGAAAGAACGTTCGTGGATTGCAATCCTGCTACGCTCCGGATTTTCCAATGCGCGAGAGAGCAGATTGTTGGACAAACTCCGTACCGATTCTCGCCACAATTTCAACCCGATGGCCGCACTTCTGAAGAAGCTGCGATGGAAAAAATAATGGCAGCGCTCGCGGGCAAGCCTCAGTTTTTTGAATGGCGTCACTCGCGTTATGATGGAACTCCTTTTGAAGCAGAGGTTTCTTTAAATCGTGTGGATGTGGATGGCGAAGTAACCATTCAAGCCATTGTGCGCGACATCAGTGAGCGAAAGAAAACGGAAGAGGAAAACAAACGGCTTCAAATAGCATTGCAGGAGAAGAATGAAGATCTCCTGAAGATTAATGCTGAGTTGGACCGATTCGTTTACAGCGCTTCGCATGATTTGCGCGCACCAATTTCTTCTTTGCTGGGATTGATCGAAATAGCAAGACTTGAAAAAGATATGAAGAGCGTGACGCAGTTGCTCGATCTTCAGAAGAAAAGTTTACAACGGATGGATCGTTTCATCCAGGATATTGTAGATCACTCACGTAACATACGGATGCAAGTGACCCCTGAGCTTGTCGATTTTGATCACATGGTCGCCAATTCGCTCGAACAATTGCAGTTCATGGAAAAATTCGGAAAAATTAGAAAAGAAATCAAGGTTGAACAAGAGAAAGTGTTTTATACATCGGCAACACGCATGGATATTATTCTCAACAACTTGTTTTCCAATGCCGTCAAGTATGCCGATCTCAAGAAAGATGATCCTTATTTAAAAGTGTCGATTCGTTTTCCGCATGGCAATGCAGAGATTATCGTTTCAGATAATGGAGAAGGAATTAGCCCTGAAGCGCAGCCTAAAATTTTTGATATGTTCTACCGCGCCTCGGGGAGCGGAACAGGTTCTGGTTTGGGTTTGTACATAGTAAAGGAAGCAATTCAAAAACTGAAGGGTACCATTTCGGTAAAATCGGAGTACGGAAAAGGAACCGAGTTTGTCGTCACCATTCCCGACATGGCGGTGAGGCCTTGATTAATCTTCATTTCTTTCGTTTGAAATCAAGAATCTATAATCAGATTGACCTTTGCCGTTTTTTTGAACTTTCCAACAGTTGAAATTGTAGTATAGGTGCAATTACATGTTTAAACATGTAATTTTTAAACCCCTTTAAAAATCAAAAATTATGAAAACAGCAATTCATAGAGCAACCACAAGAGGTCATGCTAATCATGGCTGGCTGGATACCAACCACACATTTAGTTTCGCACACTATTATGATCCTTCACGTGTTCACTTTGGTGCCCTCCGCGTATTGAATGATGATTTTGTAGAAGGCGGAATGGGCTTTGGCACGCATCCGCACGACAACATGGAAATTATTTCCATTCCATTGTATGGTGATCTTGAACATCGCGATAGCATGGGCAACACTGCTGTGATCCGCCAAAACGATGTGCAGATCATGAGCGCGGGTACGGGCATTCAACATTCTGAGTACAACAAAAACAAAGACAAAAGAGTGAACTTCCTCCAGATTTGGGTCTTCCCGAAAGTGAGGAACATCACACCTCATTATGATCAGAAAAATTTTGATCCAAAAAATCGGGTGAATAAACTTCAGCTGATTGTGTCTCCGGAAAAAGGAAGTGAGGGAGTTTGGGTCAATCAGGATGCGAAGTTCTACCTCGGAAACATAAAAAAGGGATTTCAGTCAGACTACAAAATCAGCCAAAGTGGAAATGGTGTGTATGCTTTTGTGATTGAAGGAGATGTGACCATCAGCGGAGAAAAACTAAACAAACGCGATGGCCTTGGTTTGTGGGACACTGAACAGATTTCGATCAATGCTGACAGCGATGCTGAGTTGCTGTTGATGGATGTACCAATGATAGTGGATGGATTCTAGACATTGGTTACTTGTCAAGTTTCAAAATCCAGTCTTTAAGATACGACATGTATGAAAACAAGAACCGTTTCCAGATTATTATACGCACACGAAGCCGACATGGGTGGAATGCCCATCCGCCAACCGTTACCCACGAACGCAGTAGAACAGATCGACCCATTTTTACTTTTACATCACGCAAATATCAAAGCACCTCAACATGTTAATCCCGGACATGCAGGTGTTGGCCCCCATCCGCACAGAGGATTTTCACCTGTCACTTTCATTTTTCAGGGCGGAGTTCACCATCGTGATAGCCGCGGCCATGACAGCACGGTGTATGCAGGTGGGGCTCAATGGATGAATGCGGGAATGGGGATTATTCACAGTGAGCGTCCACCGGATGACATTCATGAAATTGGAGGACGGCAAGAGATCATTCAACTTTGGATCAATGCGCCCGCGAAGGACAAGATGGCTCAACCTTCTTATTTCCCGATTAAGGCAGAAGATGTTCCTTCAAAAGTAAGCGAAGATGGAAAAGTGAAAGCAAATATTTTCTCAGGCAATTTACTTGGCGTGACAGGGCCAGTTCCTTCCCAGTCGGAGGTGAATACAGCCACTCTGTATTTTCGGCAAGGAGGAGAAATTTCGATTCCACTGCCCTCTGATCACAATGCAATGATTTATTTACTCGATGGAGAATTGAAAGTGGATGGATTTGGATTGGTGGAAGAACTCCATCTCGTTCATTTTAAAAATGATGGCGAAGGAATTTCACTCGAAGCCGTCAAAGACACGCGTGTACTTTTGCTGAGCGGCAAACCGCTGGATGAAAAAATTGTTTCGTACGGTCCGTTTGTGATGAACACGCAAACGCAGATCATGGAAGCTATGCGTGATTACCAGATGGGCAAGATGGGCGTATTGATTGAGGAATGATTTCTCTAAGTCGCTTGTTAGAAATGACTGGCGACTTTTCTTATTTCAAATTCGCCAGATCCCGCACCAAAATTCTTTTCCGGTCAAAGTTGATCAGGTTTTTTTCTTTCAGCTCATTGAGAATGGTGGTTACCGTTTGGCGGCTGGTGCCTGTGAGCGCTGCGATGTCTTTGTGCGTGAGTTTGGTTGGTATTAATGTTTCAAAACCAACTTTCTTTCCCTTGTAAGTAGCGGAATCCTTGATAAACTCCACGATACGTGTTCTCGCATCTTTGAAAACGAGCAGCTCCAGTTTTCTTTCCAGCTTCATCAAGCGCAACCCTACCAACTTCAGCATTTTGAAACTGAGTTCTTTATTCTCCCACATCAGCGCTTTCAAATCTTCAATGCCAAGAGGACACACTGTTGTGTTATCATCCATCGCCTGTGCAAAGTCCCTGCGCTTTTCTTCTCCGGCCAAGGCAAGTTCTCCAAAGATTTCGCCCATTCCCAAAATGGCTGTCACCACTTCCTTTCCATCATCAAGGTAATGGCCAATCTTGATGCGGCCGTTGGCAATCATGTAGATGTAGGTGGCGGGTTCGTCCGGGAAGTAAATGAACTGTTCTTTTTTATAATGAGTGAACGTGTGCCGTTCGCCCATCGGCTTCACTTTGTGCGGACAAAGAATGTCGTAAAGATTTACGCTTTCAAAATACCAAAGGGCTGACGCGTTTTTCATGCGTTATAATTGTACTTTTGCTTCACGCTGAATGCGAAAATACAATTAAAAATTCATGCCGCCTCTCACGCTCACTCAAATCTGGATTTATCCTGTAAAGTCTTTGGGAGGCGTAAGAGTGAAAGAAGCGAAGGTTTTGCCAAAAGGACTGCAACACGATAGGCGCTGGATGTTGATTGCGGATGAAAATCGGTTCATGACACAGCGCGAGCATCCAGTGCTATCTCTATTCAAACAAACCTTAATCCCGAAAGGAGTTGAGGTTTCTTTTAATGGAAGAACAATTGATATTGATTTTGATTCCGGTTTGGTTGGAGATATTATGCAGGCCACTATTTGGGAGGATTCTGTTGAAGTGAGAGAAGTAAGTAAAAGACACTCGGAATGGTTTTCGGATGCGCTGAAAATGCATTGCAAATTGGTTTCCTTTCCGGAAAAGAATTCGCGCCCTGTTGATCCGGATTATGCCAGACATCAGGAGCAAGTAAGCTTGGCAGATGCATTTCCATTTTTAATTATTGGTGAAGCATCCCTTGCTGATCTTAACTCAAGATTGCAAAAACCTTTGCCGATGAATCGCTTCCGGCCGAATTTTGTTTTTAGCGGAGGCGAACCTTTTGAAGAAGACCAATGGGAGAATTTCTCGATCGGAAGAAATAAATTTGCGGCAGTAAAACCCTGCGCCCGTTGTGTGTTAACAACGATTAACCAGGATACTGGAGAAAAAGGAACGGAACCTTTAGTAACATTATCGAAATACAGAAGGTCAGGAAATAAAGTTTTATTTGGACAAAACGTTTTAGCAATTGATCATTATGAAGTTAAAGAAGGAGATGAGATTGTTGTTGGGTAAGTCAACCATTCTAGCCTGCTGCCTGTGGCTTGCAGCTTGTAGCCTAAAAAAAAATGAAAAGCTCCCCATCTTTGGTGAGTCGCAATTCAACGGGAAGGACACAATCTTTCACACCATCGCGCCTTTCCAATTTGTCGATCAGGATAGTGCAACAATTACGAATGCAACGTTCAAAGACAAAATCTATGTAGCTGATTTTTTCTTCACGAGCTGCCGCACCATTTGTCCCATCATGAAGACGCAGATGCTTCGCGTGTATGAGGCTACGAAAGACATGAATGATGTGTTAATTCTCTCGCACACCATTGATCCTGAGTACGACACGGTTGCATTGCTTCATGATTTTGCAGCGCGCCTTGATGTGGATAGCAAACGCTGGCACTTTGTGACGGGAGTGAGAGATTCTATTTTCAAAATAGCACAGACCAGTTATTTCGCCACCGCAATGGAAGACAAAACAGAGCCCGATGGCTACATCCACAGCGGAGCATTTTTGTTGATCGACAAACAGGGCCGCATTCGCGGAAAGTATGACGGCACGAAGGAAGAAGATGTAAATCGATTGATTGCTGATATTAAAAGATTGAAACAGGAGCGATGAGAGTGGCATCAGAATTTAGAATTCAGAATTTGAAATTCAATATCAGGTTGTTTCTTTTGTTCGTAACCCCAGCGGTTTATTGCCTGCTTCTTTTATCCTGCTCTACGAAAGACCCCAAGTTCCTCCAATACTATGCACAAGGTGAACAACTTTACGTGAAGCATTGCAGTAATTGCCACCAAAAGTCGGGTAAAGGATTGGGCAGGCTTTATCCACCGATTGCCAATAGCGATTTTGTTAAAAATAATTTTGAACAAACACTTTGCCTGATGAAGTATGGTAAGCAAGGATCAGTTACTGTTAACACAATTGAATACAATAAACCGATGCCAGGAGTAGTGAGTCTTACTGATCTTGAAGTGGCCGAGATAGCCACATTTATTTACAACTCATGGGGCGATGAGCGTGGTTTGATCGATGTTGCTAAAGTGACACCTGTCATGCAATCCTGCCAACGTTAATTTTCTTTTGCTATATTGTTGAGACTTTGATCTATGAAGCAACCTAACTATAAGAAGATTCTTATTGTCTTTCTGGTGATGGTTGTTATTTATACCGGGCTTCTTGGGTTGTTACTTCACCTCGAAGAGCATGCTCCTCACACCAAACTCCGCACCTGGCAAGATGCCGCCTGGTACCTGACAGAAACGCTCACTACCGTTGGATATGGTGATGCGCTTCCTGTTACATACTATGGCCGGATGATCGGCTTTATTTTCTTACTCTCCAGCTTGGGCGTTTATGGTTTTATTGTCGGACAGATTGCAAACTTTATGAGCACACTTAAAGAACAAAAGGACTTGGGCCTGTTGGGCACTTCCTTTAAAAATCACGTAGTGATTATCGGATGGAATGACTTCGCTCATTCCGTGGTCAATCATCTCGTTGGTGCTGGCCGCCAAATAGCAGTTGTCACCAAAGAGCGCGGTGATATCGAAATCGTTCGCGAATACTATTCAATGGATCAAGTGTTCACACTTTTCACCGACTACAATAATTTTGAAATCCTGGAAAAGGCAAATATCCGTCAAGCTTCCATGGTATTCATCAATCTTCATGACGATACAGAAAAATTGGTGTATGTGATCAACATGAAAAAACATTTTGCTGATCTGAACTATGTAGTAACGCTCGACAACGGGAACCTGAAAAGCACCTTTCAACATGCGGGAGTTACTTACGCCATTTCTAAAAATGAAATTTCAGGCAAACTATTGGCAAGCTATATTTATGAACCGGATGTGGCGCTCTTCAGTGAAGAGTTGATCGCCTATGCGCATGAAGAACATGAATATGATATCAAGCAATTCCTGATCAAACCATCCAATTTATTTGCCAACACTCCTTATGAAAAAGCCTTCTTTGAATTGAAGAAAAATTGCAACGTGGTTCTTATCGGTATAGTCAAAATCAAAAATGGTACACGCCAACTGATAAAGAACCCCGAGACCAGCGTGCAGATTGAGTCGGGCGACTATTTAATGATGATGATGGATCGCAAAGGCTATGACAAGGTGAACAAATTATTTAAAATTGAAGAGGGTATATAAAGACGAAGGGCGTGCACCCCTGCACGCCCTAACCCCTTTGTCCGTTTTAAAGTTACGGACGAAACCAAACCCCCACTAATCAACAAGTCTTACGAATCTATTGTTTCCAAATTCCTGTTCTCAAATTCAAATTCCACCTCATTTTTTATATCAACGAAAATTTGAGAATCCTTGTTCACTTTGCCTGCTAAAATTTCTTTGGAAAGTGTATTCAAAATTTCCCGTTGTATCACCCGTTTTAAGGGACGCGCTCCGAATTGGGGATCGAATCCAAGTTTTGCGAGACGATCCAATGCTGCATCCGATATTTCCAAAACGATTCCACTTTCCATTAGACGTTTTTTTACCAGATTTAGTTGGATCGAAACAATCTTTCTAATGTCTTTCTTAGACAACGGACGGAACATGATTATTTCATCAATTCGGTTAATAAATTCCGGACGCACCGTTTTCTTCAATAACGAAACAACTTCATCTTTGGTTTGTTCGAGTATTTCAAAATAATTCGCATCTGTAATTTTTTCAAAATTCTCTTGAATAATCTGAGAACCGATATTGGTTGTCATTATTATGATCGTGTTTTTGAAATTCGCCACACGACCTTTATTGTCGGTCAAGCGTCCGTCATCTAATACCTGCAACAAAATGTTGAACACATCCGGATGCGCCTTTTCAATTTCATCCAGCAGAATTACCGAATACGGTTTTCTGCGAACGGCCTCCGTTAATTGTCCACCTTCATCGTAGCCCACATAGCCCGGAGGTGCACCAATCAAACGGCTCACACTGTGGCGCTCCTGGTATTCACTCATATCAATGCGCACCATTGCGTTCTCATCGTTGAATAGATAATCAGCGAGCGCTTTGCTCAGTTCAGTTTTACCAACACCCGTAGTTCCCATGAATATAAACGAACCAATCGGGCGCTTCGGATCTTGCAATCCCGCACGACTTCTACGCACGGCATCGCTCAAGGCTTGTATTGCTTCTTCCTGGCCAGCCACTCTTTTTCCTAACTCTTCCTCAAGGTGCAACAATTTCTCGCGATCGCTCTGCAACATTTTTGTTACCGGGATTCCCGTCCACTTGGCAACTACTTCCGCGATGTCTTCACTGTCCACTTCTTCTTTCAAGAGCGGATGGCCGCTTTGCATTTCTTTCATCTTCACCTGGAAAGTTTTCAGACGTGCTTCGGCTTCGGTAATTTTTCCATAACGAATCTCTGCTACCTTTCCATAATCACCAGCCTTCTCTGCTTGCTCCGCTTCAAACTTCAGCTTGTCGATATTCTCTTTTTCTTTTTGAATTCCTTGCACAATGTTTTTCTCGTTCTCCCACTTTGCTTTGAGAGAATTTCTGCTTTCGCTCAGCTCGGCAATTTCTTTATTCAAAAGTGATTCCTTGTCTTTGTCCTTTTCTCTGCGGATGGCTTCGCGCTCAATTTCCAGTTGCATGATCTTGCGATTCAGTTCATCCAACTCTTCGGGCAACGAATCCATTTCCAAACGCAGCTTTGATGCGGCTTCGTCCATCAAGTCAATGGCTTTATCTGGAAGAAAACGATCACTGATATATCTGCTTGAAAGTTCCACCGCAGAAATCACTGCATCATCTTTGATGCGCACACCATGGTGCAATTCATATTTGTCTTTGATTCCTCGAAGAATTGAAATTGAATCTTCCACACTCGGTTCATCCACCATCACCGCCTGGAACCTGCGCTCCAACGCTTTATCTTTCTCGATGTACTTCTGGTATTCTTTTAAAGTTGTGGCACCGATGGCGTGAAGTTCACCTCGTGCAAGCGCAGGCTTCAAAAGATTCGCTGCATCCATCGCACCTTCGCCACCACCGCCTGCTCCAATCAAAGTGTGAATTTCATCGATGAATAAAATGATTTCACCATTTGAATCCGTCACTTCTTTGATTACTGCTTTCAAACGTTCTTCAAACTCGCCTTTGTATTTCGCACCCGCTACGAGCAAACCCATGTCGAGCGACACCAATGTTTTTGTTTTCAGATTTTCAGGCACGTCACCATTCACGATCCGCTGTGCCATGCCTTCCACGATCGCGGTTTTACCAACACCCGGTTCTCCTAAAAGAATTGGGTTGTTTTTCGTTCTGCGCGAAAGTATCTGCAGCACGCGCCTGATCTCTTCATCGCGGCCAATCACCGGGTCGATCTTGCCTTTTTTGGCGAGGTCGTTAAGATTTTTAGAATAGCGCTCAAGTGATTTATATTTTGCTTCTGCATTTTGATCAGTCACTTTTGAATCTCCGCGCAATTCTTTTACTGCTTTCAATAAACCTGCGCGCTCAAGCCCCGCATCTTTCATCAATGAAGATGCTTTGTCTTTGGTGCTAAGCAACGCAAGCAAAAGATGTTCGATGGAAATAAATTCGTCTTTGAACTCGCGCAATTCTTTTTCTGCGTTTTGCAAAACAGAATTGGTAGTGGTGGACAAATAAGGTTGCTGCCCGGAAACTTTCGGGTAGCTGTTGATCAGCTCATCGAGTTTGTTTTCGAGGATGACTGTGTTCACATTCAGCTTTTTGAAAACGAAAGCCGCCACGTTTTCATCCGTTTCGATGATGGCCTTCAGTAAGTGGCTCGGCTCGATGGCCTGCTGCTGATTGCCCGTAGCAATCTCTGCCGCTTTCTGCAGCGCTTCCTGTGATTTTATAGTGAATTTTTCAAAGTTCATAGCTGGGTTTTTTGACATCGGTTGTTGATCAAATCACTCACCAACTTCTATTTCAGGTAAAAAAGTCTTGATTTGAAAAAAGTTCCCGCCAAAGCAGACAGTTTGGCTTAACTTAAAATATGATCAACCTTTGGTTGGAAATCGACTTCAACAGGATGATCATTTCAACAATGTTATAATCTTGCAAGCCTTCAAATGTCTTCACTAATGTGATTCTTAATAATATCGTTTGTTATAAAAAATAATTCTCCCTTTAAAGTCTCCCAGTAATACCGGAGCTTTATGGAGGATCGAAAAGTTGAATCGCAGTTTTTGTTTTGTGTGGAACTTCCCGGAATTCAGAAATAATGCAGACAACCGGACGACCACCGCAGCGATGGACACTATTTTAGTTGACATGTTCTTTTTCTTTAATTTTGGTTAGCAGATTTTCAAAAGAAGTTTTATCCCGTGATGGTAGCCACGTGGTAAAATGTCGGGATTGAAAATTTAAAAAGAACGGTATGGAAAAGAAATCTTCAAGTGCCACAGATCACCTCGCCAATGAGCGCACGTTCCTGGCCTGGATCAGAACGAGCATTGCCATCATGGCGTTCGGGTTTGTAGTGGTGAAGTTTGCCCTTTTTGTGAAACAAATCGCACTTGTTTTAAATGACAAAGCAGAGACGCTGCCCAACCGCGGCTATTCAGCTACGTTGGGTGTTTTGCTGGTAGTCATCGGTGTGTTAATGGCTTTGTTTTCGTATGTCAGATATAAACGAATCGAGAAACAATTGTCGTCAGATACTTTTCAACCCTCTTCAAAGCTTTCTACTCTATTCACTTTTGCAATCATTCTGGTTGGCTTGCTCTTGATTGTTTACCTTCTTCCAAATATCTGGTCATAAGCGCTCCAATGCGCGCAAATAGCAATCGTCATCGGTTTATGATGATAAGAATCACGCAGCCTGTGTGACTGTAGTTACAGGGGCTCTGCCGGTTGTGGTTGAATTTTGTTCCATGAAAATTTATGGTTTCACTAAATGAAAAGTTATGAAAAAGTCATTTCTATTTTCGTTTTTATTTGTAGCGGTATGGAATATACTGCCTGCACAAGATAAAGAGCAGGACCGCGATCGCGATCAAATTCAACTGCAGGAACATCTGATGCTTAAAGATGGGAAGGTATATCAAATCAAAGATCAGCAGCAACTTGAATTGAAGGAGCAACTCAAGTTACGCAACGGAGCTGTCATCAATCCGGATGGAAGTTTTCAGATGCAGAATCAAAAAAGACTAATGTTAAAGAATGGTGAATGCGTTGATATGGACGGCAATCGGTTTGCGTCTCAGCAGAGGTACCGTGAACATTTACGAAGCCATCATCAGGCGATGGCGCAAGAGCACCTGATGTTTCAAAACGGACAGATGTACCGTATTCAAAACCAACAGCGCATGCAGGTACAGGAAAAGATCACCCTTAAAAACGGGACTGTTGTTGAACCTAACGGAGGCATTCAGTTAAAAGATCAGAAACGTCTTCAACTGCGAGATGGTGAGTGCCTGGATATGGATGGCAACCGCTATCAAACACAGGAACGCTTCAGGGAAAGAATGATGCAGCGCAATATGGAGCGGTTGAATAAAGAGCAGCGTAAGGAAAAAATGGCGCGCCCTGAAAAAAAGGAAAGAAAGAATAACTGATGTAAACAGCCATATCGCGGCAGCGAATCTGTTACTGTGATATGGCCTCCATGGAAGGGATCTCTGACAATGAGTTATTGGCTCATTACTTCATTAAAATGAAATCGCTCTCAAAAGTTTTGTCATTCATTACAGTTGCAGTAATGGTTCTTTCGCAGCGAGCCAACGCACAATTGAGTACGATTCAGCCTTACGACTCTGCACTCAACAAATCGGAGTGGCGTTTTGGCCTTCGCTATACGAGCGATTATTATTATATGGGTCGATCCGACTCAGTCAAAGCGCCTTACCTGTCACCTTCAATCGGCTACTATCACAAATCTGGTTTCTCCGTTCGTGGGTCTCTGTCCTACCTAACAGAGTCAGGCCAGAGCAGAATAGATTTATACACGGTTTCGGGTGGATATGATTACTATGGTAAGAAACTAGCCGTGGGTGCTTCTGTGTATGAATATTTTTTCAACAGCAGCAGCTACGTTACGCAAGCCGAGATGACCACGTATGTGAACGCATACACCGGATATGATTTTTCTGCCTTCATGCTGTATGCGGACGCAGGCCTTGGCATAAGCAATGGCGTTGACTTGTTTCTCAGCGCGGAAATCAACCGCACATTTTATGCGATAAAAAACAAACTACGGATTACTCCTTCTGTGCTGGTGAATGCCGGCTCGCAGAGATATTATAGTCAATATTACAGCTATCGCAGTTCACAAACGGGGTACGGAAAAGGCAAGGGGCATGGCGGAGGTGGGCAACCTTCTGCTCCTATGCAAACCACACAGATTTATGCGGCCGATAAATTTGAGATACTCGATTATGAAGCAGACCTGCTGGTAAGTTATAAGATTGGTAAGATCCGCTTGTTTGTATCCTCGACATGGACTTACCCGGTGAATCCGGCTACGGTAATTTCCGACTCAGGCTCTTATCAGGAAACACTCAGGAATGGTTTTTACTGGACATCAGGCGTACGACTAGCACTTTAAAATTATTAAGTACAACTTTTAAATAATACAATATGGAAACGAATGGACAAGTTGTGGCTATGCCACGCATCGGTGACAGTGCTCCCGAATTCAAAGCAATTACTACACAAGGTGAAATAAATTTTCCGAATGATTACAAAGGAAAGTGGATCATACTCTTTAGTCACCCCGCTGATTTTACACCCGTATGCACCTCTGAATTTATGACGTTTGCAAAAAGGGAACAGGAATTCAATGCACTCAATTGTCAACTCGTGGGCCTTTCGGTGGATGGCTTATACAGTCACATTGCCTGGCTGCGCACCATCAAAGACAAAATAGAATACAAAGGAATGAAGAACATGGAAGTGAAGTTTCCTTTAATCGAAGACATCACCATGAATGTGGCGAGGAAATACGGCATGATACAGCCGGGAGAAAGTTCTACGAAGGCAGTGCGTGCAGTGTTTTTCATCGATCCGAAAGGAATCATCCGGGCTATCATTTATTATCCTTTGTCGTTGGGAAGAAATTTTGATGAGCTAAAGAGAGCATTAATCGCAATGCAAACAGCCGACAAGCATGGTGTTGCTACTCCAGCTGATTGGCAACCGGGCGATGCCGTGATTGTGCCTCCGGCAGGTTCCTGTGGTACGGCCAGGGACCGGATGGAGAAACCTGAAAAAGGTATGAAGTGCTACGATTGGTTTTTCTGCACCCGCGAACTGGAGGAGGTCTAATAAAGATTTCGCACCACGAAGTTGATTTCATGTAAACATATTTGGCTTTTCAGGACGCAAGCCATCACTTGGCGAAGATGGCTTTTGAAAGGCTATTGAACTATTTCCTCCGGCTTGTCCAAGATAATTTGGTACGGCAGTGAGAACGTTGACTGCGGACAAGAAAATTACTCACCAACTTTTTTATTTTGGCTAGCCGGGTTCAATAATATTCCCCAGCAAAAACACACAATTTGACTTGATGAAGATATAGGCCTCGAAACACAGGTCTATTTTTTATAATAGTCCTTATTTACTTAACATATATGAAACTAATTCATTATTTTCACGTTTGTTAAGTAAATCATCAAAAAATGACACAACAATCTCTTGGTGAATTTGAAGAACTGGTGCTGCTAATGGTGGCAGCCCTGCATGACGAGGCTTATGGTGTTTCCATTCTTGAAAACCTGGAAGAAGAACTGGGGAAGGATTTAAACATAAGCGCTGTGCACGTAGCGCTGAAACGAATGGAAGACAAAGGCTTTGTCAAATCGCGGTTTGGTGGCATTACTGAAGACCGAGGAGGCAGACGCAAAAAGTTTTATGTGATCACCGCCTTGGGGAAGCGCATGCTTGATGCACAACATGAACTGAGGAATGGAATTTACAGACGCATTCCAAAAATTTCTTTTAGCTAATGAGACCTCCGAAAAAAGCGGTCGCCTTCCTTCGCTGGTTTTGCCGCGAAGACTACATCGATGAGATTGAAGGTGATCTCACTGAAATTTTTAAAAAGGAATCAGTTAATTCTCCACGTCTTGCAAAATGGAAGTTCGCATGGAGCTCGATTAAATATTTCAGACCTGAATTTATAAAGTCATTCAAAAGTCATCAACCTGCTTCGTTCGTTATGTATAAAAATTATTTGACCACCGGCTGGAGAAACCTTCTCAAGAAAAAAGGATACTCCCTGATCAACATTTTTGGGCTGGCACTCGGCATCGCGTGTTGCCTCCTCATCTTTATGTATGTGAGCTATGAGCGCTCGTTTGACAACTACCACGCAAAAGGTGATCGCATCTTCCGTCTCATTCATGGAAGTAAGGACGAAGCGCACTCTTCGTATTGGGTGTGGAACAATGCACCCATCGGTCCTGCCTTGCACGACAACTTTCCGGAGATCGACAAAGTGCTTCAATTTTCCGGGCGTTCGGATATCTTGTTGACGCACGGTGAAACTACATTCCAGGAAGATGGCGTATTTTTTATGGATTCAACTGTATTCGATGTATTCAGTTGGAAATTACTGGAAGGAGACCCTAAGACAGCATTGGCTGCACCATTCAGTATCGTGCTCACGGAATCTACTGCACGAAAATATTTCGGCAATGAAGATCCCCTTGGCAAATCACTGAAGGGAAGCGAGTCGGCTGGGCGTTCTGATGCCGGTGAATATTTAGTGACCGGTGTGATGGAAGATGTTCCAGCGAATTCGCATTTCCGTTTCAATGCATTGCTCTCATTGAATACATTTCGAAAATCACGGCCAGACATATTTAAGGAATGGGGCTATGTTGATTTTTATACATACTTCCTGGTGAAAGATCGTTTCGATCGTGCCGGCTTCGAAGCTAAAGTGCCCGACTTTATCAAACGCCAGATGAAAGACCCGGAGACCAAATACCACGTTGCCCTTGAACCGCTCAACGAAATGTATCTTGGAACCGTAGCGCAACGACAACCCGGAGAGACAGGAAGCATCGCGAACCTTTATATTTTTTCGATCATCGGTTTGTTTGTGCTGATGATTGCCATCATCAACTTCATGAACCTGTCCACCGCGAGATCAATGGAGCGCAGCAAAGAAGTAGGCATCCGTAAATCGATTGGAGCCGGGCGAGCCGGATTGGTTTCACAATTCCTGAGTGAATCTTTCATCATCGTATTTCTTTCCATGGCCATCGCGCTCGTGATGATAACACTTGCTCTGCCGATGATGAAAAATTTTACCCAGCGAACTATTGAAGTGCATAATTTCATAACCGTACAAAATATAACGTTGCTCGTGGTTGCCACTTTGCTGATCGGTATCATTGCCGGTTCCTATCCTTCCTTTGTGTTGTCATCCTTCAATGCGGTTACGGTGTTGAAGGGAATGGGCAAGTCAGGCAAGGTAGGAGTGAACCTGCGCAAGGGCCTGGTTATTTTTCAATTCAGTCTTTCCATCGCGCTCATTGCCGGAACCATGATTGTGATCTCGCAGATGAACCACATCCTCAACAAGGATCTTGGTTTCGATAAAGAGCAAATGCTGATCCTTGATTACAACTATGACGAAACAGTCAATCGCAAGCGCGAAGTTTTGAAAACTGAAATGGAATCCAATCCAAATGTATTGGCATCCGCTTTTTCGAGGAGTGTTCCCGGAAGTTATTTTCCCAATGGCCATACGGAAATAATCACCAAAGACGGGGCGACCACCGCCAACGGACAGCCGATCTTCCAGGTAGGCATGGATTTCATTAATGTGTATGGATTGAAATTGGTGGCGGGCCGCTCGTATTCACGGGAACATCCTTCCGACACGATCGGAGGTTTGGTCATTAACGAGGCTACTACGCGTCAATTTGGTTATGCAAATCCGGCAGACATTGTCGGGAAAAAATACAAGCAGTGGGGGCGTGAAGGCGAGATCATCGGAGTGGTGAAAGATTTCAACTTTATTTCTCTTCACCGGAACATCGAGCCACTCACGCTTCCGCTGGAGCCTTTCGCTTGTCGTTATATGTCATTGAAAATAAAATCTTCTGACATACCTGCCACGATTGAGCAAGTAAGAAAAACCTGGATGCAATTGGTGCCGCATCGTCCGTTTCTCTACAGTTTTTTGAATGAAGATTTCAACAAACAATACCAGAAGGATTTCAATTTCAAAAACCTGTTTTCCGTTTTCTCTTCGCTCGCCATTTTTATCGCTTGCCTGGGGCTGCTCGGCCTCGCCACGTACACTACGGAATTGCGCACCAAAGAAATCGGTATTCGCAAAGTGCTTGGCGCCAATGTGAGCACCATTGTTACTTTATTATCGAAGGATTTTCTTGTGTTGGTCATCATTGCGATGGTGCTCGCTACGCCTGTGGCATGGTACAGCATGAATCAGTGGCTCGAAGGCTTTGCCTATCGTATCGAGATTCAATTTTGGATTTTCCTGCTGGCCGGTCTCCTCGCAGTCGTTATTGCAGCAGCTATCATCAGTTTCCAGACATTCAAAACGGCCATGACCAACCCGGTGAATAGCTTGCGGAGTGAGTAGGCTCATGAGACCACGACTCTTGCCTTGGGCATGAACCTTTCCCCTTGGCTCTTCTTTACCCATGGATGATGGCTTTTGAATGGCTATTGAATCTATGTTTTCTCCACTCGTTCTCCACTCTTCGTCCACTTGTGGTGCCCCTGGTAGCTATGGCGCGCCCGATCTCGGGCTTGTGTGAGATTTTTTAAAAATTATTTTTCAGCCCGACAATAGATGGCGGGCTGCCCATTTTTATTTACAAAAATAGCTTACACCGACAACTGGTGGCGGTGTGCGAGCCTTAATTGCATGTCAAATCACTATGAACTTTTAACCATTAACTAACCCTCCATGGCAACCGTAGCAACCAACCCGATTATCAACGGCCTCAGCGGCATGTTGGGCAAATCCATTGTATTTAAAAGATGGGGCGACAAAACCATTGTAGCCAGTTATGCGAAACCGAAGAAAAAACAAAGCGAGCAGCAAAAGCAAAACCGGAGCAAGTTCAGGGATGCTTCCTATTGGGCGAAGATGATTCTCAAAGACCCAGTACGAAAAGCCTATTATCAACAGAAGGCCAGGAAGCTAGGCTTGCCCAACGCTTATACGGCCGCCATCACCGACTACATGCGCAAGCCCCAGGTAGAGCCCCGCAGCCAGCGCGATGGAATGACTACCTACTACATCTATAAAAAAGATTTTGCCGTGAAGCGTGCCGAGGCGCGCACCATTTCCTCCGGTGAGGTAGTGCAGGTGCAAACTTTTGAAGCGAATGTATTGGGTGAGTGTATCGTTTCACTACCCGATCTGGCAGATGGTGAGCAAATAAAGTGGATGGTGGTGGATGATACGGGGAGGAGCGTGGAGTTGTAGGATGAATGGTACTAGCAGTTACTCGGTTGGGAGTCACAAACTGATTTAATCACTTTTGCAATGCGCTTACGACAAACTGATGTATAGATAAAAAAAGGCTTATTTCTCTTAAATAGAACTGAAAGTATATTTTTTTATGCTATTTATTAACCAGTAGCAATATTTTACGTATATTTGCAGAGTAGTTCTTTGAAATCATGTTTTGGTCTGATTGTTAAATGAAGATCACTTGACAGCCTAAAAGGGCAACCCATAAGGGTGTATCACCTAGATCGCGTGTTATATAACATTGCGGTGAAATGATAAGCTTACTAATGCCAGTAATGTTATTGGATTATAGGAGCAGAGAATTAAGTGAGTGTAACGGGGACATCGCGTAACGCATTTAGCAACAGATATCTTGGATGGAGCAGACAGGATAATTCAGTCCTGTTGTTAAATATTTAAAGCTTATGTCGAGATTAAGACAAAACCAAAACATGGATAGTTTGATCGAAGCGATTGAGACTATCTCAAAGGATCGGTGTTCCCTTTCGGAGGAGGATGTAAAAGTCCTCGATGAAGCATTGAAGCTTCTTCAGATGATGAAGAGAAAGAAGGGTAGAACCAATAAAGAGACACTAGAAATAGTTGTCAAGGTTATTGAGTTGTTATCCAAGTTTTTCAGAAATGATTCTGGAGTTTAAGTTGAAGCGTCAGAAAAATCCGAGCACTCCTTAATTTACCTTTAAAGTATTGGACTATAATTTTTTAGTAAACAGGTCTTAATAAAAATGGATTTAGGAACGACCATAAGAAACATTAGAAAACAAAAGGGATTCACTCAGGACGAATTCGCGAGAGACTGTGATATTTCTCAAACGTATTTATCACAAGTTGAAAATAATCAGCGTGAGCCAAATCTTTCAACTCTTAGAATAATTAGCGAACACTTAAAAGTTCCGCTTCCAATTTTATTCTTTCTTTCTTTAACGGAAGATGATGTGCAGCCAAACAAACGCAAGGCGTTTGGTATTGTTGGTCCGTCTGTAAAATCACTTGTAAATGAATTCTTTACAGTTTAAGAAGAATGAACTCAAGCGTTTATCCGCTATTATTGGATGTAAACCTTATGAAATCGAGTACATCACCGAGCATATTGATGACTACTACACTGAATGGCTTGAAGAGAAAATAAATAAGTCAACAGGAACTGTAAAGAAATACAAAGATGGTACTCCAAAGATGCGAGTTATACGTCCATCCCTGAGAAGGTTAAAGGAGATACAGTCTTCGATCAAGAAAAGAATACTCTCAGAAATTCAACTTCCAGACAATATTCATGGAGGCGTAAAGGGGAAAAGCAATATTACAAATGCTAAGCCTCATCAAGGTAAAAAATTTAAGTTCACAACTGACTTAAAGGACTTTTATCCAAGTGTAAAAAGCACCAAAGTTTATAATTCTTTTCTGTTGTTGGGTTTTTCGAATCACATTGCGCACTGGCTGACGAAGTTAACCACTTGGAGATATGAGTTACCGCAAGGAACTCCTACAAGTACGCATGTTTCAAATATTGCTTTCCTTGAGACTGATCGAAAGCTAATTGCCTTTTCTAAACAACACAATTTAACCTACACAAGATATATTGATGACTTAACATTTTCATCCCAACAAGACTTTAAATCCATGCTTGGTGATATTCTTGAAATTATCAAGTCGGATGATTTTAACATCAACTACCGAAAAACAATCTATTCCGTAGGCCCGACATCTGTTACTGGGATAGATGTTTTTAATAATTTTATTGATGCACCGTTAAAAATTAAAATTAAAGTGAAGGAGGAAGCTCTTCTTAATAAAGACTCGCGTCCCTATTTACAGTACCAAGAAAGAATTCGTGCAACCAACAAAAATAGAACTCCTTAAAATTTTCCCGGAGTTATCATAACGATCGATTTATTAATAAGATATCCCATTCCATTACTGCGTTCATCATTTATTTCGTTTCATTTATTTCGAATGATTTTTATAATCAAAACACTGATAATTAATCATTTATGTAATTTTATACCTAAAATTTGATAACATGTGTTTCGTTTGTTTCGTATATTTATATAGTTTTAAGAAATCCTAAACGATATGAACTCAATCGATGAAATCAAAAAGCCTTCGAAAGAAGAGCAACAGGTGGCATTGGAATCCTACAATGCATTGGATGCTGTGCTTAAGCAAATTTCATCTCAAAATCCGGAGATAGAAATAGAGGAAACGGGAGAGAGAATCAAGGTGCCTATTCAAGCACTAAGGTTATTATCAAAAATTCTGCATGTGACCGCACAAGGTAAACCCATCTCCATCATGCCGATGGCTATGGAAGTTACTACCCAGTCAGCTGCCGATTTTCTTGGATGCTCCAGACCTCATTTGGTTAAGTTACTGGAAGAAGGTGTGATTCCGTACACCACTGTGGGCAGGCACAGGAGGGTAAAGTTTGAAGACTTGCAGAAGTATAAAAAAGCAATGAAGGCTTCGCAGAAAAAATTGCTGATTGAAATGATGAAGCAAGACGAAGAGTACGGCATGTATGGTGCATAGTGCCCGCTTTACCTGTGTTCTTGATACGTGTGTTATTTACCCCATTGACATCCGGGATTTGTTATTATGGTTTGCCCACTTTGATTTGTACCGACCAAAATGGAGCCAAACCATCTTTGATGAATTATACAAGGTGATGCTTGAAAAAGGAATGCCTGATGAAAAGGCTAAAAAGCAAATTGAAAGAATTAATGCCGCGTTCCCCGATGCGATGGTTAATAATTATGAGGAGCTTATCGCAACACTTTCTCTTCCTGATAAAAGAGATCGCCATGTGCTGGCAGCTGCGATTAAGTCGGACGCAAACCTGATAGTGACAAACAACTTAAAGGATTTTGATAGCGAGTACTTATCAAAGTTTGGTTTATACGCCAAGAGTGCCGATGATTTTATAACCGATACCATTGATCTTAATCCCCAGTTGGCAAAAGAAGCTTTCATGAACATGGTTGCCCAGAGAACAAATCCAAGCCTTGATGAATTTCAGGTTTTGGATATTTTACGAAATCGAGGATTAGTAAATTCTGCCAATTACCTGCACTCGCTTATCTGATCATGCAAAAATTTCCATCGTCAAAGTAACTTGATCTTTAAAAAATTGAAAGAGCATCAATACCCGGATGCGTACATCAAGTCGTATTTGATGTCGGTGGGCCTGCGGTTGCTGGGTATCGCTCTTTTTGTGGCAATCCTATTGTGGTCCGTGTTGACTACTAACTACTAAGTTTTACTTTCTTTGATGCATTGGGTGTGCTAATGTCGCCCGGCTCCCTCACCAGGTCCTATAATTGAAATTCAAATTGTTTTCAGAAGACTGACCACCTTATTTATTCTGTGGTTTTACCATCAAATTTTGCCTCATTTTTTTCGGCTTCTTCTTTTGTAGTTCGCACGATGCCATCTTTGTGGTTAGGTGCTGCGTAAATCGAATAAAGGTTCAGGTCATTCTTAGCGTCTGTGTTGATTACATTGTGTTTGGCTCCCCAGGGCACGAGCACAACATCAAGGTGAAATCAATTTTCCTGACCGTTGAAATTAAATTATTCCGTTAGTTCTTTGTCATGTATTTAATAATAATCCATTCAACTGGGATAAACGCCAGAAGAAACATTGTAAATAAAAAGTTGGAAGATACCATCGCTTCATTGCTTTCTGTCTGAATCATTTGATGCGTAATGAAGAAGAATGTATTGCCACTCCAGTGAATAAAGCCTGTGAGCCACAGGTTTTTTGTGAATATGATTGGGATGCAAAGAACAATGCCTAAGAGGAAAAGATAGAGCAACGTATCTGGCCCATCGTTCAACCGGTAGATATGATTTAATAAATAAACAGTGGCCGAAAATAACATGAGAAGATGTTGCGAGATTTTATCTTTAAGATGGGTGTAGATCAAACCGCGTGTAAACACATCTTCTGAAAAGGAGGAAAAGAGAACACCAAAAGCAAAGGGCAAGGTACCTTTGAGCATCGTTGTGAAATCCGGTACATGCGTAATTTTCTCGATGCCGATTTGCAGAGCAATCAAAAAAGTAATTCCATAAAGAGAGATACCGCCTGCGACTCCCTGGAAGAAATATTTTCTCCCGCTAAGACGCAGTCCCCATGCCGCTAAACCCGCTCCGTTGTACCAACGGCCCAGAAAAAATGCCACAATAAAAAAGAGGAATTGGCACCCAAGAAATCCGATGGCATTGTTTTTAAAAAGAATCCAATACTCGGCCAGGTGGTACAGCAGAAAAAGCAGTAGGAAAGAAATAATGGCTTTGCTATTCAGGCTTATTCGCATAGAGAATTCAAATCTGAAAAAAATTTACAGAACTTTTTGCGCTACCCAACAAATTTTGTGGCTCGCGTGTTATATTGGCAATTCGTTCAGATAGTCTTTTCATGCTACAGAAGTTAAAGCAACCCTACCCGTTGACTACTTTTTCCGAGGCGATGAAAAGAGACCTTTTCCTCGGCTTGTTTCTTACCGTCTTTCTATTGGTGTTCACGCCTTTTGGTCTGGATGTATTTGCTTATGAACGCATTCATATCATAGCAGGGTACGGCCTTGTATGTACGGTCACGATCGTGATGAACGATGTGATCGGATATCATCTTCTCAGCCGCTGGTTTAATGAAGGCAATTGGAAAGTAGGTCACCAAATTATTTGGGCTTTTTTGCACCTGCTGATTTTAGGCATTACCAATCTTGCCTATGGCTTTGCTGTGGGAGCGTTTCCGTTTACGTGGTTGTCTTTTTTTAAATTGGAATTGTATGTGATGGCCTGCGCGATCATTCCGGTTACCCTGATCACCTTGGCGCGTCAAAATTATTTGCTCAGAAAAAACAGTGATGGAGCAGAGACCATTTCGCAGGATATCCAGGAGCGGAGATTGCATGATACCGCGAAATCATCCTCGACCCGGATCAGGTTCACAGCGGAGAACAACAAAGACTTTTTTGAAAGCGATCCCAATGCAATTCTCTGGATTCAATCCCAGGATAATTATGTAGAGTTTGTTTTTGTAAACGAAGGCAAAGTCCGAAAGGAGTTGTTGCGATCTACCTTGGGCAAGGTGGAAGACACTCTTTCGAGTTGCCCAAATTTTTTTCGGTGCCATCGCGCATTCATTGTCAATCTGGATAAAATAAAATCAGTGCAGGGAAATTCCCAGGGCTACCGGCTGGTGATGGACGAAAACAGTGGAGAGATTCCTGTTGCGCGACCAAAAAATAAATCCCTGAAAGACCTGATTCACGAACGGGTGGCCCAACCCTAGCCTGGCAGTTCGCCCCTGCCGTTTTACCATTCGTCCCACGGCTGGCAATTCATCCCAAAGCAGTTGTTGTTCAAACCTTTACAAAAATTGGGGGCTTCCCATCTTTTACGTTTGCGTTGTCATTCAAACAAAACAATTATGGTCACACTCGCCCTCGTTTTCACGATGCTGCTCTTCGTCTATCACCAACTGGTGCTCCATTTCGACTTCTCTCCTTTTAACAACATTGAAGGTATTCCATTCAGAATCCGGACGTGGGAATCTCTGATTAGCGGCATGATTTGCCTATTCACATTATTGGCTCTCCGGCTTGAGCACCGGATTCTCACGCTTATTGCTTCCGGTATGCTGGCACTTTTTTCCCTTAAAGAGCTCCGGCATTTACTCGACCAAAAATCTTTCGAACTCCAGCGGCTGATTCTCCTGACGCTGCTGGTTCTGTCATTTCTATTCACCTTACTCAGTCGCATAACCAACTAAACTCAACAGCTATGAACAAAGTACTTTTTATTACGCTTGGCATCTTGATTAATCTTGCCGCCTCTGCACAAAGCACTTTATACTACAATGGAAAAATCTATACCAGTGATCCGGCTTCGCCACTGATTAGCTTTTTTGTAGTGGAGCAGGGTGTTATCACGCAAACAGGAAATGACGTCAGCACGCTGGAGATGAACCGGTTTACAAATAAGATTGATCTGCAAGGCAAAACCGTATTGCCGGGAATCATCGACAGTCACATTCATTTTATTGATGGTGGTTTGGGTTTGCTGCAAGCCAGTTTCTTTCGTGTGCAAACCAGGGAGGAATTGGTGGTGACAATCCATCGCACAAAAAATCAATTGATCGATGGCATGTACATTGGCCGCGACCTGGGGTATGAGCCATTGAAAGAGGAGTCGATGCCGATCCATTTGCTGGATACACTTTTGCCCAACACGCCTGCGATTCTATTTTTGAAAAGTGGACACGCAGCCATTGTTAATCATGCCGCGCTGAAAAAGCTGGGATTCACCAAGGCTACTAAAATTCCTGATGGAACGATTCAAATGAAGAACGGAGAGTTTACCGGATTACTATTGGAAGGTGCGGCCATGGAAGCAAGCCGCCTCATCAGTTCGTCTTATTCAAACGAAACCATTCAGAAGGCAATTTTGAAAATTCAGGCACGTGCGTTGAGTTATGGTATCACCACCATTGGAGACAATACTTTTAATCCCTATCATTTTAAAATCTACCAGGAGCTGCAGAAAAATGAACAACTAAAAATACGGGTGCGTGCCAGAAGCTACGGACGAGTGCCGCAAACCGAGAGCCTGATGCTAGGCGTTGGTAAAAAACATTTGGGGTTCATTGGGGGTGGTGTAGATCCTGCCCGTGTGAAATATCACGCCATGAAGTTTTTCGAAGACCAGTCGCTGTCGATGGCGGTACATGCGGATGATCATGTAATACCCGGAGGAAAAGTATTTCTGGATGAAAAGCAGTTGACTGAAATTTTTGAAAACAATCCGCAAAGCACGTTTGCTTTCCATGTGCAAGGCAAAGAAGGTGCTCAGCATATTTTGGATGCAGTGCGTCAACATCCCTCGCAGAGGCGGCACATTTTAGATCACGCAGGTTATGTGTCGGCACAGCAGATGCAAGAGGCTTCTGATCTTCAGCTAGGTGTGACGATCCTTGCCGGTCAGCTTTTTGACTATCCGGGCATTGTTTCGTTGTACAAGAACCATTCACCAAATGGATTTCTATTCAATGAAAATGAATTGCTGAATGCGCGGGTGAAATACCAAGTGGCCCGTGGCGCACTCACCAGCGATTACCCGTATGGCATGGATACCCTGTTCGCCAACTATCCGCAGATCGATGGACTAAATCCTTTTCCGATGATGGCGGTGAATGCGTCCGGCAAATTTCCAGATGGAAATGATATCAAAGGCGTAGGAGAAAAAACAATCACACGCGATGAAGCAGTGAATGCATTCACCACCCATGGCGCCTATGTGTTAGGTGAAGAAAAAACCTTGGGCAAAATAGCAACTGGCTATCGGGCGGATTTTGTTTTATTGCAGCAGGATATACTCGCAGGTGAGGCAACAGATCTTTACACAACAAAAGTTCTTGCTACCTACATCAATGGCGAGCGTGTTTTTGAATCAGGCGAAGAACTCACACAACCGGCAAAACGGATTAAAGTCAGCCCGACCGACTACGCCATCTCTCCGGTGATTGGTTATGATCCTACGGTGGGAATGATTTTGGGTGGAGCGTATTTCAAGTTTCCTTTGAAAACACCAGGGCGTTATTTCGATGTGCAACTGCAAACTATTTCAGGTGGCAAATTGAACACACAAATCAATTTTGTGCACTACGACCTGTTCAAAAATGTAAACTTCAATTTCAGCAGTTCCTATTCCGATTTCTTTCAGTATTACTTTGGCGAAGGCAACCGCACGGATGCAAACAATTACCAGAAGTTATACGCCAACAATTACCGGCTAAAGCCAGAGCTTGCTCTTAAATTCAATCATCACTATCAGTTAAGTTCCTTCATAGATCTACGCGGCCGGCATGAGACATTGACCACTGACAAAAACGGAGTTGATCAAAACAAAACATTGTTCCCCGATGAAAATACTGTGGCTATCGGTTTCACTTTTCAGCAGGACACCCGAGATAATGTATTCAGTTCGCGCAGAGGAATGCTGAAGCAGATTGGGGTACAGTATATTCCTTCATCATGGAACGTAAGAGGATCAGGTGATGTAGCGCAGTTAAGCATGGACGTGCGTCATTTCCGTAAGCTTGGTAAATCAAACATTGTACTTGCCTCTCACCTGGCAGCAGGTTATTCATTCGGATCACCCAGTTATTTGTTTCGCTATTCATTGGGTGGTGCTTACACTTTGCGTGGATTTTATTCCAATCGTTTTCGTGGTGATAAATACTATGCAGCACAGGTGGAGGCACGTTTCCCGATCTACAAACGATTTTCAGGCGTGGCATTCTTTGATGCCGGTGATGTTACCGACAACGACTTTATAAAACCGAAGTATTCTTACGGTGGTGGAATTCGCTTTGCGTTAAGCCAGAATATCAAACTCCGATTGGATTACGGGATGACCAAAGATCAGAGTGGCGTGTTCTTTACTTTCAGTGAGACATTTTAAGATTGTTTCAAATAATATGTGACACCCATTCTAACTGACATCAATATGAAAAGAAATTTATTGGAAAAATCAGCCAGTGATGAACTTGTTAATCGTGTGAACAACCTTACACCCGCACACCTTCAACGTTGGGGTGAAATGACCGCGACCGAGATGTTGCTGCACTGTAATATTTGCAACCGGCAGATTCTTACCGAAGGCAGGGGAGAGAGTCAGACCACGGTCAAACAATACCTCTTGCGAATTTTAGCGCTTTACTTCGCACCACATTTTAAAAGAGGAATCAGGAGTGAACCACGAAACATCACAAAAGGAAAAACAGATGATACCCACTTCGATGAGCTGCGGGAAGAGTTCATCCAAATCATCCAAACGTTTCCGCAACACAAAAAGCCGATGACCCTGACGCACCCTGCCTTTGGTAATATTTCAACACATGAGTGGGGCATAGCAGCCTATAAGAACATGGATCATCATTTACGACAGTTTGGAGTTTGATCGTAATGAATTTAAGTTAGGTTGCCGAGCTTTTGATTTTTATTGATGTAGACGCAAAATGAGTTCTACAAGAAATACACAGCTACGTTCAACGCTGCTTATCCAATCTCCTATAAAATTTTTTAAACAAAGCAGTCGATAATCGGTTTGAATGTGCATGGCAACTTTTCTTATTGTAGGATCTTCCTCCGGTATAGGTCTATCAACGGCAACACTTTTGGTTGGTGAAGGTCATCAGGTGTATGGTACCTTCCATAAAACTGCCCCTGCTTCTGCAGAGAGTTCTGTAAAATGGCAACCACTCAATGTTCTGGACGAAAATTTGGATCTGAATTTTTTACCTGATTCATTAGATGGTTTGGTCTATTGCCCGGGCAGTGTGGTGCTCAAGCCGTTTGCCCGATTCAGGCCCGAAGATTTTGTTTCGGATTATCAACTGCAAGTAGTGGGTGCTGTAAAATTCATTCAGGCTTGCTTGCCGCGATTGAAAAATTCCGTTAGTCCTTCGATTGTTTTGTTCTCAACAGTAGCGGTGCAAACAGGATTTCCTTTTCACTCCATGGTGTCTGCTTCGAAAGGCGCAGTAGAAGGATTGACGAAAGCCCTCGCAGCCGAGTTCGCCCCCAAAGTGAGAGTGAACTGCATTGCCCCTTCCATCACGAACACTCCGCTTGCGGCCTCACTGCTTAGTTCCGATGAAAAAAAGGAAGCCAACGCGCAGCGGCATCCGCTCAAAAAAATTGGCAAGCCCGAAGATCTGGCGAACCTTGCCCTGTTTTTACTTTCCGAAAAATCAAGTTGGATTACCGGCCAGATCCTTCATGCCGATGGAGGGATTTCAACTTTGCGCGTGTAGTTTAACCTTTCATTGAAGGTTTGTGAAAATTCAAAAGGCTTGGTGTTTCTTTGCTCGAGTTGGCTGTTGTATGGCTTAATAATTAGGAGCAAATAAAAATGGATCAAAAGAGAATTGCCTTTTTAACGAATCGAATTCACCGCTCTCTCCCCATCACAGATTTATAAATTCCATCCCACAAAACGATTTGTTCGTTCACGATTATGCTACCCTCACAGAGGACGCAGACAGAAAAAATCGGCTTGCATTTACGCAAGCCGAAATCCTGACACCTCATTTATAAATTAATAAGGTTTAATCACCTGCCCTGTACTTGCACCGAAAATGCTTTTGCGAAAGCCGTATTCCAGCTGTCGCATGGTTACGGGAATTTCTCCGGGGAAGAAGGGAAAATAGTGCGGAGAGTTTTCGATCACCGTGGGGCTAACGGCATTTATGCGGATGCCATTTTCCAATTCGATGGCGGCTGCACGCACAAATCCTTCCACCGCAGCATTGGCAGCGGATGCGTTGGCGAAGTTTCGCTGGGGCTCGTAGGTTAAGGCACCTGTAATCAAAGTAAACGATCCTTTGTGTTTGATGTAATGCTGACCAATCAGCACCAGGTTTATTTGTCCCATCATCTTGCCTTCTACACCTTTGCGAAACTCGGTATCAGTTAGATTCTTCCATGGACCAACGTAAGTAGGACCTGCGGTGCACACCAGCGCATCAAACTCACCCACTTTCTTATACATATTTTCAATCGACTCGGTGGAGGTAATGTCAAGTTGCACATCTGCCCCGTGGCGGTCAGCGCGAACAATGTCATGCTCTTTTTCAAAAGCAGAAGACAAAAAAGTTCCCATGGTGCCCGAAGCACCTACCATGATAATTTTCATAATTTATTTGTTTAAAGATTGATTTGTTGCGATAAGAAACAAAAAGTGGTTATCAGCCAATCTGATTCTCCGTTCTGTTTGATTTTATAAAATATATTTTTGAGGTTGTGAGAATTCTTCTTCGATCAGTGCTTTGTTCGCCATCATCCCCGTGGTTGTGCCCATAGCAACTGCGTTGGCCACCGTGCGCATGCGCGTCACATTATCGCCACAGGCAAACACACCCGCTACAGAAGTTTTGTGAGCTGGATCAGTTTTGATGTATCCTTCCGGTGTGAGTTCGCAACCGAGTAAGGCAGGAATATCGGAGTGTTGTACAAAGGGAATTTTCGCATACAGCACATGAATGTCTTCGCTGCTGCCGTTCCTGAATTTTATGTTCTGCAATTGGCCGTTCTGATGTTCGAGCTCCCTGATTTCATCTTCTACAATTTTGATTTGGTGATTTTGAAGATGGAGTGTCTGCTCTTTCGTGAAAGTGGAACGTCCATTGGTGTAAAGCGTGAGATCATTTGTCCAGTTGGAGATCAGTGCAGCAAATTCAAATCCGGCATCACCATTGGCGAGTATTCCGGTCTTTTGATGATGCACTTCATAACCGTGGCAATACGGACAATGAAGAACACTTTTTCCCCACGATTCGGCAAAGCCGGGAATAGCGGGCATCACATCTTTGATGCCGGTAGCGAAGATTAATTTCTTTGCCGTAAATGTTTTTCCTGAAATGGTATGAACAAGGAAGCCATCAGGAGAGCTCATTGCCGTAGCCACGAAGTCAGATAGAAAACTAACCGTGGCATACTTGCTTACCTGTTGCTTTGCCAGGGCAGCGATGTCTGCGGGTGAGCTGCCGTCTTGTGTCAGGAAATTGTGGGAGTGCGGAGTCGGCTTGTTGCACGGGTTGCCGCTGTCAATGATCAAAACGTTTCGTAGCGCTCGTCCTAATGCCATGCCAGCCGCCAGCCCTGCATAACTTCCGCCCACTATGATTACATCATAATTCTTTTCCATCCTGTTTGAATTTTTTTGGTGATACGAGTTTAGCTGGTTCAATTTTGT
>CAZECP010000031.1:0-47812 GCA_964510765.1 uncultured Ohtaekwangia sp. | reverse complement strand
AGGCTCAAAGAAACTTAATCCCACTTTATACGAATCGGCTTTGCATTGACTTAAGAACCTATCGTAAAATCCTTTTCCATAACCAACACGTTGGCCCTTTTTATCAAAGGCAAGAAGCGGCACAACGATCAAGTCAATTTCTTCAGGTTTCATCTCTTTGCCTGATTGTGGCTCATCAATGTCCCATTCATTTTTTTTCAATGATTGAGTCCCCTCAAACAAAATACTCTTCATGGTATTTGAGTTAGAATCGATCCTTGGAACAGCAATTTGAATATGAGGAAAGTCTCTTTTTAAACGATCGATGATCAGCCATGTATCAGGCTCTGACTTCTTTCTTAATGGAAGATAGATGTGAATCGTTTTAACAAACGATAAATCAACATGAATAAAAAACAAGTCGCACATGCGCTGAGAACCTTGTGCCCATTCAGCTTCTGAAAGTTGAAGGCGAAGTTGAAGGTAGTGATTGCGTATTGCTTGTTTGTCCGTCACTGCAAGAAAATATTAAATCGAAAATCAAAGGGTTCAAATAGGTTTAATAACTTTTGAATAAAGGTCGGGTCTTGTTGATAGAAATTCAAAAAGTTATCAACTCGCTCCTGTGGATTTCCATTCGGAAAAAGAAAATCCTTCACGGAAGCTAGCTGTCCGAGTTTGTCATCATGCCTGCGCTTTTCGGCTCGCAGCATTTTCTTCTCAATATTTTCAATGGATTGCAAGGTGCGTTTGGATTGAGCTTCCACGTTTTTGATCAGGGTTGTATCGATCAAAGCCACCTTACTGTGAATGTCTTCAAAAATTGCCTTTGCTTTTGAAAGCTCCTCGGTCAAGGACAAATTGTTTTTTGAATTCTTTGTGATCCACTGGTTGAATAAATAATTTTTATCTTCAAACAAATCTTTCAATTCCAACCCTGTCTTCTCAAACTTACGCAGCAAAGGTTGGTCCATCACCATCGCGAAGTTGCGCGGCATCAACATCGGAAATGCAACGTTAAAATAGTCAAAGACGGACTTGAGCTGAAGCCAGTAAATCACTTCTGCCGGTCCGCCAGTATATGCAATGTTTGGTAAAATCATTTCCTGATAAAGTGGACGAAGAATCACATTCGGACTGAACTTCTCAGGATTCGATTCAATAAGCTTTTCAATCTGATCTTTTGAAAATGAAATATCACTCTCCAGCACCTCATACTTTTCACCCTTTTTCTCAATCCGATTCCTGATTCCATTATCGAGATAAAAAAAGTTTATGTCACGGGCATGAATTTGAGTATGATAGCCCAGGTCTTCAAGTTCTTTATTGGTTGCTTCAACTTTTTCTTTTGGAATGTTTTTAAGTACATCCTTCCGAATCACATTTTTGAATATCCTTTTCAATCTTTCATCATCGGCATCAAGTACAATTAATCCTTCCGTGCCAAATAATTCATTCACATAACATCTGGTAGCTGCTGCTAATGTCTTGAAATTCTTGTAAGCATTTTTGAAAATAGAAGTATCACCTGGCAATTGTTCTGCAAGTTGAGCAAGACCATCAGTATCAAATCTTCCAACGGCTCCCGATTGTTTGGTCTCCCATGAATATTTCTTCCCATACAACCGAAATGATTTTACTTCCTCGTAGTCGTGATCTTCACTCGCCATCCAATAAACGGGAACAAAGTCTTGGCTAGGAAATTTTTTCTTCAATTCCTTGCAAGCGTTGATCACCGTCACAATTTTATAAATGAAATACAACGGCCCTGTGAACACATTCAATTGATGACCGGTGGTGACCGTAAACGCGTTTGAATTCCTCAGCGAACTGATATTTTGTTTCACCTTTTCCGAAACTTCAAGTTTTTCGTATTGTGAAGTCAACACTTCCGCGAGAACGTTTCTGTTTGAAAGAGAAAACTGGCTTTGTTTCTCCTTGATTTGCGATTCAAAATTCTCGCTACTCGGAAAGCGATTGTAGAAAGGAGTTAATGATTTTTTTTGGGAAATGTAATCGAGAAAGAAGGGTGAAAAAGAATGCGTGTCGGCCAGCGCGATTTTTTGCAATTGCATATCAACAACAGGAGATTTTATAAGACATGATGCGAATAACGGCTAAGCTACACACAATGTTCCTAAAAATGGAGGATCGCCAAACAATTTACTCCAATTGGAATTTTTTAAGAATTCTTTAACAAGTTAAACAAGTTTTCCCACCAAATCGAATTCGCTCGCTTCTTCAATTTTTACATTCGCAAAATCACCCATCCGCAAATATTCTTTTGTGTGAATGATCACTTCATTATCTACTTCAGGAGAATCAAACTCTGTGCGACCAACAAAATCGTTTCCCTCCTTCCGGTCAACAATCACTTTGAACGTATTTCCAATTTTCTCTCTGTTCAACTCTAGCGAAATTCCTTGTTGCAAATCCATAATCGCCTCCATGCGCTCTTGCTTTACTTCTTCTGATACATCGTCTATCATTGAATGTGAATGTGTGTTTTCTTCATGCGAGTAAGTAAAAACACCTAATCGATCAAAACGTGAGCGCTCCACAAAGCCCATCATCTCCTCGAAATGCTTTTCTGTTTCACCCGGATGGCCGGCAATCAAAGTTGTACGAATAGCGATACCTGGAACTGTCTCGCGAATGTGTTGCAAAAGCTCTTCCGTCTTCTCACGGGTAATACCTCTTCGCATAATTTTCAACATTTCTGTTGAACCATGTTGGAGCGGAATGTCAATGTACTTGCAAATGTTACTGCGCTCTGCCATTACCTTCAAAGCATCTACCGGAAAGCCTGCTGGAAATGCATAGTGCAGACGAATCCAGTCAATGCCCTCGACATCAGAAAGTCGCTGGAGAAGTTCAGCAAGATTTCTTTTTTTATAAATATCGAGTCCGTAGTATGTAGAGTCTTGTGCAATCAATAATAATTCTTTGGTTCCATTCTTCGCAAGATTCTTTGCCTCTAGTACCAACTCCTCCATTGGCCTTGAAATGTGCTTGCCCCGCATTAACGGAATTGCACAAAAAGAACACGGGCGGTCGCAGCCTTCCGAAATTTTCAGATAAGCAAAATGACTTGGGTTAGTGAGAATACGTTCGCCAACCAACTCCTGCTTATAATTTGCATTCAATGTTTTCAACAAACGGGAAAGATCGCGCGTACCAAACCACGCATCAACATCAGGAATTTCTCTTTCAAGATCGTCCTTATATCGCTGAGAAAGACAACCCGTTACATACACCTTCTCAACGAGGCCATTTTCTTTTGCATCCACATAGCGCAAAATTGTATCGATGGATTCCTGCTTTGCGTTATCGATAAAACCGCAGGTGTTGATCACAACAATATCGGCATCGTCTTTTTTAGACTCATGCTCGGCATCAATTTTGTTTCCACGGAGCTGCGTGAGCAGTACTTCAGAGTCCACCTGGTTTTTCGAGCAACCCAGCGTAACAATATTTACCTTGGTTCTTTTATTTCCTTTGGTTTTCAATTCAAAAAATTAGAGGCACAAAAGTAAGAAAAATAGAGGGGAACCGGAGTGCCTGCAACCTATGCGTTATATTTGCCGATTGATATGCGAATTCTCCTTCTTTTTTTCATTTGCTTGGTGATGTCAAGTTGCTTCACGCAAGGCGATTGCCTTGTATCAGCCACCAATCAAATGCGAATTATATTCAAAAAAAAGAAAACAACGACTGACACCGCAGTTACCATTACCTACGTTGAAATTTCAGGAACAGATACTTTACTTTCGGATTCGGCTGCGACTTCTGATTTCTTGCTGCCTTTGAATGGCAAAGTCGATACCACGCGTTTTATCATCCATCGAATAAAAGCAGGCGATCCAACAGTTACCGGCACCGACACGCTCACTGTTAAATATGACATACAGGGAAGTGTAGCTACACCTGATTGTGATGCTTATACCTACTATCAAAACCTGCGCGTTATACGATTTAACCGGGGAGATTCACTACTGAAGATTTATGATCGGAATTTAGCTAAGGACCCAAGCAGCCAAGTGTATGCAATCAATTTTTGGATTTATTTTTAGCATCCTATTCTTGATTGCATTTACGTGCAAAGCGCAGGATCAAAACCAGCCTGCAAGCGACACCACGCAAGCAAAACCCAAACCTCCCAGAGAGCCAAAAGACTTTCATCCGACTGGAATCCGTATAGGTACCGACTTGATCAGCCTGGTCAAAAGCAACACACAGAAAAATTTTTCCGGATGGGAAGTAAATGGCGACATTGATTTTGCCAACTACTTTGCTACACTAGACATCGGGGGTTGGAGCCGGGATTTTGTTTTACCTAATGGCAATTATCAAAATGGAGGCACGTATTTCCGTATAGGCGCTGACGTGAACCTTCTTGGGAAAGATCCGGATCATAACATGTTCTTTATCGGTGTGCGATATGGCCATTCTTCGTTTCACGAATCACTGACCTACACAGAAACGCTTCCGCTATATGGTCAAATTACACACACGGCAAGTAATGCCAGTGTCACTGGAAGTTGGGCAGAATTGACAACCGGTCTGCGTGTAAAAGTGTGGAAACAATTTTGGATGGGTTACACGGCACGTATGAAATTTGCCCCCTCCACCAAAGGGCAAACACCCGACTTAAATCCGTATGATATGCCGGGCTACGGATTGATTCATCAAGCTCCGTGGTGGGGGTTTAATTATCAAATCTTCTGGAGATTCCCGATAAGGAAAGAAAAAGTAACAGGTAAGCTGTAATTACTTTTTTGAATGGCTTTCACGCTTGGCTGCTTTGTGATGGGGCAATTCCACTTTCTTCTTTTTCGTATCAGCTTGCTCAAGGCGAACATTGTAACGAATGGCTCTCCAATAATCTCCTCCGTAACCGACCAATATTTCAGAGCCTTTTGGAATATCGCGGCTCGCCTCGATAAAGCATCTTTTCTTTTCCGTTACATACTCAGAATTGTTTCGCACACCGGGCACCCTGGTGATACCAAGTGCATCATTGGCATAATGTGCTACTCCTTTTGTGGTTTTCCACGCATCAATGCAATACTTACTGTTGAAATAAAAAACATAGCCATTGCGGTCATCGGCCATTTTTTCTACTTCCTTCCAGGTCACCACCTGGCCTTTGTATTCAACTATTCGCGTTCCCTTCTTTACGTCAACGGAAGTAAACAAGCCTTTGCCTGCTCCTGGAATCTTCGACTTCTTGACAATTAATTTCTTTTCTAGTAGAGCCATCCTTATGGTTTTAAAAAAAATAAAAGCATCCTCGGTAGATAACCGGGATGCTTCCAATATTACAAAATGCTTTAACTACACCTTGATCTCAACATCAACTCCACTGGGAAGTTCAAGCTTCATCAATGCATCAACCGTCTTAGGGCTGCCAGAGTAGATATCAACCAAACGCTTATAAGTGCAAAGTTGAAACTGCTCGCGTGACTTCTTGTTTACGTGAGGAGAACGCAATACAGTGAATTTCTCTTTCTCAGTTGGCAACGGAATAGGTCCGCTTACCACTGCACCTGTTGCTTTTACAGCACGCACGATTTTCTCAGATGATTTGTCAACGAGATTGTGATCGTACGACTTTAGTTTGATTCTGATTTTCTGGTTCATTTTATTTTAGTTTACTCCCCGCCTGGGAATGTTATTCAAATCTTAAATTTTATTTAGCAACCGCTGCACCTTTTACTTCTTCAATCACTTTGTCAGCCAATCCTTTCGGAACTGGTGAATAGTGAGAGAATGTCAACGATGCAGATGCACGGCCTGAAGTGATCGTGCGCAAGTCAGTTACGTAACCAAACAATTCTGACAACGGCACATCTGCTTTGATAACCTGTGCACCACCACGTGTGTCCATACCTTTCATCAAGCCTCTTCTTCTGTTCAAGTCACCGGTTACAGAACCTGTGTACTCATCAGGAGAAATAACCTCCACTGCCATGATCGGCTCGAGTAATTGAGGTGCGCATTTTTTGGCTGCTTCTTTAAAACCTATACGAGCAGCCAATTCAAATGACAATGAATCAGAGTCCACATCGTGGTAAGAACCGTGGAACAATCTCACTTTCATTGAGTCGATTGGGTATCCGGCCAGAGGACCATTTACCATTGACTGTTCAAAACCTTTCTGAACTGCAGGGATGAATTCGCGAGGAATAACACCGCCTACGATGTCGTTCACAAATTCAAGTCCTGGCTTATCTTCAGGGCCGAGTTCACGAGGAGAAAGTTCAAACACGATGTCAGCGAATTTACCGCGACCACCAGTCTGCTTCTTGTAAACTTCTTTATGTTCAACCGATTTTGTAAGCGCTTCTTTGTATGCAACCTGAGGAGCACCCTGATTGATCTCTACTTTGAATTCGCGCTTCAAACGATCAATGATAATTTCCAAGTGCAATTCACCCATACCGCGGAGAATGGTCTGGCCAGTTTCCTGATCAGTATTCACGCGAAGTGTTGGATCTTCTTCAACGAGTTTAGAAATCGCCATACCGAGTTTGTCGGCATCAACTTGCTTCTTAGGCTCGATTGCATATCCAATTACAGGCTCAGGGAAGATCATTGACTCAAGAACCAATGGACGTTTTTCATCGCAAAGAGTATCTCCCGTCTTAATGTCTTTGAAACCAACTACTGCACCAATATCACCAGCTTGCAATCTTTCGATTTGATTCTGCTTGTTAGCATGCATCTGAAACACGCGAGAGATGCGTTCTTTCTGTCCTGAACGAGTATTCTGAATGTAAGAGCCAGACTCCAACACACCAGAGTATGCGCGTACAAAACATAAACGACCTACGAATGGATCGGTTGCAATCTTGAATGCAAGACCTGCAAATGGCTCTTTTTCGTCAGGGCGAATTTCTACTTCTTCGTCTGTATCAGGATTTGTTCCAATGATCACATCCTTGTCAAGAGGTGAAGGAAGCAATTCCATCACATAGTCAAGCATGGTTTGCACACCTTTGTTTTTGAATGAAGAACCGCACACCATTGGAACGATCTTCATATCGATTACAGCTTTACGAAGGGCTGTTAAAATTTCTGCTTCAGTGATTGAATTTGGATCTTCAAAAAATTTCTCAATCAAAGTCTCATCATACTCAGCCACTGCTTCAAGAAGTTTCTCACGGTATTCGTAAGCTTCTTCCTTCATATCATCCGGAATAGGAACTTCCTGGAAAGTCATTCCTTTATCGTGCTCATTCCAAATAATTCCGCGGTTGTTGATCAAGTCAACTACACCTTTAAATTGATCTTCGGCACCGATTGGCAATTGAAGAGCAACAGCTTTGCTTCCTAATTTTTCTTTTACCTGCTTGCAAACGCCAAGAAAGTCAGCACCAGAGCGGTCCATCTTATTAACGAAACCAATGCGGGCTACTTTGTAATTGTCAGCAAGGCGCCAGTTAGTTTCTGATTGAGGTTCAACACCATCAACCGAGCTAAATAAGAAAACAAGGCCATCCAACACACGCAAAGAGCGGTTCACTTCAACAGTGAAATCCACGTGCCCAGGTGTATCAATGATATTTACGTGATATTCGTTTTTGCGGTATTTCCAATGTACGGTTGTAGCAGCAGATGTGATCGTGATACCACGCTCCTGCTCCTGCGCCATCCAGTCCATAGTTGCAGCACCTTCGTGCACTTCACCTATTTTGTGGTTTACACCGGCATAGTAAAGGATACGCTCCGTAGTAGTCGTCTTACCTGCGTCAATGTGCGCAGCAATACCAATGTTTCTTGTATATTTTAAATCCCTTGCCATTTGTTCTTAGAATCTGAAATGTGAGAATGCCTTATTCGCCTCTGCCATCCGGTGCGTATCGTCTTTCTTCTTGATGGCAGCACCTTCACCTTTTGACGCTGCTACAATTTCAGCAGCCAGTTTATCCATCATTGTTTTTTCACCACGAGCGCGCGCATAATCAATCAACCACTTAATGCTGAGGTTGATTTTACGCTCAGGGCGAATTTCAACAGGAACCTGGAAAGTAGCGCCACCTACCCTGCGGCTTTTCACTTCCACTGAAGGCATCACGTTGTTCATCGCGCGCTTCCATACTTCAAGGCCCGGTTCGCCACCTGCTTTCTTTTCTACCTGCTCGATGGCATCATAGAAAATGTTGTAGGCTACGCTTTTCTTTCCGCGTTCCATCATGTAGTTCACAAACTTTGTTACCAAAGTATCCTGGAACTTAGGATCAGGAAGTAAGTATCTCTTTTTAGGTTTCGCTTTTCTCATGACTTCAAATGCTTTTGATTATTTCTTTCCTTTTGCGGGAGCTGCTGCACCTTTACCAGCGGCTGCGGCTGCACCAGCTTTAGGTCTCTTGGCACCATATTTAGATCTGCCTTGCAAACGTCCATTCACACCGGCTGTATCCAGTGCGCCACGGATGATGTGGTAACGCACCCCTGGCAGGTCTTTCACCCTTCCACCGCGTATCAACACGATAGAGTGTTCCTGCAAGTTGTGGCCCTCACCCGGAATATAAGCGTTTACCTCTTTGCCATTGGTGAGGCGCACACGGGCTACTTTACGCATAGCCGAATTTGGTTTTTTCGGTGTGGTAGTGTACACGCGTGTACAAACACCCCTGCGCTGGGGCGAAGAATCTAGGGCTGGTGACTTTGACTTGAAAGTCAACTTGGTCCGGCCTTTTCTTACAAGTTGCTGAATGGTAGGCATTTATCTTTTATTTTTTTACCCTTAAAAAATAAGGACTGCAAAGGTATTTAAAAACCTCAACCTTGCAAAAATTGGCGAAAGAAGATTTTTAGCGGTCATAGCTCAATATGAGAGCGGATGCCCCAACCGCCAATGTTACCGCATTCGGCATTGGACAGGCATATTCCATATATATCGATAATCGAGCGTGAGATACCCGTTTTTCGCTAATACGAGCCGAATAATAAATGACGAGTTTGATATAATTAAAAAGTTTGTATTGGACAAAAATTGGAAACTCAAAAGAGTGTTGGGTTTATATGCCAGAAGGACCGCTGACTATCACAGTCGATGACTTAGCAAAGGACCGGAACTGAAGTAGCTAATAAATATTGATTGACTAACGTGCGTATTGGACAACTAAAATTATCGACACTTGGGATACAATGAAAGCAGAAAAATCAATAACTAATTAATTCTTGTATCAAGAAATGGCGGACAATCACATTAGATATTTATATGATTTGCAGGAAGCCAAGAGATTAACCCATCGCGATAAATTGGACGAAACGAACTGCCCACAAAGACAATACCTGTTGCACGACTCTCTTTTGAAAAAATCATGACCAGTAGCAGTTCTTGTTGTTAACGCTGTTGACAACAAAAACCTGCGTTTCAATTCAAGTACCCTGTGGCGAAACGCCCGTCATGGTTCAGCATCAAAGGCGGTGTCGCTAATCACATGCAGCTCGTAGTACACCGCACTTTGAAGCAAGCGATTGGTCATTTCAGATTCAATCTGATATTGCTTCCACTCAAGCGAGGCCAGCGAGCCGGAAGTCAACGGTCTTTGCAGAACATACAATCTCCTCTCATTTTCATCTACGGCTATGAACCGGTAACCTGCACCGGCTAGTTGCCTGAGATTTTGTTCGGTAAATGGCAGTGATTCCTGCATAGTTACCTATCAAGTAAAAGCAAGGAACACCAATGCACCTGCTGAATAACCTACCAACGCTAACAAACTAATCTTTTTCAAATACCAGATGAAGTCAATTTTTTCCATGCCCATCACCGCCACGCCTGCAGCAGAGCCAATGATGAGTATGCTGCCACCCGTGCCCGCGCAGTATGCCAGATATTCCCACAGTACACTGTCTATCGGGTAGATATTCAATGAGTACATGCCCATGCAAGCAGCCACCAGCGGCACATTGTCAACAATAGCAGACACCACCCCAATGAGAGATACAATGATCCGATTGTCGCCTAAATGATATTCAAGAAAGGCTGCCATATCAGACAAAATATGCATGGATTGTAACGCTCCCACCGCCAGCAAAATGCCCATAAAGAATAACATGCTCGGTATATCAATGCGTGACAATGCATGCCCTGCAGAATATTTCTTTCTTTCGTTTTCATCTGCATGAGGGTTAAGCAATTCTGAAAGGATCCATACTACTGCAAGACCAAACAAGATGCCCATGAAAGGTGGGAGGTGGGTGATCGTTTTGAAGACAGGAACAAACACCAGGCTGCCCACACCGGCTATGAGCATGATGCGACTGTTGGCAGCGTTCACTTTTTCATCGTGGAGTTCATCAGGTGACGTTAACGGCTTGGCATTTTTTAATTTAAGTGACAGAAAGATGAGCGGCACTATCATGCAGATGAGACTTGGTAGGAACAGACCTTTGACAATGGCCGCAGATGAAATTTGTCCGCCAATCCAGAGCATGGTGGTGGTTACGTCACCAATAGGCGACCACGCGCCACCGGCATTGGCTGCGAGTACGATAAGTCCGCCAAAGAAAAGCCGCTGCTCACGATCAGAAATTAATTTGCGAGTAAGCGAGACCATCACAATCGCAGTAGTAAGGTTATCAAGCACTGCTGAAAGAAAAAATGTAACCAACGAAATCACCCACAGCAGCGTAACTATGTTTTTTGTTTTAATAAAATCGGTGATGATTCGGAAGCCATGATGTGCATCTACCAGTTCAACTATGGTCATCGCGCCCATCAGGAAAAAAAGTATGGAAGCAATTTCACCCAAGTGGTGTGACAGCTCGATCTTTACGAGGGCAGCATGCGCTTCTGCATCGGCATTCAAGGCAACCACCGGGTACAAGGCAAAAACTGCCCAACACAATACACCTGCTATTAACGCTGAAGCACTTTTGTTGACTTCGATGGGATGCTCAAAAGCAATAGCTGTATATCCTAAGACAAAGATGAGAATGACGAGAAGTTCCATGTTGAAAATTTTCAGTGGGCAATTAACCTAATCAATCTTAATGCAGGGGGGCATAGAATAAATTCTAATGAAATTCTAAACAAAGTCAGGTGCAGCGAGCCATACTTACAACCAATACAACCGGAAGAGGCATTTGCTAATTTTTATTAAGCGATAGTGTTGAGAAAGTTTGGTAGTTCATGCAAATCCGGGTCATTGGTAAGATAGAATTGTATTCCCTCAAGAACGCCACTCGATAATCGGTCTTTTGAAAAATAAATCGACTTCTTTTTCCTCAACACTTCCAGCTCCGTGCTGTAGTTGGCTACCACCACGCCCTTTGTCTTTCCCGACAACATGTCCAAATCGTTGCCACTGTTGCCTGCAGTAATAATTTTATCCAATGGAATTTTCCATTTGTTGGCGAGATACCTGACCGCACTTCCCTTGCTTGCCCGAAATGGCAGCAAATCGAGGAATCGGTTTTCCGTCACCAGAATTTTAGCACGCAATTCCTTTTCTTGAATAAACCTATAGAGATGAGAAAGATCGTCACTGTTGAAATTAGCTTTGAGGTAATAACTTAATTTGAATCGCCTCTGCGCATCCGGTTCTTGCAATTCAATACCTGGAAACCTGCGCAACACCTTTTGAAGATGCTCTCGTTCCCATCGAAAGTCGATATGTGTGCACCACCCGTTGTCTTCAATAAAATTTTCCGTGTAATAGATTTCGGAACCAGCCGAACAAATAAGTATGTCGGGTCTTGGCAAGTTATATTCAGATAATGCTTGTTGCGTGATCTCTTTATTTCTGCCGGTAGCTATTCCAAATACTACTTCCTGGCTGTGTGCTTCCATCCATTCATGCAACTCGGTCAGTCCTTCGGTGCTTGTTCCATCTACCAGTGTGCCATCAAGATCGGCTATCACAAATAACCTGGCTTTGGCCAATCTCTTTCCATACGCTTTTTTATCGGCCACCGTTAAGCTCCCGTTGTATTTTTCTTCAAAAAGTTCATCCACTACTTTCAGATAGCCTTCTACGTGCGCCTCCCAGGAATAAAACTTATTGGAAAGCAGCACACCATTGGCTGAACACTTTTCCCAAATTTTCTGGTCGGCAATAATCTTCTTCAATGCTTCAGAGATAGCCGCGGGATTTTCAACATCTACCAGCAAACCGTTTTCGCATTTCTCAACAATTTCTTTTGGGCCTCCCGTAGGCGAAGCAATAACAGGCAAACCACAACTTGCTGCCTCCACCAGAGTCAGTCCAAAATTTTCCCCGGGAGTGGCATTTACAAACACGCCTTTCCTTCTGGCCGCCACCCGGTAAATTTCAGGCACTTCTGTTTTAGGATCATTGCGTTTTGGAATTGCCATCTTTCCATAGAGATCATACTTGTCAAGCAAGAGCAGTAGATTGGTCAGTATCTCTTGCTCGTCTTCCGGCATCTGTGTAATATCTTTTCGCACTCCTGCAAAAATGGCGAGGTTGGCCATCGCCTGTAGTTCTTTGTCTTGTCCGTATGACTGAATGAGAGTTTCAAAATTCTTTCGCTTATCCGCGCGACCGATGGAAAGGATCAACGGCTTTTGCGGATTAAAAAGAAACCGCTCTATCTCTGAATTAACTCTGTACAAGCTCTGCTCTTGCTCAATCGACATCTTGAACGAAGGCATATCATACCGGTAAAAGGGATAAAAGAAATCAGTATTTACACCAGGCGGCAAAACTTTAAACTTGCCAGCCTCCCGGTTGTTATACAAATTGTATTGTTCTTCAATTTCATGATTCGTACTAACAATGATGGCATCGGCTGTGCGCAATGTATTTTCCTCTGTTGCAATGCGCCTCTCCATATTGAATTTCTCATTGATCTTTTCCAATGAAAAACCTTGTTGATGCAAAATTTTTTGTTTGTTACGCCCCAGTGAATGACCGGTGGAGATAAACGGAATTCCATAAACCTGGCTCAGCTGACCCGCAATGTAATTTCCATCGGCATAATGCCCATGCACCACATCCGGGAAATCATCTTGCTTCTCTATGAACTGAATTGTCTTGTCAACAAATTCATCGAGGTGATCCCACAACGATTCTTTTTGCCGGTACGCATTGCCACCACAAGGTATGCGGATGATCCTTGCCTTCTCGTTGACTCTTCCGATCTCCTTCTCATACGAAGAAGAAAATTTTTTGTCAGCAATTTTACGCGTGAACAAATCTACCTTGCGTACCTGCGGATGCCTGGATAGGTTTTCCAATAATTCAAGCACGTATTTTACTTGTCCACCTGTATCTTTATTTCTGCCAATCTCAGGATCATGAAAGCGGATCAATCCATGCGGACTAAATAATTGGATGTAGTACTCATTCATACTTTCTGTGTTTCATACGGTCCCGTTCGCAGGGGTTATTTTTTCAACTTGAGTCAGGTCAAAATCATTTTCAAATACCAGCCTGAACTTGTCTAGAAGCACTCTCTGAAGAAAGTGGGCAATCACTTTTTGCCTTACATTGATTTTCAAGGCAAAATTAAGAATGACCTGATTGAAAAAATTTGACAATTGTCAAACTTGATCTTTTTGATGAAGCCGTCATGATCTGAATTTCCATGTTGGTAAATTCATTTGAGGTTTTTTTAAAACGCTTGCACAACAACTGAAATCGGCTTACATTTTTGGATTCGAATTTTCTTCCAAATAATTAAAGTAAAATAAGTATGTATTCAGGATCAGGATTCAGTGATTGGGAGATTGGGGACAGCACAGTGATCATTCACAATGGGGTTTATCATCTGTTTCATCTTATCATTCCGAATCATGATTACATCGCGCATGCCATTTCATCTGACGGAATTTCGTGGCAAAGAGTGAACAATGCACTTTTTGTAGGCAACCCGGGCGAGTGGGATGATGATATGTTGTGGACAATGCACGTGTGCGAAGTTGAAAATAAATTTCACATGTACTACACCGGGCTGCAGCGTAAAGACCGTGGTGGTATTTCGCGAATTGGTTTTGCTGAATCCGACAACTTGATCGACTGGAAAAAGAATACAAAAAATATTTATCCCATCGAGCCTAAGGGAGTTTATTACGAAGCGGTGGACAGTAATCCGCGAAGATGGTTAAGCTTTCGTGATCCATTCAGGTTTGACTACAACAAAGAAGCTTATTTGCTTGTATGCGCACGCACCATTGCCGGCCCGGTAAGCCGAAGAGGTTGTGTAGGAGTTGTAAAAATCACGAATGATGTAGCGGAACGACTACCCCCCTTACTTTATCCGATGGTGTATGACGACATTGAATGCCCCTGCGTGTTTGAACTGCATGGTAAGTTTTATATCATCGGCTCCATCCGGGAAGACATCAAAGTGCGCTACTGGTTTGCACCTGATTTTTTTGGTGAGTACCACTCCTTTCATGATGATGTACTATTGCCGCAAGGAAACTACGCAGCCCGCACCGTAGCCGATGGCGAACACCTGTTGATTTTCAATTTCTTTTTCACCAACGGAAAGATTGATTCACTGCGCGTGTTGCCACCGCCTAAAGAGCTGGGCACAGATGAACGCGGACGGCTTCTCCTTAAAAGCTATTATCGCTGGGAGCAAATGACACAAAAAATTCTGGCACAAGATGAATTTGGAAAAGTGAATCGTTTGTTTTCAAACCCCACAGCTACATCTTCACTTGAGACAGGCAGATGGATATGTGGTGCAAGAAGCGGCTACGAAGTTTTTTGTTTTCAAAAACCTTCCGCCAGTTTTATTTGGGAAGGTATCCTCACGGTAGAAGGCATGGGTAAGCTGGGGCTGGTGTCAGACATTGATGCGGACGGAAATGGGTATTATATTTCTTTTGATGTTGCCAATGGGCTAATACAGATTCGAGCGTGGGGGTTCAATGCTCAGAACAACAAACAGAATTTTATTTTTAACAATCTGCAGTCGGGCATTTTCACAGTTGGCGAAAACAGATCTTTTCGATTTAAGCTGATAAGGTATGGACATTACATAGAGCTTTCAATTAACGATGTGGTGAAATTGACGTTGATGGATTATACCTATGAGGGCAACGGACTCGGCCTGTATTCAGCCTCTTCTGTCATTTCGCTGCAGGATTCCAAACTAAAAATATTGCCTAACCCTGAAGAAGAATATGCACATCAACCAGCAAGTGAAAACTAAACCTTTTAAAAAAAAGCTAAAGCGGCAAGGGCATTTGGATTACTTACAATAATCTTTCTTCCCCTGGTTGTGATGATTTTTTCTGACTTAAGTTTCGTGATCAATCGGGCAATGGTTTCATTAGTGGCACCCACAAATGATGCGAGGTCGGCCCTCGATAAAGTGATTTCTATTTCTCTCCCTTCATCCGCTCTACGGTAGCGCTCTCTTAGAATTAACAAACTTAATGCAATGCGCTCCAGGGCTGACTTTTGCCCAAAGGCGGCAATTCGATTTACCAAAACGGTAAACTCATGACTCAAATTTTGTAACAATATATTGGAGAGCACTGGTGATTTTCTGAGAATATCTAAAAACGATTTCACGGGCATGAAATAAATTGCCGAGTCCTCCAAAGTTTTTGCCGAAGCAGGGTGCAACTCCTGACATAATGAAGGCCGATAGCCAAACAATTCACCGGGAATATAGATATAGACAATTTGTTCTGAACCACTATCGGTTTGTTGATATAACTTCACCTTGCCCCTTTTGATGATGTAAACCCACCGTGGCGATGTTCCTTCGCGAAATAATTCTCTTCCCTTCTTCACTTTCTTCAGAGTTAAATGCTCTTTAAATAGCTGCAGTTCTGTTTCTGGCAATGATCGGAGCAACGATGTACTATTAAAAAAATATTTTGAAACATGGGAATAGTTCGCTTCGGAATGCATACTAATTGTTGTTGCCTGCCACATCATTTACACATTTTTAAGGTTACACTGTTTTTTTTGAGCCTCATCCTATCTTTTACAAGAGCGGCTCACCAAACATAAGAAGTTTGACAATTGTCAAATTTTACCATACTTCTCCTTCATAACTTTGTTAAGGCGTTCACCTAAAAATTATTTGAATCTCGAAAATTTTTGCATAATGAACGGAAAAGATTTTGACAAAATAGCATTTGATTTCAACACCTCTCAAAATCGGTTGATCATCCTAAATTATGAAGGATGTCTTGTTCCTGCGGACACGTACCCTTCTGTAACATCACCAAATTTAAGAGTAAATTTTCTACTCAATAAATTAGCAGATGACTGCCGTAATGCAGTGCTTGTGATCAGTAACTTTGATAAGGAAACACTTCCCGGGATATTGTCTAATGAAAAATTAATTCTTGTTGCGGAAGGAGGCACACACTATCGCGAGCCAGGAGGCTCCTGGAACAAGATTTCCAATGGCTTGCATGATTGGATGCCTGAGGCACTTTCTGCCCTTCGCGCGCTATCGTTTGAATATGAAGGGTCGTACGTTAGCAAAGACAAAAATTCAATAAGCTGGGATTACCGGGCCATCGCGTGTTCCATTACTGAAGAAGAGCTTGTTCATATCTCAGATGCAATCCGAAATCTTCATGGAAGCAACTACTTTAAGATCTCAAACGAGAACAGCATTATCGAATTGCGGGCAACCGGTATTACGAGAAGCCTGCTACTTGCTGATGCCCTGCTAACCAGCGAGTATGACTTTATCATGGCCATGGGCGATGGGAACGCGAAGGAAAATATATTTAGTGGTTTGATCGGAGAACCCTATTCAATTGATGTGGTGGAAAGTGGCGCAGCCAGTGGAAACTTTACGATAGAGTCACAGAATGAAGTGCTTCCCTTCCTTAAGAAATTGATAGAGGTGAATCGCGCATATGATCAGGCTATGCCCTTTTTTAACCTCTCACTTTACAAACTGAACTGACAAACTAATTGGTGTAGTCAGTTTTCAAAAGAAATGAATTGCATGAAGTTCGTCACACAGCTTTTGGTGTACATTTCAATTTTAATCGCAAGTCATGCCCAGGGTCAATGCAAGGAGTGGATATGGCCACGCGATTCTGCCAAAGCGCGCGAAGAGCTGGTATTGTTTCAAGACGCAGTGAACAATAAGCAGTTTAGGCAGGCAAGCTCCCATTTACGATGGTTACTTGTTAACTCACCGAATCTCAATGTCAGTATTTATATAATGGGAGCCGAAACCTATGATGGCTTAGCTGCAAAAGAGAAAAACCCATCTAAAAAGAAAACGCTTGTTGACTCACTGCTTTTGATTTATGACTTGAGAATGCAACATTGCAATGACAAAGCCAATGTCATCACCCGAAAAGCACTTGCGTCCTATAAGCACAATATTAACGGCACGGAGCAGGACAAGCTATTAACCTTGATGGACGAGGCCATCGAACTGAATGGCGAGAGCATCCAAGATGGAGTTCTGCTGCCGTATATGGAGACAATCCTAATGTCGCATGCTAAAGTTAAAAAACTCCTGCAAGAAGAAATCTTAAAAAGGTACGAGAAGCTTGTGGACATTATAGAAGCAAAAATAAAGTCGGGCAAAGGCGATGATAAAAGGCAAGCTAAACTTAAAGAATACAAATCCAGGATAGACGATTTGTTGCTCAAAATGATAAAGGTAGATTGTAATTTTGTTCATTCAAATCTAGCTCCCAAGTTCAATCAAAATCCACAGGATATTGTTTTAGCAAAACGCATATTTGGCTATCTGTTAAACGGAAAATGTGATCGCGATTCACTTTGGTTCAAGGCAGGTGAAGTTCTCTATCAAAATGAGAAAGATTATGGCTTAGCTAAAAACCTGGCGCTTCAATTCCTTGTCTCCAAAAAATATTCCGAGGCAAGTCACTACCTTAAGGAGGCCTTGCAACTGTCACCAAGTGGTCGTGATTCATCTGAAATTTATGTTTACCAGGGAAGTCTTCATGCAAAAGATGGTGATAAACCAAATGCCCGTTTGTGTTTCAGGAATGCCTTGCGCTCGGATCCGGGAAATAAAGACGCTCTAAGCAGCATTGGCGATTTATATTATAGTAGCTTTGAAGACTGCGCGAAAAAAGTAAGTATGGCTGACGACCGACTCGTGTACCTCGTTGCCTACGACTATTACCTCAAAGCAGGAAACAAAACAAAAATGGCATTGGCAAAAAAAGCTTTTCCCTCAAGAGAAGAAATTTTTCTTGTAAACTATAAATCCGGTGAGGCGATACAAGTTGGGTGCTGGATCGAAGAATCAACGATCATTCGAACCAGAGATTAAAAAAATTAGTGATCGGACTTATCTTTGCTTTCCCTTTTAAATCTGATTCATGAGAATTCATTCTATCAAGGAGGCGGAACAACTCGCTCGTATTGCGCCTTCGTGGTTTATCAAAAAACTTAGCAACAAACAGTTTCTAATTACAGGAGCAATTCTAATTGGTCTATGGGCAGGGCTTACAGCCGTCACACTTAAAATCGCAGTGCATTATTTGCAGGAAATTTTGAGAGGCTTTGGCAACGACTTTAGTTGGATTTATTTCGTCTCGCCTGCTATCGGCATATTTCTCACGAATTTGTTTGTAAAGTTTTTCCTTAAAAAAAATTTCGCAAAAGGCACTTCACATGTTTTGCTGGCGATTGCAAAACGATCTTCCTTTTTACCGAGAACAGATACCTTTAGTCATGCGGTGACCAGCGCTCTAACCGTTGGTTTTGGCGGATCAGCTGGTCTGGAATCTCCCATCGTGCAAACAGGATCTGCCGTGGGTTCCACTTTTTCGTCATGGTTTCCCTTGAGCTACCGCGATCGAACCTTGTTGTTGGCATGTGGCGCTGCTGCCGGAATTGGAACTGCCTTCAATGCACCAATCGCGGGCGTATTGTTCGCGCTTGAAGTTTTGCTTGTAGATGTAAACATATCAGCATTTATTCCTTTGCTCATTGCCGGAGCTGCAGGTGCCCTTTGTTCAAAAGTGATTTTAGCAGAAGGCATATTGCTCTCATTCAAGAACGTAAGCACTTTTAATTATCACAATGTGCCGTATTATGTTTTGCTTGGGCTCGTGTGTGGATCAATTTCTGTTTTTTATCAATACGTTTTTCTACAAACCGAAAGTGGATTTGAAAAAAATTTAAAATCAGGAACAAGTAGATTTTTGGTCGGCACCGGCTTGTTAGGTTTTTTGATTCTACTTTTTCCTGCCTTGTTTGGGGAAGGGTACAGCTCAATCACTGCTCTTGCCAACTCAAATGCTTCTAAACTTTTTATCGGCAGTCCACTCTTGGATACCGTGAGCAAAAATTTATTCCTGCTGGGGTTTGCCATCCTGGGTGTCGGGTTCGTTAAGGCGTTTGCTGTTTCCTTTACACTTAGTGCAGGAGGCAATGGTGGTAACTTTGCACCGGCATTGCTCGTAGGGGCCTGCGTAGGTTTTTCGTTTGCATTTTTACTGAATACAAGTGGATTAACTGCACTGCCCGTTTCCAATTTCACGCTAGTGGCCATGGCAGGGTTACTTACTGGTATTTTCCATGCACCGCTCACATCCATCTTCTTAATTGCGGAAATTACTGGCGGCTACGAGTTGATTATTCCTTTGATGATTGTCTCGGCTTTGAGTACAGCCATTTCGCGCTATGTAAATCCGCACTCCCTTGACAAAGCCAAGTTGGCCAAATCACATGGCACTCTTGTGCTTGACAAAGATGCACACGTACTTTCAGAATTTACAATTCGCCACTTTCTTGAAAAGGACTTCATAAAAGTACCGCTTGAATCAACTTTAAGGACTTTGGTGGATGCTATTGCTCATTCGAAAAGAAATATTTTTCCTGTAATTGACAACGATGGCGTGCTCAAAGGAATAGTTGTATTAGAAGATATTCGGGAACTGATGTTCAACACATCGTTGTATGACACGGTAAAGGTTAATCAGCTTATGCAGAATCCAAAAATCTCAGCCGATATCAATGATGACATGAGCCTGGTGATGGAAAAGTTTGACAAGACCGGCATCTGGAATATTCCGGTTACCGAAAAAGGAAAATACCTGGGGTTCATTTCTAAATCGCAGATCTTCTCGAACTATCGGGACAAACTTAAAGGAGGCGATCATTAATTTGCCCGATTCCTTTTTGCCTGTCAACCAGTTGTTTTTATTTCCGAAAAAGGGAATCCACAAATTCGACCTTGTTGAACAATTGCAGATCATCGACTTTCTCCCCCACACCAATAAAGCGGACAGGAATTTTAAATTCATCGGAGATACCGATCACCACTCCGCCCTTGGCAGTGCCATCGAGTTTGGTGATAGTTAGACACGTGACATCCGTTGCTTTGGTGAACTCACGTGCTTGGATCACTGCATTCTGGCCAGTGCTTCCGTCTAGCACGAGCATTACATCATGCGGAGCGCCCGGTAATACTTTCTCAACAGACCGCCTGATTTTTGAAAGCTCGTTCATCAGGTTCACTTTCGTGTGCAGACGACCTGCCGTATCGATGATGATGATGTCAGCTTTTTGCGCAAGTCCTGCCTGAACGGTTTCAAAGGCAACCGCAGAAGGATCGGTGTTCATACCTTTGGATACTACTGGTACACCAACCCGCTCACCCCACAGTTTCAGTTGGTCAACAGCTGCGGCACGAAAAGTATCCGCTGCACCAAGCACCACCGACTTACCTTGATTTTTGAATTTAGCTGCGAGCTTTCCGATGGTTGTAGTTTTTCCAACACCATTCACACCCACTACCATTAATACATACGGCTTTGGAACATCGACTCCTATCTCTTTCGTTTCGATAGAATTATTCTCTGCCAGCAATGAAGCTATTTCGTCTTTCAAAATTTTATCCAGCTCAGAAGCGCTCGCGTACTTGTCCTTCGCCACACGAGCTTGAATGCGTTCAATTATTTTCAAAGAGGTATCCACACCCACATCTGAAGAAATTAAAATCTCCTCCAGGTTGTCCAGCACTTCATCGTCAATAGTCGATTTGCCAAGAATGGCTTTCCCCAATTTCGAAAAGAAACTCTCCTTGGATTTTTGCAAACCTGTATCCAATGATTCTTTTTTGTCTTTGCCGAAAAGATTAGAGAAAAATGACATGGCTTTGAATTAAAAAGAAAAAAGTCCCTGAAGTTGGGACTTTTCAAAGATCATACAAAAAAAGAGATTAACCTTTTTTTGCCAACGTTTCTTTCACGAGGTCAGAGGGCACAATTTCTTCTTTGAAGATGTAAGCACCTGTTTTATCCGACTTCACGGCACGGATTACTTTCGCGTAATTCTTGCCATCTGCTTTTTTAAGCGAAGCAACTACTTTCTTTGCCATGGTTATTTAATTTCTTTGTGAAGAGTCATTTTTTTCAACACTGGATTGTACTTCTTTAGCTCAATACGCTCGGTAGTGTTTTTACGATTTTTAGTGGTGATGTAGCGGCTCATGCCCGGCATGCCACTGGCTTTGTGCTCAGTACATTCTAAAATCACCTGAATGCGGTTTCCTTTCTTTGCCATAATTCTTAGATGTTAGCTGTCAACGTACCTTTCTGACGGGCCTCTTTCAATACAGCAGTGATGCCTTTTGAATTGATGGTCTTGATCGCTTTGGTAGAAACTTTCAATGTAACCCACTTGCCCTCTTCCGGCACATAGAATTTTTTCTTCTGAAGATTGGGGTAAAACCTGCGTTTGCTCTTGTTGTTAGCATGAGAAACGTTGTTCCCAACGCGGGGCCTTTTACCGGTAATTTCACAAACCCTTGCCATAGAAATGTCTTTAAATTGATCCCTCCTAAAAAAGGGACTGCAAATATCGGCAAAACCGTGGGAATTAAACAAGCGAGCCAAAAAATAAATCAGATTACCAATTTTCGCTGGATTTGAGGTTATTTGAGTGGTGAAGCCATTCTTTTTCATCCCGATTTTAAGCTGCTTCCTGTCTTTTTCCTGCCTTTCGCAGGTTTCCAACATCGATAGCCTAAAGCAGCAATTGACCTCAAAAGACGAGAAAATTGTCCTTTCAGCTTTGAATAGTTTATGCTGGGAGTTGCGCTTTACTAATGCAGACACGGCAAGAAAGTTTGGCTTGCGAGCCTTGGATCTTGCCCGGAAATTAGAATCCAAAGACCAAGAGGGCGAAGCACTCAATAACATTGGTCGTACACACGAAGCCCAGGGCGATTATGATAAAGCATTAGAATATGAGCTTCAGGCTCTCGCCATCAAGCGGCAATTGTTGGATGATTCCAAGATTGCACAGACTTTGAATGATATTGGGATCGTGTACGATGAAAAAGGCGATTATAACAAAGCGCTTGAATATTATTTTGAAGCCAGAAAGATTTTTGAGAAGGGAACTGACCTTTCAAAAGTGGCGATGGTGATCAACAACATTGGCATTGTACTAAAAGCGCAAAAGGAATACAAAAAAGTTGTCGGTATCTATCATGAAGCACTCGCGATCTACCTGAAGTTGAATCGTAAATTTGGAATTGCAGCTTGCCATGCGAACCTGGGATCTGTCTTTTTTAACCTGGCTGAGTACGACAGCGCGCTGATCTATTCTTTGAAAGCGTCAAAAGAATTTGAAGAGATCAACAATCAGCAATTTCTTGCGGCTTCCATTTGCAATTCAGGAATGGCCTACCACAAACTAGGCAAACAAAGAGAAGCGCTACAAACATTAAATGAAGCCAAAACACTCTACGTAAAGTACGATAATAAAAAAGAGTTGGCATTTGTGCTCGTTTATCTCGCAGGCATTGACCGCGAAACCGGAAACATTGCAAAAGGAATTGAAGCAGCGGAACAAGGACTCGCGATTGCTGAGAACATTGGTGCGAAAGAAGAAATTATGAAAGCGCACAAAGAACTTTCACTACTGCATGCGTCAACGGAAAATTTCGAGGAAGCATTTTCCGAATATCACTTGTATGATGCTGCCAAAGACTCACTCTTTGAACACGAAAAATTCCGGCAGATTTCCGAGTTGCAAACCCGTTACGAAACCGAAAAGAAAGAAGCGAAAATAAATCTGCTCACAAAAGACAATGAGTTGAAAGACATTCGCCTGCGGCAGAATTCAATTTTATTAGTAGGATTATTATTATTCATTGGCGTTCTCTTTGCCATTGGCAAACTTTGGCAAAATCGGGTAAAGCTTAAACAGGAAGCTGACCTGAACTCAGCAAAAGCAGAACTGCGCGAACAACAGTTGCAAGCGGTGATTGCCTCCCAGGAAGAAGAGCGTAAACGCTTTGCTGCCGACCTTCACGATGGCCTTGGCCAAATGATTTCTGCATTACGACTTGGTCTTTCAAAGGAGAATGTAGATGAATCTTCAGTGAAGTATTCACTTGGTTTATTGAGTGACATGAATTCTGAAATCAGGAACATTGCCTTCAACCTGATGCCACAGGTGCTGATGAAAGAAGGCCTGCACGAAGCACTCAAAGAATTTGCTGACCGCATTACAAAATCAGGTGGCGTGGCGATTGATGTGCAAACTTTCAATCTGAATCTAAGCATGAGCTCTGTTGAGCGCATTGCACTTTACCGTATTTGCCAGGAGTGGGTAAACAACTCTATTAAATACAGCGCTTGCAAACACATCATGATCCAGGCTGTTCAGCACCCGGAAGAATTGGTGATCACCATCGAGGATGATGGAAATGGCTTTGACAAAGAGCGCCTCACCAAGGGCAAAGGCAATGGTTGGAAAAATATTAACTCACGGCTGAGTTTGATTCACGGAACTATTGAGATTGACTCCCAAGAAGGAAGAAAGGGCACGATGGCAATTATTTCGGTGCCAATAATTTAAACCACTACCCACCCTCACTGACTCAAGATTACCTTATGGCGGGTATTCCCTGCTTTCTCTTCATTTTCAATTTTTGTTGTCACAAAATAAATGAACGAATACATCTGCAAAAATTCTATTTATTCAAAACCCTGCACCTTGCAACTTCATGAATATACCCTGGAGTGGCAGTGCGGAAAAAAGGAGGGAAAAATTCCTTACGTCAATATTGTAGCCGTGCTTTTAAAAAAGAGGGGGAAAAAATTTTTAATGGAAATTGAATCCGATTATCAAGGCTCGATCATTATTTCCAATCGATTTTACTTGGCTAATGGAGAATACGAAGATCGGTCAAGGCAATACACAACGTTTGTGCGATTACTGCATCACTATCTTTACAATCAAAAAGACACTACTTTTTTTACCGGCACCACTATGAGAAAATGGAGTTTCATTTCCAGTGCTTCGCTGCTCTTCTCAACTTTTCTTCAAGCCTTGATCACAATGCTTCCTGAAGAAATAAAATTTTGGGCTACGATTGGAAACATCACGCTCGCAGTTGGGCTTCTGTTGTTATGTGTCAGATTGTATCCTCGCTCTTACTATGGCAACGAAATACCTCTGCGCTTTCTCCCTGCCATCACTTCTTTGTGATTTTGAATTCAACCCTGCGGTTCTTTTTTCTGTGTTCCTCCGTATCGTTCTTTTCACGCGGCAGTGTGGCACCATAGCCTTTGCCGGTAATGCGGCTCGATGAAATGCCTTTGCTTTCCAAATATTTCTTCACGGCTTCCACTCTATCCTGTGACAACTTCATCAGCGCAGATGCAGAACCCACGTTATCAGTGTGGCCACCAAGTTCAATTTGCATCTTAGGGTTTTCATTCATCACCTTCATCAATCGATCCAACTCTGGATACGACTCCGCTTTCAAGACCGGACGACCTTGTTCAAAAAAAACATTGTTCAACTGCAAGGTCTCTCCCACCTCGATCTTCACGAGAAATAAATCTTTCGTCATCTCCGTGTACTCGTGAATATTTAACAATTCCAGATTTTCATTCACCGAAAGATAACCGGGAGCGGCTGCATGCAGTCCGTAGTTCGCACCAAATGGCAATATCGTTCGATAATCACCGGAATTTGGATCAGACTGCGCTTCTGCAACTTCTTTGTTACTACCAAGGTCATCCAAAATAATTTTTGCCTCTACCGGATTTTTCGTTTTTGCATTCAAAGTCTTCCCCATTACCAAAACAACGGGATTAGGCTTAGCTGCACGTGGCATTTGAATGCTGAAAATATCAGTGAGGCCAATGGAATTTTCTGAACTGGCAATGATTGCATACTCACCAGAGGCCGGCAATGTGTAATAGGCATCAAATTTCTTTGAATTAATCTCCGGCCCCATGTTCTTTGGTTCACTCCAATGTGTCCATCCATCGCCTATGCGTTTGGAAACGAATATGTCATCGCTACCATAGCCCCGTCTTCCGTCTGATGAAAAATAAAGCGTGCGACCGTCAGCACTAAGGAATGGACTTGTTTCATCACCCATCGTGTTGATGTCTGCACCGAGATTGATAGGCTCACTCCACGATGAACCTTGCTTGAGAGAGACATAAATATCCTTCTCTTCCACTTTGCTGTTATAGAAAAGGTTTTTGCTATTCATGACGGTAAACAACAAAATTTTTCCATCTGCAGAAAGCTGAGACTCTTCGTACTGATCTTCGTTGGTGAAGGTTGGTCCAAAGTCAATAAGTTCCGACCAACCGGAAGAAGTCTTTTTTCGATATGAAAATTTGCCTGTGCGTATGAACATCATTGAATTGTTGTCAGCACTGACAGAGGAAAGATTGTCGGCATTTGCTGTGTTGATTCCAGGTCCTGCATTTACAGCAGGTCCCCAATTTGTTCCGTCAAAAGTAGAAACCCATATATCTTCGACATCCGCTTCACCTCCCACGTTGCCTTTATATTTTTTTCTGCCAAAATAAAGTTGGCGCCCATCCGTGGAGATGAAAGGAGAAACTTCGTCCGCCTCTGTATTTATTCCGGCACCCAGGTTCTGCTTTTTCAACCCCGTAGGAAGATTCTCTACCAAGGCGATTGGATTGTTTTGAATCAGGCGAATGTAATCCAACTCCAGCGCCATGTTGGTATAGTTTATAAATCCGGCAACGAATCCATAATCACGGAGGTGACCGGAAGCAAGAAACTTCCCATTCAAATAAAAACTGGTTACGTTGGCCTTTCTTTCAACCTTCAACTCATTTGCCTGCCCCATCGGTTTCACTAAGGTTGTTTCAATCCACTTTGTTGAGTCTGAAAATCCGAATTTATAATATCCATTAGTCGTAAAAACAAATTCATTATACAACTCACCACCCTTACCCCAGTACAATCCAATTCCGTTGTTATCGGAACCACTTCGTTGCGTAAATGATGCTTCCAAAACGAAATCTTTATTCGCATTAAAAAATGCAGGCATGTTCGTGTACTGGCCATGGCCTTCTTTGAAAGTAGTCAGATAGTACTTTCCGTTTTCGATTTTTCGAGCACATACATCACTGCCCTTCACGTGCCATTCGTTACGATTGTCGTCAAAGTTTTCATTTAATTGCGCTTGCAATTGTATGGAATAAACCAGGATAAATCCGGCAAATAAAAGTCTCATTCGGCAACGCATTTTTGTGTCTTCATCAATTTAGGAAATACCGATCAAAATTCAGCGCCTTGATTCAATGTTTCAATACCAAAAAGGTGGTAGGCTGTATCCGTACTGGTGGGTATTGTATGCGTTCATTAATTCCGGGATTTTTATCGCTGCAGGAAGTAGCCATTCAATAGAGATTGCCGAAGAAAATGTAAATTGAAGTCGATGGAAAAAACTGGAATCATAAAAATTTTGCTCGTGGATGATCATCGGATTGTGCTGGATGGATTGAAGTCGCTTTTTGATGATGACAACGATTTCGAAATTACTGCCGCAGTGAGCTCGCCCGCTGATGCACTCGAAAAAATCAAAGCAGCTCTTCCCGATGTTCTGCTTACCGACTACACTCTTCCCGGTATGAGCGGGCTTGAGCTTTCAGAATTAGTAAAAGAAAAATATCCGACCGTAAAGCGTGTGATCCTAAGCATGCATGATGAAGGTCATTTGGTAAAGCAAGTGATGAAGTCGGGAGTAGATGGATACCTTCTCAAAAGCATACAGCAAGGTGAACTCAAAACCGCCCTGAAGCAAATTATGAACGGGATGCCATACGTTAGTCCTGAAATTACCAGGCAATTAATCACAGGGCTTTCTGCGGAAGGTAAACACGAGTTACTTACAGATCGTGAACAGGAAATTCTTCGACTTATTGTAAAGGAATTTTCCAATAAGCAAATTGCCGATAAACTTTTCATCAGCGAACGAACTGTTGAAACCCATCGCAAAAATATTTTTCGGAAGACAAATACATCTTCATTGGTAGGACTGGTGAAATATGCCTTTGAACATAACATAGTTTGAAGAATGCTGTTTCGTATCCGTGCTAGTACGGATGTAAATTACCGATCCACGGGTATAGGCTGCTTAGCACCGATCGGGGAATTTTGGTACCACGAAAGTGATGCACAAAATGAAGCAGCGAGTTTCTTATATTATTTCTTTTCTGTTTTTTATTTCGATCACAAGCCTCGTTGCCCAAGAAGAAAAAAATAGCGGGTCAAACAGCAGAAAAAGCGATCAGGTAAAGCCCGAACAAGTTACCACCACAAAAGAAAATCCTGAAGAATCAGCCAGTGCCGGATTGAATCAACAAGTTGTTGATGAAATAAAAGCGCAAATCGCCTTGATGGCCACCAAGCCATTGATTGCGCTCAAAGAATTTTGCCTGAAGAATCATATTGCCGGTGAATTTTTAGTTGACCTCACTATTGAAGGGAAAGGTAAAGTAGTAACCGTGCTCATGGTATCAACACCTGAAATCACTATTCAGAAAAAAAACATGCTCAAAGATAAACTTGGGGAATTACAGTTCGACAATATAAAAATTCCGAAGAAGCAAAGAATAAAAAACAGGTACACACTAAACTTTTAAATTATCTAACATGAAAAAAACGATGCTATTGGTGGCTTGCGTAGTTGCGGGCTTTAGCGGCTATGCGCAGGATGATATGTCTGAAATCTATAAAAAGGAAATTGATCATCCGTTTAATTTCACCGCGGTGGGCAGTGATGACGGATATTCTTATGTCTCCAGCGGAAAAGAAGTTACCGTTTTCAATAACCTGACAGGAGAAATTTTTTGGAATAAGAAATACAAAGAAATTTCTGAACAACTCGGAAAAGTAGATGATGTGATTCCAATGTGGGAAGCGAATGTGATCTTTGTTTTTGATCGTAAAATAGGCAAAGACAAAATCGCTTGCATTGATGCTTTAAAAGGTGATCTGCTTTGGGTGTCTGACAAATACCAGAATGTGGACGACAAAGAAAATGTAATCTACATGGCGGAATTAAATGCTTTTGCAATTACATCGAAAAACAGCTTAACGCTGATCAAGGTGAGAACCGGTGAAGAAATCTGGGAGACTCAAAAATTCAAAGGAATTGTGGGCGATTACAAAGTGATGAAAGATGGCTCAATCGTGATGATCAACATGAAGTCAACACTCATTGGATCACTATTTGCCGGTTTAAAAAATCAAATCGTTCGCATTAATTCAAAAAATGGCGATATTATTTGGGAGCAAACATACCGAGGCATAGTAGAGAAAAAAATTCTGACTCGTGAAAAAATCGTGAGCCTGGATGTCAAAGAAGAAAAAGTTTTCCTACTGATGAATGGTATCCAGGTTTTTGATTATGCAACTGGTAAACCGGAGTGGTCGGCAGTGTATGACGAATCACCATCTGATGTTGTGAAAAACAAAAAGCCGATAGGTGCTTCAAAGTTTGGTGCCTATGGTGTGGTGGCTCAACCGGTTGTCGTGGGCGATTACATTTACGTGCTTGACTTGGTAAACAGGCGCAATCAATACCTGAAGAAATATGCTATCAAAACAGGAAAAATGGTTTGGCAATCGGCAGAGATCAAAGACGCGCGTGCTATTCCGGGAATTTATATTGCTGGCGACCGGGTGATACTTCAAGTAGGTGGGCAAGTTGAATTGCAATACGAGAAAAAAGAACGCAATCCTGATGGAAGCTATTCGCTTGTGCGCACAGTGGAACTTGAAAATGTAAAACCATATAACGTGCAGTGCTTTAATGCCGTCACAGGTGAGCAGCTTTGGGAGTCAGATAAAATGAAGAGAGGTCTTACCAATATCTTCCTGGACGGAGGCAGCAATGTCATTGTTTGCTCTGGAAAGGCGCTGTATTCAATGGACATCAACACCGGCAAGGAAAATTATGAGAAGCCGCTGAAGGAAGACAACATTGGCGATGCTGATTTAATAATCGATTATCATGATCAGGTAGTAATCATTGGCGAAAAAGGTGTAAGCTCTAGAAAGAAAGCAGACGGTTCTTTCACCGCATCAAGCAAATTCAAAAGATCGACTCCTGTTTCGCACAACAATCAAATTGTGTATGGCGACAGAACCCTTGTGCTGGCAACCACCGGCAGCGATTATGCTGTTTACGATTTAACAAACATGAAATACAAAAGATTTGATGCCAGAAAAGGTGCTGACGCCTTCTTGACAGATGACGGAAAAGGTTTGTATGTGTTTGAGTCTGGCAGCATGCTGAGAAAATCAAAACTCACAAAACTGAACACAGTCCAGTAAAGTGGCAAATAGTAAAAAATAGAAACCTTTCAGTCTGAGACTGAAAGGTTTTTTCGTCATAGACTTAATTCCAGAAATACATGAGACTCTTATTATTGATAACTTTTCTCTCGTGCACAGTTGTATTTGCTCAGAGAAAGAAAAATGTAGTAGTTGGCGATAAAGCTGCCATCTATTATGAGCAAGGCAAAAATCTTTATGACAAAGACAAGTATGCCGATGCTATTCCTTATTTTCAAGATGCAGCCAAATCAGATGCTTCCAATCAAGATGTGCAATATTATCTCGGGTTGTGCTACCGCTACACCAGTCAAAATGAAAATGCGATTGCAACGTTTTCAAATTTAAAAAACCTGAACCCGGATTACTGGTCTTATTTTTATTACGAGTGGGGAGCCGCTTGCTCTGACCTGAAGAAATTTGAAGAAGCTACCCATTTGTTCAATGAATTTTTAAAACGCTTTCCGAAGGAGCCTTCTCGCACCGCTACACGCCACAGAGCACAATACCGTCTGCGTTACGCAAATGAGCAAAAAAGTTTACAAAGTGCTGCACAGGTGATGAAATCGCCTGTAAAACTTTCTTCGATTGTAAACTCAAGCTACGATGACTACATGCCCACGTTGGATGCTACGGGCACAAAACTTTATTTCACTTCTCAACGATTAGGCGGTATAAAAGATGAAGCATCTTCTGAAAAAGAAGGTGATGAAGATATTTACTATATCGAAAAATCAGGCACCACATGGAGCAAACCAAAACTATTGCCTGAACCCATCAACACGTCCGGAAATGATGGAGCGTCTTGCTTTTCCGCTGACGGTCAAATTATGGTATATGCAGCATGCGGTCGTGAAGAAGGAATTGGTTCGTGTGATATCTACACGGCAACTTTGGAAGGAAATGAATGGACAAAGCCAATAAACATAGGCAATGTGGTGAACAGTGACAATTGGGATTCACAGCCAACAATCTCGAGCGATGGCAACCGGATCATCTTTGCTTCTGAACGCCAAGGTGGTTATGGCCGCGAGGATTTGTATATGATAGAGCGAAATATTTTTGGCGAATGGGGACCAGCGATGAACCTCGGTGGAGTTGTAAATACACCTTTTACCGACTTCTCTCCTTTTCTTAGCCAGGATGGGAAGACATTATACTTCGCATCGAGTGGCCATCCAGGTTATGGTGGAACAGACATTTTTAAAACAACTTTCGAAAATGGCAAGTGGACTACACCCGTTAATTTGGGAAGGCCATTAAATACCACCGGGGACGATCGCTACTTTACCATTGGTGGATCGGGCGAGATCGGTTTTTTTTCTTCCGATGTGGATGGAGGGCAACTTGATTTGTATGAAATCGAAATACCAGAAGAAATGCGACCGCAACCAACTGTTGTTGTTGAAGGTGTTGTGACAAATGCAAAGACAAAAGCCCTGGTAGGTGCTTACGTGATGGTGGAAGACGTGAACAGTGGAGAGCTGATTGCCGTAAATAAAAGCAACAGTGCAACGGGCAAATACCTGGTGGTGCTACCGGCCGGAAAGACCTATAGCGTATCGGCAAATAAAGAGGGGTTCTTTTTTAATTCAGAATTATTTGATGTGCCGTCTTCAGCAAAGTTTCAAACAATTAAAAAAGACATTGAGCTAAAGCCCATTGAGAAAGGCGCGAAGATCGTAATCAACAATATTTTCTTTGAAACCGGAAAAGCAACCCTCTCGCCTAAGAGCAACGTGGAATTGGAAAAAGCATATGAACTTTTAAAAGCAAACCCAACGATGGTTATTGAAGTAGGTGGCCACACCGACAATGTTGGTGACGATGCATCGAACATGAAACTTTCTCACGATCGCGCAAAATCAGTACGTGACTATCTTGTTAACCGAGGCATTGCGAGCAACCGGGTGCAGGCAAAAGGTTACGGAGAATCAAATCCAGTTGCAACAAATGATACGGATGAAGGCCGTCAGGCAAATCGCAGAACAGAATTCATTATTCTGGAATTCTAAACAAATAAAAAAATCCTCATCGATTGTCGGTGAGGATTTTTGAATTCAAATTATCTGAAATTACAAATTCGGCTGAGGCGTTGTGCGCAAATATGGTTTAACACGCGTGTGGCCTTTCGGGAACTTCGCTGGAATATCCTCATCCTTAACAGCCATCGTAATGATTACATCTTGACCTTTCTTCCAGTCAGCAGGAGTAGCTACGCTGTAGTTAGCAGTCAACTGCAAGCTGTCGATTACTCGAAGAATCTCATCGAAGTTTCTTCCGGTTGATGCAGGATACGTGATCATCAATTTCACTTTTTTATCAGGGCCGATCACAAACACAGAGCGCACCGTGAACTTGTCGCTCACTTGTGGATGGATCATGTCATACAAATTTGAAACTTTAAAATCCGGATCCGCAATGATCGGGAAGTTCACGTGGGTCTTTTGTGTTTCGTTGATGTCGCCAATCCATTGGTTGTGTGATGAAACCGTATCTGTGCTCAACGCAACAACTTTTGTATTTCTTTTGTCGAACTCAGCCCGAAGTTTGGCAACAGCTCCAAGTTCAGTTGTGCATACAGGTGTAAAATCAGCGGGGTGAGAAAATAATACTCCCCAGCCGTTGCCTAGCCAATCGTGGAATTTGATTTTTCCCTCGGTGGTGTCTGCCTCAAAATCAGGCGCGATATCTCCTAAACGTAGTGACATAGTTTTAAATGTTTAATGTTTGCGAGGTAAATTTACTTAAAGTCTATGGATCAAATAGGATTTTAACTTTTTATTTAGATTTTCCGGCTTTCTCCTTTTTCAGGATTTTATCAAGGGTGGAGCCGCCCAAAATGGAAAGCGTCTCGTCCCGCACCTTAAGAAAGGCATCCCGCACGCCACAGGTTTTCTCACTACGGCACTCTTCACACGGCTCATAATAATTCAAGGAAACGCATGGAAGCAGGGCAATCGCCCCGTCCATCAGCCGGATAATTTCCATCAGGTTTACTTCAGAAGGCTTTTTATAGAGGTAATATCCCCCTCCTTTGCCCTTTTTGCTTAACAGAATCTTGGAATTGCGCAATTCCAGTAGAATAGCCTCCAGGAATTTCTTGGGGATTCTCTTCTTTTCAGCTATTTCCTGTATATGCACAGGGCCTTGCTGATAACGATCGGCCAGGTAAACCAGAGCGTGGATCGCATATTTACATTTTTTTGAAAGCATCCTCGAATTTATACTTTTTAGGAATAATTATAATTTTGAAGTCTAAAAAAGCCGAGGTAGCTCAGGGGTAGAGCAGCTGATTCGTAATCAGCAGGTCGTGGGTTCAAATCCCATTCTCGGCTCTATAATTTTTTTAACATTGATTATCTCGAAACCTCAGTCAGGAACGGTGCTGTCTTTTTCACTATTCCTGATTATCACCATCGTAGTTGTTGTCATGAATTTCATTGCCATCAGCAGCGATCCTCAACCGATGTGGTACAACTACCTGATCCTGGCGCTGCTCATGCCGATGGGGGCATTCGTGCTCTATAAGATTTTTATTCGATACCAGATCATCCGCATGGGCAACAATAAAATAAGTGTACAATTGCCGGTACTCAGAAAATTCAAAGAGTATTCTCTCGAGAATATTATTGCCTGGGCAGAGAACAAGGTGAGTACCGGTAAGACTTCTACCTTTAAAGAACTACAGATTTTATTTGATGATGGAAAAAAAATTATAGCGAGTCATAAGGAACACACTGAATATGACCGCATGCTAAAATATCTATCCCAAAAAGCACCTGGTAAAAAAGTGATACCAAAGTGATTGGCAAAGTATCCAAAATCATCTTACTTTTGCCAACGTGATTTCAGGCTGCCCCAAAAATAAAATGCCCAGGTGGTGAAATTGGTAGACACGCTACTTTGAGGGGGTAGTGCCGCAAGGTGTGCTGGTTCGAGTCCAGTCCTGGGCACCAAAAAATTAAGATCCCGCTTTCGCGGGATTTTTTATTTTCAACTAATCAGCATTTTCAAAGTGCTTCAAAACAAAAAAGGATTGAACATCCGTCCAATCCTTTTCTATATATCTAAAGAAAATCTTATTCGGCTTTCTTGGTCTTCTTTGCAGCCTTCTTAGGTTTTTCCTCGGCACCAGCCTCCGCTGCAGTTGCAGTAGCCTCGATTGCTCCTTCTTCTTTCTTTCCCTTGCGGCTTCTGCGGGTCTTGGTTTTCTTAGCTGCTCCATCTTTCGTGTAAAGATCGTTGAAGTCAACCAACTCCATCAAGCACATATCGGCAGCATCGCCCAAACGACCATCACTCAACTTAATGATGCGTGTATAACCACCAGGTCTTTCGTTTGTTCGACCGGCAACTTCTCCAAACAAAGTCTTAACAGACTCCTTGTTTTGAAGATAGGCAAACACGGTTCTGCGCGAATGCGTGCTGTCTGTTTTGGCTTTCGTGATCAAAGGCTCTACGTACTTGCGCAATTCCTTTGCCTTGGCCACTGTCGTTGTGATTCTCTTGTTAAGAATCAACGAAGAAGCCATATTAGAAAGGAGCGCATGCCTGTGCGATGAGGTCCTTCCAAGGTGATTTACTTTCTTACCGTGTCTCATTAGTCTTCGTCTAATTTATATTTGGCGAGATCCATTCCGAAAGTCAGATTCTTCTCTGCCACTAATTGTTCCAATTCTGCCAGTGACTTCTTACCGAAGTTTCTGAACTTCATCATATCAGAAATATCCAACTGCACGAGGTCCCCCAATGTTTTTACATCAGCAGCCTTCAGGCAATTGTAAGCGCGCACTGAAAGATCAAGGTCATGCAATTGTGTCTTCAGCAATTTGCGCATGTGAAGCATCTCTTCATCCACTTGCTCTACTTCGCTGTCTTTTGTTGTTTCAAGCTCGATTGACTTATCAGAGAACAAGCGGAAGTGCTGGATTAAAATGAATGCAGCGCCTTCAAGAGCTTCTTCAGGATGGATAGAACCATCTGTTTCAATCTCAATCAATAATTTTTCGTAGTCGGTCTTTTGCTCAACGCGTGTGTTCTCCACACTGTACTTCACATTTTTAACAGGTGTGAAGATTGCATCAATCGGAATGAAACCAAATACTTGCTCGTTGGGCTTGTTTTCCTCTGCAGGTAAATAACCGCGGCCTTTCTCAACTGTTAATTCAATTTCAAAATGTGCAGCCTCATCCAAATTGCAGATTACATGGTCCGCATTAAGAACCTCAAATCCTGAGGTGAACTTTGCGATGTCACCCGCTTTGAATTGCTTTTGCTTCTTGATGTTAACAACGATCTTGCTTTCGTTGGTTTCGCCCACTTTCTTCAATCGAACCTGTTTCAGGTTCAAGATAATTTCCGCTACGTCCTCTACCACTCCTTCGATCGTAGAAAACTCATGAAGAACTCCAGGGATTTTAATACCAGTGATGGCATAGCCTTCGAGCGAGGACAATAAAATCCTGCGCAATGCATTGCCAATCGTAACGCCATAACCTTTTTCCAAAGGCTTGAAAGTGAAGAATCCGTGAAAGTCATCTGACTTCTCCATCACCACTTTATCAGGCATTTGAAATGCTAATATTGACATACTCGATTTGTTTTGTTTCAGAATTACTTAGAGTACAATTCAACGATCAACTGCTCGTTGATGTTTTCAGGAATATCTTCACGAGGAGGAAGATTGATCAATTTACCTTCAAACTCTTTTGCATCCCACTCCAACCAGTTATATTTTTTTGCTCCGCCCACTGAGAGAGCGGTATTGATGGCTTCCAATGACTTTGATCTTTCACGCACGGCAATCTTGTCTCCGGCCTTCAAAGTTGCTGAAGGAATATTCACCACTTCTCCATTCACCAAAATGTGTTTGTGAACAACCAACTGACGAGCAGCTCTGCGTGTAGGTGCGATGCCCAACCGATAAACAGTGTTATCCAGGCGAGCCTCCAACAACTGAAGTAATACCTCTCCGGTTACACCCTTCTTGCGTGAAGCCTTGTTGAAAGTATTTTCAAACTGGCGCTCCAACACACCGTAGATGTACTTCGCCTTCTGCTTCTCAGCAAGCTGCGTAGCATATTCAGAGAGTTTTCTCTTTTTGGTTTTTCCGTGTTGCCCCGGGGCATAGTTCTTCTTTGCGAGAGCTTTGTTTTCGCCCATCACAGGTTCGTTGAACTTCCTGGAGATTCTTACTTTGGGACCTGTATATCTTGCCATTTTCTTATTGTTGATTTTAGATTTTGGATTTTAGACTTATCTATAATCGTCAATCGTTATTCACTTTAGTTTTGTAGAGACTTAGTCATTCAAAAAACGCAAATCTCAAATAATAAATCTTATACTCTTCTCTTCTTAGGCGGACGGCAACCATTGTGTGGTAGCGGAGTCATATCCTTGATCTGCATTACTTCAATTCCTGAAGCAGCAATGCTGCGGATTGCTGACTCACGACCGGCTCCCGGTCCTTTTACAAACACTTCCACCTTACGCAAGCCTAGTTCAAAAGCTTTTGTAGCTGCTTCCTGTGCGGCTACCTGGGCGGCATAAGGAGTGTTTTTCTTGGAACCTTTAAAACCCATCTTTCCTGCTGATGCCGCGGCCACTACCTGACCGGTGCTATTCGTTAAGGAAATGATGATGTTATTAAAAGTCGCACGGATGTGAGCTTGGCCAATGGCCTCCACCACTACGGTGCGCTTCTTACTTTTATCTTTTTTCTTTTCTGCTACTGGAGCTGCCATGTGAAAAGTGTTTAATTCAATTAACCTTTAGTTGCCTTCTTCTTGTTAGCTACGGTCTTACGCTTACCCTTACGAGTACGGGCGTTGTTTTTCGTAGTCTGTCCACGCACAGGTAATCCCTTGCGATGGCGGAGTCCGCGATAACATCCGATATCCATCAAGCGCTTGATGCTTAACTGAATTTCGGACTTCAGGGAACCCTCGATGCGGAATTGCTCAGCGATGATGGCACGAATCGCGTTCGACTCTTCATCGTTCCACTCTTTCACTTTCTTGTTCCAATCTACATTGGCTTGTGAAAGTATTTTCTGAGCGGATTTGCGCCCAATTCCGAAAATGTAAGTGAGACCTATTTCGCCTCGCTTATTATCTGGTATATCAACACCTGCTATACGTGCCATATATTATCCTTGTCTTTGTTTATAACGTGGGTTCTTTTTGTTGATCACATACAACTTGCCCTTGCGTCTGATGATCTTGCATTCAGCGCTGCGCTTTTTTATGGATGCTCTTACTTTCATAATCTTTTGTTGTTTGTTAATTGTCTTATCGACTTTTAACTACTTATATCTAAACGTTATCCTTCCCTTTGTCAAATCATAAGGTGACATTTCCAACCTTACTTTATCTCCAGGCAAAATCCGGATGTAGTGCATCCTCATCTTTCCTGAAATGTGTGCCAGTACCTCGTGGCCATTTTCCAATTGCACTTTAAACATTGCATTGGACAACGCCTCGAGAATCGTTCCGTCTTGCTCTATCGACTTTTGTTTCGCCACTTATAACTATAACTTTCTTCTAAATACTCGTGCGTTGTCAATATCTCAGTTCTGTCCTCGAAGATTCCAACCATGTGCTCAAAATGAGCGGATGGTTTGTGATCTTGCGTTCGAATCGTCCAACCATCTTTTTCCTGCACCACCTTCTTCGTGCCCATGTTGATCATTGGTTCAATCGCGAACACCATCCCTGCCTTGATCTTCGGTCCCTTTCCACGCTGTCCATAGTTTGGAACTTCCGGATCTTCGTGTAAACTCTTACCAACTCCGTGACCGACCAACTCTCTCACCACACCGTATCCAAACTTCTCTACAAAACTCTGGACCGCATAACTCACATCACCAATCCGGTTGCCCGCTTTCGCTTGTGCAATTCCTAGATAAAGCGATTCATAAGTTCGGTTCAACAAGTCGAGTACTTCTTGCTTGACACCTTCCAAAGGATAAGTGTAAGCTGAATCACTGTGATACCCATTCAACAATACTCCACAGTCAATCGAAATGATGTCTCCTTCTTTCAACTCATACTCTCCTGGGAAGCCATGCACCACCACGTCATTGACAGAGATGCAGAGAGCTGCCGGAAAGCCATGATAGTTTTTGAACGATGGCGAACCTTTATGGTCTCTTATAAACTCCTCGGCAATCTGGTCGAGTTTTTTCGTTTTCACTCCAGGCTTAATCGCCTTCGCTACTTCCGCATGCGCCTTTCCTAAAACCTGGGCGCTTTGTTTAATTATCTCTACCTCTTGTGCCGACTTGTAGTGAACCATTCAACTTTAAGCCGCAGCAAACTGAGAACGTCCTTTTACCCTTCCCGATTTCATCATACCCTCATAGTGACGCATCAACAAATAGCTTTCAATTTGCTGGAGTGTGTCAAGCACAACACCCACCAAAATAAGCAGTGATGTTCCACCATAGAAGTAAGCAAAATTCTGAGTAATACCTGCCTTCACAGCAAATGCAGGAAGGATGGCAACCATTGCCAGGAATATAGCCCCTGGCAGTGTTATCTTCGATAAAATACTATCTATAAATTCAGCGGTTTGTTTTCCCGGCTTAATACCTGGAACAAATCCACCATTTCTTTTCAGGTTATCAGCGATGTCGTTCGAAGGAACAGTAATCGCAGTATAGAAGAAAGTGAAAATGATGATCAACGAAGCAAACAACAAATTGTATTGCCATGATGTAAAGTCTGCGAAGGTCGAACCAACATAAGCCCCTAAATCACTGTCTCTCCAAATCTGTGCAATAAGCGGAGGAATGAACATCAACGCCTGCGCGAAGATGATTGGCATTACACCAGCGGAGTTCAACTTCAACGGAATGAAATCTCTCTTGCCACCATATAATTTATTTCCGACTACCTGCTTTGCATATTGAACAGGAATCTTGCGGGTTGCCTGCGTCAATGCAATCACACCAACTACTACGAAGAACAATGCAAGCGCTTCGATAATGAACAACAGTGCTCCATTCAAGCCTTTTGAATCAATTTCCTGATAGATCGCTGCCGGGAAACGTGATACGATACCGATCATGATCAGCATGCTGATACCGTTACCAATTCCTTTGTCAGTAATTCTTTCACCTAACCACATACAGAACATGGTTCCCGCTACGATGATGATCATCGAAGACACGGTGAAGAACATTCCAGGATCAATGATCGCTTCCTGGTTTACAGTTGCCCTCAAATATCCGTATGACTGAGCTGCAGTAATCACAATCGTCAACACACGCGTGAACTGGTTCAATTTCTTTCTTCCGCTTTCACCTTCTTTTTGAAGTTTGGTGAAGTGAGGAACTGCCACTGTCAATAGCTGCACCACGATAGATGCAGAAATGTATGGCATAATACCTAATGCAAAAATCGATGCGCGGCTGAACGAACCTCCTAAGAAAGTGTTCAACAAATCAAAAATACCACCTTGGTTTCCGGTCAATAAGTTCGGATCAATTCCGGGCAATACGATGTATGAACCCAAACGGAAGATGATCAGGAAACCGATCGTATTCAAAATCCTCACACGAAGATCTTCGATCGAAAAAATATTCTTTATGGTGGCGAAGAAACGCTTCATTATTTCACAATTGTGGTGCTACCCCCTGCTGTTTCGATTGCTTTAGTTGCTGTTTCAGAGAAAGCATGTGCTTCCACAGAAACCTTTGATTTTAATTCACCACGACCCAAAATTTTTACATGGTCGTTCTTACCAACAATACCGTTGTCGCGCATGAGTTGAAGACTCAGTGTTGATGCACTGGTTTTCTTTGCCAACTCTTCAAGCGCATCCAAATTAATCGGCTTGAAATAAATCTTCTCATTGTTCTTGAAACCAAATTTAGGAACACGTCTTTGAAGAGGCATCTGACCACCTTCGAAACCGATTTTCTTATGATAACCAGAGCGTGACTGAGCACCTTTGTGTCCACGGCCTGCAGTACTTCCACCGCTTCCCTGGCCACGACCAAGACGCTTGTTTGTTTTTGTAGAACCGGTAGCCGGCTTAAGTGTATGCAGCTTCATCTTATAATTCGGTTACGCTTACTAAGTGATTCACTTTTTTTACCATTCCTTTAATCTGAGGAGTAAATTCTACTTCCACAGAATCGTGCACCTTACCAAGACCCAATGATTGCATCGTCAACAACTGAGTTTGCGGTCTCTTAATCGTGCTACGGATTTGAGTAATCTTAACTTTTGCCATGACTCTTATCCATTAAAAACTTTAGACAATGATACTCCACGGTTGCGAGCGATGGTTTGAGGATCACGCATTGTAGTCAACGCTTTGAAAGTTGCCTTCACCACGTTGTGAGGATTCGAAGAACCCTTTGATTTCGCCAATACGTTGTGAACTCCTGCGCTCTCCAATACGGCACGCATTGCACCTCCGGCAATTACACCCGTTCCAGGAGAAGCCGGCTTCAATAACACAAATCCACCACCAAATTTTCCAAGTGACTCATGAGGAACAGTTCCTTTGATAATCGGCACTTTCACCAAATGCTTCTTGGCATCGTCAATTCCTTTGGTGATAGCATCCGTTACTTCATTGGCTTTGCCAAGACCGTAACCTACTACTCCGTTGCCATCGCCTACTACGACAATCGCTGCGAAGCTGAATCTGCGACCACCTTTTACCACTTTCGCTACACGCTGAATAGCTACGACTTTTTCTTTCAAGTCGATTTCGCTGGCCTTTACTGTGCTGACGTTACTTTGTGTCATGCCTTAAAAATTTAAACCTCCCTCCCGGGCACCTTCGGCCAGGGCTTTGATATTTCCGTGATACAATTTTCCGTTGCGGTCAAACACAATGTCTTTGATGCCGCTGGCGATTGCCTTCTCAGCCAATTTCTTTCCTACTGACTTCGACAATTCAATATTAACTGACTTTTTCTTTTCGTCAACTTCTTTGGAAGAAGCAAACACCAAAGTCTGTCCTTTCGAATCATCAATTACTTGAGCATAGATGGCTGAATTACTTTTGAAGACAGACAATCTCGGCCTAGCCGCAGTGCCTTCAACTTTGTTGCGGATGCTCAACTTAATCCGCTTGGTTCTATTCTTAATGTTAGGCATATCGTTAATTATTTAGCGGCAGCCTTACCTGCTTTTCTACGTACAAACTCACCAACGAAGCGGATACCTTTTCCTTTGTAAGGCTCCACTGGACGAAGTGATTTAATTTTTGCAGCAACCTGTCCGATCAACTGCTTATCAATTCCCTCCAGGATGATCATTGGATTCTGACCTTTTTCCTGAACGGCCTGAACTTTCAATTCAGTGGGGATTGCCACGATCACACTGTGTGAATACCCCAAGCTAAGATCAAGTACGTTTCCTTGAGCTGTTGCCTTGTATCCCACACCGATGATTTCGAGTTCTCTTTTATATCCTTTACTCACGCCTTCCACCATTCCTGCAATCAGTGCGCGGTACAAACCGTGCATCGCTTTATGGCGCTTCTGTTCTGTAGGGCGGTGAACAAGTACTTTTCCTTCTTCTTGAGTGATTTTGAAATCACGATCAATCAATTGCTTCAATTCGCCTTTCGGGCCTTTCACCACAGCTTTGTGGTCGCCTTCCGAGAACGTAAACGTTACGCCTTTCGGGAGTTCTATCGGTAGTCTTCCTATTCGTGACATGTCTTACTGATTAATAGATGTAACACAATACTTCACCACCTACATTCAATGCCTTCGCTTCCTTGTCGGTGATTACACCCTTGGAAGTCGAAAGAATTGCAATGCCCAATCCGTTCAACACTTTTGGCAACTCCGTAGAGCCTTTGTATTGACGAAGACCTGGAGTACTCACGCGCTCCAACTTAGTTATAGCCGACTCCTTTGTTTCCGGATTGTACTTCAACGCAATCTTAATAAGGCCTTGCTTGTTTTGAGTATCCTCGAACTTGTAGTTCAGGATATAGCCTTTATCAAAAAGTACTTTTGTCATTTCCTTTTTGAGGTTGGAAGCAGGTACCTCCACCACGCGATGGCGAGCCTTGATGGCGTTGCGAACGCGGGTCAAATAATCTCCTATTGGATCAGTAATTTTCATATCTATTCACTTTAAAAAAGCAAACCCGTTTTATCAAACGGGCTGCAAAGATAGTTAACAAATTGGGTTCTCCAAACCTGTTACCTGGTTTCGTTGCAGTTTCCTGCTCCGACCTTGATACTCAGCAACCTATATTTTAAATCGAGCTTACCAGCTCGCCTTGGTCAAACCAGGGATTTTCCCATCGCTGGCCAACTGGCGGAATTGGTTCCGGCATACACCGAACTTGCTCATGTAGCCACGAGGCCTGCCTGTAAGCTTACAACGGCTACGAAGACGAACGGCTGACGAGCTGCGTGGAAGTTTATCCAATGCTGCATAGTCTCCGGCTGCCTTCAACGCTTTACGTTTTTCAGCATAACGCTTCACCAATGCTTCTTTCTTGCGGTCTCTCGCTACGATTGATAATTTAGCCATAATCAGTTTTTATTTACAAACGGCATCCCGAAAGCTTTCAGGAGCTCATAACTTTCTTCATCTGTGCTTGCAGACGTTACAAACGTGATGTCCATACCGTTGATGCGTGTTACTTTGTCGATGGAGATTTCAGGGAAGATGATCTGTTCTTTTACACCCAGTGTATAGTTTCCACGACCGTCAAAACCTTTATCGCTCACACCCTTGAAATCACGAACGCGGGGAAGAGCTACGCTCATCAGGCGGTCCATGAATTCATACATACGATCCCCACGAAGTGTAACTTTTACTCCGATCGCCTGGTTGTTTCTTAGTTTGAAGTTAGAAATATCTTTCTTCGAACGAGTAGGAACTGCCTTCTGACCAGTGATGGAAGAAATTTCTTCCAGACCCACGTCAATCAACTTCTTATCGGCAACGGCTGCACCGATACCTTTGTTAATTGCAATCTTCTCAATCTTAGGAACCTGCATCACCGACTTGTACTGAAATTTTTCTTTCAGGCTCGGTACGATTTCCTTCAGGTATTTTTCTTTTAATCTGGGCGTTGCCATGACTTTATTACTTAATGAATTGTCCTGTCTTCTTTGAATATCTCTGCAACTTGCCTTTCTCATTGGCCTTGCGACCAGTGCGAGTAGCCTTGCCGGTAGATGGCTCGATCAACATCAGGTTGCTGATGTGCACGCTGCCTTCCACTTTCTTGATTCCACCTTCAGGTTTGCCTGCCGATGGTTTCTGATGCTTGGTAATGATGTTGATGCCTTCTACCACTGCACGGTTTTTCTCCACAAGCACTTCCAACACCTTGCCTTCTTTGTTGCGATCATCACCCGCCAACACTTTTACCGTGTCGCCTTTGCGGATATGCAACTTGGGCTGTTTATTAAATTTTCTTTCCATAACTCTTACAATACTTCAGGGGCGAGTGAAACAATTTTCATGAACTGCTTTTCGCGAAGCTCCCGTGCTACCGGTCCGAAGATACGTGTGCCACGAGGTTCATCTTGTGCAGTCAACAACACAGCCGCGTTATCTTCAAAGCGGATATACGATCCATCTTTTCTGCGAACTTCTTTCTTTGTGCGAACAATTACTGCCTTGCTCACAGTACCTTTCTTTATCTGGCTGGTAGGTAGAGCCGATTTCACGGTCACCACAATTTTATCGCCTACGCTGGCCGTACGCCTGTGCGTTCCGCCCAATACGTGTAGACAGAGCACTTCTTTTGCGCCACTGTTATCTGCTACGGTAAGCCTGCTTTCGGTCTGTATCATTGTTACTTCGCTTTTTCGATGATCTCAACTAATCTCCATCTTTTGCTCTTGCTCAACGGGCGAGTCTCCATGATACGCACTGTATCACCGATACCTGCCTCGTTCTTTTCGTCATGCGCCATGAACTTGGTAGTCTTGTTCATGAACTTGCCATAGATCGGGTGTTTTACTTTCCGATTCATAGCCACGGTAATGGACTTTTGCATTTTATTGCTCACCACTTTACCTACTCTTTCCTTGCGACTATTCCTTTCTTCCATGACGAATTATTTTTGACGTTGTTTAGCTGTCAATTCTGTTTTCAGACGCGCAACCAACTTGCGTGTGTCTCTGATTTTCATCGGGTTCTCAATAGCTGATACCTGATGTGCAAATTTGATTTTGCGGAGGTTTTCTTTCTCGCTTCCGATTTTCTCGTTCAATTCGGCAACGGTCAAACCTTTAATTTCTGCGTTCTTCATATCTTATGCTTTAGCAGCTTGTTCTACATAATCTCTGCGCACAGAGAACTTCGTTTTGATGGGAAGTTTTCCATCGGCCAATGCCAGCGCTTCTTTTGCAGTCTGTTCCGTTACACCGCCCGCTTCAAACAGGATAGTTCCCGGCTTCACTACCGCTACCCAATATTCTGGAGCTCCTTTACCTTTACCCATCCGCACTTCAGCAGGCTTTCTGGTAATCGGCTTGTCAGGGAAAATGCGGATCCACACCTGGCCTTCACGCTTCATAGCGCGGGTTACAGCAACACGGGCAGCTTCGAGCTGACGTGCAGTGATCCATCCTGCTTCCAGTGACTTCAATGCGAAAGATCCGAAAGCGATCTGGTGACCACGCGTGGCCATACCCTTCACTTTTCCTTTCTGCATCTTTCTAAATTTCGTACGCTTCGGTTGTAACATGACTGTTGCCTTAAATCGTATTCAAAAAATTATCTTTTACCTCCACGGCCGCGACCTTCACCACCACCCTGTTTTCTATCGCCACCTCTTCTGTCGTCTCCGCCTCTTCTTCTGTCATCTCTTCCTCTTCTCTCGCCACCACCGGCAGGTGCATTACCACCTTTGTTTTCACCGCCCTGATTGCTTACCATTCCTACGTTCGGAGAAAGATCACGTTTACCGTAAACTTCACCTTTGAATATCCATACTTTGATACCGATCTTTCCGTACACGGTTTGTGCTTCAGAGATCGCGTAGTCAATGTCAGCACGGAGTGTGTGCAATGGAATACGTCCTTCTTTGTATTGCTCAGTACGAGCCATATCTGCACCAGCCAAACGGCCAGACAATTTCACTTTAATACCTTCCGCACCTACACGCATGGTTGAAGCGATTGCTTGCTTCATTGCTCTGCGGTAAGAGATACGTGCTTCCAATTGTTGAGCAATTGATTCACCCACCAATTTCGCATCCAACTCAGGACGCTTAATTTCAAAGATGTTGATCTGAACATCCTTGTTGGTAAGCTTCTTCAATTCTTCCTTGATCTTGTCAACTTCAGTTCCACCTTTTCCAATCACAACACCGGGACGAGCAGTGTGAATAGTCAAGGTGATTCTTTTTAAAGTACGCTCGATCACCACTTTCGCGATGCCGCCTTTTTGAATACGTGCATCTACATACTTGCGGATTTTGTGATCCTCTACCAATTTATCAGAGAAGGTCTTGCCACCGTACCAGGCAGAGTCCCATCCACGGGTAATGCCAAGTCGTAAACCTACGGGGTTAATCTTTTGTCCCATTATGCTTTCGTTTCGTTAACTTCTGACTTTGATTCTTTAGCTGGCATTCTGTCAACCACCAATGTTACGTGGTTTGAACGCTTTCTGATTCTGTGGCCACGACCCTGCGGTGCAGGACGAAGGCGCTTCAAAATTCTTCCTCCACCTACGAACACTTCCTTGATGTACAGGTCAGCTTCTTCCAACTTCACATCGCTGTTTTTTGATTCCCAGTTGTTGATCGCAGACAAAAGCAACTTCTCCATTTTTGCAGAAGGGTGCTTTGTGTCGTACTTCAACGCGCTAAGCGCTCTGCTCACACGCATGCCGCGGATCATATCAGCAATCAATCTCATCTTACGAGGAGATGAAGGTGAGTCATTCAAATAGGCAGTTGCAGGACCTTTCTTTGCAGCTTCTTTTACTGCTTCGAGTTTTTCCCTCTTTACAACTGATCTTTTCTTTTTCTTTTCGGTTTCCATTGTCAGGTATCTTTTGGGGTTGCCTGATTATTTAGCAGCTTCTGCTTTATTGTTTCCTGAGTGACCTTTGAAGGTACGTGTTGGAGCAAATTCTCCAAGTTTGTGACCCACCATGTTCTCCGTTACATACACCGGAATGAATTTGTTTCCGTTGTGAACCGCGAACGTGTGGCCGATGCAATCGGGCGTGATGGTAGATCTGCGTGACCATGTCTTGATCACTGACTTCTTACCAGACTGCTCCATTACCTGAACTTTCTTTGCCAGGCGGGCGTCTAAATACGGACCTTTTTTTACTGACCTTCCCATTATTTCTTCCTCCTTGCAATGATTAAGTTATCGGAATATTTTTTTGGATGACGAGTCTTCTTACCCTTCGCCAACAAGCCTTTGCGTGAGCGCGGGTGACCACCTGAAGCGCGACCTTCACCACCACCCATCGGGTGATCCACAGGGTTCATAGCTACCGCACGTGTGCGAGGGCGAATACCTCTCCAACGGCTGCGACCAGCCTTACCAACTTTTTCATTCATGTGCTCGGCATTTGATACAGCGCCAACTACGGCCATGCATCTCACCAACACATTTCTCATTTCGCCTGAAGGCATACGCAATGTTGCATACTCTCCTTCACGCGCCACTAACTGAACAAATGAACCAGCGCTGCGAGCCATAGCTGCACCTGCACCTGGTTTAATTTCCACGTTGTGAACAATTGTACCCACAGGAATCTTTGCAAGCGGAAGCGCATTTCCAACTTCAGGAGCTACTTCAGCACCTGAGATTACAGTTTGTCCAACTTTAATTCCTTGTGGAGCGATGATGTATGACTTAGATCCATCCGCATAATATAAAAGGGCTACGCGGGCTGTACGAGTCGGATCATACTCGATTGACTTCACTACAGCAGGTACTCCAAATTTATTTCTCTTGAAATCGATGATGCGCAACTTCTGCTTGTGACCACCGCCAATGTAGCGCATCGTCATGCGGCCTTCGCTATTGCGACCACCTGTTTTCTTTATTGTAACAACCAGCGACTTCTCCGGTTTTGATGCCGTGATGTCGTCAAAGCCAGGTGACAACCTGTGACGGGTACCTGGTGTTACTGGTTTTAGTTTCTTCATTGCCATGACCTAATCTCTTAAACGTTGCTATAAAAATCGATCACTTCACCTTCGGCCAACGTAACGATGGCTTTCTTATAATCCGGCTTGCGGCCAGCCAAAGTTCCTGCCTTTGTGAAGCGGGTCTTCTTTTTTCCTAATACAGTAATCGTGTTCACGTTCTTCACGGTCACACCATATTGCTTCTCTACTGCTTTCTTAATTTCAACTTTATTGGCAGTTAAGTCCACGATGAAACCATACTTGCCTTTTTCGTTAAGGGCAGAAACCTTTTCTGTTACCAACGGGCTTTTTAAAATACTCATGACTAAGCTTGGTTAAGAATGGTTTGAATTTTTTCGACAGATCCTTCAGAAAGGATGAGGTGCTCTGCATGAAGCACATCGTAGGTATTGATCTGGGAAGCTGTAATTACTTTTGCGTTTTTCAGGTTTCTTCCGGAGAGAACTACATTCTTCTTTGCTTCAGGAAGAACCAACAATGTTTTCTTGTCATTCAATGACAATGATTTCAACATTGCCTGGAATTGCTTGGTCTTTGGTGCTTCAAAGTTGAAGTCCTCTACCACAGCGATGCAATTATCTTTTGCTTTGTAAGTCAAGGCTGACTTGCGGGCTAAATCTTTTACTTTCTTATTGAGTTTGAAAGAGTAGTCGCGTGGAGTAGGACCGAAGATACGGCCACCACCTTTGAACTGAGGGTTCTTGATATTACCCGCACGAGCTCCACCAGTTCCTTTTTGTTTCTTGATTTTCTTTGATGAACCTTCGATCTCATTACGCTGCTTTGACTTGTGCGTTCCCTGGCGCTGGTTAGCCAGATAACTTTTCACATCCAAATAGATAGCGTGGTCATTTGGTTCGATGCCGAAAACCTCATTTGAAAGACTGAGGTTTCGTCCGGTTTTCTCACCGCTATATTTTACAATTGCTAAGTCCATCACTTTTGAAGGATTATCGTTGAATTCTTGGCACCGGGAATGGAGCCACTCACTAAAATCAAATTCTGCTCGGCTATGATTTTCACCACTTTCAGGTTGGTGTTCTTCACGCGCTCGCCACCCATGCGGCCCGGGAGACGCTTGCCTTTAATTACACGCGATGCAAATGACGCGTTACCCATAGAACCAGGAGCACGAAGGCGGTTGTGCTGACCGTGTGTTT
>CAZECP010000030.1:0-48712 GCA_964510765.1 uncultured Ohtaekwangia sp. | reverse complement strand
TTTTCTTTCTTGGTGATGTTTTCAAACGCCTCATCCTTCATCATCTTCTCGATCTGAGCAAGTTTCTTCAACGACTTGCGGATCGTAGCGAAGTTGGTAAGCATACCACCCAACCATCTTTCCGTAACATACGGCATGTTAAGGCGGGTTGCTTCTTGTTCAATGATGTCCTTGGCTTGCTTCTTCGTAGCCACGAACATGATTTTACGACCAGAGCGAACGATGTTCTTGATGGAATAAACCGCTTCTTCCAAACACTTCACGGTTTTGTTCAAGTCGATCAAGTGGATGCCGTTGTTTTCCATATAGATGTACTCGGCCATCTTTGGATTCCACTTGCGGGTAAGGTGTCCGAAGTGAACACCTGCTTCCATTAAACTCTGAGTTGTCATTTGTTCTGCCATGTCTTCTGCTATTAACGCTTGCTGAATTGGAATCTTCTACGTGCTTTTCTGCGGCCTGGTTTCTTACGTTCCACCATGCGGCTATCGCGGGTCAGTAAACCTTCCTTCTTCAGAGCGGGACGATTTTCTGCGTTTACTTGTACAAGGGCGCGCGCAATGCCAAGGCGAATTGCTTCTGCCTGACCTTTCGATCCGCCACCTTCTACATTTACATTGACATCATAATTGCCTTCCTGCTTTGAAATAGCAAGGGCCTGCTTCACCGTAGTTTGCAGGATTTCGGAAGGGAAATATTCTTTCAATTCCCTCTGGTTCACTAAAATCTGACCCTTGCCAGGTTGCAAATACACCCGCGCGATTGAGGTTTTTCTTCTTCCGATGGTATTGATGATCTCCATGTAATTAGAACTTTATTTCTTTTGGTTGATTGGCTGTGTGAGGATGCTCAGCCCCTGCATATACATGCAAGCTGCGGAACAACTGACGGCCCATGCTGTTTTTAGGAAGCATACCTTTTACCGAAATCTCGATCATGCGAGCGGGATTCTTTGCTGAGATAGATCTTGGTGTATGAATACGTTGTCCGCCCGGATAACCAGAGTAAGTGAAGATCTTGCGATCGTTCCACTTTTTGCCGGTCAAACGCACCTGGTCAGCATTGATCACCACTACATGGTCGCCCATGTCAGTATTTGGTGTGTAGCTGGGCTTATTTTTGCCGCGCAATACTTTTGCAATCTGGCTCACCACACGGCCGAGCACCTGATCCTTCGCATCCACCAAAACCCAGTTTTTCTCTGCGGTAGCTTTGTTGGCAAATACGGTTCTGTAACTTATCTGATCCACTTTTCAGTCTGTTTTCGCTGATAAATAAATTTCCCCTTTTAAAAAGGGACACAAAAGTAGGAGCAAATTACAGATTATGCAAGCGAGCCCAACTATTTACCTTCGGTTGTCCTCCAGTTGCTTGATCAGTGCCTTAAAATCCTTAGGATAAGGAGCTTGAACTTGAACCTTTTTTTCTTCTAATGTATTGAATTTCAGCGAAAAAGCGTGAAGTGCCTGGCGTTTCATCAAGGGTACTTCCTCAGTCTCTTTCTTTAAATTAAATCCTCTTTTTAAAGAAGAAACGTAGAGTGGCTGGCCACCGTAAACCAAATCGCCAGTAATCGGGGCTTTTAAAAGGGCCAGGTGAATCCGAATCTGGTGCATCCTACCCGTCACGGGATGACACCTTATTAATGTGTGGTTTTTAAAAGTCTTTTCTGTATTGAAAACAGTCAAGGCGGGTTTCCCTTCGCGGGAAATACGAACAGTACCATCATTTAATTTCAATATAGATGCTTCCACCACTTTGCCTTCAAATTGGTGCATTCCGTCCGAGACGGCATAATAAGTTTTGGTCACTTCGCGGTTTTCAAACTGCATGCTCAGGTGGCGATAGGCTTTGGGGTTTTTAGCAATGGCTAAAACTCCTGATGTGTCTTTATCGAGACGATGGCAGGCTTGCGGATCATCCAGCACCTCACGGGCAAGCGCCAAAATATTGACCGGATCATTGCGATCTTCTAACGTAGAAATGAAAGGCGGCTTATTGATGAGAACGTAATCGTTGTCTTCAAACAGAACGAGATCAGCAAAACGGATTTTGGAAGCTTTCATTTCTTCCGCAAAGAAAGAAGTTTCAAATCAATCTTCCTCGTCCTTGGCTCTGGGAAGTTTGAAACTGAAAACAGAGCCTTTGTTCACCTCACTGTGAACTTCAGCTTTTGAATTGTGACCTTCGAGAATGTGTTTCACGATGGCAAGGCCTAAACCTGTTCCGCCTTTCTCGCGGCTGCGACTTTTATCTACGCGATAAAACCGTTCAAAAATGCGGGTAAGATGCTCGGCAGGAATGCCCTCTCCTGTATCACTCACAAAAGTAATAACGTTCTTTTTTCCTACATCAAATGAAACCGTTACATCACCGCCTTCGGGCGTGTAGTTGAGAGCATTTGAAATCAGGTTGGTCAATACTTGTGTGATCCGTTGGCCATCGGCATACACAAAGACTTTGCCTTGATGTGGTTTTTGAATTTTGAATTTGATATTTTTCTTCTCTGCTCGCTCTTCAAACTGTTCGGCCACTTCTTCGCACAACCCCAACAGATCAATATTTCCAAATCGCATCTTGATGTCTCCGGTCTCAATCTGCGAGAGTGTGAGCAAATCCTGGACAAGCGAGTCAAGCCCATCCAAACTCTTTGCGGCTTTCTTTAAAAATTTGGTCCGAACATTTTTATCGTTTACGGCTCCATCCAGCAGTGTATGCACAAATCCCTGGGCGGCAAAAATCGGTGTCTTCAATTCGTGCGAAACATTCGCGATAAATTCTTTGCGAAAGGCCTCAAGTTTTTTCAATTCGTCAATTTCTTTTTGTTTTAGCAATGCAAAAGACGAAATCTCTTCATTGATATTTTCAAAAGGATCGAGTCGGGAGCTTTTCTCTTTGGCTATGTTTCCGAGTTCTTTCTTGCGCAACTTTTCCATCATCTTGTCAATCTTACTGATTCCCCGGAAAATGGAAAATTCCAATACTACATAAATCAGAAGATAGGAAGCAGAGAAGCTGATGAAGAAAGCGACCGTGAGTGCGCCAGTACCTACACTATTTACAAGTGAAAGAAAAAGTGCGGTGATCCCAGCAATCGAAACTGCGAGGAGTAGAGCCAAAACACGCGCGCTGTAAACCATTGATTTTATGCTGCGCGCAAATTACAAATAGAATGTGAGATTATGCGGGCTGATTGAATTTGTAACCCACACCTTTTACTGTCACGATGTAATCCTCACCAATTTTTTCGCGCACTTTGCGGATGTGTACATCCACCGTGCGGGAAAGTACATATACATCTGCACCCCAAATGTTTTGAAGCAATTCATCACGACTAAAAACCTTGTTGGGATTTTGTGCGAGAAAGAACAACAATTCAAACTCTTTCTTTGGCAAACTAATCTCCTTTCCATGCAGGCGCAACGTGTAGCTGGTACGGTCGATCAGCATGTCGCCAATCTTGATTTGATTCGTTCCGTTTTTACTCGCTGCGCCTCGTCTAAAAAAAGCACTGATGCGGCTCATTAACGCTCGCGGCTTTATTGGTTTTAAAATATAATCGTCAGCGCCCACATCAAAGGCAGCTACTTCTGAATATTCTTCTGCACGAGCTGTAAGAAAAACAACATACGTGTTAATTAATTCTGGAATAGCACGAATCTGCCGACAGGCTTCCACGCCATCCATCTTTGGCATCATGATATCGAGAAGCACTAAATCGGGCTGGAATTTTTTCGCAATGTCAACAGCCATTTGTCCGTTGGTGGCCACCCGCACATCATATCCCTCTTTTTCCAAATTATATTTCAATAATTCGAGGATCGGCTCTTCATCATCAACTGCTAAAATCTTCGGTGTCGGCTTCGCTGCCATAAGTTTTTCCATCTAATTCTACCATAAAAGTAGAGAGAAATTAACCTAAGAAAAAGCCGATGTTATGGACTTAATAATTACTTAATAGTGTAGAGAGGTTGTGATAATAGATGATTTTTTTTGTTCACAAAAATGGATGCTTTTTGGCAAGATGAGCAATGTAGTCTTTCAGGTTGCCTTTAAAATCTTGTTTTAATTCAACGGAGAAGTCCTGCTGTTTTGCCTGGTACAAATGATATGACATGAAGTATGTATTGTTGGGCATCCGGGTCAATGATTTTGAATTTCGTCTTTCATAAAGAGATAACGTATCTCCTGATTCAATGATCTTTCGAATCATCTCTTCTTTCTTATTTACTTTTTCTTCTCGCGGTTCATTGGGTGAAAATGTTTGATAAAGACTGTCGAGAATTTTTGTGCCGCGTAAAATGTGCTTGCTGTATTTTCTGTAGTCCTGATCTTCGTGAAGATATTGCTTGTATTCTTTTGATTCCAGGCCGTATTTATTGGCAAGAAAAAAATATGACGCTGTATCGCCAATGAACGAAGCAAGATTCTCGTTGTAGTCAGCATTGCCTTTGATAAAAATAGTGGAGTGCACCATTTCATGAAGTATCAGGCTTGCCAAATCACCTTCCGATCGTTTCAACATGTTACTCAATATCGGATCTGTGAACCATCCGAGCGTGCTCCACCCACCAGGATTACGAACACTTACATCAAAACCTTGCTCTTTTAAATTTTTTGCTTCGTCAATTGCTTTTTCCTTTTCGAAGAACCCCTTGTAAGGCATGCTTCCAACAATCGGATAATTCCAAAGTTTGGGTTTCAGTTCAAACGCTTCACATGCCTGCACCACCCACATCAGTTCTTCATCTTTCTGATCGAAAAGGGTTTTGTAATTTTTGGTATCCTTCAACCCCAATGAATCAATGGCAAACCTTCTCACTTCTCCGATAAGATGAAGTTTTGATTTTAGCGAGTCGGGAAAATTTGGATCGGCCAAAAATTCTTCCACCGGTTTTGCATTCCAAATGATTTTGAATTGCCCTGCGCCCATGCGAGCACCATACACCACCCATTGCCATTGCCAGATCGCCAACGCGATGACAATGAAGAGTGCAACTAATAAGATTCGTTTTATCACGTTCAAAAATCCAAAAGTTTTGATTTCTAACCAACCGTTCATCAACGTTAAATTCCTTTTGCTAAAACAGTAGCTTAACGGGAATAAAGGTTAAAGTCGGGTTGTCTAATCACTGTTCTTTAAAAAATCAGCCTATGAAAACGATAACTCTGCCGATTATCTTATTAACCTCGTTAACTTTTATCAAGCTCCAGGCTCAAAGTCAGGAGGGTGTGATCACCTACGAAACGCGCATTGACATGAAGAGTATGTTGCCTCCTGGCGTTACACCCAATCCAAATATGCCTGCTTCACGGACGGTGAAGAACCAATTGTTTTTTAATGCTGATGAGTCCCTCTACAAACCCTTAGTAGAGGATGAAGAGGAAGAAGATCAGGGTGGTCGTGGCCCAGGCAGAAGAAGGTTTCGACCGATGCAACAAGAAATTTATTTAAAGCAATCAACAGGCATTATGCTTACTAAACAGGATTTTCGTTTTGCATCGAAGCAATATCTGGTAGTAGATACGGTGAAAGTAGCTCCCTGGAAATTTGGAACGGAAACAAAAAAGGTTGCCGGGTACGATTGCAAGCAAGCTTACTACACAGATGAGAATGGAAAAGTGATCACTGCCTGGTTTACTGATAAGCTTCGCGCTTTTGCGGGACCGGATACGTACAATACATTGCCGGGAACTATTCTTGCACTGGATGTGAACAACGGTGAGCGTGTGTCGGTAGCAACAAAAGTGGAGTTGCGTGCTCTTAAGAAAGGAGAGGTTCAGGAATTGACCGGTGGAGAAAGAATTTCACGCACAGAATTTCGTGCAAAAATGGAAGAGATGAGAAAGCGAAGACAAGCAAATGGTTTTCGCAATTGATCGTTCCATGAAAAAAAAACTCATCATTCTCTTCCTGTTTACATCCGTTGCCTCTTTCGCGCAAAAATTTGTCGTGAAAGGTCAGTTGCTTGATTCTACTTCCATCGGTTTGCCTTCGGCTACCATCATGATACTTCAGGCGAAAGATTCATCGCTGGTAAATTTTGGTACGAGCAATTCGGAAGGAGCTTTTGAAATCAAAAATGTCTCTGCCGGGAATTATTTTTTGAAGGTGTCCTACATTGGGTATCACACACTGGTCAAACATTTTGAAACAAAGGCAGGTGTGCCCGAAGTAAACCTCGGTAAGCTGACTTTACAATCGCAAAGCAAAATGCTTAGTGAAGTGACAGTGAAGGGCGAGAAAGCCGCAGTGGTTGTGAAGAAAGATACCATTGAATTCAATGCAACTGTTTTTAAAACAAAAGCCAATGCAACAGTTGAAGATTTGATCAAGAAGATGCCCGGCATTGAAGTTGCCCGTGATGGTACAGTAACCGCACAAGGGGAACAAGTGCAGCGGGTGATGGTGGATGGGAAAGAATTTTTCGGACGGGATCCAAAATTGGCTACCCGAAATCTTCCGGCTGATGCCGTTGAGAAAGTACAATTGTTCGATAAGAAATCGGATCAGGCAGTTTTTACAGGAATTGATGATGGCCAGCGCGAGAAAACAATGAACCTTGAATTAAAAGAAGAAAAACGTCATGCGGCATTTGGCAATGCTATGGCAGGAGCCGGTTCGAATGACCGCTGGCAGGCCCGATCAAGTTTAAATAAATTCAATAAGGGAAATCAGTTGTCGTTTCTCGGGATGGGTAACAATATTAATGAGCAAGGATTTTCTTTTGGCGACTATGCAAATTTTGGCGGTGGTGGTGGCGGAGGAAATAATACAGGCGCTTCAGTTAACACCGGCCAGCAAAATGGTATTGTCACCAACGCGGCAGGAGGAATTAATTCAAACTCTAGTTATGACAAAGACCGGACAAAAGTCAATTCAAGCTATTTCTACAATCATCTCGATCAATTTTTAACTACTGATTTGCAGCGCGTAAACTATCAGAAAGAAGGAAACTACAATTTCACACAGAAAAGTGTTCAGAAAACGATCAATGATAATCATCGTGTGAATTTAACTGTGGAACAAAAAATAGATTCATTCAACTCAATTAAGTTCAACACCAACTTTTCTTATAATACTTCAGGGCAAAATGTGACCAGTGAAGGAAAGACCTGGAATGTTGGAAACACTGCGTTGCGAAATGAAAATAATCAGGCAACCAATTCTACTTCAAATAGTTTTACGTTAGCTTCCAATTTGCTGTGGCGCCATCGCTTTGCTAAGAAAGGCCGCACACTCACCAGTAACCTGACGTATGGTTACACAAATACGGGAGCGAATGGGAACCTGAATTCTACAAATATTTTTCATCTCCCCAATCACGACAGCACATCAGTTGTATCGCAGACCAATTCGCAAAGCACTATCAGCCCCACTTACGGATTGACGTTGACCTACACGGAACCACTTGGCGGAAGAAAGTATTTGGAGTTTGACTACAATATCACTTCTGATATCAACAAAGTTTCGCGCGATGTGTATGATTGGCAGAATGAACAACCGACTTTCAACAATAAATTAAGCAACGCTTATAACAGCAACTATTTATACAGTCGTCCGGGAATTAATTTTCGCATCAATCGTGATCGTTACAACTTCACGGTGGGAACCGCTTTTCAACAAACCATGCTCGATGGAAAATTATTGTTGACCAATCAATCCATCAACCGAACTTTTCAAGCGGTTCTTCCTGCAATGCATTTTAACTACGACTTCGCCATGGGCAAAAGACTTCGCGTGGATTATACAACATCCATGCAAGAACCAACAATCTCCCAACTGCAACCGATCATCAACAACTCTGATCAGTTGAATCTGAGCACAGGAAACCCACAATTGCAACCTGCTTATGTAAACCAACTGCGCATGAATTTTAATTCGTTCAGCCCTGAAAGTTTTTTTAGCGTATTCGCCCTTGTGAATGCAAATTACACAACCAATGCCATCGTGAATTCACAGACCACCGACTCTTATGGGGTTCGATTGACCAAACCTGTAAATGTTGGGACGGGAGCGTCATTAAGTGGAAATTTTAATGTAGGCCTTCCGATTTCTGCAATAAAAAGCCGTATAAACATTGGTCCGAATTATTCTTTATCAAGCAATATCAACCTGATCAATAATGATGAAAATAAAATGCTTCAACAAACCTTGGGCGGCACCGTGCGTTACAATTTTTCACTTGATGAGATTTTAATTGTTGACTTGAGTGCGAACTTAAGCAAGCAAGAAACGAGTTACAGTTTTAATAGCCAGCAAAATCAATCGTTCTTCAATCAAACCTATTCTTCGGAAGTGAATGTGAATTTTCTGAAGAATTATGCCTTTAACACCGAGCTTAACTATTTCGATTATCGCAGCGCGACTACCAATTTTCATCAAACTATTCCTCTTTGGAACGTGAGCGTGTCGCGCTACATGCTGAAGAACAAATCGGGCGAGCTAAAATTGGGAGTTATCAATTTACTTGACAAAAGTCTGAGCGTAACGCAGACTGCAAGCACCAATTATCTGCAACAGCAAACCACCAACAATCTTGGCAGGTACGCGATGATCAGTTTTACTTACATTCTCAACAAGCAATTGAATCCAATGAATGGAATGCGCCAGCGCGGTGGCGGCAATCGCATGATGAGATTCCGTCCTAATTGATGGGCTCCGCTTTGTAACCAACTTTCGTCAGCGCGTTGATGATTTTGTTTTTATCATCAATATCAACGGTCAGAATTTTTGATGGACTTGCCAAATCTACTTTCCATTTATTTTCTCCTGCTACTTCATTTAAAGAAGATGTTACTTTGGCTACGCAGCCCTCGCACTTGATATTGGTTTTAAATTTTGTTTCCATAAAGTGATTTTAGAATTCTGATTTTAGATTTTAGATTTTTTTAGTCGTAGGCTGTTAGTAACTACGCTCACTGAACTCAAGGCCATTGCTGCTCCGGCAATCATGGGGTTTAAGAGAAAGCCATTGACCGGAAACAAGACTCCTGCTGCAATAGGAATACCGATCACGTTGTAAATAAATGCCCAGAAAAGATTTTCTCTAATCACACTCACAGTTTTTGAAGAAAGGTTCAACGCTTTTGGAATGGATTGAAGATCTGAAGTAATCAAAGTCATCTTGGCTACATCCATCGCAATATCAGATCCTTTGCCCATGGCGATGCTCACGTCTGCCTGAGCCAGTGCCTGTGAATCGTTAATGCCATCCCCCACCATCGCTACAATTTTTCCTTCACCCTGAAGTTGCTTCACAAATTCCGATTTGAAAGCCGGAAGCACTTCCGCCTGATAATGCTTCACTCCTACCTGTGCAGCTACTGCTTTTGAAGTTTGTTCATTGTCGCCCGTGAGCATGTACACGTCAACGCCTTTGCTTTGCAGACTTTCAATTGCTGCCCGTGATGTTGCCTTGATTTTGTCAGCGATCGCGATGATCGCAAGAACTTGTTTCGAATCAGAAAAACAGATTACTGTCTTCGCTTCACTTTGCAACCGATCGGCCAAAGAAAGTTGGTCCTTTGACAACGCAATAGATTTTGACTCAATCAACTTCTTGCTGCCTGCAAAGTATTCGTTGCCACCGAAGCTTCCCTTCACACCCAGGCCGGTGAGACTTTCAAAAGAATCAAGCTTAACAGCTGGAATATTCTCTTCCTTCAGCCTTGCAGTTACAGCCTCTGCGAGCGGATGTTCTGATTGAGATTCAAGAGTTAATAGAATTTCTTTTTGATTCAGTTGCGAAGTCCAGATTAAATCAGTGACAACGGGTTTACCTTCCGTAATTGTTCCGGTCTTGTCGAGTACAACGGCATTCACTTTGTGTGCCAGCTCAAGACTTTCTGCATCCTTAATCAGGATATTGTTCTCGGCTCCTTTGCCAACGCCCACCATGATGGCCGTGGGAGTCGCCAATCCTAACGCACACGGACATGCGATCACTAAAACGGTGACGGATGTTAGCAGCGCATGGGTGAACGCCTGCTCGCCACCGAAAATCATCCAGGTAATGAACGTGAGAATAGAGATGCCTATGACCACGGGAACAAAGATGCCTGCAATCTTATCAACCAGTTTTTGTACAGGAGCTTTGCTGCCCTGTGCCTGCTGCACCATCTTAATGATTTGGGCAAGGATGGTATCGCCACCTACCTTCTGCGCTTCAAACTGAAAACTTCCTTTCTGGTTCACAGTGCCTGCAAAGACTTTTGTTCCGGCTTTTTTCTCAACTGCCAAAGGCTCTCCTGAAATCATACTTTCATCCACGTAAGAGGAACCATCAGTAACAATTCCGTCCACCGGAATTTTTTCTCCGGGTCGCACAACGATAATATTCCCGACTTTCACAGAAGCGATGAGGACTTCCTGCTCGCTTCCCCTAGAAATTATTTTTACTGTCTTCGGCTGGAGGCCCATCAGTTTTTTAATGGCTGATGACGTGTTTGACTTTGCGCGTTCTTCCAGCAACTTTCCGAGCGAGATAAAAGCAATGACTACTACAGCCGCTTCGAAATAGACATGCGCATGCAATCCTCTCGCGTGCCAGAATTCAGAAAAGAAGGTATTGAACGTGCTGAATAGAAAAGCAATGCCGGTAGATAGCGCCACCAGCGTATCCATGTTTGCTTTGCCATGACGCGCCTGCCTCCACGCGTTGATAAAAAAATTTCTTCCAAAGAAAAACACCACCGGAGCGGCCAGCCCCATGGAGATGTAATTGCCGTTCGGAAAATCCATCATGAACATACCGATGATGACGATTGGCACTGCCAGCACCGAAGACCAGATAGTTCGGCTTTTTATTTCTTCATATTGCTTTCGCTTCGCTTCTTCTTGCACGGCTTGCGGGTCTGCTACATTCACCACCAGGTCGTAGCCGATAGATCGTACCGAGTTCTGAAGTTCGACAGAATTAGTCTGCTGCGGATCGTATTCAACCCACGCAGTCTGGTTTGCATAATTTACACCGGCATCTTTCACACCTGCTGTGTGCTTCAGCATCGATTCAACACTCACCGCACAGGCTCCGCAGGTCATCTCCAGCACCGGAAATGTTTCACGAATGAGTTTGACATTCGGTGAGTTTGTTTTTTTTTGAACGGCTGTCATGTTCTTTTAAATTTTGTCTGTGATGTTAAACATGAAACTCAGCTATTAAGATTTGTATTTAAACAAGTAAGAGTTGTAGAATTCATGGTCCAGGCATCAGACGGAGTCCAGTGGTTTACGTTTTGAGTCGCTGCCTCGTGTCCGCTTCATTTCAGAAGGCGTAAGGCCAGTCACTTTTTTAAATTGATTGGAAAGATACGCCACACTGCTGTAGCCCAGCCGGTCTGCAATTTCGCTCAAGGTCAATTCATCATAGAAAAGAAATTCCTTCACCCTCTCAATCTTCTGCCGGATGATGTATTGCTCCAGCGTAATTCCTTCCATGCTCGAAAACAAGTTACTCAGATAGTTGTATTCGTAGTGCATCTCATCGGCTAGCACCGCGGACCAATTAAGTTTCAGGTCAACTTTATCGGTGTGATGAATTTTCTGAATGATTGATTTTTTGATCGCCTCTATCAACCGGCCCTTGCGATCGTCAATGCGCTCAAACCCAAGTCTTACCAGCGATGCGTCCAATTGCTTCTGTTGTTCATCGTTCAGATGTTGCTCCGCAATAGTTGCTTCACCCAACGTTACTTTCTCTGGATGCAAGCCCTGCTGCTCCAGTTCATGTTTCACCGCGGTGATACACCGATCACAAACCATATTTTTAATATAGAGCGTCATAGCAATTACAAAATTCGGTTTTAGCTTGTCTCAGCCCCTTACACAATTGCACGAATGAGTTATAAAATTACAGGAAGTCCTCGGAGGGATAACACCTGCCACCTCAGAATCATTCAGAAGGTGATCAAAATCAGTTTTGCTGATCGGTCGTGTATGGAATCAATTCTTTGGAACCAATACCGTATTCTCCTTTGCATTTCTTTCCACTTTCTCCCGATTGAAATGAACCAGAAAATGTTGGTCATTGGCCCACGATATGAAAAGGTTTTTATAGTACGGACTTTCCGGGTCGCCACTTTGCCCGGGTGAGTTGGTAAACATGGTCTTCTCCCAGTCGCTCACATCGACCACCATTCGGAAGGAAGCGCCTGATTGCTGGTTGTCGCTGTTGCCGGTCATACCAACTGTCGCGCCATAACCTCCACGAGGTAATGGCCCTGCATCCAGTTTTTTTCTGGTCTCTTCATTCACAGAATTGCTGAATGGATGTTTGATCAATGAATGATGGTTGGCAGCCTGACCATATTGCCATTTGCTCATGTCTGTTCCTAACTTCTTCTCCAAAGAGGCGATTGCCTCGTCAAGTGTAGAAATTAAAAATGCATCGCGCACAGCGACAGAGTTTTGAAACACTTTCCCACTGGTAGTGATCCATTCAATAATCCGCGCAAGCGGAATGTAGGTGATGTCCTTTTTTACTTCATCAGGAACTTCTTTCAAAAACAAAGTTGAAGACATCTTCTTTTCCCAGGCTGCATAGATCGCTGCTTCAATGGAGCTCTTATCTAGAACAAAATTCCAGTTCAGCAATTTCTGTCTCGCATCTTCTGCCTTCGCATGGGCTGATTTCAGATTCTTTAACAACGGCACCAGCGTGCGCGCAGGAATTGACAAATAATCAAACTGCAAATTCGCTAACTCCTGCTGAGAAAATTTCTTTCCGCTACCAAGCACTTCGTTAACTCTGTTTCCTCTGAAAGGATCAGCCCATTCTTTGCCAATGGCGTCAATATTTTTAAATCCTTCCGGAAGCTGAAGCTGATTGGCCGTTGCCCAAAATCCCTTTTCAGGATTCTTGATGTTAGGTAATTCTTTGATAGGCAAATAATCCTCCCACTCGTAACTTCCATCGCCAGGCACCAGCACCAGCCCGCTCCATTTTTTTCGGATCGGTGCGATGCCCACCGCCTGATAACCGATGTCGCCTTTTTTGTCGGCCCAGATCATGTTTTCTCCCGGAATGTGGCTGAAAGAGCAAGCCTCGCGAAACTCGTCAAAGTTTTTTGCCTGATCCATTCGCAAGCTTGCCATATAGGGAGCACCGCCTGGTTCCAGCCACGCACAACGGATGGCATAAGCAATATTATTTTTCTCATCGATTAATGTAACGGGTCCATGACGCGTGTATTTGAGATCAACATAAACATCAGATGCGCCTTTTACTTTAATTGTGTCTTTGATCACTTTCATATCTTCCCATCGGCCCTGGTACTTGTATTGATTTTTATTTTCCGGATTCAATTCATACACATATAAATCCTCGCCATCGATGGCGAAAATGGTGAGGCCCCACGCACCAAAATCATTATGGCCGATAGAAACACCCGGTATCGTTGGTTCGCCTCCTCCGACTACATTCCAGCCAGGTGCATTCAAGTGAACCATGTACCGTAGTGATGGAACAGCGATACCACGATGCGGATCATTCGCAAGAATAGGCGCGCCTGTCGTTGTCCATTTTCCATTCACCACCCAATTGTTGCTGCCAATGTTTTGCCGCTCCGCATTCATCATCTGCTCGTAATTCTTTTCATCTTCAAAAGCGAGTTGCTGAAAAGAATGCGAATCGGTATTTCTTGCTTCAAGGAGGTTTTCAGGACGAAAGCGAAACGGCTTGCGATAGGCTTCATACAAAGCGATCACGCTGTCTTCCAAAAGATTCTTTTTTATTTTCGGATCGAGATCGATAGACGGATCGCCTGGCTCAAATACATTCAGCTCTTTTACTTTTGAAGATCCTATTTTGACAACAGCCCGCGCAGTCTTTACTTCTTCAGTAATGTTTCCGAGCAGGCCCTGGTGACGCGAGATCACTAACTCGGGTGTCCAGCGGCCGGGTTTGATGCCGAGAAGTTTGAACTCGATCGGCAACAGCGAAGTATCTTTTTCAGTTTCGGCAACAAAGGCATTCACACCCTCGGTAAAGGCGTTGATGATCTCTTCTCCATGCGGATGATAATGATTGAATTCTTTTTTTAAATCACCGCGAAACTTAAACAAGCGCGTGCCGATATCCCGTTTCAATTCCTGTTCGCCAAAAACCGCTGCGGTTGTTCCCGATGCTTGCCTGCGCCACATTTCAAATTGAAACAGCCTGTCTTTCACAGCACAATAACCTTGTGCAAAAAAAAGGTCATGTTCATCCTTCGCAAAGATGTGGTTGACTCCTGCTGTATCACGAAAAACTTCAACTTCCTCATGAAGTCCCGTGATTCTTATATTTTTTCTGGACGATTGGTAGCAACTTGAACTAAGCAATGAAACGAAAAGGCAAACGATAAGAGCGCGGATCATAAAGCGTGATTTGAATGAAAAGATAAGTCTTTCCAGAATTCAAATCACAAACAAAATGATGGACGGAGGCACAACTTTTCGCATCAGAAAAACTAATCGAGCAGAATATGATAAATCTTGTCGATAGCTTTTTCATTTGCTTCGTGCAATGGACTATCAGTTACAGTTCCAAGATTGATCGACAAGAAAACATAAACGTTTTTATCCGGAAAATAATATAGCTGACAACCAGCGCCAATGCCGCCTCCACTGTGACCGTAGCCTGAGTGCCCCACAAAAGTTGCATGATCAAGTCCGAGGCCGTAAGTGGGATTTCCTTTTTTGTCATTCACCCAGGTTTTCATGGCTTCGAGAGAAATCTTTGAAAGCAATTTTTCTTCCATCAAACCTTTCAAAAATATAATAGCTTCTTCAGGAGTTGTCAAGATCCCATCGTCACCGATTAGAGACGCTACATTATTTTGCTGAAGTACCGATGCGTTTTCGACAACACCATCACTATAACGATCCCAATACGAATCAACCAGGTTTGCATAGTTGGGAAATCCTGCATCGCCCGGATAAAATGTTTGGTGAAGTTGTAGTGGTTGAAAAATAGTTTCGTGCAACAGCCTTGCGTGGTCACCAGTGATCGCGTCTGCAATCAAAGCAAGCAAAAGATAATTGGTATTGCGATAGGAATATTTGCTACCGGGTTCAAATGTCAGCGGCTTTTGATGGATATAGTCAAGATAGCTTTCAGGTTTGAAACGATGAGTTGGATGCTGAAGAAGATAGGTGATGTAAGCAGGCTGCAAATTGTATTCAGGAATTCCGGAAGTATGATTCAGCAGCATCCGCACAGTTATTTTTTCTGCCTGCGCAATGTGTGCACCAAGCCTTGGCGGCAAATATTTCTGAATGGATTCATCCAGGTTTATTTTCCCTTTTTCATAAAGTTTCAAGATAGCGATGGCTATAAAAGTTTTGGAAATACTTTGCAGGTAATGAAGATGACCAACCTGCATTTCTTTTTTTGTTTCGATTTTAGCAAAGCCAGCCGCGCCTTGCCACCAACCTTCATCGGAGTAAACTGCGATCACCGCCCCGGGGATTCCGTGCTCTACAAGTTCTTCGATTGCTTCTGTAAGCGGTTTAGCTTTTGAATAATTTTGATTGATCGATTGACTTTGCAATTGCGAGCAAGCGAACAAAAGAAAAATGAAACTGAAATATTTCATGAGCGTTTCGAAACATTAATGAATTTGAGTGCCAACCTGAAAAATTGTTTCAGGAACAAGTGGAATACTTTTATTATAATTTTTCACCAACAAAAGTTGATAGCTGGCGAAAGTGGAAACATACCAACTGGCCGTCCTTGAATCCATTCCAGCAGAAACTCCGATTGGAATGGTAAGCATTCCTTTTCCCTTACGCCCCACCGAAATCCAATTTCCGTTTACTTGTTTCAAAGAATTGGAAGGACGAAACGAATAAAGATATCCAAGGCCACCTTTGATTTCCCCATATCCATTGCTTGAAAAGTAGGGTCGCCAAACTGCTTGCGTGTAAAAAAATAAACCGTTGCCCATTGCCTTGTTGTGATACCACAGTGCGCTCACTTGCTGCGCTCCGCCCGGTTTCCCACTGAAAGAGAATTCCGTGCCGACACCAATTCCAATATTTGAAAAATTTGCTTTCAAATCCCGAAACGGAAGGGCGAAGGCATGAAACTGAAGTGTGATGATTATCGGAAAATCATTGTAACCCTGTAGCTCGCCTTGAGCGAAGGAGTAAGTGGATGAGATGATCGCGATAAATACTATCCAAAGCCGTGAACGCATGTTTTGTTTTTGATGCAATTCTACGCAGCATGTTGTGCATCAAATGACCTTTTCGAGTCATTTCCTGCGAAGTGTATGAAATTGAAGTGTGAACTGCTATGAACCGGGCCGAAACCAGGCTTTAAATGCGGGTGCTTTCAACCGGCTCACAGAAATTTCCTCAGGCAGAAAATTTGTTTTGTTTAAGAGCACAATGATTTTCCCATTATCGGCTCGCTTAAAGCCACTCACTACCTGCCGGTGAATAATAAATTTCCGGTTGAGTCGGAAGAAATCATTTTCGGGCAATGTCTCTTCGAGTTTGTCCAACGACTGATCGAGATAATGTTTTGAACCGGAAAGATGGTTGGCGATCACATACGAGTCGTCAACAGTGAAAGCGACCAGTTGATCATAATTCAATTTGATTTCCTGCTTGCCTGCCCGCACGATCAATCCATCTGGCTTCGGTCGAGGTTCACCGCGCTGCGTTTCTGAATGTTTGTAGAGATTATAATAATAGAGTCCGACATAGACTCCATTGATGAAGAAAAACCAAATGCCGATGATAAACAGATCTACTGCGTAAAAACTTAGCGGGGCCGGTTGGCCTTTGGCCATCCAGCTGGTTAGCTCTGTCAGGATACTTATGATAGTCAAACCGATAATGAGTGAACCAAAAGTTTGAACTGCGATTCGTCTGATGCCACCTTGTTGATAAGGCCATTTCTTATCGAGGAAAAAAATGAAATGCCGCACCGCCCACCAGGCAAGATAGCCTTGCGCAGTGTCAATCGTAAATGTGAGCAACAAGAAATAACTCAAACGAATGTTGCTGTAGGTAAGATAGTAGTTGATGGCGCTGATAAATGGAATTAGCAGCAAGAACAATGTTACATCCGGATGATATGGATTGTACGGTTTGTTCTCTGATTTCATCAGGCTTAATTCAAACAGTAATAATCGCAGATTGACAAACCAAAATCAATACTTGACAATTAATGTTGATTGTTGACTTACAAATTCCACCAATACGTCCACTTTACTACCAGGGCACGATCTTTCACATGGTAATCCGGAAAATAATTATCAGTATAAACGATGAAGAAATCCGATGCCGGTTTATAACGCCACTGGAGTCGGGTATTAAGATTGATGTTGTCGCTCTGCTGATTGTATTGCGTATATGCGGTAAAAAATAATTTATTGGTCATGGTCACATCCACACGGGGGCTGATCAACCAAAAGTCCACGGTGTTCCAGGGCGCAGGGAGATCCAAATGATTGTAGGTAGCATTGATTGCGATTGAAACATAAGGCTGAAAGCGATAGCCCATATCAACACTGGCATTGAAACGATGTCCATTTGCATAATAGCCACCTTGCCGGAGGCTTATTCCATACGTAAATAATTTCTGCGGCTGCGATATGATATCAAGCCCCAATGTATTCCAGTAATGTCGTGTGCCAATCTGAAGTGAGTCTCTTCCCGAATTGGTCGGATCATATTTTTGAAATAACTCTACAAAATTTCTTGTAAACGAAGGAGCGATGGTCATGCGCGAGCGCAATGTGATAGCGTAAGAAAAGGTGCTTTCATGATCAAGCAAGTGCAAATTCATGGAACTCAAATTCATTTGATCAGGTCTGTAAAATCTGCTTGTGCTCAGCACAGGGCCATGGCTCAATATCTTACTTGTGGCTGAAGGAAAGAAAAGATAACTGACCTGAGGATAAATGCGGAAGTAGCCCCGTCTTGGCAGATAGCCCACCTCTGCATTATAGTTCGCTCCTACATATTCATACTGCATTGACACATTCCATTTGCGTGTAAAATAATTCAGGTTGGCAGCTTGCACATAGTCGTCTCCTGTTTTGTTGGGAGAAAAGGATTTCAGATAAAGCATTTTTCCGGTCCAGAAATTATTGGATGATGCAAGATTGTATTCCACGCCCAGGTTGCTGTTGTATGCCGAGTATTGAGGTACATTGGCATCGCTCGAAGGTGTGTAGTTTACTGAGTTCTTATTCACAAACATCATTCCTATGTTTGACCTTTTAAATACTCTGCGTTGAACAGCAAAAGTAGAGAAGTCTTGTTCGGGCAGTGCGTTAGCTGCCACCGCACCGGTGCGCATACTCATAGCACCAATGCGCCAGTTCTTATTGATTTTTCCACTGAGGCGCGCGCCATACTTAATTGGTATTTGCCCCACCTGCACACCTCGCGTATCTGTTTGAATTCCTATTCGCCTGGAAAAAAACGGACGAATGGTACTGTATCCAAAATTTCCGAAGAGATCTCCATTCTCCAGGAAGAATTGTCTTTTCTCGGGAAAGAGCAATTCAAATCGCTGCAGGTTTGTTACCTGCTTGTCCACATCAATTTGAGAAAAATCCGGATTCACGGTAAGATCGAGATTGATAGATGATGTCACCCCGATTTTCACATCCCCACCGATGGCCTGTTTATTTTGCAGAGAAGTTCCATTCACAAAATCTCTTGATCCGCGCGCGAGTGCATAAGGAATAATCGACACGTTCGTTCCCGGATGCGGAGGGGCTTCATCCCACACCAGTAACCCTGTGTAAGCCAATGATGCCGTTGGAAATTGACGTGGCACAGGAGCCCAACTGGATTTTTCAGTGGTGGTCAAATCATTTCTGCTGAAGTTAATTCCCCAATGCTTGATTCCTTTTTTGTAACGAATGCTTTTAAACGGAATAGCTGCCTCAAACACATATCTGTCTTGCAATTGTTTTACTTCTGACACCCAACGATTGTCCCAATTCAAATCGGCCTTCCCTCCTTCGTATAAGGTTCCGTCCCATTGGGCACCGGCTGCGTTGGCCCCAAAGGTGAAGCCATTGGTCTGGTCATCGAATGTGTCCATGAAGAAAATGAAGTTGTCATTACGAAGAAAATTCCAATCACGCTTCAGCGACTCCACCATGTACTTCCATCCATCGTGATAACAGATAGCGATTATATAGAGGTTGTGATCATTATAGGTCATGCGTACTTCCGTTTTCACCTTCGCAAAGCTGGTGTCCATCGGCAGCACCATGTAAAAATCTTTGGCCGCATCAGCAGCTTCCCAGTCGGATTCATTCAAAACTCCATCAACGACAATCGCGCTCTTTGCCTTTTTAATATTTAACTGATAGTTGAAATTCTTTTTCTGCTTCTGCGCAAATGCAATAGCGGACGGCAAAATGAAAAATAAGAGAAGAGCCGGCCAACTGATTTTCATGGGAAGTAAAATTATCAAATTCACAGAAGCAGATGATATCAAAAGTTTTTTAGGTCGATAATTTATTTGTTAGGAACATAGGCACGATGGTTGCTATCTTCATAAATCAAACCCCTTCGCCATGTTACCACGCTGTTTGACGTTAGTCATAATAATGACCAGTTCGTGTGCGTTCGCACAAGACAAGCTTTTATATTTCAGGGGCGGTGTTTCTTTGTTTATGGCCGAGAACAAACCTGGCAGTGATTTGATTTTCTTTCCTGGCTTCACGCTTGCACCTGGTATGCGGTTAATGAACGGAGATAATTTTGCACTCTCTTTGAGTGCGCCTTTGTCAATCGGTTGGTCAGGAAGAAATGTGAGTTATTTCGGCTTCGATGCGCCCATCATGTTTGATATTAGTTTAGGAAGCGCTGCGGGGAATCCTGACAAATCTAATTTTGGAGTGATCATGGGTGCCGGACTGGCATATCTCTATGCAGAGAACGTAAGTACCGACTACACCACAGGACTTCAGGAGTTCAGTTCAGCCGATTTTTCCGGCCCGCGATTTCAACTTGGTTTTAGTTTCGACAAGGAAGATGATAATGGCGCTCCGATGGTGCTGTTTAGTTACGGCCGCAGTTGGACTTCCACCGGGCACGGCTTTGGGCGAGGATCATTGGGGCCGGGGCATGTGTGGGGCATCAGCCTGCAATTCGTAGTGGGCAGGGGTAAAAAGAAAGGAAGTCACTCGGACTGATCCGAATAATTTAGTATCCGATTTTTTTTGTGCGGGAAGGTTTTAAAAATTCCTTCTTCTATATTGTGACATCATCGATCTCACTAAACTATGAAGTCAGAAAATAAAAACAGCCGCAGGCAGTTTATCAAAACGTCTGCTGCGCTCCTTGCGGGATTTACCATCGTGCCTCGCCACGTGCTGGGCAATGGCTACCTCGCCCCCAGCGACACTTTAACTAAAGGAATCATCGGCACCGGTGGCATGGGCATGGGCCACATTCCGTATGCAGGCACTCGTGTAGTTGCGGTTTGTGACGTGGACAAAAACCATTTAGCTGAAGCTGTAAATAAAATTGGCAATGGGGTGAAGTCATTCCATGATTATCATGAACTGCTTGCCTTGCCCGAAGTTGATATCGTGCACATCGCTACCCCACCGCACTGGCATGCACTCATGGCGGTAGATGCTGCCAAGGCAGGTAAAGACATATGGTGTGAGAAACCAATGACACGCGCCATTGGTGAAGGCAAGCGTGTGGTGGAAGCCGTGCAGCAATACAAACGCATGTTCCGGTTGAACACCTGGTTCCGCTTCGAAGATAATTTCTACGGAATGAACACTACGGTTCGTCCAATCAAAAAATTGGTTGAATCAGGTTTACTTGGTTGGCCATTGACAGTAACGGTAAGCAAGACCACCGGCTTCGACTGGAAATTTTATTGGGTAGGAAAAACAAATTTGCCAACACAACAAGTTCCTGCCGAATTGGATTACGATCGCTGGCTGGGTCCTGCACCTTACAAACCTTACAATGCGCATCGCGTGCATCAAACCTTCCGCGGCTATTGGGATTACGATGGCGGAGGCCTTGGTGATATGGGGCAACATTATATTGACCCGATTCAATATTTCTTAGGCAAAGACAACACGAGCCCGATCTCAGTGGAGATTGATGCAGAGCAACAACATCCGGATGCCTGTGGTACCTGGAGGAAATTGACTTTCACCTATGAGGATGGATGTAAAATTATTCTGGATGGAGAAGCGAAAGATCCCAACGCAGCATACATCGAAGGACCGAAAGGAAAATTGTTCAAAGGCTTTCAATCCGACATTCCGAATTTGAAAGAGAAGCTCGCGATGCTTCCTGATCCCGAGCCGCAAGTCACCAACTTCCTTGACTCCGTGAAGTACAGAAAAACTTTTGCGTTGAACGAGCAGAATGGTTTTCGTTCATGTACAGTCATCAACATGGGCAAGATTGCTTTGCAATTGGGACGTAACCTGAAGTTTGATCCAACAACGCAAACTTTCATTAATGATACGGAGGCAAATTATTTGATCAATACTCCAATGCGCGCACCTTATCAGTTCAAGGCATAATTTTTAGAACAACACTATGAAAAAATATTTTATACTTTTTGCTCTTGCATTATTCTTTGTAAGCAATGGGCAAGCGCAAAAATCAAAAGACAATTTACTGGAAACGGTAAAATCCTTTCCCTTTCAACACAGTGCTGATGCAAACACTGCATTGGCAAACATGAAAGCGTGGGATAACGCAGTGTGGAAGAAATTCATCAAGCTGTTGGATGATGATTCGATGCGTGTGAAAGCATCGTATGCATTGAATGCGTATGTGAATGCTTCTGCGTTGGAAGCAAACAAGAAGCAAGCAACGACAGAAATGATCAAAGGCTTTCTTGCGAAAGCAAAAACAGAGTACACCAAAATCTTTCTGACTTCTCAATTGGCATTGCTTGCGGATCAGCCTGCTGTGGATCAATCGCTGAGTGTGTTACCAAAACTTCCTGCTGCGCAAGAAGTAACGAAGTCAACACAAAATCCGGTGCAGCAACTATTGAACATTGAAGATCAATTGGCTGTAGCGAATAATCCTGTTGATAAAAAATTATTATTAGGCAAAGTAGAACGCATCCCCGGCTTCAGCAGCTTTATGCTCGCGAGCAAGTATTTGAATGATGAGTCGGTAAAAAACAAAGCTGCATCTGTTGTTGCCCGATTGGCATTGAACGATGCCAACATTCGCGGGCCATTGGTTCGCGAAGTGTTGCAAAGTGCATTGCCGCTGATCAAAGGGGAAGACAGCACCATTCTCGTCACCAACTTAAGCAAGCACTTGGTTAAGATGCCGTACGACTATGGTTTCGTGAATCTTTTCAACGGCAAGGATATCTCCGGATGGAGAGGCTTGGTTGGCGATCCGATCAAAAGATCAAAGATAACAGCTGCCGAACTGGAGAAACAACAACAAGCAGCCAATGCAAAAGCAAAGGACGATTGGATTGTGAAAGATGGCTTGCTTGTATTCACCGGCCACGGAGAAAATCTTTGTACAGAAAAACAGTATGGAGATTTTGAAATGTTTGTTGATTGGAAGATCACCGACAAAGGTGATGCCGGCATTTACCTGCGCGGCTCACCACAAGTTCAAATCTGGGACATCAGCAGAACCGATGTAGGTGCACAAGTGGGCTCGGGTGGCTTGTACAACAACCAGAAAAATGAAAGCAAACCTCTTTCTGTTGCTGATAATAAAATAGGAGAATGGAATCGCTTCCACATCATCATGAAAGGTGAGAAGGTGACGGTGTATCTGAATGGCGTGCTGGTAGTTGACAATGTGACGCTTGAAAATTATTGGGATAGAGCTATTCCGATTTTTAAGAAAGAGCAAATTGAATTGCAGGCGCACGGCACGTATGTTGCCTATCGCAATATTTACCTGAGAGAAATTTATTCCGGTGAACCAACTGCTCTTGACGAAGCCGAGAAGAAACAAGGCTTCATCAATTTATTTGATGGGACCAATCTTGATCAATGGACAGGCAACAAAACAGATTATTCGATAAAGGATGGAGTGTTGGAAGTTAGTCCGATGGATGGTGGCCATGGAAATCTTTATACCAAGGAGGAGTTTGCCAACTTCCAATATCGTTTTGAATTTCAGTTAACACCCGGAGCCAACAATGGCATCGGCATCCGCGCACCACTGGAAGGTGATGCAGCATATGTTGGAATGGAGATTCAGGTACTCGACAGCGAGCATCCGAAATACAAAGACCTGCAAGTATATCAATACCACGGCTCGGTGTATGGCGTGATCCCCGCGAAGCGCGGTTACTTAAAACCAACTGGTGAATGGAACCAGGAAGAGATTATGATCAAAGGAAACAAAATAAAAGTGACGCTGAACGGCACCGTGATTCTGGAGGGCGATATTGCCGCTGCCTCGAAGAATGGAACACTTGATCACAAAGAACACCCGGGATTGAAAAACAAAACCGGTCACATAGGTTTCCTTGGGCATGGTGATGTGGTGAGATTTAGGAAGATGAGATTGAAAATATTGTAACGAGTCCTAAACTGATTTGGAAGGCAGACTAAAATTAGAGCCGATCTTGTTCACTCTTCTGACCCACTCTTCACTGTTACAAAGTCATAGGTAAACTGGACAAACTCGAACGTGACAATTTAATTTTAATACCGTTCTCAATCCTCCTTAATTTTTAAAGGGTGGAGATTGGGCTTCCTTTATTTTGCCTGACAATTGTCATAGTTTTCACTGATGATTGTCAGGATTCATCCTAAGACATAAACGGAATTTTGGTTTACTAAAACCAATACCGCTTATGAAAAAGTTAAATGCTGTTCTCCTGTTCTTCTTTTTCTCTGCAATTCTGATTCCGGTGAAAACATTTTGCCAGGGATCAACATGGGTAGCGCCTGCTTCGGCAGAAAAACTCACCAATCCTCTTAAAGGGAATGCGTCAGCCGTGGCAGAAGGAAAAAAAATTTATGAATCCATGTGCGTGATATGCCATGGTGAAAAGGGAAAAGGAAATGGAGCTGCGGGAGTGAGCCTTACTCCACGCCCTGCCAATTTTCTCGCTATCACAGTGCGTCATGAAAGTGACGGTGCAATTTTCTGGAAGCTCACCGAAGGCAATCCTCCGATGGCTTCTTATAAAACTTTGCTCACGGAAACCCAACGTTGGCAACTGGTAAACTACATCCGGCAATTGGAGGAAAAAAACAAATAGTTATCATACATGAAACAAATTTGTCTTATCAAATCAAAGGTTTTACGTGTAGCTAATTTTGTTTACACGATCTGCTGCCTCTTACCGTTCGCCTCCTTCGCTCAACAAAATCCAAATAAATCGGATTCAGCTATGGAAGCACGGATTGCTATGCTTGAGAAAAAAGTTTCTTACAATAAACCCGGGCAAAGTCACCTGCTCGTGGTGGGTCTTACCACCTTTGGCTATGTGAGTTCTCGCACCGAAACTACCACAGGCGGAGTTACACAAGTTTCAAAGTCAAGTGGATTTGGAAACGGAGACACCTACGAGTTTAGCCCAATGTTTTTATGGAGGCAAGGAAAGAAACTTCTCCTGGAGTTTGAACCTTCATTCAATAATGACGGAGTGGGCGTAAACTGGGCTGCGATTTCCTACTTCTTAAAACCAAACCTAATCGTACGCGGAGGGTATTTTGTTTTGCCGTTTGGTATTTACTCAAAAAAACTGGCCGCAGGTTGGATTAATAAAGTAGCCACAGATCCGATTGGCTTGCCTACCGGCCAAGACTATGGTTTTGGAATTTCGGGCGGATTGCATTTACAAAACATGAAATGGAATTATGATCTGAGCGTGACCAACGGATTGCAACTGATGCCTGATGGAACGTTGTCGTCTGTCAATCTGGGAGCTAATGCGCGCAATAAAACTTTTACAGGTAGATTAGGCCTGCTTCCATTTTCAGACAACTCATTGGAAATTGGTGTTTCCGGCATGACGGGTGGGGTTGACAATGCACAGAATAAATTTGGAAACGCAACTGCCAACTTATATGCATTCGATTTGAATTACGTTAAAAACTATTTTCCATTCCAGTTCAATGTAAAAAGTCAGTACAATGTGATTGATGTTGCAAATGTTGATCCGGGTGCCGGATTTAATTTCAACAATCACTCCACTTCAGGTTATGGCCAGTTTTCTTTACGCCCTGTCGGTGCGGAGAGCACCTTTGTTAAAAACCTGGAACTTGCCTTTCGTTATGGAACTTACAACACACCGGCAAACTCAACCTGGGGTAGCAACACTACGCAAATCGACTATGGCATTAACTATTGGATAAACTGGCGTACCGTGTTTCGTGTTACCTACGAACTCCTCGATAACAAGAGTACGACTGATCCATTGACAACCGATGGGTTTAAGACAAATGCCTTACATATTCAATTCTCTGTTCAATTGTAAAAAACATATTTATGAAAATTTCACTTCACAAAATCAAAATGATAATCGTTGGTGGCTTCTTGTTTGTTTTTGCAACAACCATTGTCAGTTGTGTGGCCAGCCAGAAAGTTGCGCAAAAATCCGGTGGCCAGCTATGGGCAGAGAACTGCTCACACTGCCACAATGCACCTTCGCCCGGCACTTTTTCTGACGATCAATGGGTGACTATTGGCATGCACATGCAAACACGCGCACTCATTACGGAGCAGGAGAAAGAAAAAATCGTAGCCTTTTTGCAACAAGGTGCAAATCGAAAAGATGATTATTAAATAAGATTTAAATAGTATGGGGAGAATCGGGGTGGAAACGCTCCGATTTTTTTTGATTGAATGGCATTGGAAACCGGCCACATCGGCTTCTTAGGTCATGGTGATGTGGTTAGGTTTAGAAAGATGCGGGTGAAGAGGTTGTAGAATTTCTGTGTATCTTGATCTCATGGAATCAATAAATGAGATTGTAAATACAATTAAGGAAAGACTTACAAACCCGTTTGTGTTTTCTTTCATTCTTTCCTGGCTGTTTTGGAATTGGCAAATTCCTTTGGGGTTGATTTGGTATAATGCAGAGACCCTTCCGCTTCTTGGCTTTAAGTCATATTCAGAATTAATTATATCACAAGTTTCAAAGTGTCATTCCTTTTCGTACCCTTTCTTGATTTCAATTGCAATCACTTTGATATTACCAGTAGTAAAAACTCTTTTTGTTTTGTTTAATGCATATGTTACAAAAATCGGTAACAGCGCATTTTTTACCATTACTAAAGACGGAAACATTTCGACTCTTAAATTTTTTGATCTGAGATCTAAATATACTAGACTACACAAGGAGTTAGAAGAAGTAATTAAAAGTGAGCGAGAAACAGACCGCAGACTTCTCGAAAGTCAGCAACGCGTTCGCGAGTTGGAGATTAATTCAAAAATATTGGGAAGCATCGATGACCAATCATTCCTTAATGGAAAGTGGGAGATGAACTACTTTGCAATAGGGCACAACATGATTCTTCATATCAATAGCTCTCAAGTTCGTTTGAGTCAGGATGGGAAAGATCTATTTACCGGACAAGTTTCTTTTTTCTATAGAGATATTAGAAATACCGAAAGACTATTTTTTCAATTGATAATGAACACGCCAAAGGAAGGGAAGTATGAACTTTTGACTTTCAATCTTCATAAAGAAGGCAATAATAGTTACAAGGGGACTCAGAATAGTGAAAAAGATATTATCTTAAGCAAGGTTGAAAATTAAAACCCAATCTTCTTCCTACCATTCCATTTTCTCTCAACAGCTTTTTCATCCAGCAGGTTTTCGATGGCATCGTAGAGTTGAGTGAGTTGATCATCGTGCACACCTAGTTTTTCTTTAATCTCTTTGAGGTGTGATTTGAGATCATCTTTCACTAGTAGCAATTTTCTCAGCTCAACAAAAGCTCTCATGATTTCGATGTTCATTGTCACGGCAACCGATGAACGTAGAACACCACTAAGCATGGCCACGCCTTGTTCGGTAAAGGCAAATGGCAGGTATTTGTCGGTTCTGTTTTGTGGCAGGCTCATCGTCACAGTTTGTGATGATGAGCTTTTCCGAAGAGTTTTTACATGGTCTTTGATCAATTCATATTCCAGCGGCTTTAATTGAAACATGAAATCTTCAGGAAAGCGCTCGATGTTTCTTTTTACAGCCTGGTTCAGTGCGCGGGTCTCTACTTCATACAATTCTGCAAGGTCAAAATCCAGGATGACTCTCTCTCCACGCACTTCATAAATCCTTGCCTGAATGCTTTGAATAATTCTCATTGAATTTGAGTTTAACCATTTCTAATGTAACGCTTCCTTTCTCAAAATCAAATTTCAATTTGTCAGGGTTAACCGACACTAGTGATCATAAGTCAATACCTCTAATCTCCGCCCTGCGGCATCAACAACAAAGACTTTAATCTTCAGATTGAGTTCGATGTCATTCAACTGAATCCAGCACTCCCCGCTTGCTAAGGCTTGCACAGTGCGGCTGGCGGTGGTGCCATCCGGTGCAGTGATGTTTACTTCTGCTGATTTTACGGCAAAATCTTTTTTGTAAACAAAACAGGAGGTAGCGCCTTCGCGCTTAATGATATTACTTATCTGCGGCTTGCGCATATAGTCGGTGATGGCTGCTGTGTAGGCATTGGGGAGGCCGAGTTTCCTGGCTTTCTTCTGATAGTAAGCTTTGCGCTCAGGGTCGTTTAAGACAGCGTGTGCCCAGTTGGCTGCCTCACGGAATTTACTGCGGTTGGCACGTTGCGCTTCACTTTGTTTCTTCGAAGGCGCGGAATAGCTGGCCACAATAGTTTTGTTGCGCCAGTTTTTAAATACGATGGTTTTGCCCAGCATGCCGCTAAGGCCGTTCATGATCGGGTTGGTAGCTACGGTTGCCATAGTTAAGGTGTTTTTTATTCAATTTTAAGTTCGCAGAAGGCACTCCATTTGCCTCCTGTATTTTTTTTCAAATAAAAGACCCACTCCGCCATTTTGTGTCGGACTGAAATTTTGTTCTAAATAAAATATGGCAGCCCGACATCCATTGTCGGGCTGAAATAACAATTGAATCCTGATTAGTTCCGCAAAGGGATCAGATTAGATGCACAAACGATCCGTTGTGGAGCGCGAGTGGACAACGAGTGGAGAATGAGTGGAGAAAGAAGCAGGACAGTAAGAGGGAAAACAAGCGAACATAGTTTCGGTAAAGCCAGTTTTAAAGATCAACCAAGATACAGAAAATACCTGAAAATCTCTGCACCTTCTTAGCGGCTTAGCGTCTTTGCGTGAGAAATTACCGCGTCAGTTTCATTGCCATGAACACCAGCCAGTCCTCCACCTTCTTCGGCATTTCGTAATAGGGTTTGATTTTTTGGAAACCAATCTTTTGGTAAAGGCTCTGTGCTTCGGTTTGGCGAAAGCTCGTGTCCAGGAGCATGGTCTCGTAGCCGATAGAACGTGCTTCAGCAATCAGATGCCGCGCCATGGCAAGAGCAACTCCCTGGCCGTGAAATTTTGGGTACACAAACATGCGTTTCATTTCGCATTGCTGATCATCTATTTTGCGTAGGCCTACACATCCGGCAGGTTCGCCATCCACGGTTGCCAACAACAACCTTCCATCCGGCATGTCATATTTTCCCGGCAAGGAAGCGAGTTCTTTTTCAATCACTACGGGATTAAAATACTCATTCACCAGGTCCATGTCTTCTTTATTTCTCTCACGCTGCCAGCGTACGAAGGCGCGCATCAGGTTGCGCACGTGTTCGAGGTCTGCTTCGTTGCTTGCGTGGTGGATTTGAATGGGCTGATTCATGACATTACAAATATCTTCTTTAAATCCTTTGCCATTCAGGGTATTTCGATTTTAATCACAATAATCATTTAGTAAATTTCATGAAACAAAAACCACATGTACACACGCAGAAAATTCCTTCATAAGGTTTCCGCTTCGGCTGCAATCTTATCTGGCTTGCCAATGATGAATAGTTTAGCAAGTGATTTTAACCTCATTCCTCAGGGACGCACGCTGCGGGTTGCTTTGTTGGGATTGGGTAGTTATGCCACCCGCGTAGCCAACGCGATGAAAGATTGCAAGCGAGCTAAACTGGTAGGAGCTATCAGCGGCACTCCTCAAAAACTAAAAGACTGGCAATCGCGCTATAATATTCCGGAGAAGAACTGTTATAACTATGAGAACTTTGATAGCATAAAAAATAATCCAGACATCGATGCGGTGTACGTGATCACACCAAACTCATTGCACAAGCCTTTTGCGATTCGTGCTGCGCAAGCGGGCAAGCACGTGATAAGTGAAAAGCCGATGGCCGTCAATGCCAAAGAAGGTCAGGAGATGGTGGATGCATGCAAGAAAGCAAATGTGAAATTGTTGGTTGGTTATCGCATGCACTTTGAACCAAAGACCCTCGAGATCATCCGTCAGCGCAATGCAGGAAGTTTTGGTAAAATACTTTTCTTCGATGGTCAAAGTGGTTTCATTATTGGCGATCCAACTCAATGGAGATTGAATAAAGAATTGGCTGGCGGAGGCGCGATGATGGACATCGGAATATATTCCATCAATGGCTCCCGTTATATGATTGGGGAAGATCCGATTTGGGTAACCGCGCAAGAAACAAAAACTAATCCAACAAAATTCAAAGAGGGAGTTGACGAAACAATTTTGTTTCAGATGGGATTTCCCGGTGGAGCCGTTGCTTCCTGTCTTTCCACTTATTCCATGAATAACCTTGACAAATTCTTTTTGAATGGCGACAAAGGCTTTGCCGAGCTTCAGCCTGCTACAGGTTACGGCCCGATTCAAGGTCGCACCAGTTTAGGCGAATTGAATTTTCCTCATGTTACTCACCAAACTTTTCAAATGGATGAAATGGCTGCAATTATTTTCGATAACAAGAAGCCAGTCGTTCCGGTGGATGGTGAAGAAGGTGTAAAAGACATGAAGATCATCGATGCCATTTTCCGCGCGGTGAAGTCGGGGAAGCGGGAAGAGCTTTCTTTGTAATCGCCTTTTTTACAGTTCGTCCGTCTCATTCAACAGTTCGGTAACTCCTTTTAGAAAAGGCAAGCCCGGAATAACACCTTTACCGTGTAATCGCGCAAACACACGGTATGAACAAACTCTTTTTACTTTGCTTTTCATTTTTTACGATCAGTGTTTTTTCGCAAACACGTATAAAAGGCATCGTCAAAGATGCCAATGGTGATCCACTTCCGGGTGTGAACATCCTGGTGAAGGATTCTTACGATGGCGCCAGCTCGGCAGCTGATGGCTCCTTTGCTTTTACGTCCGAGGAGAAAGGTTCTCAAGTGCTGATAGCAACTTCCGTTGGGTTCAAATCTTTTGAGCAAAAGGTTGAATTGCAGGGCAAAGAAGTGGAGTTGAATATTGTGCTGAAGGAGGAGGTGAATCTGCTCGATGCTGTAGTGATTTCAGCGGGATCATTTACAGCAGGAGAAGAAAAGAGACGTACCATCATGAAACCGCTTGACATCGCCACTACTGCCGGAGCCACCGCAGATATTGCCGGAGCATTGAACACATTACCAGGTACTCAGAAAGTTGGAGAGAGCGGGCGCCTGTTTGTACGTGGTGGCGATGGCACCGAAGCTCGCACGTTCATTGATGGCATGGTAGTACTCAATGCCTACGGGCCTGCCGCACCCAACACACCTTCGCGCGGCAGGTTTCTTCCTTTCATGTTTAAAGGAACAAGTTTTAGTACGGGCGGATATTCTGCCGAGTACGGCCAGGCACTTTCTTCAGCACTGGTGTTGAATTCAAAAGACAAGGCCGAAATGAATCAGACCGATGTTGGAATTCTTTCCGTGGGCGGAGATGTGGCGCATACTCAAGTGTGGGACAAAGGTTCGGCGTCCGGGAAAATTCAGTACACCAATCTTCGACCATATACCAATCTCATCAACCAACGCGTGGATTGGCGCGACCCAATGGTTGGTCTGGAGGGCAGCACTGCGTTTCGCCAACAAGTTGGAAAAGGAATGGTGAAGGCGTTTGGAAGTTTTAGTCAGACCGACTTCTCGATTTATAATCATGACATTCTTGATCCCACGATCAAACAACAATACGATGTGAGCAATCGCTATCGCTACGGTAATGTTTCTTACAAAACGGAACTCAATAGTAAATGGGATTTGCGAAGCGGCTTCTCGTATTCCTACAACCAAAATAAAATCAACATCGAAGGACTGCCCGCGGAGGAAACGGAGAAAGGAACTCATACCAAATTAGTAGTTGACCATTCAATTTCAGAAAGCACTGAATTGCATTTTGGAACAGAAGTGATCAACCGCAATTACTTTGCTTCACGATTTAATGACACCACGATGCAAATTGTTTCAACGTCATTCAATGAAACGATTACAGCCGGATTTACAGAAGCAGAAGTATTTGCAGGAAGCAAGTTCGTAACAAAGCTGGGTGCGCGTTATGAATACAATTCACTCAATGGAAAATCGAGTCTCGATCCACGCGCATCCATCGCTTACAAGCCCGGTAAGAAAGGACAATTTGCTTTCGCCTATGGCATGTTTCGACAATCTGCTAAGAATCAATTCCTGCGTGTGAATGATCAGTTGGGCGAAGAGCGTGCGGAGCATTTTATCCTGAACTACCAGGTTGTCACCGATCGCAAGACATTTCGCATAGAAACGTATTACAAAAAATATCTTGACCTGGTGAAGTATGTAAATGGAGACGCTACCAATCTAAACAATATGGGCAGCGGCTATGCACAAGGCATAGAACTCTTCTGGCGCGACAGTCAAACGATTCGAAATGTTGACTACTGGATTTCCTATTCTTACCTGGACACAAAACGCGACTACATATATTATCCATCGGCTGCTGTGCCTACGTTTGCTTCTGCTCACAATTTCTCCTTTGTGTATAAACATTTCATCACTGCCATTAAATCGCAAGTTGGATTTACTTACAGCTATGCGAGCGGTCGCACGTATTATAATCCAAATTTGTCAAGTGATCAATTTCAAACAGAACGCACACCATCCTATCAAGACCTGAGTTTGAACGTAAGTTATCTGCCGAAGAACTGGCTGATTATTTACGCATCGTGCACAAACCTGCTCGGTCGCGATAATATTTTCGGATATCAATATAGTACCCAACCAAATACGAGCGGGGAATATGTGAGTCGTGCCATCCGTCAGCCGGCCAGTCACTTTGTATTTTTTGGTGTGTTCATCACTTTCTCAAAAAATAAAACCGTTAACCAATTACCCAATTTATAACAGAAAAAATCGAACGATATGAAAACTCAACTTATGATACTACTGATCGTGATCAGCTTCATCGCGAAAGCTACCGATGACAAATTCACACAAGTCATGTCAAAGAATATTGACCTCGTGTATAAAGCAAATACTGCCGAGGAATTTCAAAATGCGGTAAATGCATTTGATCGTATTGCGAATGCGGAGAAGTCAAAATGGGAACCTTTGTATTATAGTGCGTTTGGAAATTTGATGATGGCGGTTCGCGAAAATGATGGAGCTAAGAAGGACAAATTACTTGATCTTGCCTTTGATGCTTTGCAGAAAGCGATGACTATTAAACCAGAAGAGTCTGAATTATTTGCACTGGAGGGTTTTGTTCATATGATCAGAGTGACAGTTGATCCTGCCGCGCGAGGACAGAAATTTTCGAGCAAAGCTTTCGAAGCCTATAATAAAGCACTTGCTTTAAATTCAGAGAACCCAAGAGCACTCGCCTTGCTGGCGCAAATGGAATTTGGCACGTCACAGTTCTTCAATTCTCCTACTACAGAGGCTTGCAACACAAACAACAAGGCACTGGAGAAGTTTTCTTCGCAGAAGTCTGACAATCCACTAGCTCCGATGTGGGGCAAGAGTATGGCGGAAGAACTGAAAACGCGCTGCGGTCAACCAACTCAAAAGTAAAATCAATAACTTTAAAACTTCAAATATGAAATTCATAATTGCAATAATCAGTTTGCTCGCGCTGGCTTCCTTTCGGAACGAGGAGAATGGATCGCTTCAGGTGTCACTTTCCAATATTAAAAAGACGGGGAAAATTCATGTAGCGCTCTACAGGAAGTGTGAAGACTTTCCAGATTCAAAATTTATTGTGAAGAGTTTGACCAATGAATGCTCGGGGTCATGTTCGTTTCAATTTGAATCTGTTCCTTATGGCGAATATGCTATCGCCATTTACCAGGACGTGAATAACAATGACAAGCTCGACACCGGCATGTTTGGAATTCCGTCAGAGCCATTTGCCTTCTCCAATAATTTCCGGCCAAAGTTCGGAGGGCCTTCATTTGAAAAGTGCAGGTTTGAATTCTCGAAAGACAAACAAGGTTTACAAATTCAGATGATCAACTCCCTTTTTGGCGGAGATTGAAACAGCAATTTGAATTATGTTTGTAAGAAATTAATTCCTTGAAAAAAATCCATCCACAAGTCCGCCTCATCTTCTTCCTGATCCTTGGCGGATTTGGCATTACTTACTTCGTGTGCCCGAATTGCAGCAAGTCGGTGTACAACTACGCGATGGTGAGTGTCTTCTCTTCGCTCATCTGGATTTCACTCTGGCTTGGCAACGATTTTCTTGCCCACCTTATCAACAGATACATCTCGTGGACGGTGGCTCCTGGCAAGCGACTGATTTGGGGAATAATCACAACGGTCGTTTACACATTTGCTGCCATCTACATTCTCACGATCACGTTCAACTGGGTAATGCATTTTGACATCACTTTTGATGGCGAAACATTGTACTATCCGATCATCATCACATTTGCAATTTCTGCTTTCATGCATGGAAAGGAATTCCTTAACAACTGGCGCAAAGCATCGCTGGATGCGGAGACATTTAAGAAAGAAAGCGCCATCGCGCAATATGAAGCACTGCGCAGTCAGATCAACCCGCATTTTCTTTTCAATAGTTTGAATGCACTTACCAACCTGGTATATGAAGACCCGGACAAGGCGGCAAAATTTATCAAGCAACTTTCGGAGGTGTATCGTTATGTACTCGATACCCGCGAGAAAGAATTGGTGTCGCTCGAAGATGAATTACGGTTTGTAAACTCGTATTTGTATTTGCAGCAGATTCGTTTTGGTAATAATCTGAAAGTTGATATTGGGCTGAAAGATTTAAAAGGAATGATCGCCCCGCTTGCTTTGCAACTGTTGCTTGAGAATGCCATTAAGCACAATATTATTTCAACGGATGATCCGCTAAGTATTCGGGTGTTTGAGTCGAACAATTATATCTGCGTTGAAAATAATCTTCAAAAGAAAAGTGTGGTGAGCGAAACCGGCAATGGGCTGGGATTGGAAAACATTCGCAAGCGCTATCATTTTTTGACTGATAGAGAAGTTGTAATTGAACAGTCGGAAAAATTTCTGGTGAAACTGCCGATCATAGCCGAAGAAGTATGAATGTGCTAATTATCGAAGACGAGCCGCAGGCGGCACAACGAATTGAGAAGTTGATTGGAAATATTTTGCCGGATGCAAAGATTCTTTCTCCGATCGACTCGGTAAAACGAGCCGTGAAATGGTTGAAGGAAAATTCTTCGCCTGATTTGATTTTGATGGACATTCAATTGGCAGACGGCATCAGCTTTCAAATTTTTGAACAGGTGGAAGTCAAGTCACCTGTGATTTTCACTACAGCTTATGATGAATATGCGCTGAAGGCATTCAAAGTAAACAGCATTGACTATATTCTAAAACCGGTTGACGAGGGAGAGTTGAGGCAAGCGATCGAAAAATTCAAACGACTTACAAATTCTTCGTCCAACCCAAAATTGATGGAAAGCATTGAGATGGCAATGCAGATGCTGACGAAGCGATACAAAGAGCGATTTGTGATCAAACTGGGAGAGCATTTAAAATCGGTAGCCACCGAAGAGATTCTTTTTTTCTTCAGTCAGGACAAGGCGACCTTCGCGCAGACTGCGGATGGCAGAAAGTATGTTCTTGATTTTAGTATGGATCACCTTGAGGAAATTCTTAATCCGGAACAATTCTTTCGTATTAACAGAAAGTATATCATCAATATCATCTCTATTCAAGACATGATCAGTCACGTGAACTCGCGCCTGAAACTAAAATTGAAAACTTCCGATGACGATGACGTGATTGTTGCCCGCGAACGAGTAGATTTGTTCAAGAACTGGCTTGACAAATAATTTGAACGACACATCTCAACGCATTCGCTCCATTGTTGGTGGCGCTATTGGCAACCTTGTCGAATGGTACGATTGGTACGCGTACTCCGCTTTCGCGATTTATTTCTCGGGAGCTTTCTTTCCGAAAGGAGATCAGACTGCCCAACTCCTACAAACCGCAGGAATCTTTGCGCTTGGCTTTATCATGCGGCCGATTGGTGGATGGCTCTTCGGCTCGCTCAGCGACAAGCGAGGCAGAAAATATGCGATGACTATTTCTGTGGTGTTAATGTCAGTGGGCTCGTTGATGATTGCAATCACCCCAGCTTACAAAACCATCGGTGTATTGGCTCCATTTATTTTGTTGCTCGCGAGATTGCTGCAAGGCCTGAGTGTGGGCGGTGAGTATGGCGTGTCTGCCACCTATCTTAGTGAAGTAGCGCATAGTGATCATCGTGGGTTTTATTCCAGCTTTCAATATGTGACGTTGGTGGGCGGACAAATTATTGCGTTGGGCATTCAGCTTGTGTTGCAATTTCTCATTCTCTCTGAAGAACAACTTAGTGAGTGGGGCTGGCGCATTCCTTTTGCCATAGGTGCCCTGCTTTCGGTAGTCGCATTTTATCTACGAAGTAATCTGAATGAGTCGGAAGCATTTTTGAATGTGAAATCCAAAAATGAAATCTCGAAAAGTGTGATCAGCGATCTATCGAAACATCCAAAAGAAATTCTAACGGTTATTGGGCTGACATTGGGAGGAACACTCGCGTTTTATACGTACACCACGTACATGCAGAAATTCCTGGTCAACTCAGCCGGTGTTTCAAAACAAGATGCTACACTGCTTTCGTTTTTATCACTGCTGGTGTTTTCAATTCTTCAACCATTGTTTGGAAGTTGGTCAGACAAAATCGGGCGCAAGCCTTTGTTAATTGGTTTTGGAATTGCAGGAACGCTCCTCACCATTCCATTGATGACATTGATCTCCGGCTCGACCGATCTTTGGAGAATATTTTTTCTCATGATTGTGGCGTTGGCCATTGTGAGTGGCTACACGAGTATCAACGCGGTAGTAAAAGCAGAATTATTTCCGGCACATGTGCGCACACTTGGTGTGGGCTTGCCTTATGCAATCACGGTTGCGGTTTTTGGCGGCTCTGCGGAGTACGTGGCGCTATGGTTTAAGCAGGCCGGCCATGAAGAATACTTTTATTATTATATCACTGCATGCGTTCTCATTTCATTGATCGTGTATTTGTCGATGACCGATACGAAGAATAAGAACATGTCATAAATAGTTAAATCCTTCCTTAGTCTGTCAAAGCCGGTTCCGATGTAATATTTTCATTTATTGTGTACAACATTTCTTTTCGACTTTGCTGAATCGATTCAAGTTCTTTTATCTACTTTTGCATCATGATTCAGCGGTATAGAAACGGAAAATCAAAAGTGCTGGCGATGGTCAGTGTGCTGATTACGGTTTCTATCGTGCTTAGCAGTTACCTTTTCCACGCGAATCATCATTTTAACTCCCATGTAGCGGTAGAAAAGGCCCCGGTTGAGCAAGTTGGTCTTGCTATCAGCAACAGGGTTCACAGCCCTTCTGGAAATTTCGCGCAGGTCAAGTCCGTTCTGGCATTCACTTTTGCTCCCCGGATTGCCGCTCATTCCTTTTCACTGGAAAGGGTTTCTTTCCTTTCTGGAATTATCTCTTCTTACAAAAACCCGCTCTATATAATTGTACAGGTTCTCAGGAATTAGACTCCACTTGCAAGGCATCGGCAAGGATGCCACTCTTCAATTGTATTTTCTAAAATAATTGATCAGGCCAGGCCCTGTTCATAAAAACACGTTCATGAAAAAATTATGTGCGGTGTTGATAACAACATCGTTGATCAATCTTGCGGGTTCCGTGTGTGCCCAGCAAGACAGTCAAAAAGTGTTCAGGTTTTCAGGCTATGTAGATGCCCACTATGTTAGCGATCTCAATGCGACCGGAAGTTATTTGCGTCCGTATGGAAGCAATCCGCAATATGTGAATCAGTTTGGATTGGCCTATAGCTATTTACAGGCCGAGTATCAAAAGAACCGATTCGGTTTTCGTGCCGCTGCCCATTATGGCGAAATCGAAAAGGTAATGTATTCCGATGAGCCTGAGCCGATCAAATACATTCGTGAAATCTCTGCCTGGTATAGCTTCGGCAAAAACGAAATCCAGCTAGGCATCATGCCTGCCGTGTATGGAGCGGAAACTTTTATCAATAAAGATAACCTGCACGCCACACGCGCGGTGATGACGGACTTTGCTCCCGACTTTGAAGCGGGCATTCGCTTTAAGCGCAGAATGACGGAGCGTTGGAACACACTGATTCAGGTGACGCGTGGCTGGCAGGTGATCAACGATAATAATGGAGTGCCTGCTTTCGGAATGGTGAACACCTATGAGACATCCAACAAGTCGCTGATCAATTGGGGACTTTTTGCCGGTGAAGAAGTTTACAAAGCAAAACATGCCGACCGACAGATGAAACTCTACAGCAATATGTTTGCTTGGATCCATTTGGGAAGCCGGTGGATTATCATGCCGATGCTGGATGTTGGTGCTATCAAAGATCCGGTTACCAATCAGTATAATTCGTGGGTTGCGTATGGTGCATCGGTGCGTTATGCTTTCAGATACAATTGGGGAGTGGCCGCCCGCTATGAGCGCATTTATGATCCGCATGCAGTTATCAACGAACTAATAAATTCCTACTCCGATGGATTTCAGTTTCACGGAGTGACAGGTACGCTTGAATATCTTCCTTCACCGCGCATGAGTGTGCGATGGGAATGGCGGTATTCTTATGCGAGTAAGCCACTGTTTCCGGCAGGCACAGAACATTCAAGCAACAGCGATGTCTTTGCGATGATGGCGGTGGCATATCAATTCAATAAATAAAATCTAAAAAAGACTTATGAAATACCTTAAAATAGTTTTGATCGTATTGTTGTTCACTGTCTCAAAAGCGAAAAGCCAGAGCGGAGGATTATTTCTTTCCGCTGCTGATTTTCAGAAGCACGTTTACTCAGTGGAGGTTGCAGATGGAACAATTTCTATCGGCTCTTCAAACGCGATTGTAGTTAAAGATGAAAATGGAAAGAAGAAATATCCGTTTGAAAGTGTTGTTGGATATTCTTACAATGGAGAATTGTTTCGTGCCTACGGTAAGAAAAGCACTTTCGGAAATTACGGCTACTTCAAAGTAGAAGACCAGTCAGGCGTAGTCATTTATTCGCATCCGGTTTATGTTCCAAAGACGGGCGTAGTGCAGGCGTACTATTACAGCCTTTCAGTGTTTGATCCGATCAAAGAGTTGAATCGAAAAAATCTAATGCAGGACTTTGCATTAAACAGAGAGATGGTTGCCTTTCTCCTCGAAACAAGGAATCATAAACTTCAGGAAAAAGTGAACGGAAAATTCGCTGTTAATGAAGCGATGGCGCGTTTTCACATTCGTGTAGCAGATGGGGTGATCAAGCAATCGGCAGACTCTTTATAATGGGGTGTTTTGTTTGTGGGAAAAATCCGGGCGCAAGCCCGGATTTTTGATTTAAATGGATTGAATTTATTTCCCGATACAAAACTTCGAGAAAATAGAGTCAAGCAAATCTTCGGTTGTGATCTCGCCTGTGATTTCAGAAAGATGATGCAATGATTGACGAATGTCCATCGCCAGGAAATCTCCGGTGACTTGATTCATCATTCCTTCTAAAACGCGATCGAGCGATTTGTTTGCTTCGAGTAAGCCTTGATAGTGGCGCAAGTTGGTAACCATCACATCGCCTTGCTTCACTTCTTTGAGATGCAACGACTCGATGATTTTGTCTTTCAGCAGTTGAATATTTTTTCCCTGAGACGCGGAGATCAAGACGAAGTTTTCTTGTTTCAGCTTTTCAATCAGTGTTGCATCTGCTTTGTCCATTTTATTTCCGATGCGAATAACCGGAGCTTTCAACTCTTTGAGGGCTTCATTTTCTTTTTGAATCTCGTCCCATGTTGTTTTTGAAAGATCGAACATATAAAGAATGAGTGAAGCTTTGCGCATGCTCTCACGCGCGCGCTCTACGCCAATGGATTCAATCACATCTGTCGTTTCGCGCAAGCCTGCGGTGTCCATGAATCGAAAGCGAATCCCGCCAAGGATCATTTCATCTTCGATCACATCGCGGGTTGTTCCGGGAATGTCAGACACAATGGCTTTTTCTTCATTGAGGAGTGCATTCAGCAAGGTTGACTTTCCGGCATTCGGCTTTCCGGCAATCACCGTTGGAACTCCGTTCTTGATGGCATTACCTTGATCAAACGATTCGATCAACGGATGAATGTGTGATTGAATATCAAGTATTAATTTTCGCAGGTCATCGCGATTGGCAAACTCAACATCTTCTTCACCAAAGTCGAGTTCAAGTTCGATGAGTGACGCAAAGTGAATCAGTTCTTCGCGCAGTTCTTTTATTTTTTTAGAGAAGCCGCCACGCATTTGATTGAGAGCAGCTTGACGTGCGTTGTCGGTATCAGCATGAATTAAATCAGCCACCGCTTCAGCTTGTGCAAGATCAAAGCGCCCGTTGAAGTACGCTCGCTTTGTAAATTCACCGGGAGTTGCTAATCGTGCTCCGTTCTTCAAAAGCACTTTGATGATTTCTTTTACAATCACAGACGAACCATGACACGAAATCTCAACTGAGTTTTCTTTCGTGAATGAATTTGGTTCGCGAAAGACAGCCACCATCACTTCGTCAATATTCTTTCCTTCATCGTGGATCACGCCAAAGTGCATGGTGTGCGAAGGCTGTTCACGCAAATTTTTTCCTTTGAAAATTTTTTGCGTGATGTCAATGGCATCCTTTCCGGAAAGGCGAATTACTGCGATGGCGCTGATGCCTTGCGCGGTGGCGAGGGCTACAATGGTATCGTCAATGGAGTTCAATTGAAAAATTAAAAACGCAAAGATAATCAGCGCACAATCAAAACGGGAATATTCACGCGATGGCGCACCGTATCAACAGTCGTTCCGAAAACAAGATCTTTCGCCCAATGGTGGCCATGTGCACCCATCACAAGCAAGTCAGCCTCAAAGTCATTCACCAATTCAGGAATAATGCGCTTCGGATTTCCATAACCTACTTTTGTTTCAACAAGGAATCCTTTCTCACGCATTTGATTCGCGTACTTTTCAAGCGAAGCAATGTCTTCACTACTTTCATGGTCGGCAATTTCACTTCCATACCACATCGCGCCCGCAGTTTCAACTACGTGAAGCAAAATGTAAGAGGCGGCACCACCACCTTGCGCCACCGCACTCTGAATGGTTTTGGAATCCACTTTGCTGAAGTCGATCGTGAGGGCAATTCTTTTATAGGAAATTGAAGCGTCAAATCCACTGAGGTCAACAGCATTGCCATGCGGCAAAAGATTTTTTTCTAACCTTCTCCGATCCATAAATGGTTTGAAGGCGATGTACACCAGCAACCCTGCCGTTGCTAAACAAAGCGGAACAACGGTGATGGCGATGAGCCATGTGTATTCGCTACCGCTGGTGAGCCATCCTGCAATTTCCTGGTAAACCAACTTCACATTTAATGAAACGATGATGACAGCAATTGTCCAGGCGGCCACCTTCATCCAAGGTTTGATCACGAACACACCCATCTTCTCTTTGTCGCTGGTGAAGTGAATGAGTGGAATGATCGCAAAGCCAAGTTGCAAACTCAACACCACCTGACTGAATACAAGCAAATCCCCGGTTCGATCTTCACCGTAAAAAATAATCACGAGATAAGCAGGCGTGATAGCAATCAGTCGAGTAATTAATCTTCGCAGCCATGGAGCGATACGTAGGTTCAAATATCCTTCCATCACAATTTGTCCTGCGAGGGTTCCGGTGATTGTAGAGCTTTGTCCGGCAGCAACTAATGCAACACCAAATAAGATCGAAGCCCAGTTCGTTCCGGTAAGTGGCGCAAGAAATTTATAGGAATCCTGAATGTCGGAAACTTCATATAAACCAGCCCGGAAGAACGTTGATGCAGCAAGAATCAAGATGGCCGAGTTCACAAAGAAAGCAGCATTCAGTGCGATCGCAGAATCGATAAAGTTGTATTTGATCGCTGACCAGATTCCTTTTTCACTGGTATCAAACCTTCGTGTTTGCACGAGTGATGAATGCAAATACAAATTGTGTGGCATCACGGTAGCGCCAATAATTCCGATCGCAATGTAAAGAGCTTCATCTGAAGGAAGAGATGGAACAAACCCTTTTACCAATTCACCGACCTGAGGTTTCGCCCAGATCATTTCCAGCAAAAATGAAAGACCGATGATGGCAACCAGCGCGATGATAAAGGCTTCAATCTTACGCATGCCGTAGCTTTGCAATACCAATAAAATAAGTGTGTCGAGCACAGTGAGTGACACGCCCCACACAAGCGGAAGGCCAAATAATAATTTTAAACCAATGGCCATACCGAGTACTTCCGCGAGGTCGCACGCAGCTATGGCAACTTCGGCCAATATCCACAAACAAAAATTCACAACCGGATGATAGGCAGTACGTGAGGCTTGCGCTAAATCGAGTTGACGAACAACACCTAACCTTGCACTCAAACTCTGCAAAAGAATCGCCATTAAGTTTGACATCAACAAAACCCAGATGAGTGCATAACCAAACTTGCTTCCTCCGGCAATGTCCGTAGCCCAGTTGCCAGGGTCCATGTAGCCAACGCTCACGAGATAAGCGGGGCCTAGAAATGCCAATAACTTGCGCCAACCTTTTTGATTGACGACATCAACGGTGGAGTGAACTTCGCTTAATGATTTCCTGTGTATCGCTTCTTCCATATTAAACACTTACTAAAAGATTTTTCGAAACTTCTTTCGATAGAAAAACTTTGTGGCCATCGAGCAAGGCTTCCATTGATTCATCAAAATCCTCGCGACCGACTATTTTTATTTTCTTGCCCGGGCGTGCACCAATTTTATCCAACAGCTTCAGCAACGATGAATCAGAGTCCTTTACTGCAGCAATCTTCGCTTGCATGCCAATCATCAGTTGATCGCATGCAATCAATTGTTGTGTTTTTATTTTTCCATGATCATCAGGAATCGGGTCGCCATGCGGATCGACTGAGGGAAAGCCCAAAAACTCATCCAACTTTTGAATGAGACTTTTGGATTGAATGTGTTCAAGTTGTTCGGCTACATCGTGTACTTCATCCCAGGAGAAGCCAAGTTTTTCTACCAGAAAAGTCTCCCACAAACGATGTTTGCGAATGACCATCAGCGCCTCTGATTTTCCTTTGGTAGTGAGATTGGCGCCATAATATTTTTCGTACGAGATAAATTTTTTTAACGCAAGCTTTTTCACCATGTCGGTAGTGGAGGCAGCTTTTGTTTTCATAGCTTCTGCCAGGTCGTTCGTGAGCACGGGCTTGGTTCCGCCCTCAGAAAGGTGGTAGATCGCTTTGAGGTAGTTTTCTTCCGTAAGACTGGGCATATCAATTATAGGATGTGCAAAAATACTAAGATTTAGGGTAGTCTAAAAAACTATTTAGATTAACAAGTGTTCCGAACGGAATACGGCTTTTTAGTAACTTGATTTGTAAATGATCATTTTATGAAACCATTTTTATTATCCGTTATCTTCTTTCTGTTTCAGCTTCAGTCTGGTATGGGGCAAAATAGCCCGGCAGATAGTTTGTATATGCAGGCTAAAAAATTTTGGTTTAACAATCCCGAAAGTGCAACGTATTATTTACAGCAAACTCTAAAAGTATCGAAGGAAACCAACTATCTCAAAGGAGAAGCGAATGCGTTGAAAGGGTTAGGCGTTTTTTCTCACTCCAACGCAGAGCGCTTGCAACATTACGTGAAGGCGCTTGAAATCAGGCAGCAATTGAAAGACTCGTTGGGCATTGGTGTTTCGCTCATGGATATTGGGACTGTATATGAAGAACTTGGAGAGGACGAAAAACTGACGGAGTATTTGAATAAATCCTTACTGGTGAGAAGGAAGATTAACGACTTCGGAGGCATTGCACTTTGTCTCATTATGTTTGGTCATCACGAAGAAAAAAAAGGAAATCATGATCAAGCTTTGGTAAAGTACAAGGAGTCGTTGGTTTATCGCCTCAAAGCAGGTGATATCAATGGTATAGGTTACTCGCATATTAACATGGCAAATGCATTCGTTAATTTGAATCAATACGATTCATCTCTTCATTACACACAGTTGGCTCAGGATGAATTCAGGAAAGCAAACAATACATTACAACAAGAATGGATATCGTGGATTGTTGCAAGCTGTCATTTGGAAAAAGGCTTTCCGGATCAGGCTCTTCAGGAACTAACAAAGCTTAAAGTTCAGGATGACAATTATTCGTTGCGTGTTCTTGGACTATTATCAAAAATCTACGAGGCAAAATCTGATTTTAAAAAGGCCTTGGCTTTTCAGAAAAAGTGGATTCAAAAAAATGAGTCTCTTCAAAAGGAATCCAATCAGGAAAAGACGCGCAGACTGGCTGCTGACTATGAGTTTAAGTTGAAATTAGAAGAAAACCTGCGACACGAAGAAAGAATCAAAATGGAGAAAAGAAGGCAGGACAATTTACAGTTTCTTCTTATCGGTATTGGATTGATTGCGATTTTCATGCTGATTATTTCTGTGCGAAAAAAGATATCCGACAAGGCATTGGAAATTGTTTCGTTTGTTGGTTTTCTTCTTCTATTTGAATTTCTGATTGTGTTGATTGATCCCACACTTCAAACCTGGAGCGGCAATAAACCCGTTCTTCTTTTTTTAGGAAACGCAGTGCTTGCGCTGGTGGTGGCGCGTATCCATGCTTTCCTGGAAAAATATTTCAAAGCAAGGGTGCTGCTTCGCCAGACTTAAATTAAAAGACGATTGATAAATTGAATCAAAGTGGACTCTTCCTTCATCCACAGAGCATTGGGTTCATTTGTTGTTACAGCATGATTTTCCTGAATGAACTTCAGGATTTTGTTCACATCTAAATTCTGAAAGTCAATTGGAAATGTGGTGGAATAATTTTTGAAGGAAGTTGTTCCCGAAGAATTTTCCTGAATAAAAAAAGGTAATCCGCAGGCAAGGTATTCGTATAGCTTGGTGGGTATTCTCTCTTTTGTATGCGGCATCACCGGGTAGCTGATGATTCCAAAATTCGCTTTGGAAATAGAGTTGTAGATTTTAGGATGAGACACAAAATGATCTCCTCCAATCAATTTAATGAATGTGCAGTTTTTAATCGCTGATCGAATTCTCTCTAATGCGGAAGACAGGGGCGCGTATCCAATGATTTCAAGTGAAACTTTTGAGTTCAATTCATGAAGTTTCTGTGCAAGTGTGATTGCTTCAAAGATTCCGGTGCTTTCTGCCAGCGTTCCAGTGAAAACGAGTTTGATAGAGTTTGTATCTGGCGTTCGATGAAAATCATTTGGAACTTTCGCTTTGTTCTCTGCCACGCAATACTTTTTTCCAATGAAGGTCAATTCATTTTCATAACACTTCTCTGCAAGGACAAATCCCGAAATGAAAACACTGGTGATCATTTCCTTGAATCGAACCAAACTTGCAAGCGGCCAGCGAAGGATTTTGGGAAAGGCATTTGTGAAAAGAATGTTTTTGAAATAATTCTCCTGCACATCATAAATCAACTTTCTTCCGGTGAGCAAACGATAAATTAATCCAATCCCGAGAAGCTCGTGCGTGGAGACAATGAGCAAATCTGGTTTTAGTTTTAAGGCGGATTTTAAAATTTTGAATCGCACGGCAATTCGCGATAAGCTAATTCTTGAAGGAACCTCATGTGCAAGAAATGTAATGCTATCAACCGTTTGTTTTGACGAAGCTGTGGTACCTGCGATGAAAACTTCATAGCCATTATTGGCCAATGACTGTCCTATTTTTTCAAAAGCGCGAGGTTCATCTACAGGTTTGAGCACCGAGGCGAGGAGTATTCTTCTTTTTTTTATTTCTTGCATCCGAATTTAAAATTAGAACATAAATGCAACTTCAGGAACTTATTGAAAAAACGTGGAACGACCGAGAACTTCTTAAAACCTCCGAATCACAACAAGCCATCCGCGATGTGGTGGAACAACTCGACAAAGGAAAATTGCGCGTAGCTGAACCGATCACCAATGGTTGGCAAGTAAATGAGTGGGTGAAGAAAGCGGTAATCATGTATTTCCCCATTCAGCAAATGCAGACTATTGAAGTCGGGCCGTTTGAATTTCATGATAAGATTGCGTTGAAAAAGAATTACAAAGAGCTGGGTGTTCGTGTAGTTCCTCATGCAGTTGCACGGTATGGATCGTTTCTCCAAAAAGGTGTGATTATGATGCCTTCGTATGTAAACATTGGGGCGTATGTGGATGAAGGCACGATGGTGGACACATGGGCAACGGTAGGAAGCTGTGCTCAAATCGGAAAAAATGTTCACCTGAGCGGAGGCGTTGGAATTGGTGGTGTGCTGGAGCCTGTTCAGGCTGCACCTGTGATTGTGGAAGACAATGCTTTCATTGGGTCGCGCTGTATTATTGTAGAGGGCGTACGCGTTGGAAGAGAAGCTGTGCTCGGGGCAAATGTAGTGCTCACGGCAAGTTCTAAAATCATTGATGTTACTGGGCCGCAACCTGTAGAATACAAAAATTACGTTCCCGAAAGATCGGTCGTAATTCCGGGAACTATTACAAAAGCTTTTCCTGCAGGCGATTTTCAGGTGCCATGTGCTCTTATTATTGGCAAAAGGAAAGAGAGCACTGACAAAAAGACCTCTTTAAATGACGCTTTACGCGATAATGGAGTAGCCGTTTAAACTGTGGCATATCGCTTGACTCTAAATGTGGAGTAAACTAAATTTGTATATGCGCTGGTTTATCGGAAGTCTGGTTTTGTTAGCCATCATGGCCTTCACTTTCAAGCCTGAAGAGACGAGGAAGTATGGCAGCTTCGCCAAAGGTGAACGCCTCGATTACGAAATGTATATGGGGATCTTCACGGTCGCAAAAGGAACTACCACAGTTGATCCGAATTTCCATTATAAAAATGATCGCGCCTGCTATAAGGTAGATGCTTTCATGCAAACCACGGGCATCGCCACCTGGATTTCAAAAGTAAACGACAACTGGGGCGCGTATGTTGATACCGCACAAATTGTTGCGCATGAATCGTATCGCAAACTGAAGGAAGGAAATTACCGTCTTGATGAATGGATTACCTACAATCACGAAAAAGATGAAGCTTCGGTAAAAGTTGCTGACAAGCAAACCGGAAAATATGGTGAGGCGAAAGTTTACAAAACACCTGATAACGTACGTGACGTGGTAGCCGGGTTCACTTACCTGCGTGTGATTGATTTTACAAAATATAAAGTCGGGGATACACTCACTGTTTCAGGTTTCTTTGAAGACAAAGCCTATCATTTCAAAATCATGTTCCGCGGTCGCGAGACAATCAAAACTGACATCGGAAAAATTCCTTGTTTCAAACTCGTGCCGATCATGCCCGATAACCAATTGTTCCGCGGAGAGAATTCAGTTACAGTTTGGATTTCAGCTGATGCTAATCAAATTCCGATTAAAGTAGATGCCAAGATGTTTATCGGCCATGCAGGAACAGAGTTGGTTGGCTTCCGCGGATTGAAGAACCAATTAAAAGTTATTCCTTAAGGAAAAAATCCTTTTTGTTAAGTCGCATGTTTGTTATCTTGGGTGACTTAGAAACCTAAACTCTTTTCCTATGCTCAAAGAATTCAGAGACTTTATAATGCGCGGCAACGTAGTTGACCTTGCCGTGGGCGTGATCATCGGTGCCGCCTTTGGCGCAATTGTCAATTCGCTGGTCGGTGATATCATTACCCCTATTTTACTTAAGCCGGCACTGGAAGCTGCCGATGTAACAGATTTAGAAAAATGGAAACCTGGTGGAATGCAGTTGGGGAAATTCATCGCCTCTGTAATTTCATTCGTTGTCATTTCCTTTGTTCTGTTCCTGATCGTAAAGGGGATGAACGCAGCGTTGAAAAAGAAAGAGGAAGCAAAACCAGCAGCACCAGCCGCACCGCCAGCAGATATTCAATTGCTGACCGAAATCAGAGACTTGTTAAAAAAATAGTTACCACCGCAATAAGAGGGTCGTCACTGATCCTCTTTTTCTTTTTCGAATTTTAGAAATCTCTTCTCATTCACGCCCCACATCCACCAACCAAAGGCACCAAGTCCAAGAACGGTATAGATAAGAAACCCGGAAAGAAATTTTGAGCTTGAAAATACATTATCCGCGTGGAAGAGCCATTGCTTTGCCAACTCGGTGAAAACAAATATGGGCCAACCGAAAAGAAACACACCGTTGATGATTGCATAATTCCAGCGGCCCTTCTTTCGCTTCTCTGCCCAGTAAGTAAAAAATTTCTTGTCGAGGTCAGTCATTATTTTTTGAATTGATCCGCGACAATCAGGTCTTTGCTTCCTGCCTTATATTGATAAAAGCCATTTCCGCTCTTCACACCTTTGTGTCCGGCTTGCACCATATTCACTAACAATGGGCAAGGCGCATATTTCGGATTTCCAAAACCATCATGAAGCACCCGGAGAATTGAAAGGCAAACGTCAAGGCCAATGAAATCGGCAAGTTGAAGCGGACCCATCGGGTGAGCCATTCCCAACTTCATCACGGTATCAATTTCTTCTACTCCGGCTACTCCTTCATATAAAGAATAAATCGCCTCGTTGATCATCGGCATGAGAATGCGATTGGCAACAAAGCCAGGATAATCGTTTACTTCAACGGGTACTTTTTCTAATTTTTTTGAAAGCTCCATCACTGCTTGTGTGGTGCCATCGCTGGTGGCATAGCCGCGAATTACTTCCACGAGTTTCATCACCGGCACAGGATTCATAAAGTGCATGCCGATGACTTGTGCCGGGCGTTTGGTAACAGAACCAATTTTTGTTATAGAGATAGACGATGTGTTAGTTGCAAGAATCGCATCGGCTTTTGCGACTTCATCCATCTCTTTGAAGATTTTCAATTTCAAATCCACATTCTCCGTAGCAGCTTCAACTACCAGATCAGCCCGACCGATTCCATCTTTCACGGAAGTGAACGTGGTGATATTTGAAAGCGCTTTTTGTTTTACATCCGCAGTGATCGAACCTTTCTCCACCTGTCGGTTCAAATTCTTCTCGATGATAGCGAGCGCTTTCTTCAACGCGTCTTCAGAAATATCTATCAATGAAACTTTGAAACCGAATTGTGCAAACACATGGGCGATGCCGTTACCCATGGTGCCCGAGCCGATGACTGCGATGTTGTTCATGCTGTTTTGTAATTTGATGGCAAAGATAAGTCGTGGCCCTATTTATCAATAATAAATTTAAGTAGGGAACGCACCTTACTGTCTCTCGACTTCCATGCCTCCACCACCTTTTATCCTGCACTGTTCTGCACTGGGAGAGTGCAGGAACAGTGTAAGG
>CAZECP010000029.1:0-49503 GCA_964510765.1 uncultured Ohtaekwangia sp. | reverse complement strand
TTGCTTATGTCATTCGTTCACGATTAGAGTCCTTACACTGTTCCTGCACTCTCCCCGTGCAGAACAGAGTAAGGTGATGGTTGGCAGAAGCACAGAGATTTGGAGGTGTAGTCAGATTATTGAGAAGAATTATCTCATCATGGGATGATTGCCTAGGCTCACGTTGTTTACTTATTTATGATAAGTTTTCTTCTGTGGTCGATTTTAAGACCAAAGAATTTGGGTGGATGAATCCATCATACTATGATCCATCACATTCACAGCAATCGTTCAGTTTGCAGAATTAGGAAGAGAATCTCAATGATTATTTCTAAAAAAGTAACCAGAAATATGGCTGCTACAGCCAAAAGAGTGCTATTTATTGATAGGTTTCAAGGTGACTTGTATTTAAATCTCACTTCTTTATCTTTACCATGGCCATTTAGAGAAAATAATAAAAAAATAAAAACATGAAGTTTCAAGGTTTGATATGTAGGATCACGATTACATTCTTTTGCTTGTCTCTTTTTATTTCTTGCGTGTTCAGTCAAAACAAAATCTCATTTGGTAAAGTAAGTATGGAGGAGCTTACAATGAGCCGGTATGAGAATGATTCAACGGCTGAAGCGGTCATTATTTCCGACATCGGAAAATTCGATGGTATCAAATTAAATTTCAATAGACATATTCGTATTAAGATATTAAAAAAGTCCGGCACAAGCTGGGGGAACTGGATTTTTAATACGCCATCTAAAAGTGACTTTGATGTGCTAGTGTTTAATTTGGCGGGAGGTCAAATTACCCAAGATAAGGTTTCGAATTCATCAATCTACCGCGAGCAGGTAGTAGAGAATTTTCAAGTGTACAAAGTTTTTATTCCAAATGTCAAAGTCGGAACGGTGATTGATATAAAATATGAGTATGTTGGGCTTCCATTTGAATGGAGGTTTCAAGAGAAAATTCCCATCGCTTATAGTGAATTGACTCTTGAGCCAACGCCCTACGTCACCTATACAAAAACATCTTTTGGTCTGGATCGAATAGAAACTGTATCACCAATAAAGTGGAGAGCGGTTTCCATGCCAGCCTTTAGGATAGAACCGTTTATAAATTATTATGGCAACTATCTGACTCGATTCTCGATTCAACTGGAATCAATTACATATAGGGGCGTTAATTATCCATTCAGTACCACTTGGCGTCAGATAATTGATAATTTACTCAAACATCCATTGTTCGGTCATGCGTTAGAGAGGGGAGGCTTTCTAAATGCTCCGGCCGAGGAAATTGCATCGCAAAATCTCACCACCGCCAAAGCCATTGAAGCGGCTTACCACTACATACGGACGAATGCAAAGTGGAATGGGACGAAGTCGCTGTATGCTACTGATTTCATAAAAAAAAATTTCGAAAATCACAGCTGTAATAGTGCAGAGATCAATCTTCTGCTAATTACCTTACTTAACAAGATTGGTATAAAGGCTTTCCCAGTGGTGCTTTCAACCAGAGAAAATGGATTGTTAGTAGAATTTTCTCCGACTGCCAGCAAGCTTAATTATGTAGTTGCCTATGTTGACTATGATAACACCAGAATGTTGCTGGATGCAACGTCCGAATTCACAACGCCCGGCATACTACCCAGGTATTGTTTAAATGGTGCCGGGCTGGTGATTAAGGATGATGGCGAACAATGGGTGGATCTTTTGAGTAAAAATAGGGAATCGAAGACAGAGTACGTTGACATTAATGTCGTGGATAAAAACCAATGTAAAGTGACCGTCTTGCGTGACTACAATGGCTATGCGTATCTGGATTGGATCGAGAACTTAAAAAAGACGAATTACGACTCAGCTGTTCTGGAAAATCAGGTTAAAAAAGAGGAACCGGACATTGCTGACATCAAATACCAGGTTGTAAGTCGCAATCCTTCTTTACTCACCAGCAAAGAAAAAATTACTGCAGATGTATCCAGTCATTTGGTTGACGCAGGAGATGAACTAATCATGGACCCATTCATTTTTTTTGAATATGCTGAGAATCCATTTAAATCCGACTTGAGAAAAACCCCTCTTGATTTGTATTGTCCCAAAGATTATAGAAACACCATTGTGATAAAACTACCCAAGGGAATTTCAGCTAGGACTTTGCCTCCCACAACAAAGTTGGTAACACCTGATGGCGGAGCATCTTTTACTTTTTTTTCCAACTCGAATCAGAATAAGATTGAACTAATGATGATCCTTAAGTTTAATAAGTATATTTTTTCTGAAGTTGAGTACCTTGAATTGCGACAATTTTTTTCTGAAATAATAAAAGTAATCAACACGCCAGTGACTTTGTCAAAAACTTAAAATAGAGACATGAAACTAAAATTACTTGTCGGAGCCGTATTCTTGATGCCCTCACTTTTTGCCCAAGAAAAAAGTATCATTGAGGAGAATAGGACTTCCTATTTACTTGATGACAAATCCATCATTGAAGAAGACTACTTGAGAATTAAAATCTTTTCGGAAGAAGGATACAAAAATAGTATCTATTTAAACTATACAGATAAATATAGAGACATTAAATCGATAAGAGTTAATGTTTATGACGCAAACAATAAAAGAGTAAAAACCCTAAGTAAGGGGGATGCGATTGAAGTAGGTTTTAATCCATCATATGAAATTAATGATGCAAAACGAATTTATATAGATCCAAAATACAAGAATTATCCATTCGTGATTGAAATGACAAGTAAGGTGAAATTGAATGGATTCATATCTTTGCCCACGTGGGTACCTCGGAACCAGTTTGACGTGGCGGTGAAGCATGCGGAGCTCGTTTTTGAATATCCTGAATCGATGAAAGTCCACTTTAAAGAAGAGTTCATAACTCCTACGCAGACGGAACTTACGGAAGGCATTTTGAGGAAGAAGTATGTCGTGAATGATCTGCCTGCCGTCCCTGCCAAAGTTCGATACCAGGATTTTTTCATCGAACAACCTAAAGTCTATATCTCACCTCAAAAATTTTGGCTTGATGATAAAGTCGGCAGCAACGAGTCTTGGAAAGATTTTGGAAATTGGTTTTATTCTTTAAACAATGAGTCTTTTAGCCTTACCCAAGAAACAAAGAGTTTCATCGATGACCGGAAAAGTAAAGCAACGCAGAGAGAATTGGTCAGAGACATTTATATGTTCATGCAGGACAAGACTCGTTATGTCTCCATTCAGCTTGGCATAGGCGGCTTCAAGTCCCTTCCGATCGAATCAGTTGAAAAATTTGGGTATGGTGATTGCAAAGCGTTGTCCACCTATATGAAAGCAATGTTGTATTATGCAGGAATAACATCGAATTATATTTTGACAAGAGCTGGAAGAGATGTTCCTGACGTATTGAAAGATTTTCCGTCCAATCAGTTTAATCATGTCTACATTGGCGTGCCTATGAAATCGGATACAATTTTTCTTGAGTGCACCAGTCAGGAATCTCCTTACAATTATACGGGTACCTTCACTGATGATCGAAATGTTTTATGGGTTGAAAAAGACGACAGTAAAATAATTCGATCAAGAATTTATGACCACAAGATGAATCGGCAAGAGAATAAGGCGCAGATCAGTATTGATTCTCTTGGACAAGCTTCCATTAGTTTGGATGTCAAAAATCATGGAATTTTTTTTGATGAGGTGATGCTGTTTCAGAGGGCACAATCGGATTACGTAGCAGCTTTCAATCAAAGAAAATTTACTTACCCCGATTTTACAATTAAAGATTTCAAATTCAAACATCCAGACAGGGCTAATGCTGAGTTTGAGTCAAACTACCTCATCCAAGTGAATGGAATGGGAAAACGAGTCGGTGCAAAAATGGTCTTGCCTTATACCTTTACAATTCCCGCTTCAAAATATGTAATAAAGGATGAAATGATGAAGTATTGCGCTATAACAAGAGGAATTCATGTCTCAGACAATGTAAGTGTCACGTTGCCAAAAAACTATTGGGCGTATCAATTGCCTGAGCCTGAGGTGATCGATTCTAAATTTGGAAAGTATTCATTGAAGATGGAGTTTTCAGGCGACAAGCTCATCATCAAGCGAGATATCACCTTATACAAAGGAGACTACAAAAAAGCTGAGTATGAAGGATTTCAAGACTTCTTCGGCCGAATTGAAAAGTTGGAAAACAAAAAGCTCGTTTTAAACTCGAAGACATGAGATTTTTAGTCACAACCCGGTTGTCTTCTCCAGGTGTTCCGGATATCGATCTCCTACTACCTTGATTTCTTCCGCAGCATCATTGATTGCTTTTAAATCCTCTTGGCTAAGTTGAACCAATGCAGCACCATTATTTTCGGTGAGGCGATGGAGCTTCGTTGTCCCGGGAATCGGCACGAACCATGGTTTCTGTGCGAGCACCCAGGCAAGTGCAATCTGCGCGACCGTTGCATTCTTTTCTTTTGCCACTTTACCAAGCAAGTCAATCAATTGCTGATTGGCCTTAAGGGCATCTTGCGTAAAGCGCGGAAGAATATTTCTGAAATCTCCTTCGGCAAATTTTGTATTCTCGTTCATCTGGCCGGTGAGAAAGCCTTTGCCCAGCGGACTGAATGGCACGAAGCCAATTCCCAATTCTTCGAGCGTAGGAATAATTTCTTTTTCATGTTGGCGTGTCCACAACGAGTATTCACTTTGCAGTGCCGTGACGGGTTGAACAGCATGCGCTCTGCGAATTGTTTTTGCTCCTGCTTCTGACAAGCCAAAGTGTTTTACTTTTCCTTCTTTGATCAACTCTTTCACAGCCCCTGCCACCTCTTCAATCGGTACATTCGGATCTACACGATGTTGGTACAACAAATCGATTACATCTGTTTGAAGCCGCTTGAGCGATGCCTCCACGACTTCACGAATATGATCAGGTCTGCTGTCCACCCCTGCTGGTTTGCCTCCATTGAATGTGAAGCCAAACTTGGTGGCAATCACCACTTGTTTTCTAAATGGCTTCAATGCATTACCCAGGAGTTCCTCATTGGTATAAGGCCCGTAGGCTTCGGCAGTATCAAAAAAAGTAACGCCCTGGTCGATCGCAGCGTGCAGAAGCTTGATCATTTCTTTGGGATCAGGCAAGGGCAACAAAGCATAGCTCATGCCCATGCAGCCAAGGCCGATGGCAGATACTTCTAGATTTTTTCCGAGTGTGCGCTTAGGAAGGGTAGTCATAAATTGTTTACGTTGATTGATGATGCAAAAGTAATGTATGCACCAGCTTTCATGATAACTCAAAGCAAAGTAAACAACGCGCGAATCAGGAAACATGGTTTGTACTTGGAAACGGAATTCAATTTAGAGATGATCTTATTGAATTCTAACCTAATTTAAAATTAAGAAAAGTCCACAAATTATCTGCCTTTGAAATAGCCGGCCTTGACGCCTCAGGATTTTATGAGTGGTCCCTATTTGATGCCGTTTTGCTATACGAAGGACAATTTTGAAATCATCAGTACAGAAAACAATTCAGCGACCGGTTATGATGCACTGAACCGAGCTTGGCTATTAAATACTTTGCTAGTATTTTGCTTTCTGAACTTGTCATTTATATGATCGAGAAAAGAAAATCAATCGATGAAAATGATTTTGTGAATGCAATCTTTTATTGAAATAAAGTTAGAGGCTCCCGTTCCCTAGACTTTATCGGGATTTGTTCCTATGCTACTCGGTCAAAGATTATGATCCAGAGAATAAGTCCAGAACCTATGCAAAATATCTTCCTATTTGGGCCTAATTCTTATGTGACGGTTATGTGATAGTAGCATCTGAATCATTGGTAACTTGCTGATAATCAAAACTTATTTTATGTGATTGTTATGTAATAGGGAAGCCAGATTGAAAAACCATATTATCCCTTTAAACTTCAACGGACCATGTCCCATATGCTTTTGAAAGGATTATTGATTATGGTGGCTTTTGCCAACAGATATCATCAAACAATTTACTTCAAAATCCAAATGACTTAAATCATTTCTCGGTTTCTTCCGTTTGAACATCTTGGTTATTTAAACGATGGGTATGATAAAGAATTATTTTATCTCTGCGTGGCGCACATTAGCCAATGATAAGCTTTACACTTCAATCAATGCCATTGGCCTTTCCATTGGCCTTGCTACCTGTTTCCTGATTTATTCATGGGTAAAATTTGAAACGAGTTATGATAAGGACTTTCAGAATAGCGATCGGGTTTATCGTGTTGTTACCAAATGGAAGAGTTCACCGGAAGATGGCCGGGCTACCACCTATCCGATGGTGCGCACGCGTCTGCTTTCACAGTTTCCTGAAATAGAAGTAAGCACTCGCCTTTTTGATCGTGGATTTCTTGGCTCGCGAACACGTATTGCCAACAATGACAAGGTATTTACAGACAGTAAATTCTTTTATGCAGACTCTACTTTCTTCCAGGTGTTCCCATTCCATTTTATCAAAGGCAATGCTACAGAAGCTTTACAAAAGCCCAATGCCGTTGTGCTCACCGAGGCAAGCGCAAAAAAATATTTTGGTAGTGATGACCCCGTTGGTAAAACAATAACAGTAGGCAACGGTGAGTTTGAGGTGACTGCCGTGATAGAAAATATTCCCCTCAACAGGCATTTCCATTTTGATTTACTTGCCTCGATGCAATCGCACCCGTGGATAAAAATGGCAGAAGAAAATGTGTGGAGTGGGATATCCTTTCACACCTATGCACGTCTTCGCTCAGGTGCTTCAGCTGATGAACTAAAACAAAAGCTGTCCTACCTGCTCGATCACTTTCCCAACGACCCGGAAGGGTATGGAAAGAATGTGAACCTTCAGTTGCAACCGGTGCAAAGTATTCACCTTCATTCTGCGATGGGCTTTGAACTGGAACCCAATGGCAGCAGCATATATGTTTATTTGTTTGTCTCCATTGCCGTGCTGGTCATGCTCATGGCGATCATCAATTACACCAACCTGACGGGAGCACGCTACACCAAGCGTTTCAAAGAAGTAGGTGTGCGCAAAGTGATGGGTGCATCGCGCAAACAACTCATCGCGCAGTTTGTAACCGAGTCGATGATGATTACTGTGGCCGCTTGCGTTCTCGCTATTATCTGGATTGAGATGGCAAAGCCATTGATCGCTACGTTCTCCGCGCAGAGTTATGTGTTCACTTCTTTGCTGGAGCCTGGTTTACTTTTCTCCCTCGCATTTTTTGTGTTGTTGGTGGGCCTGATCACAGGCATCTCACCTGCTATTGCATTGTCAGCCTTTCAGCCGGCCCGGTTGTTTAAAGCAAACGTGAGTGCTTCCTCTGGCGGCATCACTGTGCGCAAGGTTTTGATTGTATCTCAATTCACGATTTCCATTGCGCTCACCATTTGTATGGCTGTCACCTATCAGCAAGTAAAGTTTCTGAAAGAAGCGAAGCTGGGATACAAACTTGATCATACGTTGGTATTGAATATTGGATTTAAAGAAGTGAAAGGAAAATACGCGCTGCTCAAAAAACAGTTCTCCAATAACCAGGATATACTGGGAGCAACGGCTACCTCTCAATTGCCAACCGATATCGAAACGGAGGAAAATATTGACATCACCTCATCTCAGTCGCTGGGAGTTCATTGCGTTTCGGTTGATCCTGATTTTTTCACAGTCATGGGCATTCCAGTAAAGCACGGAGAAAAACTGATCTCTTCCATGAACGAGACCAACACACTCAATCAGTTTGTACTTAATGAAAGCGCTTTAAAAGCAATTGGCTGGGCAGAGCAGGATGCAGTAAATAAACAGATGAGCATTCGCCACGGCAACCAAAAGCGTGGCCCGGTGAAAGGGGTGGTGAGTGATTTTCATTTCCAGTCACTGCATCACAGCGTGGAGCCGTTGGTGCTGGAGTTTAATCCGGATGAATATCAATATTTGTTGGTGAAGCTTAAGAACGATCATCTCCCGGAAACAATTCGTTTCATCGAGCAACGGTGGAATCAACTGGCTATGGGAATACCTTTCGAATATTCTTTCCTCGACCAGGAATACAATCGGCTTTACCGCAGTGAACAGCAAACAAGTTCTTTGTTCATGGTATTCGCCACGATGGCGATTATAATTTCCATGCTGGGATTATTCGGGTTGTCTTCCTTTGCCGTAGAGCGCAGAACCAAGGAGATTGGCATCCGCAAAATTCTTGGCGCCAACAATGGCACTATACTTACACTGATATCAAAAGATTTTCTCGTCTTGCTGATGATATCTTTTGTGCTGGCGCTGCCGTTGGGTTATTACTTTAAACAACAATGGCTGACTGGCTTTGCTTCGCAGGCTTCCATCGGCTGGTGGCTTTTCTTGCTGGCGGGTGTTGCCAATTTTGCGATTGCTATCATCACTCTATTGTACCAGGGCGTTCGCATCGGTGCTACCAATCCCATTGATACATTGCGCTATGAATGATGTTTATTGAGTAGTCACGCCCTAGTTGTAGGTTTAACTTTCTGTTCGGCCAGGCATTTTCAATTCAATCAGAAGTCATCTCAGAAGTCAATTCTTTCCATCGGCTCGTATCTGAGAATGTTAATGGAGTAAGTGATCACATTCTCTTGCTTCACAATTCCTAAGCATTATCTTTCGCTAAAATGGAGTTGAAACCTAAATCAAAAATCACTGCCTGGCTGGAGCAGACGCACTCGGTTTGGTTTGTACTTTATGCATCGGTGTGCGCCTTCGGTCTTTATACATGTGTGTTTTCATTCCGCAAAACATTTTCAGCAGCCACCTTCGATGGCATGTTTTATCTGGGCGTGAGTTACAAAAGTTGGCTGGTGATTTCCCAAGTCGTTGGTTACGGGCTCGCCAAGTTTATAGGCATCAAAGTGATTTCAGAACTGAAAGCAAAGTCGCGCGCGTTTGGAATTTTGCTGATGGTGGGCATTGCCGGCATCTCTTGGCTCTTCTTCGCACTTGTACCGCCACCGTATAATGTAGTGTTCTTGTTCACGAACGGGTTGCCGCTCGGCATGGTGTGGGGTATGGTGTTTGGCTATTGCGAAGGCCGGAGATACACAGAGATACTGGGGGCATCCCTTGCCGTGAGTTTTATTTTTTCTGCCGGACTTGGTAAAACGGTAGGCGCCTACCTGCGCGATCACATGGGTGTGAATGAATTCTGGATGCCGTTCACTGCGGCTTTAGTTTTTTTACTTCCCCTGTTGTTGTTCCTGTACTTACTTAACCAGTTGCCGCCACCTTCTGCACTCGATGAACAACTGCGCACACGCAGGCAGCCGATGAATGCAGATGAACGAAAAAAATTCGTTCAGGCTTTTTTCCCGGGCATTGTCTTGTTTGTGATTTCTTACATGCTACTCACATCCTTCCGCGATCTGCGTGACAACTACTCAGCGGATGTGTGGAAAATTCTGGGCTACAACGATCCGAAAATTTTCACCAGCACGGAAACGCCTGTGTCGTTTATTGTGTTGGTATGCATGGGCAGTTTGATCATCATCAAAAACAATCACCTCGCACTCATGATCAATCACGTCATCATTGCGATTGGCATGGTGATGATAGGCTCGGCAACATATCTTTTCCAGCAGCAAATTATTTCCCCACCCGTGTGGATGATCCTGATTGGGGTTGGGTTGTATCTCGGCTATATTCCGTTCAATAGCATCTTCTTCGATCGCTTATTGGCGGCATTCAGATACACAGGCACCGTTGGCTTCATCATGTATGTGGCCGATTCGTTTGGCTACCTCGGAAGTGTTGGAGTTGTGTTGTTCAAGGAATTTGGCAATTCAAAAGTAAGCTGGCTTGATTTCTTTATTTCAGGTGGATATATTTTGTCAGCGGTTGGAACATTGATGATACTGGGTTCGATGATTTACTTCAATCGCAAACGGCAACTGCTCCAGTTGCAGGCAAAATTATTGGAAGAGAGAAAAGATCATTAACACCACCGTAATTGTTATGATGATTGACAAGAATATCAGATTGAGCCGCATATTTTTTTTAATATTCATAATTTAATTTTAGAGTTTAGTATAATATTTATTTCCATCCTCCACCCAGAGCTTTGTAGATATTGACTGAAGCGATTAATTGATTTTTTTTCGTTGAGATAAATGCAACTTGTGCATTCAGAAAGTTTTGCTGTGTGAGCAGTACCTCCAGATATGTAGCTCGGCCAGTACGAAAGAGTTCACTCACCGTAAGAATCGCTTGCCGGAGCACGGCTACTTGCTCCGTGCGAACCTCATAACTTGCCTGTAAATTTTTCAGGTTCTGAGTTTGGTTGTACACTTCAATGAACGCATTGATAATGGCCTTTTGATAAAGATAGATCGACTCCACCTGGTTTGCGGAAGCCGCTTTGAACTCGGCTTTGATTTGATTCCTGTTTAATAATGGTGCTGTAAGTCCGCCCACCAGGGTAAACGCGAATGACTCTGGTGACTTGAATAGCAAGTTGGTCTTAAATGCCTGAAATCCTGCATTACCGGTAATGAATAGCGATGGAAAGAACGCAGCCCTTGCAACGCGCACATCAATTTTCGCTGCTTGCATTTCAAGTTCTGCTTGTCGAATGTCTGGCCGTTGCAAAACGAGATCCGATGGAACTCCAATCTTAATATCAGTTGCGATCGAATTATCGAAAGTGGTTTTGTTTCGTTGGATGGATTGAGGGAATCTGCCCAAGAGAAAATTGATCCGGCTTTCCGTTTCTACGATTTGCTGGGCAAGTTCTCTTGCCAGTGCTTTTGAATTTAAAAGCTGCGCCTGAAATTGTTCTACGGCCAGTTCATTCGCAGCCGCTGCTTCTTTTTGAACAGTAACTACGTTCAGTGCATTCTCCTGAATGGAAATGATCTCATTCACCAGGTCCATCTCCTGATCCAGTGAAATCAGTTCATAGTAGGAGGCAGCTACCTCGGCTACGAGGTTGGTGATTAACCAATTTCTTCCTTCGATGGTTGAAAGCAGTCTTGCCGTAGCTGCCTTTTTTCGATTGTGAAGTTTGCCTGTGATGTCCGCTTCCCAGGAAGTTTGTAGCCCTACGTAAAAATCTGATAAGTTGGTGGGTACAATCTGGCCCGGCAAAATATCTGTTGTGCTGTTACCCGCACCGTCCATCGTGTATAATCCATAACGTCTTATTGCAGGGGATGCGCCTGCACCGATCGTTGGCATCAGTGCGCCTTTTGTAAACTGCACAGAGGCTTTAGTCATCTCGATTCGCTGCAAGGCAATCAACACGTCCTGGTTATTATACAGAGCCGTATCGATCAATGCATTCAGCAGCGGATCAGAAAAATATTCACGCCAACTAAGTTTTGAAATAGAAGTACTGTCAGCGCGGCCCACGAATGAAGAAGGGATTGATTTTCCCTTAACATCAAGACGAGTATTCAGTGACTTGCAACTTTGCAGAAAAATTGAAATCGATAAAATACAAAGTGATATAAATAAACTTTTCTTCATGACTGATTTGAAATTGTATTGACAGGTAAAGCTTCTTTTTGATTTTTAAACTTATCGGCCAGCGTAGCAAAAAGAACGTAGAGACCAGGCACGATAATCACTCCGAAAATTGTTCCGAATAACATTCCGCCAGCTGCAGCCGTTCCAATTGTTCTGTTACCTATTGCACCTGCGCCAGATGCGAACATCAATGGTATCAAGCCAGCTACGAAAGCAAACGAAGTCATCAAGATGGGACGCAAGCGCAAGGCTGCACCATCAATTGCAGCCTGGACAGGCGATCTGCCTTCCGCATGTTTTAGCGTAGCAAACTCCACAATGAGAATAGCATTCTTGCCAAGCAAGCCGATCAGCATGATCATGGCAATTTGAGCGTAGATGTTGTTCTCCAATCCCGTTATCCACAAAAGGAAAAATGCTCCGAACACACCTGTCGGTAAAGAGAGAAGGACTGGCATCGGCAATAGCAGACTTTCATATTGAGCTGCCAAAAGGAAATACACGAATACAAGGCAGATGATGAAAATGAAAATGGCTTCATTACCTGATTGAACTTCATCGCGGCTGATACCGGCCCAATCGATATCAAACCCGCGCGGGAGTTTTTCTTTGGCCGTCTGCTGGATAGCCTGGATTACACTACCGCTGCTGTAACCGGGTGAAGCATCGCCATTCAGTTCTGCTGATGGAAACATGTTGTAGCGAGTCAACTGATCAACCCCATAAACCTTTTGCAACGACACAAATGAAGCAAGCGGCACCATCTGACCCTTGTCATTCTTTACATGCAGTTTAAGAATGTCTTCAGGTTGCGCGCGATATTGGGGAAGTGCCTGCACCATTACTTTATACAATTGACCAAATCGGATGAAGTTGGTTACGTACTCACTTCCGAGCAATGTTTGAAGTGTACCCATTACGTCCTCGACCGTCACGCCTTTTTGGGCAGCTTTATCTGTATCAACATTAAGAAGGTATTGCGGAAAGCTTGCATCGAAAATGGTGAAGGCAGTTTCAATTTCCGGTCGCTCTTTCAATGCAGCAATAAAATCATTAACGACCTGCTCCATATTCTTTAGATCGCCATTGCCTGTCTTATCGAGGAGACGCAATTCAAACCCACTTGCATTTCCATAGCCCGGAACCGCGGGTGGTGGAAAGAATTCAATTCGTGCATCTTTGATGTGCTTCGATTTTTCTTTAATGCTTTCGATCACTTCTTCAACAGAATTCTTTCGCTGGTTCCAATCTTTCAGGTTGATAATGCACGTACCATAGGTAGCTCCCGTGCCATCAGATAATATGTTGGTTCCTGCAAGAGTGGAAATACTTTCGATGTCTTCAATACCTTCTCCCGCCTTTTGAATTGCGTTTACTACGGCCTTGGTTCTTTCCAAAGTAGCCCCTGAAGGAGTTGTGATACTTGCATAGAATGTTCCCTGGTCTTCGTTGGGAACAAATCCGGATTGAATAAATTTTGAAATCAATCCACTAAAAATGCAAAAGGCAACCAGCGCGGAGAACGTGAGCGTTCGCCTGTTGATAAAAAAATCAAGATGCTTTTTATACATCGCAAATACCCGATCGTACCATGTATTGAAAATTTTAAAAGCCACACCTGTTATTCCTGTGTGTGAGCCATGAACAGGTTTGAGAAATAATGCACACAATGCGGGGGTTAATGTCAATGCACTTACACCTGAGAGTATGATAGCTGTTGCCATGGTGAGTGCAAACTGCTTATAAAAAATACCTGACGGTCCCGTCATCAACGCAGTTGGTAGAAATACGGCTGACATGACAAGCGTGATCGCAATGATCGCACTGCTAATTTCCTTCATCGCTATTTCAGTGGCTACTGAAACTGAAGTCTTTTCTTTTTCAAGTTTGGCATGAACAGCTTCAACTACCACAATTGCATCATCAATCACAATTCCAATGGCCAGGACCAATGCAAAAAGAGTAACCATATTTAAGGAGAAGCCAAAAAGATTCATGAAGAAGAAAGTGCCTATCAGTGAAACGGGCACGGTGATAGCAGGAATAAGTGTTGAGCGCCAGTCTTGTAAAAAAATAAATACAACTAAAGCAACCAAAACGAATGCTTCGATCAATGTTTTTATCACTTCGTGAATCGATGCATCCAGAAATTGTGAAACATCATAGCTAATCTCATAATCCATGCCCTGCAGAAATGCAGATTCTTTAATCTCTTGCATACGCTGTTTGATCTTCGCAATTACCTGACTGGCATTTGAGCCTGGTAGTTGTTTGATCATAATCGCTGCTGCAGGTTTACCATTCAGTTTTGCTTCAACATCAAAATACATTGTGCCAAGCTCAACCTCGGCAATGTCTTTCAATCGCAGAATCTTTCCGTCTGTGGTGGATTTGACTGGAATCTTTGCATACTGTTCCGGCTTGTTGTATTTGCCCGAATACTTTACGGTGTATTGAAGTGTTTGTGCTTTCTTGTCGGAGCTTTCGCCAATTTTTCCGGGAGCGGCCTCTACATTTTGCTTTTCAATTGCCTTGACTACATCGTCTGTAGAAACCTGATAGGCCAACATCTTATCCGGCTTGAGCCAGATGCGCATGGCATATTGTTTTGCGCCCAGCATATTACAGTAACCTACACCTTGAATTCTTTTTAACTCAGGAATAATGTTGAGGTCTGCAAAGTTGTAGAGAAATTTTTCGTTCAATGTTTCTGCATGACTGTAAATGTTCAGGTACATTAACATTGCATTTTCTTCCTTGCCAATTTTAATTCCACTCTTCACCACCTCAGCAGGAAGTTCTGGCATTACCGCCATCACACGGTTTTGAATATTTACTGCAGCCAAATCCACATTGGTTCCGATTTCATGAATCACCTGCACCACACCTACGCCATCATTACCGGCATCAGAAGACATGTACTTCATACCGGGAACACCGTTGATTGCTCTTTCAAGAGGAACGACTGCTGCCTTCATTACCGTTTCTGCATTAGCGCCAGGATATTCAACAGTCACGTTAACTTCCGGTGGCGCAACGTTTGGGAATTGCGTCATGGGCAAACGGATGAGAGCCAGAATCCCCATCAACGTGATCAGTACTGAAATAACTATGGAGAGTATTGGTCGTTTGATAAATTGAGTGATCATAGTTTGCACCGTTTACGGATGAGCATTTACTGTTTCCGGTTCGATCAGATCACCTGCTTTCACTCGCTGAATTCCTTCGAAGATGATTTTATCATCTGTACTTAATCCATCGCCAACAATATAAAACTGAGGAATGCGCAAGAGTGGCTTGATATGACGCAGCTCCGCTTTATTGTTGTGATCAACCACAAATACATAGAGGTTATCCTGAATTTCAAAGGTGGATTTCTGAGGTATGAGGAGAGCATCTTTTATAGCCCGGATCAATTGCACCCGGCCGGTAGCGCCATTTTTCAAAATGAGATCGGGGTTTGGAAACCTTGCGCGGAAAGCAAGGTTACCCGTTGAGCGGTCAATCTCGCTTTCGATAATCTCAATTTTCCCTTTATAAGGATGAGGTTGATCGTTGCTGAGAATGAGAGTTACCTCGTTTTTCTTTTCATGATCCTTCCGCGCAATAAAATCCAGATATTCTTTCTCCGATACGTTGAAATAAGCGAACATCTCCCGGTTGTCAGAAAGCGTGGTGAGCAGGGTGCCCTTCTCAATCAGACTTCCGACTTTATTTGGAATTCGATTGATGAAGCCGCTGAAGGGAGCTTTTACCTGGGCAAATGACAATTGCAATTGGGTGCTTTGTTCATGCGCTTTTGCTTCTTCAATTTTTGCTTTCAAAGCGTCATATCGGGCTTGCGCTAAATCGAGTTCTGTTTTTGATACAATCTTTTTTTCAACAAGCGTACGGGCATTTCCCAATTCTACCTCCGAAGCTTTTGCTTCTGCTATCGCACTCGATAGAGCAGCTTGTGCTTTTAATAGTTCTTGCCGATACTGCTGACTTCCGATCGTAAACAATAATTGTCCCTGGCTCACATATGCTCCTTCATCCACATGAATGCTTTCCATATAGCCATCTGCTTTCGCCCGAATCTCTATGTTTTGGATTGACTCAATAGTGGCCACGTAGTCGGTCACATAGGTTGTGTCTTTTACCAAAGGCTTTATAACCGGATATTTTTCGCTCTTTTCTTTGTGTGCTGTGTTACCGGAACACGAACTGAGAATAATAATTATTATCGACATCCCTTGTGCCATGAAAAGCGGAGGGATGTTTATTGTTCTAAACATCATTGCTAGTAAGATTATGAAAATAAAAAAATAGAACTCGCACTACTGTAAAGCAGTGTTTTCAACCAAAAGTGAATCGAGATCGAATCAGGCTTTAGGTGGAGGAGAATTTATTCTATAGAACGGGGAGGCAAGACTTTCACAATAGTCAACAGGAGGCACATTTTGAATATCACACTCTGATCGTGTCAATACTATTAATGGTTCAGAGCAAGCAAAATCAAATTTTTCAAAGTCGAATGATCCTCCGTTTTCCTGATCGTGTTCATCATGCTCTGCCACGGCATTCTCAAAACCAAGGATGTTTTCAACAACAAATTCATAAATACTTTCGATGTCATTGAAAGACAAGTCTTCAGCAACAGAATCAGGCTGAGGATCCTGGCTGTCGATGCTAAAATTAAAAATGATAAATGCCAGCAGAAACGAAACTGCCCGATGAAGAATGGAAATATTTTGTCTGACAGTTCGCATTGTGAAAGCAAATATATTGCTTCAATGGATAAGGCACACGAGTTTTTGAGTATTTGTCTGCGCAGACGTTTGAAATAAGTTCGTTTGTGTTGTAGCTGTCGTTTCTTAACTTAGCCAAATACTTTCAAGTTGGTTCTGATGAAAAATCTTTTCCTTCCACTATTCATTCTTTTAGCTTCACTTTTGTTTGAAAGTTGCGGAAATAAAAAATCGATGGGATCGGCTTCTGACTCCATTGACTATAACATTCATATCCGGCCAATTCTTTCCGATCGCTGTTTTAAATGTCACGGCCCTGACGCCCGACAGCGCAAAGCCAACCTGCGTCTTGACACACCTGAAGGAGCGTATGCTGCCTTGAAAGATGACTCCACCAGGTATGTGATCGTTCCGGGTCATTCAGAGTTGAGCGAAGTGTTTTTGAAAATCTCGACAGCTGACACTTCTGAGGTGATGCCGCCACCAACTTCAAATTTGTCCTTGAATCAAAATGAAATCTCGATCATTAAAAAATGGATCGATCAAGGCGCCAAATATAAACCACACTGGGCATTCATCCCTCCAAAGAAATCCGACTTACCTGATGTGGATAATGAAAAATGGACAGCAAATGAAATCGATCGCTTCATTCTTGCGCGACTGGAACAAGAAGGTCTTGAACCCAACGAAGCAGCAGACAAAGAGCGATTACTCAAACGGGTAAGTTTTGATATCACCGGGTTGCCGCCTTCGCTGGAGTTGCAGGAAAAATTTTTGAAGGATGATTCAGAGAATGCATACGAGAAAATAGTGGATGAGCTTTTTGCGATGCCACAGTACGGTGAACGCATGGCGCAGTATTGGATGGACATCGCCCGTTATGCCGATTCGCATGGCTACCAGGATGACGGCTTGCGCACCATGTGGCCGTGGCGTGACTGGGTGATTCACGCTTTCAATTCAAATTATCCTTACGATCAATTTATCACATGGCAACTCGCTGGAGATTTACTCCCTAATCCAACGAAAGAGCAACTACTCGCAACCGGTTTTAATCGCAATCACAAAATCACACAGGAAGGCGGAGTGATTGATGAAGAGTATCGCCTGGAGTATGTCACTGATCGTACCAACACTTTCGGTAAAGCGTTTCTCGCGCTTACTTTTGAATGTGCCAAATGCCATGATCATAAATATGATCCTATCTCGCAGAAAAGCTACTATAGTACGTTTGCTTTCTTCAATCAGGTTCCTGAGAAAGGCTTAGTTGGTGACATAACCCTTGCTTCACTGGCTGATCCGCCACGAATTAAAATTACCAGCGAAGATGTAAAAGGCATTTTGAATTTCATCAATAAGAAAGATACGGTCGATGTTCCTGTGATGGTGATGAAAGACAGTTCAGTGCGAAGACCTACGCATATTTTAAAACGTGGAGTTTACGATGCTCCTGGTGATCGGGTTACTTTCGGTTTACCCGAAGCTATTTTGCATTACGATACAGTCGTATTTAAACCCAGTCGCCTTGGACTTGCGCAATGGTTAACAGACAAGAAAAATCCATTGACATCGAGGGTGTTTGTGAATCGCATGTGGCAGGAGTTTTTTGGAAGAGGCCTGGTGAAAACGTCTGGTGATTTTGGTATGCAAGGGGAGATGCCTTCACATCCGCAGTTGCTGGATTGGCTGGCCATTGATTTTATGGAGCATGGGTGGAACGTGAAGCGGTTGCTCAAACAATTTGCGATGTCGGCAACCTATCGGCAGTCAAGCGTTGTGAATGAACACAAGCGCAGCGTTGACCCTGAAAATATTTTGCTCGCGAGAAATTCACGTGTTCGGTTCACCGCAGAAGAAGTACGTGATATGCTTCTCGCAAGCAGCGGACTTTTGGTAAAGGAAGTTGGCGGACCAAGTTCAAAAGTTTACCAGCCGCCCGGCATTTGGGAATCGAGCACTTCGGGAAGGGGCGTGCTGGCAAGTTACGTTCAGGATCATGGTGACAAATTGTACCGCAGGGGTTTGTATTCTTTTATCAAGCGAACGGTGCCACCTCCGGGCATGTTGATCTTTGATGCCAGCAATCGCGATCAGTGCGAAGTAAAACGCTCTCGCACCAATACACCGCTTCAGGCCTTGTTGCTGATGAATGACCCTACCATGCTGGAAGGTGCGCGTGTATTTGGTGAACGATTGATGATAGAGAAATCGAGCGATGAAGAAAAAATTGAAAAGGCATTTCGAACAATTTTATGCCGGCAGGCAAGTGACAATGAAATGAGCCTGTTGACCTCCTATTTTGAAAAAGAGAAAACTATTTTTGAAGCGAACCAGGAAAAGGCAAAAAAAATTCAATTCGTAGGCGAATACAAACATGAAACCATTAAAGATATTTCTGCACTGGCTGCGCTTATCCAAACCATTCAAATGATCTATAACCTGGACGAGGCTATCTCTCGTGTTTAGATTTTCTAACTTTTTTCTAACAGAAAGGTGTATTTTATGTTATTGAAACATAGTCAATGTGTATTACATTGCTTTGTTAATTTTGCATCAAAAACCAACTACTAACCATGTTCAAGGAAAAGCAAATTCATATTCAGATTGGTTGTGCAGATGCGCGCGACCTCAATCAACTGCAGGTAGAGGAAGTTCAGAATGTGACAAAGGAATTTCGCAACAAGGGTGTTGATGTAGAGTTTCATGTCATCCGTGCGGCAGGATCTTTTCTTTCACCGGATGTGGTGATGGACGTGAAGCGTACTTTTGAACAAGCACAACGCAGCACAGAAATGGATGTGAAGATGTCCTACTTTGTGCATATACAAACCCACGGTCACCTCACCGATGACTCCAGCGATCAGTACATTAGTCATGTTCATGACCTCACGATCGTTGATGGATCTCCGTTAAACTGCGGTATGCTTAAGGCTTCGCAGGTAGCGGTTGAAATCGAACGTATGATTGTAACGGAGAAATCGGAAGTAGATATTAAAGGCGAAAAAGTAATCATTGACAACGATACTAAAATCAAACTGCTTTTGAAGGAGCATTATGCCTACGAAGGTTATCTCGCTGGTGACTGGATCAAGAGCATTGATTTGCTTCGTACGCATCCGCGCCACCAGCGCACGGTGTTGGAAAAAGCGATCGACAATGATCCCGATTTAAAAATGCTGAACATTCAAATCACGTGCGGCATTTTGGACTATTCAATTCATTCGTTGATTCGTGTAGATGATGGAGAGCCGGCAGTTCCCTTCTGGGATATTATGCAGAAGCGCATTCGCGAAAAAGCAAAAAATGACAGAGGCTCGCAGGAAGCGTTGATTCTCCAATCACAAAAACAGAAACCAATGGCCGGACTTCTGTGCATGAGCGACCCACGTCAGTCATCGCGACTCTATGCTGCCGACTATTATCTTCACATGAAAGGTATTGAGAATCATGGCGAGTATTTGCCGAATACTGTCTTTAATATTACGGGAAGCTCGTTTGATATCCCGCAAACCCCATTCGGGCCGTATGTGATAGCCGGATTTTATTTTAGTGTTGCTGGTCTTGGCCTGACTGACCAGATGGTGATGGGATATGATCGCACGCAGACTGCACGCATCATGCAAAAAATCAAGAATGATCCAATCATGTCGATCATCATCAAAAAGTTTAATGTGAATCTGATCCCCATCAATCACATCGATTTAATGCCGAAGCAATAAATTATGATTCAATACAACCCCAAAGCCTGGTTCTCGCTCATCTATCATTCTTATAGCAGGCAAGTAATAAAGACGTTGCGCCCTGTGTTGTTGTTCATGACGCTCTTTACAGCGTTGGTTTGTTATTTGGTGCTGGATGTCTTTCATCTGCACGAAAAAGATTTTCATAGTACCATTTCTATGCACTCGCTGCTTGGCATTGTGTTGGGTTTGTTCCTAGTGTTTCGCACCAACTCGGCTTATGATCGGTGGTGGGAGGGCCGAAAGCTGTGGGGTTCGATGGTAAATAACACACGTAACCTGGCTTTCAAAATTCACGCTTTCCTTCCTGCGGCTGATTACGAAAGCAGGGAATTCTTCTCGGTTATGATCTATGCATTTCCTTTTGCCTTGAAAGAACATTTGCGCGGAGCATTGAACATAGATAAGCTGGAGATAAAATATCCGGAAGTAAAAGCTGAATTGGAAAAAGCCCGGCACATACCTAATAAGATGATGGCAATTCTCTACCAGCGAGTTAATGAGTTATATCAACAGAAAATAATTACCGGAGATCAACTTTTAATGATCGATAAAGAATTGAAAGAATTTACTGATATTCTGGGAGCATGTGAGCGAATCAAGAACACGCCAATTCCTTATTCCTATTCAATGTACATCAAGAAATTTATTTTCATTTACCTGATTACATTGCCCTTTGGTTTTGTTACGCAAACAGAATACATCACCATTCCAATCGTTCTTTTGGTTTCCTTCGTCATCCTTAGTGTGGAGTTGATTGCCGAAGAAATTGAAGATCCGTTTGGTAAAGATGTGAATGACTTGCCCACGGATGAGCTGACCGCAAAGATCATGGATAACGTGCAGGAAACCCTGGTTCCTCGTTAGTCACTCAAAATAGACGTTTAAACAATCGCTGATCACTTATCTCTTGGAAGTGACCGTTGTTATTCCTATTTTACTAATGAAAATTTTTCGTCCGGTTGCGCTTTACTATTCTAATAGGGTTAACAGTCATCTCCATAGCCCTTCGAGGTCAATCTTCATCTATTGATAGTTTAAAACGCCTGATAGCTCATGAGAGTGATTCCAAAAGAAAAGTAGAACTTTTGAATTCCTTGTCCTTCGCATACTTTGATGATGACATTGAATTGGCCAGCAAGTCAACAGAAGAGGCTCTTCTGTTAGCAAAAAAAATAAACGATGAAGAGGGCGAAGGCTGGGCTAACGCATACCGCGGCCTTTATTATTTTTTCAGTGGAATGCTCCCTCAGGCGCATCAGCAATTCGTTGCGTCTTTGCATCTTGCCCGAAGCAGCAACAACTTAAATCTCCAGGCTTACGCCCTTACCCAATTGGGAAATGTGTACCGTGACAAAGGTGCGTTCGACTCATCAAAATATTTTTACCATCAGGCAGAAAATGTTCTCGGAAAAAAACCGGATCCGTACTATCTGTCGGTAATTAAAATGAATGAGGGAAGATTTTATCTCATCACAGAAAAACCTGATTCAGCACAGCTGTGTGCTCAAAGTGCTTTGCAATTGCGAACTACAATGAATGATTCAGTTTCCCTTTCGGCTGCGTGGATTTTGTTGGGAAATTGTTATCGCAATAAGTTTGATCTGGAGAAAGCTGTTTTTTGTTATGAACGGGGTAAGCGGGCGTCACCAAACAACAAGGAGATGCAGATTGAATATTTACAGAACATGGGAGAGATTTATTTCAGACAAGGTGATTTTCAATCGGCTATAAAAAACTGGAATCTTGTTTTATCCTATCATAGAAGGGCGCATTATAAATATGCATTGGCCTTTCTGTTATTCAGAATGGGCGAGGCTTTTGAAGAAGAAGGATACTATGATGTAGCCTCTGAATATTTATCGAACTCAATTAAAATATCAGAGAAGGCCGGATATGTTTTTTTGATCGCTGAAACAAATTATGAGCTTGGCTGGGTTTTTTACAGAGGCAATAGTTTAGACCTGGCCCGAAAAAATATCAACCAAGCCGAAGCAATTTACAAACGACTTAAACTGGAGTTGGGTATTTCTGGCTGTGCCAATTTATTGGGATTGATTCTGATGAAAGAATCGAAGTTTGATTCTTCGCTCTATTATCAAAAAAAAGCACTGGCCGTACGAATACAAACCGGAAATAAAGTAGGAATATCTTCCAGTATATTTAATCTCGGAGAGTTATTTCTTGCACAGAAAAAATTCTCGGAGGCCCTGCCTTACTTTCAAAGGGGAGTGCGGCTTGATCGGGAAATTGGTGATGAGTATGGTTTGAGCTTATACTATAATAGAATGGGCAGGATTTATACGCAACTTCATTCCTTTGATTCAGCAAAAAAATATCTCAACCTATCACTTGCTCTTTCAGAGCGGCATTCTGCAATTGATATACTGCGCGTGAACTATGCGGATATGGCAGACTACTTTCATCGTATTGGCAAGCCGGATGAATCGATACAATTTTATAAAAGGTATAATCAGTTAACGGATAGTATTTTCAGCAAGCAAACCGCGCAAAGCCTAGGTGCATACCGTGCATTGTATGAAGTGGAGCGAAATGAAAGACAAATTGAATTGCTAAATAAGGATAATGAATTGAACAAAATGTTGCTACAAAAGCAGCGGGCAATTTCATATAGTGTGGTTGGTGGAGCAATCGTTTTTTTGGTGGTGGCAATTTTTTACTTTCGGTTCAATCGTCAATTGAAAAAGCTGAATTATTCTTTGTCTGAAAAAAATAGAGAAATCGCTGAGAAGAATGAAGAGATTCAGGCGCAAGCGGAAGAGTTGACGGAGAGCAATCAAAAACTGGAAGATCGCATAGAGGAGCGGACTTCAGAATTAAAACAAGCTTTCAAGGAACTCGATACCTTTTTCTATCGCTCGTCTCACGACTTCCGAAGGCCCATCACCACTTTTTTGGGATTGGCAGAAGTGGCGCGTGTGTTAGTGAAGGACAAAGCTGCGTTGGAATTATTTGAAAAAGTAAATGAAAATGCGCTGAACCTCGACAAGATGTTGCGCAAACTTCAATCGGTGAGCGATGTGGATACGCAGACGTTGCTATACAAAGAGGTGTCCATCCGGGAAATTTTTGAGATGGAACTATCCAATCTGCAAACGGAATTGGAGAAAAAGAAAATTAAGACAACCACCTCGGTAAATCTCTCACATCCATTTTATTCCTATGGCGCATTGATTCGAATCATTGTTCAAAACCTGGTTGAGAATTCTGTTGCATTCTGTGCCCAAAATTCTGCAGTGATCAATTTGTCAGCTTACGAGAAAAACCATGAAGTGGTTTTAGAAGTTAATGACAACGGAGTTGGGATTGAACCGGAATATATTAATCGTGTATTTGAAATGTACTTGCGTGCCAACGAGCACTCGAAAGGAAATGGCCTTGGTCTTTACATTGTGAAGAAGACGGTTCAAAAATTAAATGGCCGTGTGGAATTGGAAAGCACTCTCAATATAGGAACCACCATTCGCGTATTCCTTCCCCAACACCTGGATTAGATGACACAGAAACAATCCCCAGAGATCAATTTGACGCTATTTTACATGCAAAATATAAATTAATAACTATTTTACATACATTTACGTAATTAATCAGTGTTATGAAAGGAACAAACCTCGGTGAATTTGAAGAACTTGTTTTGCTGACAATCGCTGCTTTGGTGAGCGAAGCTTATAGTGTGGCCATCTGCGATGATCTCGAAAAGCGAACAGGCCGCTCCGTGAAATTAGGAGTAGTGCATTCTGTTTTGAACCGTCTTGAAGAGAAAGGATTGGCAAAAAGTAAATTGGGTGAAGCAACCAACGAGCGTGGAGGTAAACGTAAAAGATATTACTCCATCACCAGTGGCGGAAAAGCGGCTCTGATCAAAGCAAAGGAAATGCGCGAGCAATATTGGCGCGTAATCCCACAACTTCAATTGAAGAAGATTTGATGAAAGAAGAAAAAAAAATACTTCCGCCTCGTTGGGCCGCTCGCTTTCTTCACTGGTATTGCAAGCCTGAGCTGGTAGAAGACCTTGAAGGAGATTTGAATGAATATTTTCAACGAAACGTAAAAAATCAAAACGCGCGAAGAGCAAAACTCATTTATGTCATCGATGTGTTCAAATTCTTTCGCCTTTATACCATTCGCAAACCTGAATTCGTCAACCTTTTAATCAATTGGATTATGATTGGTAGCTACATCAAAACGTCCGGACGCAACATTGCGCGCAACAAACTTTTTTCGACCATCAACATTGTTGGCCTCTCGATAAGTATGTCAGTGGGGTTGGTGCTCATCTCGTTGTTGTCTGACATGTTCTCCTATGATCGGTTTCATGAAAAAGGAAATCGCATCTATCGCGTGATCAGCAAGTACATGTACCTTGATCAGGAAGATCAAAACTATTACGCCTCCACCTCTCCGCGAGCCGGCCGCGAGATCAAAGAAAACATAACAGGCATTGAAGACATCGCACTTCTGCACAACGGATTTGGTGGTGATATGAAATTCGGTGATAAAACGGTACCTCTCCACGGAATTTTTGCAAACGAATCCTTCTTTAGCATTTTTAGTTTTTCTCTCCTGCAAGGAAGTTCATCAAATGCTTTGAAGGAACCATTCTCTGTGATGCTCACACAAACGGCAGCAAAAAAATTATTCGGCAACGAAGACGTGATGGGTAAAGTGATAAAAGGGTATGGCGATAATTTATTCACGATTACAGGTGTGGTGGAAGATCCTCCGAAGTTTTCTCATCTGCGATTTGAAATGATTGCATCTATCAGCACGCGCGAAGTAATAGAGAAGGAGAGATGGGATGAAGAAATGAAGTGGGACAATATCTGGCAAGGTTATACGTATTTGCTATTGCCTGAAAAATCGGATCAGGAAAACCTGCTCGCTAATTTGAAAGCGCTCTGCGAGAAAAATGACAAAACGGTTAAGAATACAAAAATAAAATTAGCACTTCAGCCACTGAACGAAATTGCTTTGGGCGATGACCTCAACAACTCCATCGGCCCCGTGATGACCAAGAGTGAAGTCTGGGCGATCGGGATTTTATCTGTAGTCGTGATTTTATCTGCTTGCTTTAATTACACCAACCTTTCATTGGCAAGGGCAACGAAGCGATCCAAAGAAGTTGGCATTCGTAAAATAATCGGAGCCATGCGCATGCACGTGATGGGGCAATTTATTGTGGAGGCCGTGCTGATTTCAGTGCTCGCGCTCTTTTTGTCTTTTGTGTTGTTCATGTTCTTGAAGCCATACTTTCTTTCCCTTCAGCCGAAGATGCAAGAAATGCTCAATCTTGATTTATCTTCCAAAGTCGTTCTTTATTTTTTGGTATTGGCAATCGTTGTTGGTTTCATCGCAGGTTTTCTTCCTGCACTCCTATATTCAAAAATCAATGCATTGCAAGTCATTAAAAGTGCGAGTACTCTTCGCATTTTTAGAAATGTAAGCCTTCGAAAAGTTTTGATCGTAGTTCAGTATTCTATCTCCCTTGCCTTTATTGCATTCACCATCATCGGCTTAAAACAATATCGCTACCTGCTCTCGTATGACTTGGGATATAATACCGACAACGTTCTTAACATCGAACTTCAGGGAAATAAACCGGATTTGCTTATCAAAGAATTGAAGGAGATGCCCGAAGTAGAAAATGTTTCTCGTTCGCTTCTTATCACCAGTGTTGGTAATTATTGGGGCACACGTATGAAATACCAAGATCCACATGACTCAGCTTCCATACATTATAATACCATTGACGAGAATTATATTCCACTACACAATGTAAAATTGATTGCCGGAAGAAATTTCACTCCCCTTCCGGATAGCGTAAATGAATCTGAGGTTATAGTCAACACAGAAATACTGAAACGTTTTAACATTACTAACCAGGATCCGCAAAAAGCAATCAATGAATTGGTAACGGTGGACCGGAAGAAAATGAAGATCGTTGGCGTGGTTTCCAATTTTCATTACGGCAAAGCAGACGGCAATTCATCGGAAATGATTTTTCGCTACCTGAAAAGAAAACCCAACTGGGTGAATGTAAAAATCAATACGAAAGACTGGCCCGCAACATTGTCAAAAATAGAGAACTCGTGGAAAAAATTGGACAATGTGCACCCTTTACAAGCTCAACTTTACAAAGATAAAATCGCCTATTCGTATCGCGAGATTGCAGCCATGCTGAAAATGATGGGCTTCCTTGGATTTCTTGCAATTTGCATCGCATCACTTGGCTTGTTAGGCATGGTAATCTTCATCACCGAAATTAGACTGAAGGAAGTTAGTGTAAGAAAAGTGCTTGGCGCCAGCGAAGCCGCACTGATTTATTTGTTAGGCAAAGGCTTTTTGTTCCTGCTGATCATTGCGGGTGTAATTGCTTTGCCTGCTACTTACCTTTTTATTGATCGTATTTTCTTCACAGAAATGCAAAATCACATTGCCATCTCACTTTTCGATTTGACAATTGGATTTTTTGGCGTGATGGCGTTCGCACTGTTGCTCATTGGTACGCAAACTTTGAAAGCAGCTCGAAGCAATCCTTCTGAAATTTTAAAAAATGAGTGAGCTGAGAGATAAAATTTCTCCTCCCCGCTGGGCCACGCGCTTTCTTCATTGGTATTGCAAGCCTGAGCTGGTAGAAGACCTTGAGGGAGATTTGAATGAATATTTTCAACGAAATGTAAAAAATCGAAACGCGCGAAGAGCAAAACTCATCTACATCATCGATGTGTTCAAGTTCTTTCGCTTGTACACTATTCGCAAACCTGAATTCGTCAACCTTTTAATCAATTGGATTATGCTTGCCAGCTACATCAAAACTTCAAGCCGCAACATCGCACGCAACCCTCTATTCTCTGCGATCAATATTATTGGTCTTGCCATTAGCATGTCAGTTGGATTGTTGATGATCAGCATTCTTTCGGATACTGCTTCGTACGACAAGTTTCACGCGAATCACAAAAACATTTATCGTTTGATTAGTCAATATCAGTACCTCGATGACAAGGGAAATAATTTCATGGCAACTTCTTCCATGAAAGCGGCCAAGCTGATTCGCGAAACTTTCTCTCAGCCTCAGCAAATGACTGTGCTCCACCGCGGCTTTGGTGGCGACATGAAAGTGGGAGAAAAAACGATTCCACTTTCCGGTTTTTGGGCAGACGAATCGTTTTTTAAAGTTTTTTCTTTTCCATTGGTGAGCGGTAATCCCGATAAAATTTTAAAAGAACCTTTTTCAGTTGTGCTTACGGAGAATGCTGCGTATAAATTTTTTGGTGATCAGGATCCAATCGGAAAAATTATCACCTACAACGAGAAGCAATATACGGTGACGGGCGTGATGCAAGATGTTCCGCAGTTCTCACACATGCGTTTTGAAATGCTTGGATCGCTATCAACCTGGGAGATTTTTCAAAAAGATAGCAAAAGCGAAATGGCGTGGGACAACGTTTGGAATTACTGGACTTATCTGCAGTTACCGCCTGACGTTGACATGAAAAATTTTAAAGCAAACCTGGATGAACTAAGCAAAAAAGAAGATCCTTCTGTGAAGAATACGCACATTGAATTGGATCTGCAACCGCTTGACGAGATTGTTACGGGAGCAAACTTAGGAAATCAGATCGGGCCATCCATGGGAAGTTCTGCGCTTTGGATTTTTGGCGCGTTGTCGTTCATTGTTATATTGTCTGCTTGTTTCAATTACACCAATCTGTCGATTGCTCGTTCTCTTAAGCGCACACGTGAGGTTGGTATTCGCAAAGTAATTGGCGCATTGAAAGGCCATGTGATCAGTCAGTTTGTGACAGAAGCGATTCTCATTTCGCTAGGTTCATTGGTGTTTGCATTTTTGTTATTTCTTTTACTTCGTCCTTATTTTTTGGGCATCGAACCAGACATTCAAAAAATTCTCACACTGGAGCTGTCGTTTAAAGTCGTTTTGTATTTTATAGGCTTAGCAGTTTTTGTGGGAGTGGCAGCCGGTCTTTTCCCTGCTTTGTTTTTCTCGAAGGTAAATGCAGTGCAGGTTTTGAAAGATGCCTCTTCCTCGCGCTTGTTTAAAAAACTCACCATGCGAAAAGTGTTGATCGTTTTTCAATATTGTATATCGATCATGTTCATTACTTCCACATTTATCGCCTACAAGCAGTATCGGCATTTTGTAAATTTTGATTTGGGTTTTTCTACCAGTAACATTCTGAATATTCAGCTTGCCGGAAACAAACCTGAACTTCTGAAAAAGGAACTTCTCGAGCTGCCCGAGGTGAAAGGAATATCGCATTCGCAGTTGATCATGAGCATTGGAAATTATTGGGGTACCAATATGAAGTATCATGCCAGCCCGAACGATTCTGCCGGAGTCTATTACAATATAGTGGATGAGAATTATCTGGCGCTGCATGAACTGAAGCTTTTGGCGGGGAAAAATTTCAACGTAAAGCCAGACAGTGCCGAGGAAAGCGAAGTGATTGTGAATGAAGCTGTATTAAAACGTTTTAATATAGGCGGTCGAGATCCGTTCAAAGCAATTGACGACATCATAAAATTAGATGGAAAGGATTTGCAGATCATTGGCGTGATGAAAGATTTTGAATACGGTCGTGCCAACAATCACAACCAACAAAAAGAAGTAGTGCTGCGCTATTCACCAAAGAATGTGGATTTTTTGAATGTAAAAATCCAGTCGAATGATTTGATTGCTACGTACGATAAAATTGAGGCCATCTGGAAAAAACTTGATAGCGTGCATCCCCTGGAAGCAAAATTTTACGATGATCAGATTGAGCAGGGCTTTTCCGGACTAAAGGCATCTATCAAAGTGGCCGGCTTTCTTTCTTTCCTTACTATTTGCATTGCCACACTCGGTTTGTTGGGAATGGTTGTATTCACCACCGAAACAAGATTGAAAGAAATCTCAATTCGAAAGGTGCTGGGAGCAGATGAAGCTGGCCTGCTCTATCTGTTGAGCAAAGGATTTTTCATTCTGCTTAGCATCGCCACGCTCATTGCTTTGCCGATCACGTATCTGCTCTTCGATCAATTGCTGTTCCCCGAGTTAGCCAATCACGCATCCATTGGCATTGGCGACATGTTGTGGGGTGTAATGATGATCCTCGGGATTGCTTTGGTAATGATTGGTTCGCAAACGTTGAAAGTAGCGCGAACAAATCCTGCGCAGGTGTTGAAGAGTGAGTAATTTCTTCCTAAGTTTCTTAATCGAGAATTGTTTTCTAGCTAATTCAAAATAAATAGCTATTTTGATTTGCCGTAGTCGCGTGTCCGGTAATTTGGGCATGTGACTTATTTGCAATTTGGGATTATAGCCCTGCTTAATAAGTTTGAATATGACGAAAAACAATTTGATCAGAATTTTCTCTGGGCTTTTGATTGTCGCATTCCAGAATTGCAATAGCCCGATTTCTGAAACTATCAAGTTTCAACAAACGGATCCATTTATAAAGGCAATTACGCCTAGCCAATTTTTTTCAATCGATGGTAAGAAGGACAATATTGTTGAGGGAAAGGATGGAACGATTGTCATTTGTCCAAAAGGAAGTTTTAAAAAGGCGAATGGAAAAGTAGTGGAAGATAGTATCAGACTTGAGCTAACCGAAGCCCTTTCAATTGACGACATCGTGTTATCAAACCTGACAACAACTTCAGAGGGAAAACTTCTGGAAACAGAAGGTATGATTTATTTCAATGCAACCTCAAATGGCGAACAGCTTCTTATCAATAAAGAGAATCCGGTTCACTTTGAAATACCAACGTCCATCAAGAAGCCTGGGATGATGGCATATAAAGGTTCGCGCGATGCGAATGGAAACATGAATTGGACTAACCCAAAAGAGATTGATAAGTACTTGCAAACAGTTGACATAATGTCTCTCGACTTTCTACCTTTTGGATTTCAGCAGCAAGTCGATCTTGGAATGCCATTTAGGAAACATAAAGTGGCAACTCAGGAATTGATCGATAGTATCTATTACAGTCTTTCACGCGATGATAAATATTTGTTTGAATCACGCGCAACGCAGTCTCAATTTTATGAATCCCATTATTCAAAAAATGCCACTGATCAAGAAGTCTTTCATCTTCCAGGCACACTTGACTCCACTCGTGCCGAGTCAACTGTAGTTTATGGAATCGACCCAGCTATAATAAGGACGATTAAGTCAAATAAATATCAAAACACTCTTATTGCCACAAAAGAGTTTGCTATGCGAGTGAAAATGATGTTCCAAACCTGCGACAATTCGGTAATCGATACTTACATTAAAAATCTCGATAAAAATCTTTTTGAATTGGACAGTATGGCTGCTGCTATTTGCAAGAAGAATGAGCAGTATCGATTTTATAAAGTATTCAAGGACTTTAGCAGACAACGATTGACGAAAGTAGGAGATGCGGATAAATATTCAGAGCTACTAAAAGGCTATTATGAAAAGGAGCTACAAAAAGTGAAAACTGACTTAGCCATAGCAAAAGAAAAGTTTATTAAGGAGGCTGCGCAAGAGAATGAAACTACGCGGAAGTTGAAAATTGAATATCAGGAACTACTTTGGAAGCGAGAGAAGTACAGAATGGAAACGTATGGATTCAATTGGACGGAAACTGGTTGGGTGAATATTGACAACGGCACACTTCCAAAAAATTGGGGAAGCCAACCGCTGGAAGTGATTGTAGAAAATGGGAAGGACTTTGATCAGGTTTATACCTATGTTATCTATTGGTCGATAAAAAGCCTATACAGATTGAACACGGATGACAACAAAAACTTTTTCGTAGGAAGTTCGCAAAGTAAAGAAATGCTGATGCCTAAAGCTCAGCCAGCTATCGTTATAGCGATTGGCTATAAAAATAATGAGCCAGCTTTGGCAATAAAAGAATTTGAAACATCAGAAAGTAAACTAACGGTTGAGCTTTTGTCAACTACACTGATAAAAATGAAAGAGTCTATTAAACCTTATGAAAGGTTTAGTCGGGAGAATAGTATTTCACAGGATGTGACATACATGACCAAGCTTTATAATGAAGATGGAACGCGGAAAAAACAAAGTCGCAAGGATGCGGAATTCCTTTTAAAACTCTGGCATGTTGCTTTCCCGTGTTGCTTGGGCTTGGAAAATTATGATGAGTCTCCAGATTGCAGTGATCCAAGAGATAGTTTGTGAGTTCTTTACCTTTCAGATTGCTTGACTAATTTATCCATCCAAAATTTTCCTATCTTCGGAAATAATCTGAAGTATGAAGATTTACAAAACAAACTCCGGCATCGTTATCCATCATCATGATAATTACTTTTTGAGCACCGCGCATTGGGATTCATTGGTGAACCATGCGGGATTGTATCAAAACCTGATTCATAAATTAAACTCCTTCAGCAGTGGCATTTCTTTTAAAGAATTAATCGAGACGGAAATCGTTGCTCCAATCGGGTCGCAGGAAGTGTGGGCTGCCGGTGTCACCTATCTGCGCAGCAAAGAAGCGCGTATGGATGAATCTCAGGAGTCCGGTGGTGCAACTTTTTATGATAAAGTATATGAAGCTGAGCGACCCGAATTGTTTTTCAAAGCCAATCCATCTCGTGTTGCCGGACATTTAGAGATCGTAAATATTCGTAGAGATTCCACATGGAATGTGCCCGAGCCGGAGTTAGTACTTTTTATATCTTCGAAAGGATCAATCGAAGGATACACCGTTGGCAACGACATGAGTTCACGAAGTATTGAAGGCGAGAATCCACTATACCTCCCGCAAGCGAAAACCTATGATCGTTCTGCAGCAATTGGCCCATGCTTATACGTTCCGGAAGAACCAATTTCTCCTGATACAGAAATTAGCCTGGAGATTGATCGCGAGGGAAAAGTGATTTATAAAGACAGCGTGGCGATTAGCAAAATGAAACGCACGCATGTTGAGCTGGCAGGTTATCTTTTTCGTGAAATGGATTTTCCTCATGGTTGTTATTTAATGACAGGAACTTGCCTTGTTCCTTCTGGTGACTTTACTTTGGAAATAGACGACACGGTTTCGATTTCCATTGATGGAATCGGAACGTTGATCAACAAAGTGCGACAGAAAAATTCTTAATGCTCAATTTTTAATTTTGAATGATGAGTAAAATATCTTTACTGATTCTCTTTTGTATTCTGATTTCTTGTGGGCAGAAGAAACGTTCGGATTCAAAAATGGAGGCGCAACCTTCGGTCGGAACGTTCGGGTACGATCTTAACTTTATCAGGAAATATAAAAATGCAATCGTGCTCGGAACACAAAAGTCAAAATCAAAAGTATTGGTGATTGGCGATTACCAGGCCCGCGTGATGACGAGCACTTCAGCTGGAGACACAGGTAAAAGTTATGGATGGATCAATTACAAATTAATTGAGTCGGGAAAAATTCCTGCGCATATTTATCCGGTGGGAGGGGAGGATCGTTTCTGGATGGGACCGGAGGGTGGACAGTATTCGATCTATTTTAAAAAAGGAGATCCATTTGACTTTGATCATTGGCAAACGCCTGCGCTGATTGACACAGCGCCTTTTGATTTAACTTCGTCCGACAGTTTACAAGCTACTTATCAAAAGAAGTCTTCGATCACGAATTACAACGGTTTCACTTTTGACTTCAATATCGAAAGAAAGATTCAACTGCTTGATTCAATTTCTCTCGCGAAAGAGTTTAGTGTTTCTGCCACGAATTTTGTTGCGTACCAAACAGAAAATACCATTCGCAACAGTGGAACAAAGGATTGGACAAAAGAAACTGGTTTGCTCTCCATTTGGATTTTGGGAATGTTCAATCCCTCTGATAATACCAAAATCATTTTACCTCACGATGCGGAGACGAAAGAGTCAAAAGTCACTACCGATTATTTCGGATCAATTCCATCTGAGCGATTGAAACAAGAGAAGGAATTTATTTCCATGAAAGCCGATGGCAAGTACCGCGGCAAGTTGGGTGTTGCTCCCGGCATTGCGCGAAATATTGCAGGAAGCTACGATGCAGATAATCACATTCTCACGATCGTAAAATTTGATCTTGACAAAAGCGCTGACTATGTGAACTCAAAGTGGGAACAGCAGAAATTTCCCTTCAAAGGCGATGCGGTGAATGCGTACAACGATGGACCACTGGCGGACGGAAGTCAGCTCGGACCGTTTTATGAAATCGAAAGCTCTTCGCCAGCGCGCGAGTTGAAAGTGGGAGAGAGCGTTGCACATAAAAGTATCACCGTTCATTTTGAAGGTGACGAGGCATCGCTGAATGAAATTGCGAAACAGGTTCTGGGAGTTGACCTTGCGACTTTGAAATTTTGAATTAGTCGAATCAATCGCAATCTATTGAGTGGCCAAACCGGATCCTATTTCCATCCGGATCTTGCACAAGCATCTCGCGCATCAGCCATTCTTTGTTTTCTGGTGGTGAAAGAATTGTGGCTCCTTTTGATTTGATGAATTCATAGTACTCATCAACTTCCTGGAGATTAATACAAAGCCATGTACCGGGGTTGCCCTGATTTTTCAGGCAGAAGAAGATCTCCACATTGTCTCGGCCCACACATCCGAAGCCGGGCGGCTCTCCCCAGTCCCACCTCTTTTCAAATCCAAGTTTTTCCGTGTAGTAGGAGAAGCTTTGTGCAAGGTCGGCAGAGTATAATATTGGAATCAGGCTTTCGAACTTCATAGAAATAGTTTGCGCTATAAAGATAGTTTCAGCTTGTGGCATTTCATATCTTACCAACTTATCGCATTACCGAATGAGTAAAAATTATTGGAAACGGATCACTTTGCCGGGAATTATTTTGCAGTCGGTGCTCATTGGCGGTGGTTATGCTACAGGTCGCGAGATCATTGAGTACGGTGGCAAGTTTGGTGCGAGCGGTTGGGTGTGTGGCTTCGCTATATTCATTGGCTTCTCACTTGTTTCTATTTTGTCAATGGAGGCTTCGCGCATCTGGAACGTGTATGATTACAAATCGTTGCTAAAAAAAATGATTGGCCCTGCGTGGATTTCTTATGAAGTAATTTATCTCGCGCTGGCAATCTTGATTATTGCCGTTGTTGCTTCGGCAGCCGGGGCGATTTTGAATAGCACACTCGGCTTCGCGCCATGGATTGGAATCACCATCATCATCGTACTTGTTGGAATTTTGAATTACAAGGGCAATGAAGCAATTGCGAAGTTGGAGACTATCGGAACCATTGCCTTGTTCGCTGCCTATCTGCTTTTTTCGTTCTCAGTTTTTGCAGCGAAAGGTTCTTCTATTTTGCGAGTATTTGAAAATTGGAACACCGGTTATCAATCAGAAGTACCGGGAACCGGAATTTTAGTTTGGACAGGACTGCTTTATGTCGGTTACAATCTTGCGGTATATCCATCCTCCTTTTTTACTTATAAAGAAATCCATTCGCGAAAAGAAAGTATCGTGGCGGGAATTTTCTCAGGCGCGCTAATGACCATCCCCTGGTTTCTGACTTACTTCGCTATCCTGGGCTACTATCCCGACAAAGCAATTCTTGAATCACCCGTGCCATGGCTGGAAATATTGAAATCATTTCACCCCGCATTGATTATTATCTTCGGAGTTGTTATTGGCTGGACGCTGGTGGCGACTGCCACGGGGATGATTCATGCCTTCATTACCCGCGTAGAGACCGAGCTTGAGCAACGCAAGGGTGCACCGTTGAAAAAAATTAACAAAGCGTTAATCTCATTAGTGGCACTTGTGGCCTCATTGCTGCTGGCGCAAGTGGGTATTATCGATCTGGTGGCGAAGGGATACACACTGATGGCTTATGCGATGATTGCCGTATATGCCGTGCCGCTACTTTATTATGCAAAGAAATTATTGACAACCTGAAATAAGAAAGTAAGAGTTGTACCAACTCCATGACTCAACCGACAGATTCCATGTGATCCAAAAAATAAAAATTAACACGTGGAAAGATTTTAGCTTTTTGCAAATTTGCACAGATTTTCTAACTGGCTTCAATGAACGTACTTTTCAAGCTAAAAATATCAGAGGTCATCGGACCCGTATCGGCAGAATTGTTTCAGCCCGATCAGCCGAAAGCTGTGCTCACACTGGCACATGGTGCTGGCGCTGACAAGGATCATCCGTTTATGACCTCGCTGGCGAAAGAACTATTCCGTCACAATATTGCCACGGTGCGTTTTAACTTTCCTTTCATGGAGAGAAAAAAGGGCCGCCCCGATGCGCCTGCCGTTGCTCAAAAAACAATTGAGATCGCAGTGAAAAAGACAGCCGAACTTTTTCCATCTGTGCCGCTTTACCTTGCGGGAAAATCCTTTGGCGGAAGAATGAGTTCACAATTTGTGGCTGCAAGCAAACCCAAGAATGTGAAGGGAATAATTTTTTATGGTTTCCCGCTACATGCTGCAGGTGAACCGGGAACAGAGCGTGCCGATCATTTGAAAAATATAAAACAGCCGATGCTATTCATTCAAGGAACTCGGGATACATTGGCTGAATGGAGCTTGATTGAAAAAGTAACTAAAGAACTTCCTTCCGCTACTTTAATAAAACTTGACGGAGCAGATCACTCTTTCAAAAAAGGACAAGAAGATTTGATTCCAATGCTAGGTGATTACACTTCTAAGTTTATTTCTGGTTCATCGTAAGCCTTATTTTTTGGTCATTTTGTTGTTCGGAGTAGAATTGCTATAATTGACCAAACTAATCACATGAAAGCAATATTTTCAATCTTCGCCTTTTGCGCAATCACAACTATCACATGCGCGCAGTATCAATTCAAAATGGCTTTTGGAAATTTCAAAGAACTAAAGGGTCAGACTTCAATTAATGTTGAATTCTCGTATGAGGGAATGATGGTGGGAGATAATGATCTTTCCGAATTACAGTATGTAGAAAGAACAAAATCAGAACACAATGCTAAGACCCCCGGACGTGGCGATGAGTGGGAAAAAACATGGTACTCTAATAAGAAAGATATTTTCGAACCCAAGTTTCATGAACTATTGCGTAAGTATTCAAAAATAGCTAACACCACCGATCCAAATGCACAGTACACTGTTGTGGTTCATGTAAAAATGTTGCTTCCTGGTTTTGTTGCTTGGGGGCCCGCACGATCGAATGCAAAAATGGATGCAGACATTATGTTGGTTGAAACGGGAAACAAGTCAGTCTGTCCAACCCGCGTAGACGCTAGGAAAGTGCCCGGCAGAACAGGTTCCGGCTACGACTTCAATGCGTCTGAACGATTGAGGGAGTGTTATGCTAAAGCAGGCAAGGAACTTGGAAAACTGATGGCTACAGGAATGCAATGATGGGCGAGTTTCTTTTCAGTAGATCATAAAAGAATTGAATATTGCTCATCTGGCAACAGTCATTAGTTTAGACGGATCTTGCCGCAATAAACTCATCATAATAATATAAAGTGCTGGTTGTGTGCTTTTGAATTGAGCAGGCCGCTCAAAAAAATTCTCAACGGCTACTGCAAAAAACTCCTCCATGTTTTCAAACGCGTATTGACGGAAGAAATGATCTTCATTCAAGTTGATATGCGTCATCTCATTTACTGCATACTCTTCAAATTTTTTTACCCAATACGAATCAAGCACATCATAAAGGTGACTTGTTAATTTATGCTCAAGCCACAGCGCATGCGCAAACTCATGAAGCAGTAAATTCAACCCATCGTCAGTAATTTTTATTCCCTCGGCAATTCCACGCCAGCTAAACACAATAATTTTCATTCCTGGATTCACTTCACCCTTGTGCCTGCGATGTGTAATTCTTGATTGATAATAATCCGGATAGACAATAATCTTCTCAAAGTACGTGAGACTTTCAGGTGGAAGAAACAAAACCAATTGTGATGCCGCACTACAAATGATTGCTTTCATCGCACGAGTCAGTTTCATGTCGCGAGCAACAAACTCAAAGTATTCGTAATGATCACGCGCCATGCGCAGAAACTTCATCTTCAGCTTCCAAGGTAGCTTTGTGTAGTATGGGTATTTGTGATTAAGGAAACGATGAAAGATCGGTCCGTAATAAAGACGAAAGCGGATCTCTTGATAGCCCGAACGAAACAGATCGAAAATTAATTGGAGGAGAGGCATTAAGATTGGGCCAGACTATTTTTATGGCTCAAGATAATAATAAACCCCTTTTGAATTTTCCTTTGCGAACCTCTGTGCCTCTGCGGTTAACAATGCATTCAACCGCAGAGACGCAAAGAGCGCAGAGATTAAATCTTCTTCAACAGATTAGCTATCGAAACCGAATCCTGAATCTTTGCCTTTAACGCAGCGATCGCTACACGCTCCTGCTTCATCGAATCACGCTCACGCACAGTCACCGTATTGTCTTGCAGCGTTTGATGATCAACCGTAATACAATAAGGAGTACCGATCGCATCCATCCTCCTGTATCGTCTGCCGATGGTGTCTTTATCTTCGTAGTAACATTTGAAGTCGAAGCGCAGGTCATTCAAAATCGCTTCAGCTTTTTCCGGCAATCCATCTTTCTTGACAAGCGGAAGTATTGCAGCCTTGTAAGGTGCAAGAGGTGCAGGTATCGCAAGCACCACGCGTTCATTTCCTTCTTCTCCGCCTTCTACTTTTTCTGTCTTAAGCGAATTTGAAAGTATTGCGAGAAAACAACGATCCAAACCAATCGAAGTCTCAAGTACATAAGGAATGTAGCTGCTGTTGCTTTCCGTATCGAAGAACTGCAACTTCTTACCGGAATATTTTTCGTGGTTCTTCAAATCAAAGTCCGTGCGACTGTGAATACCTTCCAGCTCTTTGAAGCCCATCGGGAAATTGAACTGAATATCACACGCAGCATTGGCATAGTGCGCAAGATTCAAATGATCGTGGAAGCGATAATTCTCTTGGCCAAGTCCAAGAGCCAAATGCCACTTCATTCTTTTCTCTTTCCAGAACTCGTACCACTTCATCTCTTCGCCCGGCTTCAAAAAGAATTGCATCTCCATCTGCTCAAACTCGCGCATGCGGAAAATAAACTGGCGCGCCACAATTTCATTTCTAAATGCTTTACCGATCTGCGCAATACCAAAAGGAATTTTCATCCGCCCGGTTTTCTGCACATTCAAAAAGTTTACAAATATTCCTTGTGCCGTTTCCGGGCGCAGGTAAATCTTGTTTGCATCCTCTGCGATCGAACCCATCTCGGTAGAGAACATCAGATTGAACTGACGCACATCCGTCCAGTTCTTCGTTCCTGAAATCGGGTCGTTCACTTCGAGGTCAACAATCAACTGCTTCATCGCCACCATGTCGTTGTTCGACATCGCTTCTTTCAGGCGGGTGTTAGCTTCGTCAATTTTCTTTTGATATTCCACCACGCGCGGGTTGGTCTGCACGAACATCGTTTTATCAAACGACTCGCCAAAGCGCTTCGCAGCTTTTTCCACTTCCTTCTCAATCTTCTCTTCCATCTTCGCGATGGCATCTTCCACCAGCACATCCGCGCGGTAGCGCTTCTTCGAATCTTTGTTGTCGATCATCGGGTCGTTGAAGGCATCCACGTGGCCACTTGCTTTCCACGTAGTCGGGTGCATGAATATCGCAGCATCGATGCCCACAATATTTTCATGCAGCAGCGTCATAAACTTCCACCAATATTCCTTGATGTTATTTTTCAGCTCCGCCCCGTTCTGCCCATAGTCATACACCGCGCTCAGGCCGTCATAAATTTCACTGCTGGGAAAAATGAACCCATACTCCTTGGCGTGGGAAATCACATTCTTCAAAAGGTTGTCTTCGTTTGCCATAGGGTGCAAAAATAAGTCAGAAGTTGGAAGTTGAAAGTTGAGAATTCGAAGAAAGATGAAAAAATTTAGTTACTGGATGCTGGATACTTGATTCTGGCAACTGGCCTTCCAATTCATCATTCGTAATTCGCCATTCAACATTCGTAATTCAAAGGGCGTCCCACTCATGCTTGCCTCACTATCGTTTGGCAAGCAAGAGTGCCGGGCTGTTCGCTATACTCCTCGCGCCATCTCACAAGCCCACGTCTGCTGCGGGGTGCCGCTGCCATCCCTGGCCGAGGACAGCTAAAAAGAATAATCACATATATTTACTCCCGAGGTAGAGCCAAAACATAATTTTGAAACCATGCAACAAGGCAAGTTTTCTTTGAAGAAAAATGAAATGAAGATTCTCTATTATAATCTTGGCTTAATCATCTTCAACATTGCTTTGTCTCTTATTGCAGGTGCGACAAATGCATACCAAGGTGATGGTCACGGTCCATCAGTTTTGACTCAGGTACTTACGATGGAGATTGGGATTTTTATATTAGGGTTTATTGGCGGTTTGCTAGTAAGCTTAATTCCATTTAGGAATCTCACCTATTCACAAAAGTATCTACGATCTTCATTAATCACGATTTTTGTTCTCAACGTGATGTTTCTAGCTATGATCATTAGGAGCCTTATCGTATTTAGTTCTTTCTAAATTATTCACGACAACTAAAGCGTTTCGTCTTAAATCCAGAACGGCACTCGGACTTTGATCGCTCCTAGTGTTTTGGCTATATTTATTTTTCTAAATCTAAATAAGATGGGCAAAGAAAAATCTCCAATAAAATTTCGTAGGGCTAGGGGGATCGTTTGGGTTTGTGATCTGGTAAAATCATCGAATTCCCTAAACGACAATGAATCTGTAGATGACATTGAAAAGTTTATTCCAAGACTTTATTTCGTTTCCAAATTGATCGTTGAAACTTATGGTGGGATTTTTCTAAAATGGACTGGAGATGGATTTTTAGCATTCTTTGAATTAGAGCTTGATCGGCATAAAGAAGCGACTGCGCTAAAGGTTTTTGATGCTGCTTGGCATTTGACATTTATGTCAAATGTTACTCAACTTGGCTTGAAGCCTAAAAGAAAATTCAAAATCCGGCATGGTATTACTTATGAAAAAGATGCTCTCTTGATGAAAATCCAAAATGGATCTCTAGATATAATTGGCAGGGCAGTAGTTTTAGCATTTCGCCTTTCAGGTATCCAAGCTGATTTTCCAAGTATTGTCACAGTTAATGAACTTGTTGCTTCACAGAGCAATGAGTTTATAAAATGGAGACCAACAGCTGATGAGAAATTGAAATTTTTCAAAGGAGAAAGTTTCGGAGTAAACACGGTTTTGATCAGCAAAAAATTGGGGCAGAAATCAAATAAGAAAATTAGTCGTGTTATTGCAGACTCGGAAAAAGCAATAAGTTTTGTTGAATCTACCGAGCCTCTGCCAAATAGGGATTTAGTTAGATTCGTTGAAAAAATGAGCTCTGGTCCTGGATGGTGCAAAAGTATAATAAAAGAGGAGGCAGATTTCATCAAAAATGATCTACTAGCTAACTTGAAATCGACTGTTGGTTTTCTAAAAAAAAATAAAGAGGTAAACTGAAAGTCTACCGATGACCCTCGTGCAAGTCAGGTCTTCCGACCTGACTCAGGCGACAAACTTCCGTTTAATGTAGACGTCTCGTTAAACGAGCAACTATTTTATTGTTACCTTTCCAATCATGAACTACTTTAAAAGAGGATGTCATCAATGACAAAAGTTGGTCTTTCGAAATCTGTAATCTCCATTCTGATTTTCTGCTGCGCTTGCACCTATCACGATCTCACGCCACCAACTTCTTGCTCCACCGAATTCAAATACGATGAAACATCAGGCCAATGCAAAAACTGCCGGGGAGAAATCGGATACAATACAGTTAGCTTCGATGCGATCAGAAAATCAAAAAATGCAGAGTGCTTTTATCTATCCAAACTCGAATTGCTCCTTCTCATGGGTGATTCCGTACAAATACCAGAACGGTTAGGTTACAATAAATTAACGAATTACAACTTCAAAGGATCAGTGCTCGATTCTTGTAATCTCTATTTCAATTTTATTTATCGAGCAGATCTGAGAGGAACAGATCTCTCCACTTTACAATATGGCTATGCCGCAGTAAAGGGTAGGAAAGATAATTTCACAAAAGATCCCTTAGCTGGTGTAGTTACAGTAAGCGGGGACTCAATTGAATGCTCGCACTGATTTAAGTACAAGCCTTATATTCTCGTGCAAGTCAGGTCTTCCGACCTGACGGGAAGGCATTGAATACCTTGGTGCTTGCATGTCCCATCCTTCCTCCATGCTACTTCTTCTACTGTTCCTCCACTCTCCCTGCACTCTTCTTCCACTCTCCCGGTGCAGAACAGACCAATATAAAGCATGGTGGAAGCGTGCCACTTGGGAGGAGGAAGCTTGCTCTCTGTAACCAAAACAGAAAGCCAAACGTCTTAGGCCCAAACATTCACCTATGTCATTCAAAATCATTTTTTCCATCGCAATGCTTTCATTTGTTTCTCTGAATGCACAAAATACATCACCCAAATATGGCGATAACCCGAAAGCAGGTGGCTACTACAATCACGAAGGCATAAAAGTGTATTACGAAATCTATGGCGAGGGCAAGCCATTGGTATTGCTGCATGGCAATGGTGGCTCGATCGGCAGTCGTGCGAATTTAATTCCCGAGTTTGCTTCACATTACAAAGTGATCGCGCTGGATGCACGGTGTCATGGCAAAACCGACTGTCCTAAAGGATATCTCACCTATGAGCAGATAGCCTCGGATGTGAATGCAGTATTGAATCACCTGAAGATAGACTCTGCGTACATCTGGGGTCAGAGTGATGGCGGCATTATTGGTTTGCTCATGGCCATCCACTATCCGAAGAAAGTAAAGAAACTTTTAGCGACAGGCGCCAACTTACGACCTGACACTACGGCCATCGATCCGGCCTTGACGCCTTTATTAAACAAAATGTGGCCGATGGTAAAGAACGACAGTGTGCGAAGCAAGCAATTCAGACTGCTGGTGGAGCAGCCCTACATCAAAACATCAGACTTGAAAAAAATCAAAGCCGATGTCATGATCATGGGAGGCGACCGCGATGCTATTCGCAACGAGCATTTCCTGGAGATGCATAAAAACATTCCCCGTTCATTGCTTTGCATTTTACCGGGAACCACACACTTTCCTTACCAGGATCGCCCGAAGTGGTTTTTAGAAATCATGTATGATTTTTTTGACAATCCACAGCACAGAACCACTACTGCAGAATTGCTGATGAAGCAGTTTTAACTAGCGTTTGACCATTAGTATCAATTCCAATAGTAGAGCACTTGTCCTTTTTTATCCAAAATCTTTTTGCCATGTATGTGCCCGATGGCCATGCCCTTCGTGTCGTATAAAAAACCATTCATAAAGTATCCGATATGCTCACCGGATTCGCTGAAGAGATTCTTGCCCTCCTTTGAGTACGCCTTGTAAACTCCGCTTTGATCAAAATACTTTGTCATGCTTTGTTGAAGCAAAGGTACTTGATTTTTAGTTGCTGATAGGTTAAAGTAGGAGTTTGAAGTTTGTTGTTTAACTTTCCAATCATGAACTACGCAAGCATCCTCAAAGCCATTCACCAAAAAGGCGGCACAGGCAATGTAATGGAGGTGCTCGGCTGGGATGCATCGCGTTTTGAAGAAGGTAATCGCATCGCACTCGAAATGGATAATCTTAATTACGTAAAAATGCTTTATTCCAATTTCAATAAGAATTTGATAGTAGTGGAGCTTACGCTGGTAGGAATGGAAGAAGCGCAGAAATGAAAATTCGCAAGCAATATCATTTTCGTCCTTCGTCCAAAGGTTACTACGCTTGGGATGTATCTAAGCTGATCGGACTCGCTGAATCATTGCCTGTCATTTTAATTGAAGTAGAGAAAATAAAGGAGCTAAATGAAAACTATTGGTATGGTGAATCAATTCCATCTGTTCGCTCCGTTGCCGAACATGCGCGACTGGTTTTTGAATGTGATCTTCAATTCCCGATCATCCTTTCATCTGATGGCCGCGTAATGGATGGCATGCACCGCGTAGCAAGGGCATTGATGCAAAACGAAAAATTTATTCGAGCAAAGCAATTCATTACTGATCCGCTCCCAGACTTCGCGGATGTTCACCCTGAAGAACTTGATTATACAGAAGATTGAAAATAAAAAAAGTCCGACTGCTGAGCCGGACTTTTTCTTTAAGAGAATATTGTAATTAGAAATTCTTCACAATCTCCTTACCGAACTCAGAGCATTTCAACAGCGTTGCTCCTTCCATCAGTCGGTGGAAATCATAGGTAACTTTCTTGGAAGAGATTGCTCCTTCCAATCCTTTTACAATAAGGTCAGCCGCTTCCTGCCAGCCCATGTATTCGAGCATCATTACACCGGAAAGAATCACCGAGCCCGGATTCACTTTATCTTGTCCAGCATATTTCGGAGCAGTTCCGTGAGTTGCTTCAAAGATCGCGTGACCGGTTACATAGTTGATGTTTCCGCCTGGCGCGATGCCAATACCACCTACAATGGCAGCGAGTGCATCAGAGATATAGTCGCCATTCAAATTCAAAGTTGCTACTACAGAATATTCATCCGGGCGAAGCAGGATTTGTTGCAGGAATGCATCTGCAATGGAGTCCTTCACTACGATCTTATGTCCACCTTTGTTGATTTCCATCCATGGACCGCCATCAATTTCTACCGCGCCAAATTCATTTTTTGCAAGTGCATAACCCCAATCGCGGAAGCCGCCTTCCGTGAACTTCATGATGTTGCCTTTATGCACCAAAGTCACGTTTGGTTTTTTATGTGTTATTGCAAATTCAATTGCAGCACGAACGAGGCGTTCAGTTCCTTCTTTTGAAACGGGTTTGATACCAATTCCGGAAGTCTCAGGAAAACGAATTTTCTTAAACGCTTTCGGGAAACTTTCTTTGAAGTAAGTCAAGAACTTTTTGTTTTCCTCAGAGCCAGCCTGGAATTCAATACCTGCATAAATATCTTCTGTGTTTTCGCGGAAGATGGTCATGTTGGTTTTGTGTGGCTCTTTCACCGGTGAAGGAACACCTTTGAACCATTGCACAGGGCGCACACATGCATAAAGATCAAGCTCCTGGCGAAGCGCCACATTCAGTGAACGAATGCCACCGCCCACCGGAGTGGTAAGTGGTCCTTTGATACCGACCAAATATTCGCGGAAGACCGTCATGGTTTCTTCCGGCATCCAGCTTCCGGTTTTGTTGAAAGCTTTCTCACCGGCAAGAACTTCTTTCCAGTTGATTTTGCGTTTGCCGTTGTATGCTTTTTGAATGGCTGCGTCAAATACATATTGTGAGGCAGGCCAGATATCTACGCCCGTTCCATCGCCTTCAATGAAAGGGATAGTAGGCATATCAGGCACATTCAATTTTCCGTTGCTGATGCTTATTTTTTGGTCACTCATGATGTTAAGTTTTTAAATCTGTAGAAATCTAAATTGCGGTGCGAATTTAAGAAAAGGTTGATAAGTAAACAGTAACAGTTGTCGGTTAATTGGGGCCTGGCTTCATTGTATCAACTTTTAACCGATAGCTAATCTCAGTCTCAATATTTCTCATCCTTGTTAGGGAAATCTTTCAGCTTTACGTCTTCCACGTATTTATTTACGGCTTCGGTAATAGACGAATTCAAATCAGCATACCTGCGCAGGAAACGCGGCTTGAATTCCTGCGTAATGCCCAGCATGTCTTGCATCACCAATACTTGTCCGTCTGTATCAGGTCCGGCACCGATGCCAATGGTGGGGATTTTTAATTGTGAAGAGACCTTTCCCGCCAGTTGAGCCGGAATTTTCTCCAGCACAATTCCGAAGCAACCACATTCTTGTAACAGCAACGCATCCTCCAAAAGTTTTTTTGCTTCCACCTCTTCACGTGCACGCACGGTGTAAGTTCCGAATTTGTAAATCGACTGCGGGGTTAATCCCAAATGACCCATCACGGGAACACCTGCACTTAAAATTCGTAGCACTGAATCTTTGATTTCACTTCCTCCTTCCAGCTTTACTGCATGAGCGCCTGATTCTTTCATGATACGAATCGATGAACGCAGTGCCTCACCCGAACTTCCCTGGTAATATCCAAAAGGAATGTCAACTACCACCAATGCGCGTCTCACTGCTTTGACAACGGAGGTAGCATGATAGATCATTTGATCGAGTGTGATTGGCAAAGTTGTTTCGTTCCCCGCCATCACGTTGGAAGCGCTGTCGCCCACCAGGATCACATCGATGCCGGCACCATCAATGATCTTGGCCATGCTGTAATCATACGCAGTGAGCATCGCGATTTTTTCACCGCGGTTCTTCATCTCCTGCAGTTGGTGCGTGGTGATGCGCTTGACTTCTTTTTTATGTACAGACATGATGTGATTGAAGATTTAGGATTAACGATTTTCAGATTTCAAATTCGCGTCAAGTTCGATCAAACCAAATACACTGCCGCATCCTTTCCAAGTTTCACTTCTACATGATCAGATAATGTGGTTGCCAGTTCGTATCCTGTATAAGTTGGCAAAACCGGGAATAGTGTGTTACGCCTATTTACAAGAACAGCCACCTCTATTTTCTTCACCTCGATTTCCAGAAAAGGTTTGAAAGCGTAAGCGATAGTTCGTCCTGTGTTCAGCACATCATCAATAATAATGACCGCTCTTTTTTTTGCTTCTTTCAATTCTCCGCCAATCACAACCTCCGTCTGGGTTTTTGCAGATTTATCCAACCTGACTTTTAACAAAATCACATTCAGTTCAGAAATTTTCTTCAGCTCTTTTTGAAGTAATTGTGCAAAGAGATAGCCCTGACCATCAATACCGGCTAATACAATTGTCTTCTCCGAAAAATTGTTTTCATACATTTCGTAGGCAATCCTCCTGATTTTCTGGCTCACCTGCGGCCCATTCAGCACCAATGATTTCTCTTTGATCATGCTTTCGGCAAAGGCACTACCTTGCTGTCTTTGAAGGTTGATAAAATCACTGTTGATTGAAGGCTGTCCACTACTTCGATGTTGCTAACTTTTTCAAGCATCAAACTCTGGTATGCCGGAATATCAGGAGCAACTACTTTCAAAATAAAATCAGCCTGCCCCGTTACGTGATGACACTCAATCACCTCGTCAATGCTCTTGATAGCCGTGATGAACTTTTCGATGTTCTCTTTATTGTGCCCTTTGAGAGTGCACATCACAAACGTGCTTACACCAAGACCTACACTTGCCAAATCGACAACCGCATGGTAGCTTTTGATCACACCCTGGGTCTCGAGTTTTTTTACACGCTCCAAAGTGGGAGCAGGCGAAAGGCCAATCTCCTGTGCAAGCTGGGCATTGGTAATGTTTGAATCGGCCTGCAAGAGTTCAACAATCTTGCGGTCTATATTGTCAAGTTTTGCTTTCATAGTTACGGTTTTGAATTTGTTTGTGTAATGGAAATTTTAAGAAAGGTAAGCAGGATTAGACAAACCGTCAATTCGAGACCAAATATTGTTTGGCTAAAAAAGCATGATCCCGATGAAATTCACCGGGATCAGCAGAACGATATTATATATAATGTGTTACCTGAAATTAAATCAACTTGCCAGGGAAATAGGCTACTTCGCCAAGCTCTTCTTCAATGCGAAGAAGCTGGTTGTACTTCGCCATCCTGTCTGAACGGGAAGCCGAACCGGTTTTGATCTGGCCGGTGTTCAAAGCTACTGCCAGGTCAGCGATCGTGCTGTCTTCCGTTTCACCGGAACGGTGTGACATGATGCTCTTGTAAGAATTTCTCTTCGCCAGATTTACGGCATCAATCGTTTCGGTGAGTGAACCGATCTGGTTTACTTTCACAAGAATGGAGTTGGCAACTCCCTTGTCAATACCATCTTGCAAACGCTTCACATTTGTCACAAACAAATCGTCACCTACCAATTGAATTTTCTTTCCGGTTTTGTCGGTCAAGCCTTTCCAACCATCCCAATCATCTTCGGCCATACCGTCTTCAATAGAAATGATGGGATACTTCTGCGCCCATGATGCCCAGTAGTCAACCATCTCCGCAGAGGATAATTTCTTGCCAGAAGATTTTTTGAACGTATAGACACCCGAAGCTGAATCATAAAATTCAGAGCTTGCTGCATCCATCGCGATGAACACATCTTCACCCGGTTTGAAACCGGCTTTCTCAATTGCCTTCAATACAATTTCAATTGCCTCTTCATTTGATTTGATGTTTGGAGCAAATCCACCTTCATCACCTACGTTGGTAGAAAGACCTGCATCGTGCAACACTTTCTTCAATGCGTGGAAGATTTCAGTACCCTTGCGCAATGCGTGTGAGAATGAATCTGCTTTCACCGGCATTACCATGAACTCTTGAAAATCAATTGAATTATCTGCGTGGCTTCCACCATTCAAAATGTTCATCATCGGCACCGGAAGTGTATTTGCATTTACACCACCGATGTAGCGATACAACGATTGACCAGCTTCCATTGCGGCAGCTTTGGCAACTGCGAGTGAAGTTCCGAGGATTGCATTCGCACCAAGGTTTCCCTTGTTTGGAGTTCCATCCAATTCAATCATCAATTTGTCGATGAGGCTTTGATCAAAAACAGAAACCCCGATTATCTCAGATGAGATTTTAGTATTTACGTTATCAACCGCTTTCAAAACTCCTTTTCCTACATAAACACTTTTGTCGTTGTCACGAAGTTCAACAGCTTCGTGTGTTCCTGTTGAAGCTCCTGATGGAACCGCAGCGCGACCAAACGCACCTGACTCAGTGAACACATCAACTTCTACAGTGGGATTTCCACGGCTGTCAAGAATCTGGCGGGCGTGAATGCTTTCGATTAAACTCATTTTGATTTTAGATTTTTTGATTTAGGAATGTTGACTATTAGTTATTGACCATTGCGTGTTTATCTTCTTTGACCATGTTTACAAACTGATCAAATAAATAATTTGAATCATGCGGGCCGGGCGATGCTTCCGGATGATATTGAACCGAAAACGCTTTTTTGTTTTTCATGCGAATGCCCATGATGGTATTGTCATTCAAATGAAGGTGCGTGATCTCTACCTCCGGATGATTATCAAGACCTTTGTCGCTTACGGCAAAGCCATGGTTTTGTGAAGTCATTTCTCCAAGACCCGTGATGAGATTTTTTACCGGATGATTCAATCCGCGATGGCCGTGGTGCATTTTATAAGTTGTCAGGCCACAAGCTATCGCAAGCAGTTGATGGCCAAGGCAAATGCCAAAAGTAGGTTTGTCAGATGCAATGATTTCTTTCACCGTTTTCATGGCATACTCCATCACGGCCGGATCGCCAGGGCCGTTCGACAAAAAATATCCATCCGGATTCCAGGCTTCCATTTCTTTGAAAGAAGTCTTTGCAGGAAAAACCTGGATGTAGCAATTACGTGCCGCAAGGTTTTTGAGGATATTTACCTTGATACCGAAATCCAACGCAGCGATTTTAATGGGAGCATTTGGCTGGCCAATGAAGTAAGGTTGTTTCGTGCTCACGATTGAAGAGAGCTCAAGCCCATCCATTGACGGAACTTTTTCCAATTCCTTTTTAAGTTGCTCGGGCGTAAACTCAGATGAGATGATGGCGTTCATCGCGCCTTTGCTGCGAATATGTCGAACCAACTTGCGTGTATCAATATCGGAGATGCCAACTACATTGTGCTTCTCTAAATATTGTTGCAGGCTTTCCTTTGAAGTCTTGCGGCTGAATTCATCGGAGAATTCATTTACCACGATGCCACTGATTTTCGGTGAGCCTGATTCTTGTTCTTCATCTACTGTTCCGTAGTTGCCAATGTGGGCGGAGGTATTTACAATAATTTGTCCGTAGTAGGAGGGATCAGTATAAATTTCCTGATATCCTGTCATGCCCGTATTGAAACAAATTTCACCGCCAGAAGTACCGCGTTTGCCGATCGCTTTTCCTTCGATCAAGAGACCATCGGCTAACAGGAGGTAGGCTTTTTCGCTCATAGTTTTGGAAAGTTTGGCAAAAATAAACTGCTAATGATAACCCACACATTTTTTGAAAAGTTATTTCACCAAATCATTCTGCATTCGATTGAGAGGAGTTCTGGAAGGCAGATTGTTTCTAATGCTATTTAAATGGGTAACTGAATGCGTTCCCAATTGTGGAAGAAATCTTCCCAGAAAGAGCAATTCGCGATCGCCCAAACCTTGATTTCAGGCTGTTTTCAATATTTTTCAGAAAGGCATGCGTTTAGTTACCCAACTGCTCACCAACAAACAATTTAAACCATATGTCAGTTGTAGAACTTTATCAAAACGGGGTTATTGATTACCTCTTGAAAAATGGAATGGTAAGTCCTTCCATCTCGTGTTACATCGAGTACTTCATCAAATTTTCCACGTACCGTCAGTCGGGGAAAACATACCGCGAGTCGGTGGCTTTATTGTCAGAAGAGTACCGTGTATCTACCACGACTATAAAAAAAGGAATCAGGCTGGTGAAAGATTCGATTCATTAGGTATTAGTCGGGAAAAGTTTTCAAAAATTTATTCCTGAAAAAGAAAACGGACTAACTTTGGGCGCAAGCCGAAGTGGTGAAATTGGTAGACACGCACGTTTCAGGGGCGTGTGGCGCAAGCT
>CAZECP010000028.1:18111-51135 GCA_964510765.1 uncultured Ohtaekwangia sp. | reverse complement strand
GGCTACTATGCCAGACACGAGGGGATTGCTTGTGTCTTCTCTGAGCTTGAGTGTTTGAATGCTAGCCTGTTTCTCTCTCACAGCTCACCGCATCCAACCGCTCAGAATTGGTTTTCATTTTTTTGCGAGCGCCCAACACCCAAGTGTAAATCAATCCTGAGCACAGCGAAGGATCTCCTACCATCCTGCAAATTCAAACACGATTTTTATTTCTATATTTCTGTGGTGAACTATCAATTCAGCTACGGGCGATGAAAATAATTTTTTGTGATAATTTAATTGACAGAAAAGTCGACCCTGACTTTGAAGAAGAATACAATTCTGCTATAGCACAAGGTTTACCAGTTGAGCTGATCAGTTTTGAAGATGTAAACGACCTCAACATTCCAAAATCAATTGCCAGAATCAAGCAACAGGACGAGTTGAGGCTGGCGATCTACAGAGGCTGGATGATTCAACCGGATAAATATGAACTCTTCTACAAGGCACTGCTCAAGAAAAATGTGAGACTCATAAATACTCCAGAGGAATACAAAACCTGTCACTACCTACCGCTATCCTATGAGTTTATAAAAGAGTTAACTCCAGCAACAAATTGGATAGAGGGAGATGCCGACTTTGAAAAAATATTTGAACTCACTAAGAATTTTAAAGATGATCCGATCATCGTTAAAGATTTTGTGAAGTCACAAAAGCACAATTGGAAAGAAGCTTGCTTTATTCCAAAGGCGTCCGATAAAGATTCTGTTAAGAAAATCGTTTCACGATTTATTGAATTGCAAGGTTCAGAATTAAATGTCGGGCTCGTATTTAGAAAATTTGAAGAACTGGACTTTTTAACCAATCACTCGAAAAGTGGAATGCCATTAACAAAAGAGTTTAGACTGTTCTTCCTGAACGGAAAGCTCACTCAAACCTTTAACTATTGGGACGAAGGCGACTATGGAAACATCAAACCAGAGCTGCAACAATTTGAAGATATCGGAAAGAAAGTGAAGAGTAATTTCTTCACCATGGATATTGCAAAAAAGAAAAGCGGTGATTGGATAATCATGGAATTAGGGGACGGACAAGTTTCAGGTCTACCCGACAATGCTGACAAAAACGAGTTTTACAGAAAATTGAAAGATGCCGGGTTGCAAACGCTCGCTAACTGAGGGCAGAACACTATCTTATCTTAATAGTTCTGAGAATTTTTAAAAGGATATCCATGTACATTTCATCTCGTCCCTTCTTAGAAGTCAGGTTTACTGAATAGAGAGTTCCTTTATGAACGGTTAAATAAAGATAACTGTGAAACATAATACCCATGTTCCGCATTTCGTATTCTATCCATCGATATTTATTCCCGTTGATTTCTTCGAGGCCTTCTCGTATCGTTTTGAAACTGCTAAGGCCTTTTACATCATTGATGTAGCGATCAGACGCTTGATCCAATGTTTCAGTCGTTTTTTCAACAAAGCTAATTCCAATATTATCCGGTATTGGGCCATTGACTGATACATCTCGTTCATCTTCACGCAGTCTCCAACCATCGGGAATTTCAATTTCAAAATCAAATCGTTCAGACTTTACACTTTTTATGTTTTGGCCGATCAAATTGAACGAGATCGAAATCGCAAAAAAGGTTAGATATAATTTCATTACGACAAGTATCGATATTTTTTGCTTGAAAAGCACATTAACGCTGCGCGAGCGATGGCTGACGTTTCAAATTACTTAGAGGGCGCGAGACTGGTGACTCTGTTGAGAAATAAAAGCATTTAATAGCTATTTGTAGGAGCCAAAAAACTCCGAATATCTTTCAACTGGAATCTCTTCGACATTTGCTCCGTGCCTAACGTAATATTTTTTGTCATAAAATAAGGGAGCCTTTTGACTTTCAATTTTGAAAATCACAACATCTTTCTCACTGTAATTTATTAGGCGCACGTTCTTTGAGATGTAATCGACTGCGTCAACCGGGATAGGTTGTTTTTTGATACTTTGAATCAATTGCCTATAAAAGGTATCCAAGTCTTTCGCAATCAAAGTTGCTTCGTGACCAATCCCAGTAATATAGAATGGTCTATAGCGTGAAGACACCACTCCGTAAATTTTATTCACTCGGTCCGCGTCCTTCTTTTTATCTGTAACCCCGACACAAACGTATCCAACATTCTTAGGGGAATTATTCGCAATCGCTGTTAATGTCAAAATGATTTTATTGAAAGAATCCTCGTCAAATTTTCTGGAATCATCCAAGCAAGTAAATCCTTGTTTAAAGTCATAGGATGTCTGTTCTGTTTTTGACTGCATCAGTAATGATTCAAATTCCGTAAACCACTTGTGTGCCGCTGGGTCATTTTTCTTATCCTTGAAACACGACTTTAAGATTCCAGCAATTGCTGTAACGTTATTGGTGCGGTTGGATGCACTCCAATTTCCACCTTCTGTTATGTTTATTTGATTAGCTAAACCAGTTAACTTTTTTATTATTTCGGGATAGCTAACAATTTCCTTGTTCTCTTTTATTAGAAGCTGATGTAGTGATAAGAATACTATCTGAAAGTAGCGTGGTATGCGTTGTGAATTATCTTGAAAAAGTAGATCACGAAAATTCTTTCCGGACAATGATAGTATTTTCCTTAGCTCATTGTAAACTATCAGGAAATGCTCTCTAAGTACGTTTGGGCTAATTTTCTTTAGGGCTATATCTAGAGCCTCAGATCTGTCACTTTTAACCAGTCCATAATATTCATCTAAAATTGAAGAGCTTGTAGAGGGTATGTCGGGTAACGCAATTGCCGAAAGAAGATCAGCAACAATTTCCTCATCTCGCGATTCGCGAACCATATCCTTTGTGATGATGTAGTTTGAAACCCAAAAGATATCATCAACATTAACACCATAGCTTAGTCCAACATTCGTTATACTAATTTCTTTCATCTGACGTAAGCCAAGGGTGTCTGCATGTGAGACGTCTGTCCTGACTTCAGATGAAACACGTCTGACTAAATCGCCAAATGACTCAAGCGTACCAGCAGCCCGCAGTTCCTGTCTTGAAAGGTGGCGTCCGTAGCTGTTTATCCGAATAAATATTTCATCTACCTTTTGTGGATCGGTAAAAGAATAAACAGACAGTGCTAAAACGTAACTAGAAAGTCGTTCACAGAGCTGTCTAGAAAGAATTGGTTTTTTTTGGTTTAGATCACCGCTATCCAAAAGCGACTTTGATTCAACCAACGTATTTAGATCAAAGAATTGTCCATTGTATGAAAACTCACCTTCAATAAAGGATGTTATTGCGTTGAGCCTTTGCATGCCATCAATTATCTCAAAGGTTGCTTGTCCTCGAGTAGTGGTCTCTGCAAGCAAGATCAAAGGAACTGGGAGCCCTTTAATTAATGAATCGATGAATCTTTCCTTCTCCTCAATTGTCCAAATAAGTTTGCGTTGGTAGCGTCTGTTAACATACAACAAATCACTTTTGTAAAAGTTAAAGATTCTTTGGACGCTTTCATTTCTTATTGAAAGATCTGTTCGAACTGTGGATATATCTGCGGGAGTTTTGCTCATGCTTCTAAATTTAAACGACCACACCAATACCGAAATATAATCAATTATATGTTTGTGTGAGCGATGGAGCGCATGTTTGAGCCCGAAGGAGAATGTGCGGCTGGTGGCGAGTAGCGACAGCGCGGCCCGAGGTACGAGGGACACGCCCAAATAATTTTCATCATCCTTCAAAAGTTTCAATTCGATAGCAACACAAACGGGCCCCAATAGTAGGGGTGCGGAAATTTTGCGCGGGTGGTGGTCATGGCCTGGCGGTAGGCGTTGGTGAAGGTGTCGCCCTGCATCCAGCTTTTGTAAAACGCGTCCATGAAGAGCACGGTGGTTTGGTCGTCAATGTTCCAGAGCGAGCCCATGACCGCGCGCGAGCCGGCCAACTGGAAGGCGCGCTGCAAACCCCACACGCCTTCGCCTCCCTGCAAATCGCCAAGGCCCGTTTGGCACGCGGAGAGCACGGTGAGTTGCGTGTTGCTCAGATCGAGTTGCGTTACTTCGTAGCCGGTGAGAAATCCGTCATCGTATTTCTGATAATCTTCAAACGAGAACGGCTCGGGATCGCCCGCGCCCGCGAGCACCAACTTTGATTTCATGTAGCTGTCGGTTTTGTCCTGGATGTCATCGAACTGACCGTGCGTAGCAAAGTGCAACACCGAGGGCGACTTCAACGCTTTCACATTCGCCTCGATGGCCTGCTGCCCTTGCAGCGAAACTACTTTCAAACCTTTGGGCTGCACCACGCTGCCGATCATTTGAATTTCTTTTTCCGTGCCGGGCAGTTCTTCGATGCCTGCGCGCGTGCCGATGAGCGAGTTTACCACATCGAGCGACACGGCAGCTGCCTGCGTGTTGGCTTTTCCCTTGCGGCTCATTTTGAAATCGGGATTGCCGATGAGCGTGACCGAGGAGGCGGAAGGGACTGCTTTTGCTGTCGCGAGCAGATCGCGCCCGGAAGAAACGCGCGTGACTTCGAGTTCATCCAGCACAAATTTATTCGTGGTTGGATTTTTTAATGTGAGCGGGTTGATGAGATGATACGCGCCATCGGAGGAGACGAACACGTTGCGTGCGCCTTTGATGGCTTCGTTTATTTTTTGCCAATACACATTGTAGCTGTCCATGTCGTCTTGCATGGTGCGGATGTTGTTTTGATAGAATCGCAGGTTGCGCGATTCAAACGCTTCGCCTTCGCTGATCATAAAATAATCGGGCGCGGCCGAGCCGGGGCGGATCACAAAAGCCCAGTACTGCACTTTGGGTTTGTCGTTCATGAAACTGTCGCGCGCGATGCGCACAATTTCGAGATAGACTTCTCCGTCTTTCAATTTCTTTTGAACGTCTTGCCACGTCACGTTGGTGAGGAAATCTTCGGCCGTGCCGAGTTTCTGGTTGATGCTCTGCTCAAGGTCGTTGATTTTTTTTCCGTTCACGAGAATAGAATCCATCCATTGGGGACTGGAATCTTTCTTACGCACTTCGTTGAACGAAGTCTGCTTGGTGCGCAGCAGTTGCACGCGCGTGATCATGTCGCGTAGCGCGGGGTCTCTGATGGCTTTGAGCTTTTCGTTTTGCTTTTTGGTGTACTCGAGGATCAAACCTTTCGTTTGCAACACTTTGTTGAGGATGTCGTTGGCTTTTGCTTTGTCTTTATCGGAAGCGAGCAACAGGATGGAGAAATAGAAGTCCAGTTGTTTGGAGTAGTCTTTCATCAGTTCCTTCTTCTCCCCTTCTGTTAAGAAAGTAAATCCGTTTTTGAATTTGAGTTCTACTTCCTCCAGAATCTTGCGCGCATCGCGCAGCGATTCATCGTACTTGCCTTGCAGCACGCGCGCCTGCACGAGGTACTGCAACTGCGACTGGCGGATGTACTGCACCGACACTTTATAGTAGACATCGTTTTCAAATTCTTTCAGCTTGGCTTCGTATTGCAGCAACGCTTGCTCGGCACCAACAAAATCTTTGGTGAGCAAATTGAAATACGCGCGATCAACATCGCCTTCGATAAATTGTTTTGCTTCTTCCTGCTTTTTGGTTTTGCAGTAGGCAATGATGGGCAGCACGTTAGTCCCCGCCATGGAGATGGACTGGAAGCGGGAGATTCTCTCGTTCAGTTTTTTCTGTTCCGCAGACACAGGTGGAGGCGCGGTGGGAGCAGCAAACTGCGGAGGGTTCAGCGCCATCTGCATCATCTCTCTATAGCTATTGCGATAGGGCAATTGATGAGCGGCCATCTTTTCAAAGTCATACTGGTTGTAATAAATAGTGGAGAGTAGCAGGTGATATTGCATCTGCAACGACAGGCGTTGTACCTTTTCGTTGTGCTCATTCAGTTTCTTATAGTACTCTTCCATGCCGGCCACCGAAACTGTTATCGGTGTGGTAATTGGATCACCTTTGTCGAGGATGGTTTTGATTTCCTCGGCTGCGGCCAACGCCTCGGGAATTCGTCCGGCCATCAGGTAACACGTGCCGAGCGAGGTGAGGTAACTTGTTTTCAAACTCGTGTTACGCGCGAAGATGGGTTTCTTGCTTTCAAAATAATTCGCTGCCGATTCGTACAGATGCGCGAGCATATAGATGGAGCCAAGTGTGTAGTAACTCGCCTCGGCTAACTCCTTTGAAACAGTGGGTGAAGCATAACGCGTGGCGAACGGAAAATATTTTTCATACATCTCGATGCACTTGTTGGTGCACACGATGGCTTCCTTGATCATGCCGGCCATGTTGTAGGTGTTGGCGGCCATGTAGTACACGTAGAAATATTCCTCGTCCTGCGGAAGGAAGTCACGCTCTGCGATTTTGATCCAGCGCTCGGTGTCGGCAATTTTATTTTTGCTTTGGTAGTAAGTGGCGAAAAACTGGTCGTAGTCGGTGTAGTTAACGTTTCGAGTTCGAAGGGTGCTGCCTACTTTCGGTAACTGCACGATAATGAAAGCATAATCGCGCAAAGCCGAAGCCTGGTCTTTCATCACAATTTCTTTCTCCACGGTTTTGTAGCCCGTCATCTTCACGATGAGTTTATAAGTTCCGAGCGCTACGTTTTGAAACTTGAAGAGACCCGTTTCTTCAACCGTAGTTTTTAGAGAGGTATTCCTGGATTCAAGAATAACTTCTGCTTTCGCAACGGGTGTTCCGGCATCGGCATCTTGTACATAACCGGAGATGTCAACGTTTTGACTAAAAACAGAAAAATAGGTAAGCAAAAGAAAAGTAGTCAATAGGGTTTTCATTGCCGCAAGGATTGAATCGGGTGATCAGTTTTCATTAAGGTACGCATCAATTCCGACTTTACCCAGATCATAAGTAGTTTGTGTTCCCAGCTTCACGCTGTTTACTAATTACAAATAGTTTTCTGATTTTTGCCAAATGTCAATTTCAGTGAACGACATTTCATCGTTGGTTTTATATGAAGACAATCATCTGCTGGCGGTGAACAAGCCGGCAGGTTTGCTTGTGCAAGGCGATGAAACCGGGGATGAACCGCTGGTGGAGTCATTCAAAAAATACATCAAGGAAAAATACAACAAACCGGGAGCTGTTTTTTTGGGTGTAGTGCACAGGTTGGATCGGCCCGTGAGTGGTGTCACGGTATTTGCGCGCACTTCCAAAGCGTTGGAAAGAATGAATGCATTGTTTCGCGAACGGCAAACGAAGAAAACCTATTGGGCGATCGTAGCAAATAAACCCAAAACAAAAGAAGGCACTCTCATTCACTGGCTATCCAAAGACGAAAAGAAAAACAAGACCACGGCCTTTAAATCAGAAACTGCAGGAGCTTTGCGATCAGAATTGAGTTACCAATTGCTTTCAGAAAAAAATGGATTTTATCTGCTCGAAGTGAATCCGGTTACAGGCCGTGGGCACCAGATACGCGTGCAGCTGCAATCGATGGGCTGCCCAATTGTGGGCGATCTTAAATACGGATACCCGGAAGCCAATGCCGATAAAAACATTTGTCTTCACGCCCGCCAACTGGAGTTTGAACATCCTGTGAAAAAAGAAAAAATGATCCTCCAGGCAGTGCCTCCCGCAACTGATTATTGGAAGCTTTTTTGTTAATTGCCAACCATGTCGTGGATTGAAAAATTACAACAGCGCTGGAAGGTGAAGAACGTGTGGCAGGTAGTTGCCATCCTGATTGTGTTTGCTCTCACCGGCTCAACGGTTGTATTTATAATGAAACCGTTGCTCCATCTTTTTTTTGGAACAAAAATTCCGACCTGGGCGCGTATTGTTTACTACATCCTGATACTGCCCATCTACAACCTGATTTTACTTTTCTACGGTTTTCTGTTCGGGCAATATCATTTCTTCCTTTCCTTTGAAAAGAGATTTTTTAACCGGATTTTTTCACGAAAGAAAAAGAGCAACTAATCTTTTGGGAATTCGGTAAGAAAAAGTTTACCGCAGCCGTAATGAACTTCTTCCCACTTGTTCACATTCAAATGTCCACCCACAATTCCACACGTGGGGAGGTTCATAATGCTGGCGTTGAAAAGCGAATTGGCAAAAAGTGTGAGGCCGGGATTGTGTCCGAAAAGAAAAACAATTTCTTCCTTGTCGTGTGGGTGATCTTCTAGTTCATTCACTACTGAAAGCAACGTGTCCTCCGAAGCATGATAGAGTTTGGGAATCCAGACGATTTTGTCTTTCTCAAATTCAAAAGTTTTGGCAAACTCAAGGCAGGTTTGCCGGGCGCGTTCAGCCGGGCTGCTGATCATTACATCCGGAAAAACTTTTTTCTCTTTCAATCGCTTTGCCATTTTCGGAGCGTCCTTCGTGCCGCGATGGTTGAGCGGCCGTGAGAAATCGTCTTCGGTCGGGTCGTCCCAGCTTGACTTGGCGTGCCGAATGAGATAGAGTGTTTTCATTTACAGGTGAATTTAATGGTTTTCACTCTTATCTTTGAAACTCTTTATGGAAAAACGACCTCTGCGAAAAGAAATCAAGTACACCAGCCTTTACTATTTTGTTCGTTTCCTGATTTTTGCCTCCAACCTGATGCCGCGCCAAATGTGGCTTGCCTTCTGCGGGTGGCTCGGCACGGTGGCCTTTGCTTTTTCACCTAAACCAAAGGAACGTGTGCTCTATCATCTCGGGCTCGCTTACGCGGGAAGAAAATCGTTCAAAGAAATACAGGCGCTCAGCAAAAGAATGTTCTCGATGATGGGAAAGAATGCGGGCGATGTGCTGCGCTCGATGAGCGTAAAAAATTTAAAGGACCTCGAGAAATTTCTCGACACACATGGTTTGGAAAATTACGAAGCTGCTCACGCCAAAGGAAAAGGGGTGATGTTTCTTACCTGCCACCTGGGTGCATTTGATTTACAAATTACCAACATGGCACTGCGTGGATTAAAACCAAACATCATCGGCACCGCGCTGAAGGACGAGCGACTGAATGAAATGCTTTGGGAGTACCGCAATGCATACGGAGCCATTGCCATTGAAAGAGGAAAAGAAAGTGTGCGTCTTTTCAAAGCGCTGAAGCAAGGTGGTTCTATTGCGATACTTATCGATCAGGATACAAAAGTAAAGAGTCGTTTTGTGGATTTCTTTGGAATGCCTGCTGCTACTCCCATCGGAGCCACTGTACTTGCATTAAAATCCGATTGTGCCGTGGTGCCAACCTACATTTATCTCGATGACAACGGTCGCCAGCAAATGCACATCTTGCCGGAGATTCCTTTGGAGCGCACAGGCGATGAAGAAAAAGATTTGGTAGTGAATACGCAAAACTTCACACGATTTATTGAGAAAGTGGTGCGTGAACATCCCGAGCAATGGGTGTGGATGCACGAGCGCTGGAAAACAAGACCAGGCGAAGAGATTCGTTAACTGTTTCTCCACTCGGAGGGAGTCATGCCGGTGAGTTTTTTAAAAGCCGTGTTGAAAGAAGATTTTGAATTGTAGCCTACTTCTTCGGCAATCTCCTCTACTTTAATATTTGATTTTTCTTTGAGCAATCTCCGGGCTTCTTCGATGCGATACTCAGCTGACATCTCAAAAAAACTTTTCCCCAATCCATCGTTGATAGCTTGCGACAGTTGATGGACGGAGACTTTCAGACGATCGGCCAAATCGGGCAACGAGAAATCCGATTTCATGAACAACTTTTCATTTACCATCACTTCTTTCAGGCGTGCAAGCAATTGATCTTGTTGTTCTGCATCCAGCGAAGAACTTTTATACTTCTGTGATTCTGCTAAAGATGATTGTTTAAAAAAACCGGATTGCCGGATGACTTGAAAACTGATCAGATATATTGCTACCGTAATGTACGTAGCAAATAGATGGTCGCCTGTATCATCGCGATTAAAGAATTTTACGATCAAGACAAGTGAAATAATAAACACAATCTGAATTATCTCTGCTCGTAATTTTTTAAAAGCAGGATGTTGTGTTCTCCAGAATGATTCCTTCTTCTCCTGAAAAGCTTTGATCGTGATGAACAATCCCATCAAAGTATAAAATGACAGATGTAATAAGATAAACTGTGTGTGGTTAGGTGGATTGAAAAAATATTTCGGATAGGTTACATCACGAAAATCAAACCCGGCCGGATGATATGCACCAATCCATGCATTGAATTTGATGTCATCCGGTTGAATCAAAAAAGGGATTTGCAAAATCAGCCACACCAATGGAATGAGGAAGTGGTAAAAGCTGTTCTTATTGGTTTTGCCTTTGATGAGATTCAGCAACAGCAAGTAAAATGCCGGCCCCATTACAAAAGCAAACGGCTCGGAAAAGTCAACGAGCCAAAGACATTTCAAAATATAGCCTGTGTAACACAGGAAAATCTCCATCGTGTTAGCCGCCATGGCCAGCACCAAAATTCCCTGATAGACATTCGCTTCTGTTTTTCTATTTTCTTTCGAGAAGAAAAACAACGAAAGGAAAACTGCCTGCACCACACCCAGAAAAATGAAGATCGCAAACAAGTCGAGTTTGTATGTCATGACTGCAATTTCCAAAAGAAGATCACGAATTCAAATAAATGTTGCGGACGGAATCTCTTTCTTTTCATACTTTAGTGCACTTAACATATTCAACAAATGAAACAACTTGCCACTCTACTATTGGTTTTACACTTTACCGCCAGCTTTGCGCAAGAAGCCGATTTGCCCAATGACTTTCTTACAAAACTTTTTTACAAAGAAAGACGCGAAAAACTGCGTGAAAAACTTCCGGCAAATACGGTAGCCGTATTCTTTGCCAACCCAGTCAGGAATCGCGCCAATGATGTGGATTATACCTATCACCAAGATCCTGATTTCTTTTATCTGAGTGGTTACAAAGAACCAAACGCATTACTTCTGGTTTTCAAAGAAAAACAAACAGCCAGCAATGGCGCTCAGTATGATGAAATCCTTTTCGCACAACCAAGAAACGAACGTGCTGAAATGTGGACGGGAAGAAGACTTGGAGCGAATGGCGCGAAAGACCTTTTAGGAATTGAACAAGCGTTTAATAATTCCGAATTCAAAAAGTACAACCTGGACTTTTCCAAATTTACTTCGGTTCTCTTCTTCGATTTTTTGAATGATGTGCGCAACGATCCGCGCGACTCCTCTGACTTGTATGATTTGATCACGCAGTTTAAAGTAAAAACAAATTATCCTGACAAGAGCAACAAGACATTAGCCGTGGAACCTGCCAAAAATAATCTTGATGCTCAGAGCCTGGACAAAATCATGGATAACCTTCGCGGAATTAAAACCAAGGAAGAACTGGAGATGATCCGCAAGGCTGTAAAAATTTCCTGTGCCGGCCAGGTGGAAGTGATGAAAGCCATGAAACCGGGTATGAGTGAACGGGAAATACAAGGCATCCATGAATACGTTTTTAAAAAATACCAGGCCGAAGATTTGGGTTATCCGTCCATCGTGGGTGCAGGGCATAACGGTTGCATCCTTCATTATATCGATAACTACAAACCAAATATTTCGACAAAGGAATTAATCCTGATGGACCTTGGTGCAGAGTTTCACGGCTACACGGCAGACATCACACGCACCATTCCTGTGAACGGGAAATTTTCTCCCGAACAAAAACAGATTTATGAATTGGTATTGAAAGCGCAGGAAGAGGCGATGAAGATTTGTAAACCTGGTACCACATTCGGTGATTTGACAAAAGCCACTCGCATCACCATTAATAAAGGCTTAAAAGAATTGGGTGTTATTCAAAATGAGAACGACAAGCACATGTATTATCCGCACGGTTGCTGTCACCACATCGGGTTGGATGTGCATGACCGCGGGCCTTATGACAAGCTGGAAGAAAACATGGTGATCACGATTGAACCCGGAATTTATATTCCTGAAAATTCAAACTGTGACAAGAAGTGGTGGGGAATTGCTGTTCGCATTGAAGACGATTATTTGCTGACCAAAGATGGTTATGAACATCTTTCCGCTTCGGGGCCACGAACTGTAAAAGATATTGAAGCGACCATGAAATTGACAAGCCCACTTGATAATTTCGTTTTGCCTGATCTCGATAAGAAATAATTCAAATCCCTAAAACAACAAAAAGGTTCGCAGCACTGCGAACCTTTTTGTTTGTCAAATTTTCAAGTCAGATCAACTTCTCTGAATTCGCCTTCGCGATGGCTTCCGATTTGCACTTCACCTGCAGCTTGGCATAAATATTCTTGATGTGCGTTTTGGAAGTTTCTTTTGAAATAAAGAGTTGCTCCGAAATTTGCGTGTAGGTCTTTCCTTCGGCAATCAATTGTAAAATTTCTGTTTCGCGTTTTGTCAACGGGCTATTGGGATTCACATGAAAGTTGTCGATAACCATGCGAGCAATCTTGCTGCTCATGGGCGCACCTCCTTTGCTGATTTCATCCAATGCTGCGAGTAGCTCAAGGTAGTTGGCGCTCTTGGTGATGTAGCCGCTCGCTCCGGACTTCAAGGCTTCAAACACCATATCGCTATCTTCATACACCGTTACCATGATAATGTCAGTGTTCGGCCATTTGTCTTTGATTGCCTTTGCGCCTTTGATGCCGTTCATTCCACCGGGCAATTCAATATCCATCAATACGATGTCCGGCTTATCAGCATTCATGTGCTTGATGGCCTCTTCGCAACTGCTGTAGTTGCTCACAACATAAAATTTCGGTGAGCTATTTACAATCACCGCAAAACTGTTCCTGATTTCCTTGTCGTCCTCCACGATGAGTACGCGCTTTTTCATTTCTTCCATTATGCTTTTTGTTTTATAAGTTCTGGTAAAATCAATCGCACCTCTGTGCCCTGTCCTGCCTGCGACTGTACTATAAATTTAGAATTTATTCTATTTGCCCGCACTTGCATATTGCCAAGGCCATTTGCCTGCGACACCTTATTTATATCGAAACCATCGCCATCATCGGCCAACTGCATTTCGAGGCCTTCATTGGTTTGTTTCAATGAGAAGGAAACATTCCTGGCATTGGAATGATTGAACGCATTGGTCATCGCTTCTTTAATAATCAAATTCGCCTCACGACTAAAGCCGTAAGGTAATTTTACTTTTTGCTTCAATTCATTAAAAGCACGGAAGTTGATTTCTTTCTCTTCAAATAGCTTTTCACCAAAATCGCGGATGTGGAAAAAAAGTTTTGAGAGTTCGTCATTAACAGGATCGATGCTCCAGATAAAATCGCGCGTGCCTGTGTAAAGATATTTTGCTGCACTTTCGACTTTGTCATAAAATTCGTTTGCGTGTCCGTTTTGGCTCAGCTTCATTAAGCTTATGTAGTTAATAATGCGAGTGAGTTGATTACCCATTTCATCATGAAAGTCACGGGCAATTTCTTTTCTCAACTTCTCATGCTCTTCCTGGCGAATATGCTCCAATTCCAACGCGCGCCTCATCCGGTTTCTCATGCGCACGTAAAAGAAACTCACGACTGAAATAGTGATAAGCACGAACACGAACACACGAAATTCAGTAGTCTCATAAAACGGTGCTTTCACAACAAAAGTGTAAGAGAGCGGTGCGTCCCAGGCTCCTTGTTTGTTGGTCGCTTTCACCTGAAAGGAATACTCGCCCGGAGGAAGGTTTCCGTACGTGACATGATTGACCAAAGTTGGCTTCGACCATGTCTTATCAAATTTATCCAGGTAATATTGATAGCGCACCGATTTCGGGTTCTGCTTATTTACCCGATTGAAATAAAAGGTGATATGATTCTTATTGGACGGCAAAATCGGGTGAAACGGTATTTTAAAAAAACCGTAGGTGCTTTCCGCATATTCCTCACCTGAATCTTTTCCATAAAAAATTTCAATTCCGGTGAGATGGATCGGGTAAGAAAAATTGGACTGTTCCTGCTTGTTGTTGAATTTGTAAACACCATCGATCAGACCAAAATATTTTTCATCGCCAAAATAATAAGCGTTGTTGTTGGTCTCTACTCCTTCCAATCCATTTTCATAACCATAGTTGTGGCTCTCAGTGATTTCAAAGCGATCGTTCAATTTCATGCGGGAGATTCCTTGCTCAGTACCTACCCAAAGAGCCCCATCCTCGTCTGGAGTGACGAAGTAAGTAAGATTTGATGGCAACCCATCATCGGTGGAAATGACTTTCGTTTTTTTGGTGGTAAGATCGTAAATCAAAATGCCAGAGCCGGTAGTGCCCATGAGCAGATAGTTATCTTTGTAAATCTCCAAAGAGATCACCATGTTGTTTTTCAAATTCGGCAGCCACTCGGAAGTAAATTTTCCGTCTTTAAAAATGGAAAGAGCTTGCTCAAATCCGATAAACAACGTCTTCAGTTTCGGGGAATACTTAAGTGCGGATACATAGCGGGCAGCCAGACCTTCTTTAATCGAATAGGTCGTGAAATTTTTTCCATCAAAATAATTGATACCATCGGTTGTACCACACCACACATTACCTCTGTCATCAAAATCAAGCGAAGTGATGTATTGACTGGACAAACCATCTTCACGGGTAAACCATTTGAATTGATCTTTCAAACTGTCATACAATCCTAAACCTGAAAGCGTGGCCACCCACAACTGGCCTTTCTTATTTACTTTAATGGAAGAAACATCTCCTTTTTGATTTGCATTCAGTTGATATTCCCTGACCTTACCCTTTTTTACTTTCATCAATTTCTGTGAACCAAACCACATAGCATTTGACTTGTCTCTTTCGATGGCCATAATCGAGCCAACCACTCCCGGCATCCATCTTTCAAAATCGCTGACATAATATTTGAAAACGCCACTGCCCGAAGTAGCAAACCAGGTATTTCCTTCGCGGTCAAACAACACTTGCCTGGTATCCACATTGGGCAACACAATTTCCGGTTCCCTCTTTCCCAATGGGAGTTTCGCCATACTGCCGTTTTCTTCCACCCAGAAAATTTTATTGATAGAATCATAAGCGATGACGTGCTCATGACGGATTTCACGTTCAGGTCTGATTTTACCTTTCTTATAGTCAAAAATAAAATAGCCTTTGTCTGATCGCACCAGCAAGTTGCCCTGATAGTTGACCATTGAAATTACCCTATTGAAGTACTCTTTAAAATAGATTCGTTTTCGTTCCCCAACCTGGGGAATCAATAAGAAGCTACTATCGCTCAAATAAAAGCAAACATCCTTCCGGATGGTGTGCAAACCAAAATAAACAATTGCATTGCTCACTTCACGCCCTTCCCATGTAATCACAGAGTCTTTGAATATTTTTCCGATCGCCCCCTGCCGTCCGATGTGAAAAAAAATGGAGTCGCCTACTTCATAAAGTCTGCCGATTGATCTTGGATTGTCTGGCGGTGTTTCAAAAGTTTTGAATTTGGCCCCATCAAATCTGGAAATGCCGCGCGGGTGCGTGATCCAAATATTCTGATGAGCATCGATCATCAGCGAGTTAATATTATTATTGAGCAACCCATTGAAAGTTGTATAGACTTTGAATTCGCGGCCATCAAATCGCGCAAGGCCGCCCCCCATCGTTCCCATCCAGAGATAACCATTCTTATCTTCCGCCATTGCATACACCTGGGATTGCGGCAAGCCATCCACGGCTTTGTAGTTGCGCAAAGTGTATTGTTGCGCCTGGGCATTTGCCCACACCAAGAGCCAACAACTAAAGAGCCATTTCATTTTAGTGCGAAAGTTAAATGGATTTCACTCTTTATTAATACCCCAAGCTAAGGTAAGTCCATCAGCGGTAATTTTTCATTGGATTGGAATACTTTTTCAAGCACCGACATTGAATCAGCAGCATGTTAAAAAAGGTAGTGCAAATACCTCCCGCGTGGACTCACGCTCGCCAAGAAAGGAATCACGATCGCGATTTTTGTATGTTCCACAATTTTGAAAATGAGGTGCAACTTAATTCAACTTCGCGCGTCTTAGCATCAAACTATTCCAGTCATGCTGAAAAACTACCTGCTCGCCTCGCTACGCAGTTTGCGCAAACAAATCTCTTATTCCATTATTAACATAACCGGCATCGGACTCGGCCTGGCCACATGTTTGTTGTTAAGCCTGTGGATTTTCCATGAACTGAGTTACGATCGCTTTCATGAAAAAGCAGCAAGGACCTATCGCGTTTCTTTGGAATATAGCTTCGGTGGACAGACAGCCAGGACTTCTGTATCACCAACCGCATTGCTTCCTGCTTTAAAAAAGAATTTTCCTGAAATAGAAGAAGGCGTTCGTTTTTATAACCAATCAGCGTGGAGCCCCTATGTGGTGAAGAACGGTGAAAACATTTTCCAGGAAAATAAATTCTATCATGCTGACAGTTCTTTCTTCAAAGTTTTTTCATTCAAACTTCTGCAAGGCAACCCTGACAAAGCGCTGACAGAACCCAACTCTGTAGTGATCACTCAGCGAATGGCGAAAAAATATTTCGGCAACGAGGATGTGATCGGTAAAACACTTAACATCAACAATCGAGTGGAGTATAAAATTACCGGTGTCGTTGAAAATGTTCCTGCCAACTCGATGATTCAATTTGATTTTGTGGGTAGTTTTTCTTCCCTGGATGCTTCTAAAGAACAAATCTGGTGGAGTGCAAATTATCAAACTTATGTGGTGGTAAATGAGAAAGCTGACATGAATGGCCTTCGCAGCAAGACCAATGAAATTGTGAAGCAAGCGGTAGCCAATGAACTTGGCAATGCGGGTGATTATGTTGTTTACAACTTCACTCCATTCACTGATATCTATTTGAAATCTGAAGTGGATGAGCCGGAAGTGGTGGGTAGTATTTTGTATGTGTATGTATTTGCTGCTATTGCCTTTTTGATTTTGATTACGGCTTGCATTAACTATGTAAATCTCGCCACTGCAAAGGCATCGGATCGCGCGCGTGAAGTGGGTATTCGTAAAGTGGTTGGCGCGGTACGCACGCAATTATTTTTTCAGTTCATCTGCGAGTCGTTGATTGTTACGCTATTCGGATTTTGTCTTGCATTTTTCCTTTCGCAACTGGCATTACCGCTTTTCAATTCCCTTACGGGAAAAAGTTTTGTTGGCGTTGACTTACTTAACTCAACCGTTCTTTTCTGGTGCGTGATCGGGTGGGTGTCCATTGCTTTCCTGGCGGGAATTTATCCGGCACTTGCCATTACATCGTTCAAACCTGTGAGTGTGCTGAAAGGCAATTTCAAAAGATCGAACAAAGGAATCTGGCTGCGTCAATCATTGGTGGTATTTCAGTTTTCTGTTTCGATTATTTTGATGATCGGCACAGCAGTAATCCTGCAACAATTGGAATACATTCAGAGCAAGAAACTTGGATATGATCGGGAGAATGTGGTGGTACTTCCGCTGGATCGCCAGGCAAAGGCAAAATACCAACAACTAAAAACAGAATTTGAGCGCACCGGGTTTGTTGTAAATATGGGGCGGGCTACAGAAGCGCCCACCAAGATCAATGGCGGTTATGGAATAAAACTTCCCGGATCAAAATCAGAACTAGGTATGGTGGTAAAAGCTACCTCCGTGGACGAAGACCTTGTGCCCACTTTAAAAATGAACGTGGTCACCGGCAGAAACTTCAACGAAGCAGACTATAAACGATATAGCGTTGACTCGGTGATGGCCATCATCGTGAATCAATCTACACTGAAGGAATTGGGAGTAAAAGAAGACGAGGCCTTATCCACCACCGTGAGTTTTAATGGCGGCAAAACAGTAATCGTGGGCGTGGTGGAAGATTTTCACTTCTCTTCGTTACAGGAAAAAATTTCTCCGCTCGTACTTTTCGCAGCGAAATATGACTGGGATCTCAACAATGCTTTTATGAAACTGAAACCGGGAAATGTCAAAGAGCAACTTGACGAACTGAAAAAAATCAGCACGAGCCTTTTACCGCACCGTCCGTTTGAATATGAATTCCTCGATCAGAAATATCAAAAAATGTATGATAAAGAACAGCGTATGGGAAAAGTGACAACAGTATTCTCTGCGCTGGCGATTGCCATTGCCTGCCTGGGGTTGCTCGGCCTCGTAGCTTTTGCTGCTGCACAGAAAACAAAAGAGATCGGCATCCGCAAAGTGCTGGGCGCCACTTCATCAAGTATTGTTGGGCTGATCACCAAAGACTACATGAAGCTCGTCATCATCTCCATGTTCATCGGCATTCCATCTGCCTGGTACATTTTAAATGAGTGGTGGCTGGGGAGTTTTGCGTATCACACTACAATTGGCGTTGCTCCACTTTTATTTTCCGCACTTGGTTGTTTGCTGATTGCCTTCTCCACTGCCAGCTATCAAGCCATCAAAGCAGCTTGGACGGATCCGACCAAGACGTTGAGGAGCGAATAAAAATCAAGTAGGCTGGGTGGTTTAATTTCTAAAATGCAATTTCTATTTTGCATAATGAAAAAACACATACTGCTTCTCTTTTGCTTTGCAAATATCCTAAGCTCCTTCGGGCAAGGCCTTCAAAAATTCTACAGCGAAGCGATGGGCGCCTACAAAAACAAAAACTACCCTGAGTTTTATGCGAAGATCAAGGAGGCAAACAAGGTGCATCCGTATCATCAAGGTGTGTTATACCAATTGGGAATTGCAGCTACTCTCACCAATAAAAAAGCGGAAGCCATTCAAGCATTGAAGCAAGCAATCCTGATCAATGCCGATTTCAAACTCGATGGCATCGCTGATTTTAACTCTATCAAAGACTCAAAAGAATTCAAATCACTCCTCGATCTCCAAAAGGAATGGCAACGCCCGGTCATCAACTCAACGGTTGCTTTTGCTATCAAGGATCGTAGCCTGCATACGGAAGGCATCGACTATAATCCCAACATGAAAACATTCTACCTGGGCAGCATTCACAAACGCAAAATTGTGAAAGTAACAAGCGATGGTACGGCCACTGATTTTTGTCCACCAGCCTTTCAAGGTATGACTAGCATCTTTGGCTTGAAAGTGGATGTCAAAAGAAATGTGTTGTGGGCCTGCTCCTCGCCCATGGAAGAAATGGAAAATTATGATTCGGCTGCACAGTCGGCCGTTTTCAAATTTGATCTGAAATCAGGCGAGCTGCTTCAAAAATATGTTCCGCGACTGGGAGCCAAAAAAGCCGTGTATGGAGATTTGATTCTCACTAAAAAAGGCCAGGTGTTTATTACTGACGGTCAGAACAACGACATCCTTACGGTGAACGAGAAAACTTTTAAGGTAGAAACCTTCTTTTCATCTGAAGAATTCTGGAACATCCAAGGAATTGCTTTCTCCCCTGACGAAAAAACGCTTTTTATTGCCGACTATGTCAAAGGAGTTTTCAAGCTTGACATCCAATCCAAAGTATTGACCGAAGTAGTTTCAAAAGTAGAAGCATCACTCAAAGGAATCGATGGACTTTACTTTTACAACAACTCACTGATCGCCATTCAAAATGGCGTAGTGCCCTTGCGTTGCACACAATACTTTCTCAACAAGGATTTTTCTGAGATCACACGTTTTGAAATTATCGATCGCAATCATCCGAACTTCAATGAACCCACGCTTGGCACAATTGACGGCAACACCTTTTATTATATCGCCAACAGTCAATGGGGCGGCTACGATGCGCAACATAAAATCAAACCCGATGCGCAGTTGCAGGACATAGTGGTGCTGAAAGCCATCTTGAAGTAAAAGACACTCTCCGCTACAATTTTTCTCCAAAATCATTGCTGATATTTGCAGCAATGAAAATTCTTGTCATTGAAGACGAGCATGAGCTGAGCAACAGTATTCTTCATTATTTAGAAGAAGAGAAATATGTATGCGAAGTGGCGTTTGACTTTTATTCTGCCCGTGAAAAGATTCATCTTTATTCTTACGATTGCATCCTGCTTGACCTCAATCTGCCGGGAGGCAACGGTCTTACGCTTTTGAAAGAACTCAAGAAAAAACAAAAAGCCGATGGTGTAATCATCATCTCTGCGCGCAATTCACTCGATAATAAAATTGAAGGGCTTAACTTAGGTGCAGATGACTATCTCGCCAAACCCTTTCACCTCGCGGAGCTTGGTGCACGCGTGAAAGCCCTCATCCGCAGAAATAAATTTGACGGCTCAGGTTCCATTACGTTTGGCAATATAGCGATCGACATGTCTGCCAAGTCAGTTCTAATCAAAGGAAAAAAAATTGAGCTGACGAAAAGTGAGTTTGATTTATTGATGTTTCTCGCCTCCAACAAAAACAAAGTGATCCCTAAGAATGCAATTGGAGAACACCTTTCGGGGGATGACGCAGATCGTTTTGATAATTATGACTTCGTTTATTCGCATATCAAAAACCTGAAAAAAAAATTAACGGAAGCCGGAAGCGATGATCACATCAAAACGGTTTACGGTTTGGGTTATAAATTCGAAGCATGAGATTATTAAACCGCACACTGCTCAACTTTTTGATTTACTCTGTATTGGTGCTGCTCATTGTTACGCCCGTATTTTATTGGGTGGTGAACCGCATCATCATCGAGCGCGTGGATGAAACCCTTCAGATTCAAAAAAGGGAAATCGAATCACGTATTCAAAAAATAAATTCAGAAAGTGATCTGAAACAATGGGAAGACCTGGATGGAGAAGTAGTGATTGAACCTGCTCTAAGAAATACTAAAGACAGCATTTACAACAAAATGCAATTCAATTCCTTCTCCAACGAGATGGAACCTTACCGTGTGCTCACCACTTCCATTTCCTTCCACGGAAAACCCTATCGGCTAGTGGCGCACGTTTCACTTGTGGAAAGTGAAGATCTGATCAAAGCGCTGGCTACATTGCAATTAATTGTTTTGGCAGTTCTGCTCTCAGGTCTTTTGATTATCAATTGGTGGATTTCAAAGCGAATCTGGCGACCATTTTATCATACACTTGATGCGCTGAAAAAATTTGAAATCGAAAAAGCTCCCAGCCTTCAACTTCAATCCTCCTCCATCAAAGAGTTTGAAGATTTGAACCGCGCGATCAAGCAACTCACTGAGCGCGACTACCAGGTGTATCTCCAGCAAAAAGAATTTACTGAAAATGCTTCACACGAAATGCAGACTCCGCTCGCTGTCTTTCAATCGAAGCTTGAGCTACTCCTTCAAACTCCGCTAACAGAACATCAGGCGCAAGTGATGGAATCCTTGATGGACGCGACCGATCGACTTGGAAAATTGAATAAGGCGCTCCTGCTGCTTTCAAAAATTGAAAACCGCCAGTTTGTAGAAATGGAAACAATCAACGTAGCCGCGTTTACTTCGAAGTTGATTTCTCTTTACCAGACTGAAGCAGATGCAAAAGAAATCAGGATTCATTCTCACTTCAAAACTGATCTGACCATTACCTACAATCCAACGCTGTTTGATATTCTACTTTCAAATTTAATCTCAAATGCTATTCGGCATGGCAATCCGAAGAGCAAGGTTCAAATCAGTGTATCCGATCACGAATGGAAAATTCAAAACGAGGGACTCGCTTTAACATTTGCACAGGAAAAAATCTTCGACCGCTTTCAAAAAGGAAACACCACCTCCTCCCGCACCGGGCTTGGGTTGGCGATTGTTAAGAAAATATGTGATACTTCCGGTGTAAGACTTTCTTATGAACAGCATGACAGTGATCATACTTTCATTGTATCATTTGTGAAGTAAACCTGTAAATGTTCAGCCAAAAAATCATGAAGGTCAAATTGGCAAGTCGCAGCCATTTGTGACTAATTCGAGTCATCTTCCAAAAGCTGCTTCTTTCTATCTTTTGCAATCTTCCCGATTTTATAACTGAAGCTTACCTTCACCATAAAATTATGCAGCGTGCTTGTACTCCGTTGTGATAAATAAGTGGAATTTAATTGCGAGTAAACCTGGTAATACGGAGTAGCAAAATTATCAACGCCAAGACTTAACGACCCATTCTTCCCAAACATATTCTTCTTAACACTCACACTGTGGTTAATCGGACTAGTGCGGTATCCCTGCAGGTTATAATTCCATCCTTGATAGGATCCAAAAAATTGAACGCTCCATCCTTTTGAGAAATTGTAGCTTCCAAACAGCCGAAAGTTGGGAGTAATTCCACTGTTGGAAGCCCTGAGCGTAGAGTCTCCCGAATTATTTTTTAAGATTCGATAATACGTATCAGTGCCTCCACTCAAAGTAAAGCGCTCCGTAACAGGAATACTTACAAAAATGGAAATACCATAGTTTGCTTCGGTTCCAATGTTCTGGCTCATTGAAATGATCGTGTCATGGCGAATGATACGTGCGGCCTGTATATCGTTGGTATTGTATCTGACGAAGGTCGAGAAATTCAACGTTGCATTTTTTACGTTGGTCTGATAGGCAATCTCGTATAAGTCCGTGTACTCAGGTTTCAGATTTGGATTTCCCTGTGTCGCACTCTTTGGATTGGAAGCCTGAAGGTTTGGATTCAGGTCGCGCAGGTTAGGCCGCTGAATACGCCTGTTATAAGAAACCTTTATCAGGTTTCCGTCTTTCAGTTTTCGGGAAAGGTTAATACTTGGCACCATCACACCGTAAGATGGAATATTGATATCAGGTTGACCGGTAAAGTGCGCCTTGATGTTGGTGTATTCGTATCGCGTACCTGCTTTTAGTGAATAGGCTTTTCCTGACAACGTATAGGCGACATATCCGGCAGAAATGGATTGATCGTATTTAAAACCCGTAGAAGCGCGCGAGTTATCAATCACGTAATTGCCAGCGTCACCGCTCGCCACGTAGTAGGAATAATTACTCTCCACATTGCGGATAGTGGTCTTTGCGCCAAACTCAAGCAGTTGATTTTCTTTGATCGGTTCCTGGTAGTCGCCCTGAAGAACAATCTCTTGGGTATAGCCAGGGTTATCATTTTTATTTTGTTTCAAAATAGATTGATTGCCTAACTGCATTGTATTAATTACATATCCGTTCGATTGGTTGTTGCGGCTGTATAGTCCGAGGAAATTAAATTCGCGTTCTTTTTTTTCAAATCGCTTCACGTATGTGAGAGACGCGTCCACATTGTTGCCGGTATTTGTTGATTTTATGTTTTGAAGTGTACTGGTTTTTAGCGAATCGTGCCGATACGTATTTGTAAACAACTGATCCTGATACGAATCCTGGTTTCTGCTGCCGTAACGAACAGAAGTACTTAACGAATTATTTTTGTTAATATCATAATCCCACACCAATGTATAGGTCCCCTGCATTCCATTATTACGGGTATGAGCAGTCTGTGTGTTGTGCAAAGTGTCATTCGCATACGTGGTTTGATCATTGGCGAAGTCTCCCACTACATTGTAAGTCGGTCGCAAAAAACCTCCCAGCGAGAATCCCATCTTTCCATTTCGATAGGCACCGTTAACTCCAAGGTTTGATCCTCTTGTACTAACCGTTACATCGGAATTAAAAAATGTACCATCCAGCGTATTCTTCTTTAATACAATATTGATGATCCCTCCGGAGCCTTCAGCATCATAGCGTGAAGAAGGTGAAGTGATCACCTCCACATTTTTGATCATGTCAGCAGGTATCTGCTTGAGCGCATCTGCAACGCTGTTGGCCGAAATTGTAGAAGGTTTATTATTGATAAGCACTTTTACATTTGCGCTGCCGCGAAGAGACACATTGCCATCCACATCTACGGTAAGTAAGGGCACTCGCTTCAGCACGTCTGTAGCATCACCGCCTTTGGTAGTGGCATCTTGCTCTGCATTGTAAATGGTACGGTCAACTTTTTCCTCCACCAGCGTTTTCTTTCCTTCAATCACTACTTCATGCAACATTTCTACCGATGGGCTTAACAAAATCATTCCAAGTGTCACGTCCTTTCCCTTATCAGTCAGGTTCACCTTTATCTTTACGCTGCCATAGCCTACGAAAGAAATGACAAATTGGTAATCTCCATTTCCGGCTACGGATATGCTAAACTTTCCATTCGCTTCACAAATTGTTCCGTTGATAATTTTATTTACCGCTAAATCATAGACAGCTACTGTAGCGAACTCGACAGGCTTTCGGGTGAGGGAATCGATAACGGTACCGGAAATAGCAACTTGTTTTTGAGCAACCACCACTCCGGAAATGCAGATAAAAAGAACCAGTAATTTTTCTTTCATTTTTTTGTAGTGTCCGTTAGACAAGTAGGCTCCGCGTTTTATTCCTGCAGAAACTGAAAACAACTTTGGAATTGTTTAAAAAATTAATCCTACCGAGCCAGAGTCCGGAAATGTTTTTACTACAAACCAACAATATGATTTTGTAGAAATTCTGTTTTCACGAAATCTACTTTATTTATAAAATTGACTATTCCACTTTCAACTGTAACACGGGCTTTCTCAGATCGGATACCGATCGGACAGGATCGGACATTCTTTCACGATGACCGCACCATGTCCCCACAATGTCCGCACCATGTTCCCAGTATGTCCGCAGGAAAGTGCGTTTTTGAAGCGTTTGACCGACAGTGCTGCGGACAGCCTGCGGACGCACTGCGGTAAGTGCCCTGTTTTCGCTCTCCTTCACAACCCTTTAAATATTTTTCACCGGGCAAGCTGGTTGCGCAGTGCTCATCTACCTTTGATACACAGCTAACAAACAAAGTCAGGAATCCGAAATACTTAAGTGCATTTGTTAAATCCTAAATCTCTCCAAAATCGCTTCGTTAGTTTGAAGAAAAAAACATGAAAAACTATTTCGGAATTATCGCAATCCTGTTGGCGGCATCTTCATCGTTTGCTCAGAAAACCACAGAGTCACAAGTGCCTTCCGCTGTTAAGCAAGGATTTGAAACAGCGTATCCAAATTCAAAATCAGTAAAGTGGGACAAGGAGAATGACGGATGGGAAGCAAGCTTCACACAAAACAAAATGGAAATGTCCGTGGTGATCGACAATAATGGCGCTATCACAGAAGTGGAAAGCGAGATTGCAGAGAACCAACTTCCTGCAGTTGTTAAAAATTCCTTCAACAAAGAATTTAAAGATTACAAAATAAAGGAGATTGCTAAAATCGTAGCCAGCGCCACTACGACTTATGAGATCGAAACTTCAAAAGGCAAAGGGAAATTTGAATTCATCTTTGATTCCAACGGAAAACTTCTCGTGAAAAAGGAATTGAAAAAAGAAAAGGAGGAAAAAGATTAAGAGTCTGGAATAATTCAAGAGCCGGCCATGTCCAATCAAAAAAAACCTAACAGCTATGAAAACTAAAATGCATTTCCTCCGTCTCGTGCTTTTATTCATTAACGTGTCGCTGATGGCGCAACCGCGCTTTCACCTCATCAAGAAAACCGTAATTGGTGGTGAAGGTGGATGGGATTACCTGAGTGTCGATTCAAGAAATAAAGTGCTGTACGTTTCTCACGGCACGCAGGTAGAAGTGCGCAACGCAACCACGCATGAAAAGATTGGAACGATACCCAACCTGCAAGGAGTACACGGAGTAATTGCTGTTCCTGAATTCGGTCGTGGCATTACTACCAACGGCAGAAGTAATAACGTGACGATTTTCGATTTGAAAACCTTGAAACCAATTATTGAATTGCCAACCGGAAAAAATCCGGATGCATTGTTGTATGATAAATTCTCAAAACGTGTTTTTGTTTTCAATCACAGCGATGTAACTACAACTGCCATCGACATTGAGAATGGGAAAGTAGCTGGTACGGTCGATGTTGGCGGAGGCGCCCTGGAAGCTGGCGCGACTGATGAAAACGGAACTATCTTCGTTAACCTCGAAGACGCTGCCGAAATTGTTTCTTTCGATGCAAAAACATTAGCAATAAAAAACAGATGGAAGCTCACAGGTTGTGAAGAACCAACCGGCCTTGCCATCGACATGAAAAACAAAAGGCTCTTCAGCGTATGCCATAGCGGAATGATGACAGTAGTTGATTCTGAAAAAGGAAACATCATCGCGCAAGTGCCCATCGGCAAAAGAGTAGATGGCGCTGTGTTCGATCCTGAATTGAAAATGGCCTTCAGTTCCAATGGCGAAGGCACAATCACAGTTGTGCAAGAAATTTCTCCCAATGAATTCAAGGTGGTTGAGACGATTAAAACAGAACCCGGAGCAAGAACAATTACACTCGATACAAAAACGCATCACCTGTATGTATCAACTGCGCAGTTTGGAGAAACGCCTGCGCCTACTGCTGAAAATCCAAACCCAAGACCGAAAGTTGTGCCCGGCACATTCATGGTGCTGGAGTATGGAATAAAATAATTTAGTTTCCCGGATAATTTCGTATTTCGTACATGAAAATAATTTCCCTACTCTTCTTTGTAGTTGTATCCTCTCAAGTTGCCGCCCAGATTAAATCGGTAACTATTTCGGGTCAGGTAAAAGATCAAACCACAAATGAAACTTTGCCGTATGTGAACGTAGTCATCAAAGCAGACAAAGACAGCGCATTCGTAGCCGGCACAATCACCGATGCCGATGGGCGGTTTACGCTGGCAAACATTGCGCATGGGAATTATTACTTTGAATTCTCCTTTGTTGGATATGCTACCAAACGACAATCGCAGTATGTTGGCTCACTCACGAATTTTCTTGACCTGGGAATCATCACACTCGTTGAAGAAAGTCAGAGGTTGCAGGAAGTGACGGTGACAGGCAAGCAAGATGCCGTGAGCGATAAGATGGAGAAGAAAGTTTTTTCCGTAGCCGATAACATCAGTCAAAGTGGTGGATCTGTGTTGCAGGCAATGCAAAATCTTCCTGGTGTTTCTGTACAAGACGGGAAAGTATTATTGCGTGGAAATGATAAGGTGGCCGTGCTGATCGATGGAAAGCAAACTGCGCTCACCGGCTTCGGTAGCCAATCGGGACTTGACAATCTTCCCGCCTCCGCGATTGAAAAAATTGAGATCATCAACAATCCATCAGCGCGCTACGATGCGAATGGCAACTCTGGGATTATCAACATCATTTACAAAAAAAGCAAGCAGGAAGGCTTCAGTGGCAAGGCGGGTCTCGCAGGCGGACTTGGCGCCTTGTGGATAAGAAAAGAAAACCTTCCCACCATTCGGCCACAGTACCAGGCTACGCCAAAAATAAATCCATCGCTCTCGCTCAACTATCGGAAAAATAAAATCAATGCGTTCTTTTCAGCCGATTATCTCTACACGGAAACGCTGAACAAAAATGAATTTGTCACCCGTTATTACAACGATGGCACGATCATCAATCAACAGACCAAGCGAAACCGCAACACCGCCTTTACAACAGTAAAAGGTGGTTTTGATTATGCGATTAATAGTGCAAACACGCTCACAATATCCGGGCTTTATGGCCGCGAAAAAATCATTGACAACGGTGATGAGCCATTTTTCAATGAAGATATGTCGCAACGTTTGCGTCTCTGGCAATTTTTGGAAGATGAAGTAAAAACCACGGTGATGGCAACTGCAGCCTATCAACATAAATTTAAAGAGGCCGGACGATTGCTGAATGTTGGTTTCAACTACACTTTCCATCGCGAAGATGAACGTTACTACTTCACCAATATTCTCCCAACCTATACCGGGCAGGATGCTTTCAAACTTATCTCCGATGAATCGGTGTATGATTTGAACATCGATTATATTCGTCCGTTGCGCTATGGGAGATTGGAGACGGGCATCAAGTTTCGCAAGCGGCAAATTCCTACCAACATGCTTTTCATTCGCGACAGCGTAAACTCACCATTGGATGCAAATGCAGGCGGCATCGCAGTGTACAACGAATTGATTCCGGCTGTCTATGGAAATTATGTTTTTGAAAGCGAACGCATCGAAGCGGAAGTGGGCTTGCGTTTTGAATATGTGAAGATCGACTATGAAGTGGATCCGAAAAATCCGGTTTATAAAACCAGTGGCTATGATTACAACCAGCCATTTCCCAACGTGCGCTTCGCTTACAAATTCAATGACGATCAGAAAATTTCCTTGTTCTTCAACAGGCGTGTGGATCGCCCGAATGAAGTGGACATTCGTGTATTTCCAAAATATGATGATGCAGAGATTATCAAAGTCGGGAATCCAGGACTGCGTCCGCAGTTTACCAACTCGGTAGAACTCGGTTACAAAAACAGTTGGCCGAAGGGATATTTCTATTCAGCATTGTATCATCGCATTGCCGATGGCACGATCACGCGCATTTCAAGTACCCAGCCCGGCAGCACATGGATTTATGCTATCTTTCAGAATGCCGGCAGAAGTTACAACTCAGGCTTTGAATTCACGCTTGATCAGAAAATTTCCTCCACGTACAACCTGAACGTCAACGCCAATATCTATCGCAACCAGATCAATGCATTCAGTGTGGTAAACTTATATCCACAAACAAACATTTTCTCAGCAGCTGAGCAAGACATTGTTTCATGGATTGTGAAAGCAAACAACATGTTGAAATTTGGCGGAAAATACGAAGCACAAGTAACAGCCATCTATATGGCTCCTGATATTATTCCGCAAGGAAAGATTGCAGAGCGCTTCACGGTTGACGTTGGGATGAAGCGGCAAATTCAAAAAGGCAAAGGAGAACTATATGCAAATGCTACTGATCTTTTCAATACACTCATCATCAGGCGCAATATTCTTGGCACCGACTTCAACTACACCAGCACCGACTACTACGAAACGCAGGTGGTGAGAGCGGGGTATAATTATAAGTTTTGATTTGAAATTTCGATTAATGAAGGTTGGCATCGCGATGTATTGTATGAAACAATTGTTGGTGGGGCTGACTTTGAAATGATGGAATCGGAGATGCTTGAGTTTGTTGCTCAACTGACTTTGGCGGATTTGCGTGGGGAGAAGTTTGAAGTGTAGTTTGAGGGATCAGTCTTTTAAGAATTGTGCCACATCGCTGAACTTGTGGCAGTTGCCTCTCATGTTTATTTCTTCCAGCTTGTCATCAAGATTCAATTTGTACAAAATGTCGCGCGCCTTTACCCGATCAACCTGTCCGCAATTGTCAAAGCAACTATGTCTGATACTTACATAGATATCCAGATGATAGTCTTCGTCTGTCAGTAACGCTTCATAAAGCTTATGTTTGAGGTCAAAAGGAACTGGACCTGAATTAGCCAACATGATTTTAGTAAATTTTTTAGTTGGGTTATGCTGGAGGAAATATTCCCACGCATCCCTATTTCTGTCCGGGTCTTCAAAAATATCAAAGTACAACGAGTATTCGGTTGTCGCTGACAAATCTTCTGTCACGTTTGATAACTGAAACTGATACTTTGAAAAGATCATGTTGGTACACTCCTCATTTACATCTTTTGTAAGTCCATAGTTGAACCACATATTCGTGAGTGTAGAATAAGATGGAGTTAAATCATTTAGCTCAAGGCTTAAAACGACCTTTTCTCTTGTGGCCAAATTTGAGTTCCATAACTCGTCAATCAAGTTATCATCAGCAACTTTGATGTCTTTTGTTTCTATAAATTCTTTGAGCGTCATCTAAGGAGGATCAATTACCAGCGTTTTGATTGCCTAAGATAAAACCTTTAGTCATAAACATAATGAATGAGAAACTCCTGCAATCACTCCTTCCGATAATTTTCCCTACCGATTTAAAACTATTTCCCGATATTTCGGATCATGTTAAAGATTGATAGTCATACTCACATTCTTCCCAAGAAAATGCCCAACTGGAGCGAGAAGTTTGGCTATGGCGATTTCATTTATCTGCAGCATCACAAAAAGGGTTTTGCCAAAATGATGCGCGGCAATCAGTTCTTTCGCGAGATCAAAGAGAATGCCTGGAACCCGGACCTTCGCATCGAAGAGTACAGTCAGTTTCAAACGCAGGTGCAGGTGGTGTGCACCATCCCCGTTATGTTTTCGTATTGGGCTAAGCCACTGGATTGTCTTTCGCTTTCAAAATTTTTGAATGATCACATCGCCAAGCTGGTGGCGGCTTATCCAAAAAATTATATTGGCCTCGGCACGGTGCCTATGCAGGATGCGGAGTTGGCGGTGAAAGAAGTGGAGCGGCTAAAAAAGATCGGGATTGTCGGCATCCAAATCGGCAGCAATATCAACGATGAAAACCTGAACGAAGAAAGGTTCTTCCCCATTTTTGAAGCGTGTGAAAAAATCGGCCTCGCAGTGATGGTGCATCCGTGGAACATGATGGGTGAAAAAAAAATGCAGCGCTATTGGCTGCCGTGGCTCGTGGGCATGCCCGCAGAAACTTCACGCGCCATCTGTTCGATGATCTTCGGAGGAATACTCGAAAGACTTCCCAACCTGCGCGTAATGTTTGCCCATGCAGGTGGATCTTTTTTACCAACCATCGGCAGAATTGCACATGGATTTGAATGCCGACCGGATTTGGTAGCCATCGATAACAATGTGGATCCAAGAAAATACATCGGCAAGTTTTGGGTGGATAGCGTGACGCACGATCCGATGATGCTGGAATACGTCTTAAAATTGCAAGGCTCAAAAAAAGTGATGCTGGGCACTGATTATCCTTTTCCGCTTGGCGATCTGGAGATTGGTAAGTTTATTGAAGAAATGAATCTGCCAAAAGAAGCGATGGAAGATATTATGCACGAGTCGGCACTCAACTGGCTCGGTTTGAAGAAAGAAGATTTTATTGACAAAAAGAAAAAAGAAAAAGAATGAGACGATTGATTTGGTTGTTGATAGTGAGTGTGATGGCTATTTCAGCGCAGGCGCAAAGTCAGGCAGAGAAAGATAAGATACGCGAGTTGGAAGTGCAGCGGCAGATGGACCGCTCCCGAAAAATTACCATGCGTATTGATTCGGCCGTGCGCCTGTCTGAAGAAGGAAAATATGAAGAGGCGGACAAGCGATTTATATCCATTTTGAAAACGATTCGAAGCGTACCTTCCGATCTTACTTTTTATTTTGGAAGAAATTCATTCTTACTTGGCAAATACAAACAAAGTGTGGACTGGCTGAACAAGTATATTCAATTGAAAGGAACGCAAGGACAATATTCTGAACAAGCCATTGAATGGCTCGGCAAGGCAGAAACTGAATTGATGAAGGAGAGAGAAAAAGAAGCGCAGCGCGCAGCCGAAGTGCTCTCACGTGATTTTGAAATTGACTGCGGTCCGACAGGAAAAGTAATGTGTCCTACGTGCAAAGGGTCAACCGTGGTGGTGAAGAGAAATTATTTTGGTGAACTTTATAAAACATGTCCATCCTGCTCGAAGCGTGGCTATCTCACATGCCCGGAGTACAATAAGCTTTTGAAGGGAGAGTTGATTCATGAGGGGGAATAATTTTGGCATTGGGGATTGGGCATTGGGGATTGGGCATTGGGGATTGGGTGTTATGTGCGGGCCTTGGGCATTACGACTTGGGTATTGAGGAGCACTGTCGCAATAACGTTTTCTCTAACTCTAGTTGAAATGACAATGCTCGGCCCGATGACACGATCAGCGATAACGTTTCGCGAAAATCTTTTTCAAATCTTTTTGAACCCGCGCGGCTAAGCAAGTTGCTCTTTTGCCCTGTTACTGCTCGCGCGGTAAAAGGCAGAAATCGCGAAGCGATTTCTGTTGACTAATGTTCGCGACCTACGGCCACGGACCTCATATCGCGCGAGCACGATTTATCCAAGGCCGACAAATCATGTGCCGCGCGGACTCGCACAAATTCCTTCCGCTTTAAATACGCGTCCGAGTAAAACCATTCAACGTCTCACGTTTGTACACCATCATAACATATCCATTTCAGAAAGTCAGTGAACCCGCACTCCAATCGATCTTCTCTTTGCGATAAGGTTGCTCGCTCGGCAAAAGGCAGAAATCGCTGCGCGATTTCTGCAAAGTGTTTTTCGTGGCCGAAGGCCGCGAACTTCTTATCGCGCGAGCACAAATTATCCAAGGGCATAAAATTATATGTCGCGCGGACTCGCACACGCCTTCAAAGAGATCGTTGTACACAAGGCTCAGGTCTAATCAAATAGCTCAAAGGTCATTGTACCCATCGATGACCAAAATCATATTCTGCTCATTTTTGAATTTCTTATCTTTGCCAATTCATTTGGAGAAATATGTTGCACAATCGCAAAAACGGAAAGGAATTAAAGGAAATCATCAAGAATTCTGAGATACCAAGAACTACGATATCCTTTTATAAATATCATCACATTGCGGATCCGGCTCAATTCAGAAATGAATTGTATAAACAGTTGGATCAGTTGGGTGTGTTGGGACGGATTTATGTAGCAACAGAAGGCATCAACGCGCAGATCAGTGTGCCAACTGAAAATGTAAATGCTTTCCGTACTCAATTATATAGTATTGATTTCCTCAATGGAGTTCGCCTGAACATAGCGGTGGATGACAACGGCAAATCATTCTTCAAGCTAAAAATTCTTGTTCGCAAAAAAATCGTTGCTGATGGTCTGAATGATGAAACGTTTGACGTAACCAACAGCGGTGTTCACTTGAATGCAAAAGAGTTTAACAAGCTGGCCGATGATCCTAATACGATGATCATCGATATGCGGAATCATTATGAAAGTGAAGTAGGGCATTTCAAAAATGCGATCTTACCGGATGTGGATACATTCAGAGAGGAACTGCAAGTAGCCGAGAACCTGATGAAAGAACAGAAGGATAAAAACCTTTTGATGTATTGCACCGGAGGCATCCGCTGCGAGAAAGCGAGCGCGTGGATGAAACACCTGGGTTTCAAAAATGTTTTTCAGTTGGAAGGCGGCATTATCAAATACGCAAAGGATGTAAAAGAGCAAGGCCTTGAAAATAAATTTATCGGAAAGAATTTTGTATTTGATGAACGCTTAGGCGAACGTATCTCTGAAGATGTGATCGCACATTGCCATCAGTGCGGCAAGCCATGTGACAATCACACCAACTGTAAAAACGATGGCTGTCATTTGCTCTTCATCCAATGCGATGAGTGCAAAGCCAAATACAACGGCTGCTGCTCAAACGAGTGCATGCACATTATTGAGCTGCCGCAAGAGCAACAAAAAGAAATCCGAAGGGGCATTAACAAAGGGCGGCAAGTTTTTAAGAAGGGAAGAGTT
>CAZECP010000028.1:0-18011 GCA_964510765.1 uncultured Ohtaekwangia sp. | reverse complement strand
TTAGCAGCAGTCTCATTGTAGCGTGATGGAGCCGTATCATTATTGAATGCATGCTGTGCACCTTCATAAATGAATATCTGGTAGCGCGTTCCTGCTTTTTTCAACGCCTCTTCGTATGCAGGAATACCGGCATTGATGCGCTCATCCATAGCACCGTAATGACATTGAACAAAGGCTTTGATTTTCGGCACATCAGCAGCCTCCGGCTGACGGCCGTAATAAGGAATCGCTACTTTCAAATCAGCAACGTTCACAGCGAGTTGATTGGCCATGCCTCCGCCCCAGCAAAATCCCATGCATCCCATTTTTCCTGAGCAATCTTTCCGTGTCTTCAGATAATCAAATCCTTTGATGAAGTTTCCGAGATTTGCCTTCGCATCAAGTTTGCTGAACATATCGCGCGCCTTGTCGGGATCGGTAGGCGTGCCCCCTTGTGTTGAAAGTGCATCGGGTGCGAAGGCAAGAAATCCTTCGAGTGCCATACGTCTTGTTACATCTTCAATGTGTGGATTCAGTCCGCGGTTTTCGTGGACCACCATCACAGCTCCGTATTTCTTGTCTTGCTTTGGTCGCGCCACGTAGGCTTTCATCGCTCCATCGCTGCCGGTGTAGTTTACATATTCGGTCATCAGCCGGTCATCGTTTTGCAGAATGGTTTGTGCCTGCGCATAATTCACTTCGATCAGCGGCAACACGGCCATGGCTGCTGCTGTACTTCCGGTAAGCCTGGCAAGTTTCTTTAAAAACTCTTCACGTGTGAGTGGCTTGTGCGTGTATTCGTCATAAAGGTTAATGATGCGCTGATCCATAAGGTTGTTGGTTTAGTTATGAAGATAATCCAATTCAATGAAGTATCCATTTCAAAAGTGATAGTCGGCTATTTCTTTCGTTACTTGAATTCAAGAATTAACCTTTTATTCATTTTGACGTACCAAAATAAAAAATCTAAATTACCAGCAAAAAAACATGAGTCAATGGGCAGGCATTTTCATTGAAACCGATAAGATTGATTTGGTCTCGGAACAGCTAAAACAATTAGCGGGGATCACAACATCAACAAGAGGAGAATTTCCTTTTGCGGATTTATATAGTAATGTATTATTAGATGATGATCGACCGACTTATTTGATTGTCGCCCAAACGCAACCTGAGTGGATAACAGTAGCTCACAATGCTTTAAGAAATCTTGAAGATTGGGGTAAGGAATTGTCTAACCATTTTCAGACCAGGGTTATATTAGCGAGCGCGATTAGTACCAACATGTTTTATCATTTCTCTCTATATGAGAAGGGAGAAATGCTTCGAGAAATTGAGTATTGTTATTTAGAAGATTACACTCCTATTAACTTGGGAACAAAATTTGAATTTGAAAACGAACAACCTGGGACTAAGCATGAGTATGATGGTGAGATAAGTTTCACTTTTGACTCAGACAGCATCGAAGAATACTCGAAGCATTTTGGACTTGACGTAAAACCTAATTTTGATATTGTGAAAGAATGGATAATTCTAAAAAAAGCAACCGCTCATAGAACCATTGGTGATTATCTTCCAGTTAGAAAACCGTGGTGGAAATTTTGGTAGGAGGCTTTTAAAAATAGTCACTTCTTCATTATCTGCAACTCCTCCCACTGAGTCGTCCCATCTTTCTCCCGACTAAAAACAAATTCATTACTTGAGGCAATTACAATTTCGGCAGTTGTATAAATAATATTTCCATCCAGCAGATGACCACCCGTTGTTTGCCCGGTGCTGTCGCTCACGCTGATGTGAAGATGACTTCCATTTACACTCAAGGTGCCAACCAGCGATACAATTTCGAAATACCCATTTGATCGGGTGCCTTGCGGTTGATTGGCAAACCGGATGTGCGTTTGCGTGAGACTTCCCACGCAGGTGACAATCCAACCGGCTTCAATTTTCTCTCGCAGAACGAAGTCCTGCAATTCCTTTTTCAAATTCTGGCCAGGCTTTAGTCGCAGCGCGTGAGTTTGAGTGGTAGCTTCCATTCGGTTTTTAGTTTGACATTGAGATAAAATTCCGACCGTCAATAATAGCAAAATATATTTCATTGAGTTGAGTGCATCGATGCGTTCGTAAATTAGCTAACTTCCGATTTTGAAACACACTATGAGAAAAATTTGTGTAATCGTCCTGCTGCTCTCTTATCAATTCATTAACGCTCAGTCACCCATAAAGAAATTTGTAAGTGATCCCGCCAACCAACACCGCTGGCTGAAGGAATATGCAGAGTTCGTTTCTATCCCCAATGTGCTGGGTGATTCCATCAACATTCAAAAAAATGCGGAATTCATTTCAGCATGGCTTTCGAAACTTGGCGTGAAAACAGAATTACTTCAAAGCGGAAAACCAAAATCCGCTCCGGTAGTTTTTGGAGAAGTGAAAGTGCCGGGCGCAAAACAGACTGTCGCGTTCTATGCGCACTATGATGGTCAGCCGGTAAATCCAAAACAATGGGCGGAAGGACTGGAGCCATTCACTCCCTCGCTCTTCACCGATCGTCTAGACAAAAGCGGAAAGAAAATTCCTTTTCCTAAAGATAACGAGAGCATTGATCCGAATTGGAGATTGTACGGTCGCGCGGCATCGGATGATAAAGCGGGAGTGTTCTCAATCATCACCGCCTATGAGGCACTCGTGAAAAACAAAATCAAACCGAGTATCAACATTCAATTTTTCTTTGAAGGCGAAGAAGAAGCCGGCTCCATCAACCTCGGAGAAATTTTTACAAAATATAAAAGCAAACTCAACGCTGATTTCTGGATCATCTGCGATGGCCCGCGCCATATATCAGGAAAGAAGCAATTGGTGTTTGGTGTGCGTGGCGATGTGAATGTTGATTTGAAAGTATATGCGTCAAAGCGGCCGCTGCACAGTGGCAATTATGGCAACTGGGCTCCCAATCCTGCCATGCGCCTTGCCCAACTTCTTGCAAGCATGAAAGATGCTGACGGAAAAGTTTTGGTAGATGGATTTTATGATGATGTGACTCCATTCACCGAAAGTGAAAAACAAGCGCTTGCAAAGATTCCGCGTGTGGAAGAAAAACTTCAGGAAGATCTTGCACTTGGCAAACCCGATGGAAGTGGAAAAACTTTTATGGAGTTGCTGAGTTTGCCTACACTCAATATTAACGGCATGCAAAGTGGTAATGTAGGTGCGATGGCCAGCAATCAAATTCCAACGGAAGCATCGGCTGTACTTGATCTGCGTTTAGTATCTGGCAATGATGTGAATCGTCAAGTGAAAAAAGTGATTGATCATATGATCAAACAGGGTTATCACGTGATTGATCATGAACCTTCTGATGCGGAGCGAAGACAATATCCGTTGCTTGCAAAAGTGGTGAAGCGTGCAGGAGGCTACAATGCGCAACGCACACCGATGGATTTGCCGATGGCGCAGAAAGTTTCTTCTGCCATACAAGGAACAATTGATTATGACCTGATCAAAGTTCCTTCAGCCGGGGGAAGCTTACCACTATTTTTGTTTGAACAAATGCTAGGTGCAAAACCCGTGACCATTCCCGTAGTCAATTATGACAACAACCAGCATGCTGAAAACGAAAATGTAATTCTTCAATACCTATGGGAAGGCGTGGAGACGATGGCAGCTGTGATGCAAATGAAGTAAAAAATTACCTTTGAAGGTTGAACTCTTAAAGGGAAGCCGTTGTTTTGCCGAGAATATTAAACTAATCAAACTATGACCACTCTTGACATTTGTCTTTTGCAATGGAAGACGTACGTGACCCGTACTCAAAAAGTAATTGACTCACTCTCAGAAGAAAACTTTCACAAAGCCATCGTGCCAGGCGGCAACTCTCCTTCATGGATACTTGGTCATCTTGCAGATGCGGATGATGCGTTGCTTGAATTGTTTGGAATCGGTAAGCGACTTTATCCAGAACTTAAAACCATTTATCATCACGAGCGCGGCACAAACCAAAGCGGCCATCTTTCAAAAGCCGATCTCGACAAAAAATGGAAAGATATTTCTGCTGCGCTTGATACAGCTTTCAAAAGTTGGAGTGAACAAGACTGGCTGAGTAAGCACACGGCCGTTTCGGAAGAAGACTTCAAAAAGGAACCACACCGAAACAGATTGAATGTGATGCTCAGCCGGGTGGCGCACAAAGCATCACATCTTGGACAGATCGCGATGTTGAAATAATACTACGAAGCGAGCTTGATCCACTCCAGGCTGAGATCATCAGACAAAATGGAATCAATGGCTGCAAAATATTTTCGGATCACAATGGAATCGCTGAATTCTTTTTCCATCTTTTTGCGACCGTTGATTCCCATTTGCAATCTTTCTCGTTCAGAAAGCTGCATCATTTTATCCATCTTCACTGCGAGGTCTTCTGCGTTCTTCACTTCACAGAGCAAACCATTGTAATTATTTTCTACTACATTACGGCAGCCGGGAACATCCGTAGCAATGACAGGTTTTTGAAGACAGGCCGCTTCCATCAACGAACGCGGTGAACCTTCACGATAAGAAGGAAGCACTACGCAGTCAGCAGCGTTCATGAATGAAGTAACATAGTCCGTTTTTCCCAAATATTCAACCCAACCTTTTGCAATCCATTCTTCTAATTTCTTAATCGGAATGCCGCTCTTATGATCCGTATCTATCGCGCCCAACAATTGAAAGCGTGCATTGATCCCGTATCTATGTAAAATCTGAATAGCTTCGATATATTCTGTAATTCCTTTGTCGTAAATCAATCGAGCTACCAACAAAAAAATAAAATCTTTGCTTGCTTTTACAGGCCTCGGCTTGAAGTCCATGATGTTGATACCAGAGCCTGGAAGAACCTCCGATTTATCAAACGCCACCAATCGCTCACCAACAAAAAGCTGAAGGTCATCTTCATTTTGAAAGAAAACCTTTTGCGGATAGCGGAAAGATATTTTGTACAGTAGTTTGGCAATTTTCGAAACGATACCCTTTCGCAGAAATACGGTTCCCAAGCCACATACATTATTAATGACAGGAATCTTCAACCATGAAGCCGCCAGCGTTCCATAAACATTGGGCTTCACTGTGAAATGCAGAATTATATCCGGCTTGATTTTCTCGTAAATGGATTTGAATTCAAAAATCAATGCAAGGTCTTTTACAGGATTTGCTCCGCGGCTATCCATCTTCAAATTATGATGAATGCATCCTGAAGAAATCAAGTGATGAGTGTACTCATCCTTTGGCGCGATGGTATGCACCTCATGACCTTTTTCAATCAAAGCTCGAATCAGACTCATCCTGAAATTGTAAATATTCCAGGAGGTATTAACAACAACAGCTACTTTCATCTTCAATGTTTGCTGCCGTTATACAAAAAAATGCCCAACTCAAAAGCAAGCTTAAAAAGGCAGATTACAGAAAGTATTTTTCTAAAAAAGGAACGATATTCCCAAAATAAAACTCAATAGGTAAAGCCAAGTTTTGTCAACCCGTCTTTGACTTCGGGGCATGACATGAATAGTTTCCAGAGCAAACCGGTGCGATAATTTTCGATCATCACAATCTCAGGGCCTTGATCAATGGCGAGGTACCTTTGGATATACCAATTATCTTGTTCACTGAAGGCATCATAAAATCCATAAGGGCCAAGAATTTTATCTCCCAAATTGTAATAGAAATACTTGAGTGCGCGCATGGACTCCGCTGGCGAATATGGAAAAGAAGAAAGCGCTGCTGTTGGCGAGATCACACCTAAGTCTTCCGTGGGCGAATGAGCCGCATAGAACTTCGTTGAATAACTCGCTGTGAGGCCCCAGCAATTTTCACCATAGCCTTTGAATTTTTTTGGATTCTCCACACAATACTTATAGTCGATCATGACATGGTTCACATTGTGCTTCCAATAGTCGGCATACCTGTCTTTCAAATGACGAGGATCCAGGCCAAGAAAAGAATAGTGCGACCAGAACAACGGCCCGCCATATTGCTGTGCACCATTGTGTTTCAAATCAAGATGAAGTCCATATTGCTCGTGTGTAGAATCATTTTTTATTCCCCCACTTCGTGCCCAGCCTTGATGATAAACTTCCGCAGGCACTCCATGGGTTGGCGATGAAGTTGCAAGGATGTAAGTGATCAAGCATTCATTGTAACCTTCAATTCCAAAATTCATTTCCCATTTGTAATCGGGCGACCAATGCCAGTACAAAATGTTTTTTCCATTTCGATGCCAATCCCATTCCACCGATTTCCAAAGTTGATCGATACGTGCCGCGAGTTTCTTTTCATCATCATTGCCATCCTGAAAATATTGACGTACACAAAGCAAGCCTTGCATCAAATAAGAAGTCTCTACCAAATCGGCACCATTATCTTTTTGACCGAAGGGCTTTACTTTACCAGTCTCGCCATTCCACCAATGCGGCCACACTCCGTGAAATTTATCTGCCCGCTCTAAAAAGTCAACAATCTTAGCTAAACGCTCAAGTCCTTGCTGGCGAGTAACGAAATGTCGCTCAATCCCAACTAAAATTGCCATCACACCAAAACCGGTTCCACCACTCGTCACTACATTCTTATCATTATCGGGATAATCGCCATCCACATGAAGACGTTCACGGGCCGCACCGGAAATAGGTTCTGCTCCCTCCCAGAAGTATTGAAAGGTTTTGGCTTCGGTCAGTGTGAGCAAAGAATCTTCTGAGATTGTCTCTACCGGTTTTGATTCTGTTTTCTTTTGCTGACAAGAAGAGAGGCCAAGGACTATAACTGAAAAAAGGATGAATAAGCACTTCATACAGATTGGTTTTGTCTAAAATTAGACAAAAGGCGGCAATCGGAAATTGAATTTTTTATCACTATTCTTTCAAATGATCAATGTTTGGACCCGGCTTCAGAAAGCATTTACTATCACAGTTTGCCCGTGAAACCGTTTGCAGGTTGCTCTAAAAACTGTCCACCTCCAAATTATCGTCTGTCGCACATTGGTTAAACATATTAATCAACATGAGAAGAGCATTCCCCGAAACAAAAACGTGACTTTGCTCTTCGCATCCACTTAAAAATTCTGTTTGACAACGAACGCACTATTTCTTACATAAATTAAATCGCGCTCGTGATTCAAGAATCCACGCGCTGAGAACACACCACCTTTGCATCATTAAATAACACAAATAAAAAAATGAAAAAAATCTCCCTCCTACTCTCAGGTATCGCTATGTCATTTGCATCTTTTGCTGCACCTGCATCGTCATTGACAGTAAATGCGAAAAATGAAGTTGTATTCAACGTGCATTACAAGACCAACGAAACCGGAACTGTGCGAGTCTCCATTGTAAACAAAGAAAACCAAATTGTGTACTCAGAGGTACTGACCAACGTAAGTTCATTCACCAGGCCATACAATTTCAGCGAATTGAATGAAGGTGAATATACGATCGTTGTAGAAGGCAAGAGCGGCAAGCAGGCAGAAAAAATCACCTATGCAACTTCAAAGGTGATCAGCTTCGCCATGGTATCGGAAGTAGAAAACCAGAAAAACAAATATTTGCTGAACGTGACCAACAATGGCGCGCAAAACGTAACAGTAAGAATTGTTGATGCCAACGGAGCAGTTCTTCACGAGCAAACTTTGGAAGTAATCGGGAATGCAGGAGTTATTTACGATTTGAACAAAGTGAAGAATGACAATTCAAGCATCACTTTCGAAATTGTAAACGGTAGCTCAATGCAAACAATTCAAATTTAAGAATAGGGTTAGGTTTAGGTGAAACCGTCCGGTAAAGCCGGGCGGTTTTTTTATTGGTATTCAAAAAATACGCCTTGATCAGGTTGGCCGATTGTGGTATTATTGAGTTTATCTTTTACCAACCTTCCCATGAAAAAAATATTGCTCCTCCTTCTCTTAGTCATCGCGGGCCAGGCCGGTGCGCAAGAGCGTGAGTCCTTTCGCAGATGGCGCAAAACCAACCAGATGCGTCTTGAAAAATTTGACCTGGTGTTGCCGGAAGTGATGCGGGAAAACAATATTGACATGTGGATCATCATGTGCCGTGAAGGGCGCTTCGATCCGATGTACTATGAACTGGGTGAAGGCTATGTAGGTCACAATGGATATTACATTTTCACCGACATCGGTAAACCAAGAATAGAAAGATCAGTGCTTGGCATTGAAGGATACTTGCTGGAAGAAACCAAAGCTTATGACTACTTCGGGTCGGAAGATGAATTGAAAGCGTTTGTAGAAAAACGCGATCCTAAAAAAATTGGCCTCAATATTTCTAAAGATATTGGTAGTGCCGATGGACTTTCCTATTCAGGCCGCCTGGAGTTGGCAGAAATTCTTGGTAAGAAATATGAAGCAAGATTTGTTTCTGCAGAAAAATTAGTTTCTGATTATCGCTCACGTCATGTGGCAAGCGAGATTGCCGCTTTCGCGGAAGCGGGAGACTTTTCTTATCAACTTGCAGAGCGCGTTTTATCCAATGAAGTGATCACACCCGGAGTTACAACGCTCGAAGATGCTGCCTGGTGGCTGAAGGAGCAACTCTTCAAAAACAATTTACTTTCCTCATTCGGCATGCCTTCCATTTACGTGACCGGACCAAAAGGAATTGAAGCGACTTCCACCGACCGCATCATTCAGCGTGGTGACATTCTCATGCTCGATTGGGGTGTGGGGCTGATGAATTTTTATACGGACATGAAGCGCATGGCGTATGTTTTGAAAGAAGGTGAAAAAGAAGTTCCAAAAAGCATTCAGCATGCATTTGATCAGGCCGTGAAAGTTCGCACGATCGTAAAGAACACAATCAAGGTCGGCATCACCGCAAAGCAAAATGAAGATAATATTTACAAGGCATTACAAGACGGTGGTTACAGTGAAATTGCTTTCAACAAACCGAACGCGGATTCGAAAACAGATGTGATCATTGGTTGTCATTCGGTTGGCGATTGGGGTCATGGCTCAGGTCCATCAATTGCTTTCTTCAATCCGGTTCAATTGAACTACATTGTTAAGCCAACCAATTTTTTCTCGATTGAATTATTTGCTTACACGCCTATTCCTGAATGGGGCGGCAGCAAACTTCGCATTCCATTGGAAGACGATGCGATTGTGACTGAGCGCGGAGTAGAGTGGGTGTATCCTGTGAACAGGCAAGTGCTGCTGATAAAATAAATTCTTCGTGAGCCTTCGCGGTTCATAATGTTAATTGTTCAATGACTAAATCCTCTCACAGTCTTACTCGCCAGATGGGCCTTGCAGGCCTTGCTGCTACTGGCATTTGTTCAATGATTGGTGCTTCGATTTATGTAGTGCCTTTTATGATCCAGAGAAATGTGCCGGGCATCGGGCCGTATGTACTTCCTGCCTTTTTGTTTGCCGCACTGCCTGCAACACTCGCTGCATTTTCGTATGCCATTCTTGCCTCCGCAATGCCACGCGCTGGAGGAAGTTATATCTATGCAAGCCGATCGCTTAGTCCTTATCTTGGTTTCGTTGCCAGTTTTTCGCAATGGTTTGGTTTGTCGATCGCCATTGGGGTTGTCTCCTATGTGATTATCCCGTTTCTCCGCGACATTGCACAGTCATTACAATTGAATGATTTGGCCATTTTACTAAACGCAGGTTGGGTGCGCGTTTCACTTTCGCTCATCATCTTGTGGACATTTGTTCTGATCAACATTCGTGGAATTAAAATGTATGAGCGCACATTGATTCCGCTGATGATTATGATGTTTGGTTTAGGTGCTATTGTGATTGTGACCGGGCTTGTATTCAATCAAGAGGATTTTGCAAATGCCTTGGCGAGTAAAGAAGGAAAAACGATTGTAACCTCCGTCTCTCATTTTGATTGGCCTGCTTTTCTTTCGGGAGCCGCACTTTTGTTTTCAAGTTTTATTGGTTTTGATTCTATCGCGCAAGCAGGCGGTGAAGCAAAAAATCCATCTCAACTATTGCCACGTGCGATCGGCATTGCTATCGTCACAGTTACTAGTTTCTATTTCATTTTCACTTACTCCCTATATCATACCGTACCGTGGAGTTTTGTAGCACAAGAAGCACAGGTTAAAGATGTGACAGCTCCCGGTTTGCTGAGTTATGTAATGCCTGCGAGCTGGGCAGTATTCATTATTGCTGGCGCAGCGGTAGCTCTGCTCAACGATTTACCTGCCATGATTTTGTCTGTATCCCGATTAATGTTTTCGTGGGCGGAAGACGGAATTTTTCCAAAGCGTATTGCTACCATTCACCCATCTTATCACACTCCGCACGCAGCTATTGTGGCAAGCGGGCTGATGGCCAGTATTGGAATTCTCGGAAGTCATTTTGCAGGAGACTTTTTTCTAGGTATAGATATCATGGTCACATCTATGTTGGTCAATTATTTGTTGATGTGTGTTTCTGTTTTAGTATTGCCTGCAAAGAATCCAACAATAGCTCGAAATATTTCCGTGTTTAAATCAAGAAAATTACAGCAAGCAGTGGCCGGGGTTGGTGCGTTCATGTTGCTTTCATTTTTAGTCATTCACATCTCCAAAGATATTTCTGCACAAGTAAACGAATGGTATTTTCATTCCACTCCTGTTTGGCTGATAGTTATGCTTGTCGCGTCTATCATTTTCTATCTGAATTGGAATCGTCTGAAAAAGTCAGGCGCAAATACAAAAGAATTATTTTCCAAACTTCCTCCCGAGCAATCATGAACGAAACTTTTGAATTAGCACCTGGTTTATCAATCTCCCGAGTCATTACCGGACTGTGGCAAGTGGCCGATCTTGAAAGAGACGGAAAAATCCTAAATCCTGAGCAAGCTGCTTTGTCAATGAAAGAGTATTATGATGCAGGACTTACCTCCTTTGATATGGCCGATCACTACGGTTCTGCCGAAGTGATTGCAGGTGTGTTTCAAAAAAAATTTGGCAAAGCACAGCTATTCACCAAGTGGGTGCCCTCACCCGGGACTATCACAAAGGAACAGGTGCGGGCAGCAGTTCAAAAGTCGCTATCGCGACTGCAACTGGAACAAATTGATCTCATGCAATTTCATGCATGGAATTATGCGCATCCTGCCTGGCTTGACAGCCTGTATTGGTTGCAAGAGTTGAGGGAAGAAGGTCTCATTGCACATCTCGGTCTTACCAACTTCGACAGTGCGCATTTGAACATGGTGGTGAATAGTGGAATCAGAGTTGTATCGAACCAAATTTGTTACTCGCTGCTTGATCAACGGGCCGCTGGCCAAATGACAGAAGTATGTTCGAAACACAATATTAAATTGCTCGCGTTCGGAACCGTGGCTGGAGGCTTCCTCACTGAGAAGTGGCTCGATAAACCTGAGCCTGCACTCAACGAATCGCTCACGTGGTCACAAATGAAATACAAACGGTTTATTGACAGCGCAGGTGGTTGGCAAAAGGTTCAGAAGTTGTTAAGTGTGTTAAAAGAGGTGGGTAACAAAAGCAATACCTCTATCGCAAACATTGCAAGCCGCTTCATTTTAGATCAACCCGCTGTGGGAGGGGTGATCATTGGTGCGCGGCTAGGACAGAGCGAGCACATTCACGAAAATAAAAAGCTACTTTCCCTTACGTTGGATAATGAAAGTAAATACAAAATCAAAAACGCGTTGCGCGAATTGCTTCCCATCCCTGGCGACTGTGGTGATGAATATCGGAAGCCTCCGTTTCTTACAGCCTCAGGAGATCTAAGTCATCATATTGAATCGTTGCCTTCGCCATATCCGACTGTTGAAGGAAGTGATGGTCGCACAAAAGCATTGAGCGGCACGATGTGGGAAGATGTAGCTGGCTTCAGTCGCGCAGTTAGAAAAGGGAATCGTATTTTAATTTCTGGAACTACAGCCACACACGGGTTAAAATTAATTGGAGGAAATGATCCAGCCGCACAAATGCATTTTGTGATCGACAAATTGGAAGGGGCCATTCAATCGCTCGGAGGAAAACTCGAAGAGGTAGTTCGCACCAGGATATACGTTAAAAACCTCAGCGACTGGGAGCCGATTGCACGCGCTCACGGTGAGCGATTCAAAAATATTCAACCCGCCAACACGATGGTCAAAGCCGGGCTGATTGGTGAAGAATATTTGGTGGAGATGGAGGCTGAAGCCATTGTTTCTGTTCATTCATAAATTTTAAAAACCACATAGATTCATTATCCAATTAAATCTATGTGGTCTCCAACTTATTACAACGCCTTCCTCAAATACACATTCCCATACTTTGATTCAAAACTATAGCGCGGGCCGATGCCGGGCTTTGCAGAAACTACGGTGTGAAAATCTCGTTCCTCAATTCCTGTGAACTTTGCCACGAAGTTGGTGTATATCTCTCCATAGTTGGTAGTGGCTGTCAGCTCGCCAATTGATTTTTCATCCATCGCAGCATCCACTTTTCCATAGGTGGACTCCACATTGAGAGGTCCAAGGAAATTCTTAATCTCAACCGTGCCGTAGGTTGAATGAACTTGCGTGACAACGTTTTTCGGAACCTTAATCTCAATAAAAATATCAATGTCCGGTCCCATGTTCATGTTGTTAAACTCAAGACCATGTTCTCTTTTATAAGCCTTGAAGTCAGCCTCAGATTTAAACATCATTTTGGAGCCTTTGTGCCATACGGTAACGCGATGTGGCAAACTTTTCAAACCATGAATTTCACCTGTCACCTCCACCTGGCTCGGATCATTTGATACATCCAGTTTGAATGCGTCATCGTTCTCTCCGCCATTGATGCTCACGCTGCCGGTGATTTGAATTTCATTTTTATCCCACGTAGTTACTTTGATCAATTCAGGAAAATCGAAGCTCATTTTTACCTTTTGTCCTGATTGCAACGGAATCGTTTTGTTCAACTCGGTCTGAGCCATAATGTTTGTGGCAGCAAGACCGATCATACATGATATTAGAAAAAGCGTTTTCATTTCAGTGCTTTTATAGTTACTAGCTACAAGCTGCTAGCTTTAGACTTGTAGCTAGTAGCTTGTAGCTCGAAGCTGTCTTTTACTTCTTCCTCAGATAAACCTTTCCGTAGTTGGAGCTCAGATCAATCTTGATGCCGCCACCGTTGATTTTGCCATTCACTTTGTCATCGTAGCGTGTCATGTCTCCACTTTTCTCATACTCAATTTTGAAATCGGATGCCGCATACAATTCTCCATACGATGTGCTCATTTTTAAATCTGCTTTCGTAGCAAGTGGCAACGTTACATCCACATATCCATACACTGACACAATCGAGATCGGGCCTTTGATAGTTCCACCGAACACCGCCTCCACATGGCCATACACACTTTTCACCGTCATCGGGCCGGTAACATTTTCCATCTCTACACTATTATAATTTGCATTGATTTCAATTTCATTTTCAAGATTTTTAAATTCAACATGCCCTCCATATTGAGATTCATGTTCAAAATATATAGTCACTCCCTTAGGCACCTGAATCTTGATACGTGGTGAATTCATTTTCTTCAACTGACGTACTTCAATCACATTTCCTTTATCTGACACATTAATGCCCAATCCAGTATTGTCTTCCAAGCCGAGCGAACTGATGGCCCGCAGACCTTCCGCCCGCGAATCCTTGTCCTGGCGGTTTTCACCTGAGGTAAAAACAATTTCATTTCCGCCATACCCTTCTACTGTTACACGACCCAAATAGATCGCCAACTTGCCGGTGCTCTTCGCTACCTTGTACTCTTGTGCGAAAGTCGAGCTTATCGCGGCTACTACAATTCCAATTACTACTACTAACTTTTTCATGTTCTTACGTTTTTTAATTTTTTGAATTTCTTGTTTACGATAACTTTAATATCCCCGCGTGCGCTTCATCTTTCACTGCCTTGATCACATTTCCATCGCGGGTAATTTGTTCCAGTTCATTTACTACTTCTTTTTCCTTCATCTGCACCAGCAAGCGAATGAGCGCGATCTGCACCATCGGGTCTTTCTGCGAGCCCAGTGAATTCACCAACGCATTGCGCACGTGCGACTGCTTGTAGAATTTCCCGAGCGCATCCAGAGCGGCAAGGCGCACGTTGGTATTCGGATCTTCGTTCATCGACTTCACGAGTGCGCGAACGATATCATCATCTGCCTGCTTCATCTCGTAGGCTACAGTGGCACCCATCAACCGCTGGCTGGCTGACTGCGGATTCTCCAGCATCGAGATCATCATTCGTTTATCTTTTTCTGCTTGTTGTCTTTCTCTTTCAACTTGTTCTTTGAGTGCAGCAATCTCTTTGTTGCGCTGGTTGAATTCATTCACCCAAAAACCAATCGCCACACCAACTACCAGGAATCCAATCGCGGCAGCTGCACGCAGCACCCACGGTTGAAAGAACACCTGCTTGCCTTTTCCTTTTTGAATCTCTGCTTGCAATGCCGATTCAAACTTCATGCGCAGCGAAACAGAAGGCTCCGACTCCTGCACCTGATCCATCACGCTCATCACTTCCGTTAGCTGCGCATGAAGTGTTGCTGCCTCCGCATCGTTCGCAATCATCTTCTCCACCTCTGCTCTTTGTTCAGCAGAAAGTTGTCCCTCGATGTAGTCAATCAGCAAGCTCTCCAGTTTTTCTTTTTCCATGGCCTCACCCCTGCCCTCTCCGGGTGGAGAGGGGGAAGGATTTTTCTTTAATTTGTTTTTTTCTTTTCACTCCGCCCCGGTTCGTGTCCCCACGAACCGAACCGCAGGTTTTAACTTGTCTTTTCCAATTCAAAATAATGCTCGCGAAGTTTGGCAATGGCCCGGTGCACTTTCACCTTGATGTTCGCCACGGATGTTTCCATGATCGCGGCCACCTCTTCGTATTTCAAATGTTGAAAGCGGGTGAGCGCCAGCAGCTCACGCTGTTCCTCCGAAAGCTTCGCCAGCGAGCGGTGAAGCAGTTGCTCGCGCTCATCCGGGTTGTCGTCATCATTTGAAATATGATCGGCCATCTTTTCCACTTCTACATAGTTTGCTTTCATCTTCGCAGTGCGATAGTGGTCCGCAAAAACATTCCTCGCCATCTGGTAGATCCACGACTGAAACCGGTTGCCCTCGCGATAGCTGCTCCGGTATTTGATCAGCCGCAGAAACACATTTTGAGTCAGGTCTTCTGCCACCTCGGCATCGTTTGCCAATTGCCGTAGAAAGTTGAAAATCCGTTTATGATACCGGTTAAACAGCTCCGAAGCATGCTGCAGCTCACCGTTTTTCACGGCCTCCATCATCTGTTCATCGGTGGTCAAAGGGTACGAAGTTTTCAAATTTCGATGTAGTTACAGGCCCGCAGCCCAAAGGTTACAAAACAAAAATAAGATTTTTAGAAAGCAGGTTTGGCTTGCCCATGGCAGCTCCAATATGGCGTCCTTGTTCCACCCGTTCAGGATTGGACTCCTTCCACTGTTCCTGCACTCTCCTTGCAATCTCCCAGTGCAGAACAGGCCAAGATAAAGGGTGGCAGTAGCGTGGATGTTGGGAGGCAGTAGTGAGGGAAGTGCTGAAGATTTAGCAACAATTGGCGGCCTGGCGCGAAGCGCGCCACCAGGCTATCCGTTACAAGTCCGGCCACGCACGTGCTCGCGCACTTCGGGCTTTCCACTACTATCCTTGGCCGAAAGAGTTTGGTTTCCATTCCAAGATTTTCGATGTTATATTTATACATGCTTGATATCAAATTTCACGAGGAGCAAGAAGACGAAGCGTCAGATGTAGCGTGCTGGGTAACCATCAATAATATTTCAGATAAAGGATCATTTATCAGTGCAAGGAGTAGTGAGAACCATAAAGCCTTATACCTTCAGAGCTGGGAGGCATTCACGGAACTCACGAAATACTCGATTGCAGATATCTTACCTTATGGTTTTACCGAGATTCACTATCAAGGAATTATCGATGAATATGATGTTATGAAGGAAAGTGATGATGGTAGTATCGAAATCCTAATATTGTCAGACATCAAGCCAGTGCATAGTGTAAAGTGGATAATAAAAATCGATTCTGAAGAATGGAATAAGCCTTGGAGTATAAAGGAGTTTACAAAAGAATTAGAAATCCAGATTGAGCTAGTGGGAAATCAGTTTACATATTGGCAGGAAGATTCAGATTATGCCACAAGTGGATTCGGGGTATCGTATCAGATTGATAAAGAAAAAATCCTTCAAAATGCGATTGATGAACTTGAGTTGCATTTGAAGAACTTGTTTGACAAAACTAACAAAGCTTTGTTGCGAAAAATTGATGACGACTCTCTTATTACTTTTTTTCAGTTCAAGGACTCAGCATCGATCGCCTCAAAACAGTATCTCATTTACTTCGCGCAATTCTTGGCTGACCTCGGTATCGATGCCGATACTGAACTGACGCAGCAAGCTCACAAAACACTCTTTAAGGTTATTCCAAAAGACAAGAATCAGTCACTTCAGCAAATAAAAGAAGCCTTGGATGTTTATCTCGCAGCATCAGGGATGGAGGCCGCCAAATTAAACTCCCTTGTTGCTGAATCAAACGATATTGCAATTCAACAATGGCTAGCAACAATCTCCCATTTGCAAGCACAATTACATTTAGCCAACGCAATCATTAGCGCAAAGGATGCTGAGTCACAATATTTGCGAGAAACTAATTTGCATTACAAAAACCAACTACTCCTTTCGGCTCCGGTACCTGAGAATACAACGACAGAAAAAGTTGAAGTTATTCCAGGAATTGTCTCCGTTAGTCAATATGATGGTAATGGAATTACGATCAACATAGCACGTCTGGTAAAGATGCTTAAGAGAAAACTAGGATTTACAAAATAGTCTCACGAATTGGCGCCCCTGCCGTTGTTAACGTTCTTCACCAACCACCGTGGGTACTTGATGTAAGGAATTGATAGATGAAAAAATTGAAGCACATAATGATCCTCACCCTTGTTGCTCTTTATAGCTGCACACCATCACCTGACTATAAAATTGAAAGGAAATTCAAATCATTAATCAAAAATGAAAACTGTCAAATAGAATTTTACTACCCGGGCTTTGAAGTAAAAGGATCATCATTGAACATCTCTCAGTTGAATGATCTTTTTGAAAGATTCCCTGACTATAAGTATTACGGGCACAGGTGCGATGATAGCAGTAGTGAAAAAAGAAAAGTCAAAGGCGACTATAAAATTCTGTTACAGACAAAAGATATTCTTTCAATCGAATTCACTACTCAATTAAGTCGGCCTACAGGTCCGGTCATTCGTACAGTTTATCATTCATTAGTTTTAGACCCAAGAAAAATTACAGATCAGGATAATTCACGTTATAAAATAGAACCCGAATCTCTCTTTCCAAATTTTGATCGAGGAGTTCTTAAAAAGTATGTGGACGATTTCAATAAGACCAACAACAAGTATGTGAATTTGTTGGCCTATGAGTCGGGCAGCCGTTATGTGATCACGTGGGCTCTCACAAAAGACAAGTTCATATTGTATGTTGGTGGAGAAGGCGAAGCGTTTGGATATGATAAAATTGAAATTCCGATAAACGAAGTCAAGAATAATTCACAAATCAAAAATAGAGAACTAGCTGTCGACAAGAATTACAAGAAACCCTTTAATAAAGAATTTCTGCAAGGCATGTGGAGAACCAGTCTAAGTGATGCACCAGTCTTTAAAATCGTTGGAGACTCAGTTGATTTTTTTGAATACGACCAATCAAGAAAACACATATTCCCATATCTGCTCAAAGGAGATTCACTAATATTTTATACAAGCCAATTTATCCCAATCGATTCAATAAAAAGGGGATCGCCTGTTTCTATTTCTAAGGTGAAAAAGCTTTCTAGCGACACACTAATTTTGTACAGATACGAGTCTTCCATTTTCTATTACAAAGTGAATTCTAGATGACCAAACTGACCAGCTCAAATCGCCTGGAACGCGTTACACTTTCTCTGAGCGGCAAGCAGGTAGTGTTCATACGCATGGGAGACGAGCAGTAGGCAGCCGGTTCTGTTGGAATTTGATGGAACTCCGCATG
>CAZECP010000027.1:0-51449 GCA_964510765.1 uncultured Ohtaekwangia sp. | reverse complement strand
GTTGCATGTTGATCTAAAATCCTATTGCAAAAGAATAATCTAAGTTAGGATTTTAATCAAAATGAGTGCTGAAGTCTGCGCGAAATTCGACCACAGATGACTGATGTTCGCAAAAAGATTTAGCATCTGGGCCAATCTGTGCAGCCTGTGACAACTTATCTGTGAGAAAGTAAAAAGACCACAGCATTGCTACGGTCTTCTCAACTTAAAAAAGGTGAACCTAATTTCCTTTCTTCATTTTCTTTTCCTCTATGATATAGGCAAGTCCCAGTCCTGCACCGCCACAGATGAAGAGCATTGAAAAATATCCGACTTCTTCCATATCAAAAGAGCGGTCAAGTGTGTAGCCAAGTAAAAAACCGAGACCAGCACCCATTAGCAGTAATGAGAGCCGTAATGCTGGTGCAGTCGAACTTTCCTTTTTAAAGATAGAGGGATCCAGACCTTTGTCGATAATGGCCATACGTTCAAGGTTTTCAAACTTCCTCACATATACAATTGTAATAAACAATCCCACCATGAAGATCACAGGGATCATGACACCGATGATTTCTACTTCCATAACTGTGTTGTTTAAATTTTAGCCTATGACGCAGCCATTTTAAAACTGGTTACAGGGATTACAAACAATTTTTCTATCAATTTCAGAATGAAACCTGTAACTTAAAAATAATAAGTGCGTCAAAGTGGGCGTGATCACAATCCAGGAAGAATATTTGCTGATCGACCGGATACTGGCGGGCGAGGAGGCTTTGTATGCCACATTGGTGGATAAGTACAAAAGCTATGCATTCACTATTGCTTTGAAAATTCTGAACAACCGTGTCGAAGCAGAAGAAGCAGCGCAGGATGGATTTATAAAAGCGTTTCACTATTTACGAAAGTTCAATCGCGAGGCAAAATTCAGCACCTGGTTGTACCGGATTGTATTCAATACTGCCATCAGCTACAAAAGGAAGAACAGGCAGCAGTTTCAAAGTATTGAAAACAGCATCATTGAATACCACGACCGTGCCGACAGCGAAATGGAAAAGGATGACAAACAATATTTCATCTCAAAAGCAATTGATAAATTATCAGAGGCAGACCGTGTGGCGGTGCAACTCTATTATATCAAGGAGTATTCGCTGGAAGAAGTTGCTGAAATGCTTGGTCAAAACATGAACACGCTGAAGGTGCGGGTGCATCGTGCACGGCAACGACTGGCCGATGAACTCAAAAAAATATTACAGGAAGAAGCATTAACTTTATGACGTTATGAAGGAAAAGATTTCGAATGACGATCTGCTCGATTATATTGACGGAACGGCCGATGCCCGAGTTCGTGAAAAGATTGAACAACTTATTTCTCAGCCTGAAATTGCTGATCGGCTGAAGGAACTTCATCTGGTGCATGGTTTTCTGCAAAAGAACAATTCACTTTTGCAGCCATCTAAAAATTTTACCGACAAAGTGATGGGAAGGCTTCACGAAAAGTCAGCAGGTTTTTCTTTCTCGCCTCGCAACGGATTGATTTTGCTCGCTGGAATTTTAGTGGCTTCTGGCTTGGCAATGGCGCTATTGTCAATTGGAAGTTTTGACCAGTTGCATACGTTATTCAACTTAGAGTCATTACCTCTCAAAAATGATTTTGTAAAACTCCCGACTTCACTTCCCTTTGATTTGAAACTTGTGATGAAGGTGTTTCTGATGATTAACCTTGTGTTGGCATTGGTGCTGCTTGATCGAACTATTCTCCGTCCGATCTTTCAAAAACGTGCGGAGAGATTTTCTATGTAATTTAAAAGGCTGCTCAACTAACAGCCTTTCTTCAGAAAATTTATAACTTTTTTAAGCAAGATTGTGATATACGTTTTGCACGTCATCGTCTTCTTCAATCGCTTCGATGCATTTTAAAACTTCGTCTAATTCTGTCTCGCTTAGTTCTTTAGTAGTTGTCGGAATATATTGGAGTGTAGAACTCTTTGCATCCAATTTCTTCGATTCAATAAATTTTTGAAAATGACCGAATTCCGTAAACTTGGTGTAGATCGTAATTTCTTCCTCGTCCTTTTGAATATCTTCAGCTCCCGCATCGATCAGGTCCAATTCCAATTCATCTAGATTTAATTTTGATGGATCGAATTTGAAAACTCCTTTACGCTCAAACATAAAACCTACTGAGCCCGAATTCCCCATCGCTCCACCATTCTTGGAGAAATGAACACGAACATTGGCAACCGTCCTTGTCGGATTATCAGTCGCACACTCCACAATTACAGGAACTCCGTGGGGGGCATATCCTTCATAAATTACTTCCTGGAAATCTTTCTCTTCTTTTGAAGAGGCTCGTTTGATGGCTGACTCCACCCGATCCTTTGGCATGTTCACGCCCTTCGCATTTTGAATTGCCATGCGTAGCTTCGGGTTATTGTCGGGATTTGGACCGGCTTGCTTTACGGCAATGGCAATGTCCTTTCCGATACGGGTGAATGCCTTCGCCATCTTATCAAAGCGGGCAAACATCTTGTGCTTTCGTTTTTCAAATATGCGTCCCATGAGTTCTTATTAATGAGTCGGCAAAAATAGAATTATAAGCCGAAAATTGAAAGTACAAAGTAAAAAGCAGATCGGACCGATCTTTGACTTTCTGCATTTAACTTTTAACTTTCTACTTTAATTCAAAACTATATGTCAAAAGGTCAAGACAAAAAGAAAGAAACAAAAAAGCCCGCCACCAAATCTCTGAAGGAAAAACGTGCGGAGAAAAAAGCGAAACGCGATCAGAAAAACTTCTAAGTGTGAAGTGGCTTGATGTGCTGGCGTATGCCAGCAAAGGTAATCCTGCTCCTCCGAGGCGAGTAGAGAAGAGTGATGAGGAATGGAAGAAACTGCTCACTCCGGAGGAGTATTTGGTTTGCCGAAAAAAAGGAACTGAGCGCGCCTTCACAGGAGAATATTGTGAGGCGCATGATCCGGGACTTTATGCATGTCGCTGTTGCGGAACAGTTTTATTTGATTCAAGAGTAAAATTTGAATCGGGCACAGGCTGGCCAAGTTTCACCATTCCGGTAGAAAGCAACGTTATCAAATATACCAAAGACACAAGCTACGGCATGACGCGTATTGAGGTCGAATGCAATGTGTGTGATTGTCATCTCGGTCATGTCTTCCCTGATGGGCCGCAGCCAACCGGGTTAAGATTTTGCATCAACTCGGCATCGATCAAACATATTTCGTAGGATCCCGAAAATACTCTGAGATTTTATATGGTTTGAAGGTTTGATTGGTGTAATTGGAAATCCTATCAATCATATTTACGCAGTAGGCATTTAATTCAAACATTTTGGTAAGTATACTTGTGTTGTTGCTTATGTAAGAAGCAAGGTGATTGGTGTCTTTTTCCCACTCCGTAAGCACAAGCTCTGTCTCTCCGCCATCGTAGATTGAAATTACTTCACGGATAAATTGGCTCTCAGTGATTTCCAAAAGAGAACCTAACAGCTCAGGTTCCATCTGAATTTTGAAATTGTCAATAAGAGATTTGATAGACGACTGTAATGTGTCATTATAATTTTTGAAACAATCGCGGATGGAGATGTCATGAAAAAACAAATTCCATGACTCTGGATAATGAGTCGAGACCAACTCGAACTTATCTGATAGCTTGCATGACTCTACTAGTTTTGGGTAAAGTTTAAGGAAATCATTTTCGTTATTAACAATGGATTGAGATTGATATTTCCAGGCAAGATGTTTCCAAATGGAGAAGAAAGAGGCAACAATTGCCAGTATTTCAGTTAAGATTCGTTGATCGATGGCTACCCTGCGCTTTCGTTCACGTTTGTCAATGATGCGATTAATCAGCAGCACGGTAAACCAGATGCTACCAACTTCGGTCAACACGATAACACCAAATTCGCGTGTGAAAGGATTGAAGTAAAAAATCAAACCGAACAGAACTGTTCCTGCAAAGACCAGCCAGAATTCATATTTATGAAACAGTTTTTTTGTTTTGAAGAAAAGCGTCCCTCCCTGTTTCAATTATTCGGCAGTTGCTGGTTCAATGATGCTCGAAATTTTAGTGATGCAGTTTGCAGGAAAGCCCCCGCGCTTTGCATGTTCCAAAATCAATTCTTCATTTGCAGCCAGATAAATGCAGTAGATTTTATCACCAGCCACGTAGCTATGGATCCATTGAATGTCGGTGCCCATGTTGCACAAAACGTCCCTCGATTTCTGCGAAATGGCTTTCAACTTCTCCGCTGAAAAACTTCCTGCATTTGGAATTTGTCTTTCTATGATGAATTTTGGCATACTCGTTTAGATTAAATCATTTAAGAATATTAACCGAAATGAGGTTCGGCTGTTTCAATGTTTGAAGAACCACGCAAAAACGTTCGGTTAATTTAATCAGTGTGTCTATCTTTTCCTGTGGTTCGCTGGTTTTTATTTCAAATGCTACACGGATCGCCTTAAAACCAACAAGTGCGGATTTGTCGACCGACAGTGTTCCCCGGAAATCCAGGTCTCCTTCTGCATAAACTTTTGCATCCTGTAGATCAAAATCAATTGCGGTAGCAACAGCTTTCAAAGTAACACCAGCGCACGCAGTAAGCGCATCCAGCAGCATGTCACCTGAGCAAACTGAAAGTCCATCGCCTCCCGTAGCAGGATGCAGACCCGCCTCAGCCATCATTTTTCCCGTTTCTACATTGCACGTGATTCCCTCACCAATTCTCGATTGAGACTTTAATGTGATCAGCGCAGTCTCCGGATTGGATTTGTATTTTTGCTTTATTGGTTCTTGAATTCGTTTTAGTTCTGATGCATCCATCTGACTAAATTAATTCAAAAAAATCATTTAACAGAATCGATCACTCCTGACACTAACTTCGCGAGGCTGAAATTTTTGTTATGCGTTACGCCTAATCGTACAATAACTAATTTTTTTGAGGGAATCAATACGACCGATTGCCCTTCAAAACCATCGGCTACAGCAGCCTCTGCAGGCATGCCCGGATATTTGCAATGAACAGGATCATCGGCTGCGCCTGCATTGAGCCACCATTGTGCTCCGTATTCTTTCATCTTCGCTGCAGGTGCAGGCGTGTGAGAATATTTTGTCCAGCCTTCCGGAAGAATTCGTTCACCATTCCACATTCCATCATTTAAAAACAATAAGCCAAAGCGAGCCCAATCGCGTGCGGAGGCGAAGCAGTAGGATGAGCCAACGTAAGTGCCAGAAGCATCCGGCTCTATGGTGGTATGCAGCATTCCGATTTTATAAAAAAGATTTTCGAATGCGTATTTGTAATAACCCTCATCACCAACTGTTTGACGAACAATTTTTGAAATCAGATTGCTCGTGCCACTGGAATAATAGAAGAATGTATTGGGTTCTTTATCTAATTTTTTTGAAGCAGCATAACCGCCTTTGTCATCGCTGTGAATAAACATATTGTGAAAATCTCCGGGGAGAAAATACGACTCGTTCCATTCCAGTCCACTGCTCGCGTGCATCAGATCGTTCAACGTGATTTTATTTCGTTCATCATTTTTCCATTCATCAACAGGAGCAGGTTTGGAAACATCAAGCTTGCCTTCCTTCACAAGCAGCCCTACCATCGAGTTGGTTACACTCTTGGTCATTGACCAGCCCATTTGAGGTGTGTTGTAGTTGAACCCATCTGTATATTTTTCGCCAATGATTTTTCCATCGTAAACAACAACAACACTGTGGGTGAAGATTGGATTCTTTGGATCAACATCTGCGAAGGCACCTTCGATGGCGGAATTCAATTTTTCATAATCAACACTCTCCACTTGGTCAGTTGAAATTTTGTTGCCACTCGGCCAGGCGATTGTGTCCTGATCAATTTTCGGAGGTGTTGGTAAATTTATTTTTTGATTTCTTACTTCTTCCTCACTTCGCTGCGCAAGCAAGGTACAACCGAGTCCTTTGCGGTAAATTGCTTTCTTAGTTGAGAACAACGCGGACACAGTTACGCTACTGTCTTTTCCGTATTCAAATTTCAATTTGTCCATGCCAGGAAAAACCTGCATCTCTTTTTGCATGATGTTTTCTGCAGACCTACCCGACACATACATGCATGAACACATGGTCTTGGCAGCCATGCCCGCCATGATAGGAGGGAAGTTGATGCCGAGATAGACAATGACAACGACTATTGCGAAGAGCGAAGTGTATAGAATATATTTCAGGATCTTTTTCATAGCCTATGATTTACAATTGATGAATCACAATTTACGAATTGACGAAGTACGATTTTGCTTTAGTATTTAAACTATTTCTACGTTCAGTTCTTTTATCTTCTTGAATGTTGCAAACATCTCGTTCACCGGCTTCACGCGATATTTTCGTGAAAGCGCCTCAACAACAATTTTTTCTTCATCGTCTTCGATTTTTAAATAGAGCGGACATGTGCCACTGTATTCGTTGCAGGCTTTTTCAATCTGTGTGATTAGGTCTGCGCTGATGTTGACTGAGTTTATTTTTATCTGAAAGCCTTTTGTTTTCTTCAACCCGATTTCATTAAGCAAATCCATATTCTTGATTTTGTATTCAAGGCTCATGTCGCCCCAGCTTTTTCGGATCACGGATCCTTCTACAAACAAAAACAATCCCGGCATCAGGAACGATTTGTATTTCAAATAGTCTTCGCTCCACATCGTGAATTCAAATTTCCCACTGTAGTCTTCGAGCACAAGTTTGCCAAACGGTTTTCCTGTTTTCGTCATCCGATGCTCTACTGCTGAAACGATTCCACCTACTTTCACTTCTTTACCTTCTTTACTATCAAGATCGTTGAGTTCGGAAAGTTTTGTATTGGTGAAGCTTAATTCAAATTGAAAGTTATCGAGCGGATGCCCGGAGATATAGACACCCACTACTTCTTTCTCGAAGTGCAATTTTTCGATTTCACTGAATGGTTCGATGGAATCAATTTTCGGTAGCGGCATCGCAGTGCCCGTTGAACCACCAAACAAACTAGCCTGCGCACTAAGAGTTTCCTGTTGTAACTTTGAAGCGTATCGTATTACTTTTTCTGTGAGCGAAATATCGCCTTCTTTTCCAGCAATGTACTGCCTACGATGATATTCTTTGAAGCAGTCAAATGCACCTGACAGAGCAAAGCATTCGAATGTTTTTTTGTTGACGGAGCGATTACTCAGTCGCTTTGCAAAATCAAAAATATCTTTGTAGGCACCGTGGGTTTGCCTTTCTTGAATTACTGCTTCTACCGCAGCATCACCAGCGCCTTTAATTGCGCCAAGCCCAAAACGAATTTCTCCCTTGTCGTTCACTTCAAAATAAATCCCAGATTCATTCACATGCGGGCCAAGCACGGGGATGTTAATATTGCGACACTCTTCGATGAATTTAGTCACGCTGTCCAGGTTGCTTTGCGAATGCGTAAGCACTGCGGCCATATACTCAGCCGGATAATTTGCTTTCAAATACGCGGTATGATAAGCTACCAGCGAATAGCAAGTTGAGTGTGATTTATTGAAAGCATATTGGGCGAATGCTTCCCAGTCAGTCCAGATCTTCTCGCATACTTTTTCATCGTGACCATTTTTCTTACATCCTTCGATGAACTTGCCTTTCATTTTATCAAGAACATCTTTTTGTTTTTTACCCATCGCTTTCCGCAACACATCCGCATCGCCTTTGCTGAAGTTGGCAAGCTTTTGGGAAAGCAACATCACTTGCTCCTGATAAACGGTGATACCGTAAGTGTCTTTCAAAAATTCTTCCATTTCGGGAAGATCATATTTGATAGTCTCTCGTCCATGTTTGCGCGCAATGAAGTTTGGAATGTATTCCATCGGGCCCGGACGATACAACGCGTTCATCGCGATGAGATCTTCAAACTTGTCAGGCTTCAAACCTTTCAGGTAGTTGATCATCCCGTCACTTTCAAACTGGAATGTCCCCCCCGTTTCACCTCGCTGATAAAGTTGATATGTCTTCAAGTCATCCAGTGGAATTTTATCGATGTCAATATCAATACCATGACGTTGTTTGATATTTCGCAGGGTAGTCTTGATGATGGTGAGCGTAGTCAATCCCAGAAAGTCCATCTTCAACATGCCCGCACTCTCCACCACACTGTTGTCAAATTGCGTTACGAGCATGTCAGAGTCTTTCGCGACCGACACGGGCACGAACTTGGTAAGTTCATCCGGTGTGATAATTACACCGCATGCATGTGTTCCAGTGTTGCGAAGAGAACCTTCAAGAATGATGGCTTGCTTCAAAACTTCCGAGCGCTTGTCGGATCCTTTTCGGATGTCGTCCAACTCTTTCACATCTTTGAAAGCGTCTTCCAGTTTCGTTCCAGGCCGTTCGGGTACAAGCTTCGCTAAATTGTTTGCATCGGCAAGAGGCAATTCCATCACGCGTGCGCAATCGCGGATAGCTGATTTAGCCGCCATTGTACCATAGGTAATGATTTGCGCGACCTGACTGTGACCGTATTTTTCAATCACATATCGAATTACTTTATCACGACCTTCATCGTCAAAATCAATATCAATATCGGGAAGTGAAACACGATCAGGATTTAAGAAACGCTCGAACAGCAAATCATAGGCAATCGGATCTACATTCGTGATACCGATACAATACGCAACAGCCGAACCCGCAGCTGACCCACGGCCTGGCCCAACGCTTACGCCCATCTCGCGCGCTTTCGAAGTGAAGTCTTGCACGATGAGGAAGTAGCCCGGATAACCTGTCTTCTTGATCGTCTCCAATTCAAAATCGAGACGTTCTTTTATTTGTGGAGTTACCTCAAGATACTTTCTCTTCGCGCCTTCATAGGTTAAGTGGCGCAAGTATTCATCTTCTGAATTAAACTCTTTTGGAATTTCAAATTTCGGAAGGGCGACCCCTCGTTTTAATTCATATTTCTCAACTTTTTCGATTATTTCTGAAATCGTTTCAATGGATTCTGGTAAATCGCTGAAAAGTGATTTTACTTCTTCCTGTGATTTGAAATAGAACTCATTGTTTGGTAAACCGTAACGAGTTCCTCTTCCTGAACCGATCGGGGTGGATTGAAACTCACCTTCCTTAATGCAAAGCAATACATCATGCGCGTTTGATTCATCTCTTTCAATATAGAAGCATTCATTCGCAGCAAAGTATTTTACATTGTGTTTCTTCGAGAACTTTAGCAGTGTTTCGTTCACACGTTCTTCTTCGCGCGTGTTGTGTCGATTTAACTCGATATAGAAGTCTTCGCCAAAAACTTTTAGCCACCATTTAAAAACTTCTTCAGCCTGTTTCTCTCCGACATGCAGAATCAGATAAGGAATTTCACTGGCAAGTCCACCGGTGGTTGCGATTACTCCTTCTTTGTATTGCTCAATTAATTCTTTGTCGATGCGCGGGTAGATGCCATACAACCCTTCCGTGAATCCAAGAGAACTTAGCTTGGAAAGATTGAGATAGCCCGATTTGTTTTTTGCCAGTAGCACTTGCGTGAACCTGCGATCGGGATTGTCCTTAGTGAATTTGTTTTTCTTCCGCTCGTCCGAAATATAAAATTCACAACCTACAATTGGTTTGATGCCATGTTTCAAAGCTTCGCTCACAAATTCAAAGGCACCATACATATTGCCCAGGTCCGTCATCGCCACCGCGGGCATATTCAGTTGCTTTGTTTTCTGAATCAACTTGACAACATCAGGAGTTGCCTGGAGCACCGAGTATTGCGTGTGCAAGTGCAAGTGGCAGAATGGAGCGGTTGTTAATTCCTGCACATTTGTGACTTCGGTCGCTCCCGTTGCTTTTTGTTTTTCTCTTTTTGCTGAATTGCCTTCTTCCAGGTTTGGTTCTTCGTAAACAATTTCTTCTGGATGAGTTTCATCAAAAGGTTTAATCACTTTTTTGCTGATCAACCCGAAGAATGATCTCGCTGTTGCAGCCACATCGTAACTTGCATCGTGCGCATCTTCAAAACCTTTCCCGAAAAGAATCTGATGCAGCTCGGTGAGGCGAGGCATTTTCAGTTTGCCGCCAATGCCACCGGAGAGATTGCAAAACTCAGTTGAAGCAATTCCTGTATCAACTTTAGCCAGTGAAAGAAATTGCTCAGTAGTTAATCCACATCGGATCAGCTCAGCTCCAATAATATTGATATCGAACTCAATATTATGTCCGACCAACAGTTTTGTTTGAAGCAGATCATTTAGAAAGAACCCAATCACATCCATTAAATTCTTACCTTCTTCTAATGCGCGCTTGGTAGAGATGCCATGCACCTGCTCAGCTTTGAAGGGAATATCAAACCCATCCGGCCTGATAATGTGATTGTGCCTTGAAAGAAGCTTGCCTTTGTGATCGTGAAGTTGCCATGCAAACTGCACAAGCCGTGGCCAGTTTTCCAAATCGGTGAGAGGAGCAGTCTTATTATGCGGAATACCAGTGGTTTCCGTATCAAAAATCAAATACATGAGAAAAAATGTGGTTGTATGGGTAAAATTAAAGCTTTTTGCTGCACGGCAATAATCCCAAAAAAGGAATAAGGTCTAATTAATGGATAAAATCCCACCCAACAGATTTATAATTGACTCATTTTCAGGATACTTTATTGGTGGTTCATAAATGGATATAAGTGGGGAAGTACACAAACTATTATGAAAACGCTGTTCAATAAAGTCTTAGCTTGGATTAGGAGAGAATGGTTTCTGCTGGTAGCGGTAGGCACGATCGCCTTGATCGTGATTCTATTTGAATTGCTCTGATAGTAAAACATCAACATTTCATTTATTGTTTATTAACTCAACAGTTCGCTGCCGTTAATCAAGATTATCGGTTGGAAATTGTTTGGTAAATGATCCGACTGTATTTTTGGACATTCCAAAAAACAGCATGAATGAAATGGCCAATGCATATCTTAACCAAGGGAGCAAGATAGCGTGGCCGTTTATATGGGCGTTTACAAAAATTATTAACACATGAAATGGCTTGTTGATCTTTTCACCAGTTCGCTCGGTAAGAAATTTATAATGGCTCTTACCGGCTTGTTCCTTATCAGTTTCCTGGTAATTCACTGTACCATCAATGCAATGATATTTCTCAATGATGGTGGGGCGACATTTTCTTACTATGGACATTTCATGGGAACCAACGGCATCATCCGCACATTGGAAATCGGATTAGTGGCAGGGTTTCTCATTCACATCTTCCAGGGCCTTTCTCTTTGGAGGGCAAATCATGCGGCAAGACCTGTAAAATATAGTGTGTCAAAAGATCCGAAAAGCACCTGGTATAGCCGGAGTATGGGATTGCTTGGTACGTTGCTTTTGTTGTTTTTGATTATGCACACTTCACATTTCTGGATACCCAACCGCACCAATCAGTTTACTGCAGGCGAAGAATTGCCACTCTATAAAATGATGTTTGAGGTATTTTCAAGCCCGGTTGTTGTGATTCTCTATGTGATAGGTTGCGTGTCGTTGTTCTGGCATTTGCTTCATGGATTTGCAAGCGCGTTTCAGTCTCTCGGCTTGAATCATTTAAAATATAATGGTATCATTTCATTTGTAGGCACTGCTTTCTCAATCATTGTACCTTTCATTTTCGCAATGATGCCAATAGCAGTTTATTTCAAATGGGTAAACTAATTCAACAGTAGATTATTATTATCAAGATAGCACTACCTATATGAGTCTAGAATCAAAAGCACCTGCAGGCCCTTTGGCCGAAAAGTGGACGAAGCATAAATTTAATTTGAAGCTGGTAAACCCGGCCAATAAAAGAAAGTATGAAGTAATTGTGGTTGGAACTGGCTTAGCCGGGGCTTCTGCTGCAGCTTCCCTAGGTGAACTTGGCTACAACGTAAAAGCATTTTGTTTTCAGGATAGTCCGCGCAGGGCACACAGTATTGCAGCGCAGGGGGGGATCAATGCAGCCAAAAATTATCAAAATGATGGCGACAGCATCTATCGTCTCTTTTATGACACAATTAAAGGAGGAGACTATCGTGCACGGGAAGCAAATGTCCATCGCCTGGCAGAGGTGAGTGTGAATATTATCGATCAATGTGTGGCTCAGGGTGTTCCGTTTGCACGTGAATATGGTGGGACTTTGGCCAACCGTTCTTTTGGGGGGGCACAAGTTTCCAGAACGTTTTATGCCCGTGGACAAACCGGGCAACAATTGTTGCTGGGTGCTTACAGCGCTTTGAATCGCCAGATCGCCAATGGCAAAGTGAAGATGTATTCTCGCACCGAGATGCTGGATGTAGTGGTGGTGGATGGTAAGGCGCGCGGTATTATTACCCGCGATTTGGTAACAGGTAAAATCGAAGCGCACAGCGCGCATGCCGTTCTTCTTTGTACAGGCGGCTATGGTAATGTATTTTATCTTTCAACAAATGCAAAAGGTTCGAACGTAACAGCCGCATGGCGTGCACATAAAAAAGGAGCTTACTTCGGCAATCCTTGCTATACACAAATCCACCCAACTTGTATTCCTGTTTCAGGCGATCACCAGTCGAAGTTGACCTTGATGTCCGAGTCATTGAGAAATGATGGACGCGTGTGGGTACCCAAGGTAGCGCACAAAGGATTGACTGCAAAACAAGCGGCCTCCATTCCTGAAGGCGATCGCGATTACTTCCTAGAAAGAAAATATCCAAGTTTCGGAAACCTGGTTCCCCGCGATGTGGCCTCACGTAACGCAAAATATGTTTGTGATGAAGGCCGAGGTGTGGGGGCAACCGGTTTAGCGGTGTTCCTCGACTTTGCAGACGCTATCAAACGCGATGGAAGAAAGACGATTGAAGCTAAGTATGGCAACTTGTTTGACATGTACAAACAAATCACGGGCGACAATCCGTATGAAGTGCCGATGATGATCTTCCCTGCCGTACACTATACCATGGGTGGTCTCTGGGTTGACTACAATTTGATGACAACCGTGCCTGGTTTGTATGCTCTTGGCGAAGCTAACTTCTCTGATCATGGTGCAAACCGTTTAGGAGCAAGCGCACTTATGCAAGGTCTGGCGGATGGCTACTTTGTGATTCCTTATACCATCGGTGATTATCTGGCCAATCTTGGCTGGGCCGACAAGATTGCAACCGATCACGCGGCTTTCAAAGAAGCCATGAATGGAGTTGAGTCCAGAATTAATAAACTCCTTAGTATCAAAGGCAAAAAAACAGTTGACGAATTCCATCGTGAATTAGGTCTTACCATGTGGGAATATTGCGGCATGTCGCGCAGTGAGGCTGGGCTGAAACTGGCGAAGAAAAAAATACAGGAACTACGTGCGGAGTTCTGGCAAAATGTGGACGTCCTCGGTGGCGCCAATGAATTGAATATGGAATTGGAAAAGGCTGGCCGTGTTGCTGACTTCCTTGAACTCGGTGAACTGATGGTGGATGATGCACTCAACCGCTCAGAGTCTTGCGGTGGGCACTTCCGTGAAGAATCGCAATATGAAGGTGAAGCGCTTAGGAAGGACGATGAGTTCTCTTATGTGGCTGCCTGGGAATACAAAGGTGACAATCAACCAGAAGAATTGCACAAGGAAGCCCTTGATTACGAATTCATCAAACGTACACAACGCAGTTATAAATAAGATTCATCTCAACATTATTTTATATGAAGCTTACGCTGAAAATCTGGAGACAAAAAAACAAGGAAACAAAGGGTGAATTCAAAACCTACCAGGCAGATCACGTATCGCCTGACATGTCGTTCCTTGAAATGTTGGATGTGCTTAATACGAACCTGATCAAGAAAGGAGAGGAACCCGTTCACTTTGATCACGATTGTCGCGAAGGCATTTGCGGGATGTGCAGTTTGTATATCAACGGGCATCCGCACGGTCCTCAGCAAACTACCACTTGCCAGTTGCATATGCGCTCATTCAAAGACGGTGACAGCATAACCATCGAACCATGGAGAGCCAAAGCATTTCCAGTGATCCGCGACCTAGTGGTAGATAGATCTGCATTTGATCGTATTCAACGAGCGGGAGCTTACGTAAGTGTTAACACAGGTGGTGTACCCGATGGAAATGCTATTCCGATCTCTAAAAAAATTGCTGATGAGGCTATGGATGCCGCCACCTGCATTGGCTGCGGTGCATGTGTTGCAGCTTGTAAGAATGCTTCAGCTATGTTATTTGTTGGAGCTAAGGTTTCTCAATATGCATTGTTGCCACAAGGGCAGGCAGAAAGAAAAGATCGTGTGGAAAAAATGGTGGCGCAAATGGATGCGGAAGGATTTGGTTCTTGTACAAACACCAAGGCATGCGAGGCCGAATGTCCAAAAGCAATTAAGATCACCAACATTGCACGGATGAACCGTGAATATTTCAGCGCTAAGTTTACAAACTACGAAGTGCAGACAAGTGGTGATGGCGAGTAATTTTCGATTGAAGAAATAAGTGTAGCCTGGATATTTTTTATCCAGGCTTTTTTATCACCCGATCTTTTCGATCACCAGGTTGTGATTGGTATAAATACAAATATCAGCAGCGATGTTTAAGCTTTCTCTTACAATTTCTTCTGCTGATAAATGCGGGGCATGCTTCTTCAATGCCAGCGCTGCGGACTGTGCATACATGGCGCCTGAGCCTATTGCAGCAATTTGGTGATCGGGCTCAAGCACATCACCTGTTCCGGAGAGAATTAAAATTTCTTCTTTGTTGGCTGCGATCAGCATTGCTTCGAGTCTGCGCAGGTAGCGATCCGTTCTCCAGTCTTTCGCCAGTTCAATGGCAGCACGTTTCATGTTGCCACCATAAGCATTCAATTTTTCATCGAAGCGATCGAGCAACGTAAACGCATCCGCAGTGGAGCCGGCAAAACCAGTAACTATTTTTCCATCCTGGAGTTTGCGGATTTTCTTGACATTGCTTTTTGCGATGGTGTTGCCCATCGTGGCTTGTCCATCTCCACCAATAGCTACGGAGCCATTGTGATGAACAGCAAGAATTGTAGTAGAATGAATTTTTTGCATGACTAAAGTCAGAACAATTTTGTTCGCTGATAGATTTCCTTAAGAGAAATTGTAAGTTCTAAAGTTGGAACGGATAAAATGTTATCGACATTTTTGTACTCTTCCAATTCCCAATGCCCTGAGGCATTAATGCGAAAAGCCTCAATATTAATTGACTCCGAATCAACGAGAATATATTCTTTCAAGGAATCAATGTCTCGGTAGAGTTTGAACTTTTCCCCCCGGTCATAATTCTTTGTACTCGTTGATAGAATTTCAATGATCACCGAGGGATTGGTAAGATTATCCTCTTCGAAGAGGTTGGGCTCGTTACAAAAAATTGAAATGTCCGGGTAGGTGAATAAAGAATTATGCGGAACGTGTATTCGCATATCACTTCCAAAAGGTTGACACTTCTTGCCTTTTAATTTAATGCCAATGTCAATAAAAAGATTTGAAAAAATAATGTTATGAAGATTGCTCGCGCCAGCCATGGCAAATACTTCACCGCGAAAGAACTCGTGTTTTTCAAAAGATGCCCGCTCGAAACTCAGGTATTCTTCACCACTAAGTTTGGATTTGTTGTAGGCTACAATCGGCTCGCGGACTTCAATCATAAAACTTAGATTAAAATCCTAACCGGATCTTCGAGCAAGCCTTTCAGCGTTTTGAGGAAAGCAGATCCCACCGCACCATCCACCGCGCGGTGGTCACACGATAAAGTCACTTTCATCACATTTCCTACAGCCAATTGACCATTTTTAACGATCGCAGTTTCTTTAATTCCGCCCACGGCAAGAATGCAAGCGTTCGGTGGATTGATGATCGCAGTGAATTCTTCAATGCCAAACATACCAAGATTGGAAATGGCAAATGTGCCGCCTTCCATTTCGGCAGGCTGCAACTTTTTATCATGCGCTTTCTGTGCAAGTTCTTTTACTTCAACTGAAATATGAGAAAGCGATTTGTTGTCCGCAAATCGCAGCACAGGCACAAGCAATCCATCTTTCACGGCAACGGCAACACCGATGTGAATGTGATTGCTCCTGCGCATCTTATCACCCAGCCAGGCTACATTCACATCAGGATGCTGGCGCAATGCAGCGGCTGTTGCTTTAATTACCATGTCATTAAATGAGATTTTTACAGGGGCAATTTCATTCATGCTCTTGCGTGCTTCGATGGCTTTGTCCATGTTGATCTCCATCGTAAGGTAAAAATGAGGAGCGCTGAATTTACTTTCTGCCAACCTGCGCGCAATGGTCTTGCGCATCTGTGACACAGTTATGTCTTCAAAGCTTTCCTGCCCAACTACCTGCGGCAATACAATGGGTGCAGCACCCGATTTTCCGGTTGAAGTTGTGGATGCAGGAGTTGAACTTGGTTTGTAATTTTCTACATCCTGTTTGGTGACACGCCCACTATCCCCCGTACCCTGGATCTTATTGATGTCATAACCAAGATCCTTTGCCATTTTCTTGGCAAGGGGAGATGCTTTTAAACGTCCATTGGTTGAAGCCTCAGCCACCACTACAGATGTTGGTGCGGCAGCGGATGGATTTGTATTTGTTGGGGTTGAAGTTGTAGCGGATGAACTTCCTGCACCTTTCGCTTGATGGGCCTTCAATAGAGTTTGCCAATCGGCATCCTTTTCACCGATGATGGCAAGCACATCATTTATCTTAACGGCTTCTTTTTCTTTCGCGCCAATGTATAATATTGTTCCGGTGTTGAACGATTCGTAGTCCATCGTAGCCTTATCAGTTTCCACTTCGGCCAGTAATTCACCCGACTTCACTTGATCGCCCACTTTCTTATGCCACTTGGCAATCACTCCTTCGCTCATTGTATCACTCATCTTTGGCATCAATACAATTTCAGCTTTGATGCCTGACGTATCAATGGCCGGAGTGCTTGGCGTACTTGCAACTTCTGCTTTCGGTTGCTCGGCTTTTCCGCCCCCGGATGCTGCTGCATTTTGTGCTCCGGCAAGGAGAGCCGAATAATCCTCACCTTTGTTTCCAACAATGGCGAGCACGGCATTGATCTGCACAGCTTCGCCTTCTTTTGCGCCCAGATAAAGTACCGTTCCTGTATTGAAAGATTCATAGTCCATCGTGGCTTTGTCGGTTTCGATTTCCGCCATTAGCTCACCGGATTTTACTGTATCTCCCACTTTCTTGTGCCATTTAGCAATCACCCCTTCGGTCATGGTGTCGCTCATCTTGGGCATGCGAACTATCTCTGCCATCTCAATTTTAGATTTACGATTTTTACGATTTGAACTACGAGGTTCAAAAATAGTCGTTTTTCAAGTAAAGTGAAAGGTTTCTGATTGTCAGAAGTTTATGGTGCCTATGAGTATTTCAAACAAAGATGTGGACGGTTTTATCCCATACGAATACCGGATGCCAAAATCCAGCTGCGGAAGGAATCGCATTACATTTACATCCACTTTCAATTCGATACCCGTGGACATATATGTTTGGGTAGCGTTCGGGTTATTTAGTCCTCCTTGACCAAATCCGTAATCAAAGAATCCATTTGCTCTCAATCGTTGAATGTTTAACAGAGGACCAATGGCGATATCCGGGTACCAGACAGGCAGCGTGTAATTACCTGACATGGAGTAGAAACTTTGATATCGGGAAACGCCCAGGCCACCGCGCGGTAAAGGAATCTGATTTCTGAATTGGTAATTGTAATTTTCAGCGATGGCAGTACCTGCTTTGTTTGCATAGTACAAATTATCAATCCTTGAATTTTGATACCCCCAATATCCCCAAATTGAGTGATGCTTAAAGAACCCGGGAAAATAACCTACTCCATAAACCGAGAATAAATTCCCAACGAAGTCCCCGCCATAAGGTGTGTTGTAGATGTTAAGATAAACGGACTGTCCCCATTTACTGTAGATGTCGCGCTTACTTTGTTTCAGCAATCGGTAAGCGGTGATGGTGAATCGATTGTAAATCAGATTGCCGTTGCTCAGTTGATCGGACAAGAAGAAGATGTTTCGAATGGTATCGTTAACCGTCACCGTGGGGATTATTCTTTCATTATTATTGGTTATCGAGTTTGTGAAATTGCTTATCTGTGTCACACCTATCGCGTTGGAGAAAGTGATATTTCCAAAAAACTTAGACGAAGTGGTATTTAACGGAAGTCTCAATGCGCCTTCTACATTTTTCTCTTTCCAACTATAAATCAATTGATCCACTCTTTTACTTTCGATGTAACTCCCCGGTGAGCCTGTTATGGAAGCCCTGGTCAGATTCCCTTCATTCAATTTCCTGTCTCCCTGACTTATTGAGAAATCTATAATCGGATACCAACCTTGATAACTTACACTCGCTTTTTCTGTCCACGTCTTTTCAGTGTTGTCATAAATCACTCCGCCAAAAATCCGTGTCGTGCTCAATATGTCTTGTGAGGTGATTCCAATGGTTGCGGTTGTTAAATCGGTGCCCACCGTTGCCCCCCAGCTATAGGGATTCAAAATCCCCTTCCAGCGATAATATCTTTGGGTGGAATAATTTTTATTTTCGATTGAGTTAATCAGATTGGGATGAGCCTCCTGCTCCACCAGGTGTTTAAATTGTGTGTCGGGTTGATGGGTTGCTGTCCACAGTTTCCAGGTTTCCGGTTCGAAATGTATTTGAGCAACGTCCATTCCATTCGCACTTTGCTTGTTGTAGTAAATTGTTTTTCCATCCCGCGAAATGGAAGGATTGTATGAACCGTATTTCGCACTTACTACCTGATAGCGCTTTTTAGTATTAAGATCGAGCGCATAAATATTGTCGATGCCGCTGATGGGAGAATTGTAAAGAATATAATTGCCAACCGGAACAGGATGACCAATGTTTTCATCCGAGAAATCGGTAAGAAGCTCTTGAGATTTTGTAGCGACATTCCATCGGGCAATCGCTTTTCCTTTTTTATTGGTGACCAATGCAACGATCGACTGACCATCCTGCGACCATCGTGGCATCGAAATAAAATCGTTATCGGGATTATCAAATTCCAAAAGAACATTGCCAGAGAAATAATCAAGCACGAGAAGGTTGGTTTGATAATCCGTTCCTGTTTTAATCGTGGCAACCTTGTATCCATCTGGGGAAAGTGCCGCAGAGGCGTAGCGCTCTCTCGATCCGATCACTCTTTTTGCATTTGCAGCAGCATCAAATCCAACGATGGCGGAATAGGTGCGCACTTGCCAGCGCGGATCATACCGATACTCATTCCACACCATTCGACTGTTGGTAGCTGACATCATTCCAGATTCATTCAAAGGGCCTTGAGTAAATATTTTTTCTTCAACTCCATTTTTGATTTTCACCAGTTGTGCAATGTCTCCAATGCCGGATTTTTGAACCACCACACTTCCATCCTCCAGTTCTTGGGGATACATGTAGTCGGTGTAAGCTATCGTAGTTCTCGGATTTACGCGTTCAAAAGGAGTAAACGTGAGTGTATCGACCTGAGCTGTCCACTGTTTTTGAAGATCGGCTGCCGTCTCATAGTAAAGGTCTTTTACATAAAGTCCGGTCTCCTTTTTTAAGGCAGAGGAAAATCGAAAGGGAATAAACGGAACATTCCAGGATCGTTTCGTCACCTTCTCCCAGATGTGAGCATCTCCTGTCTTCTTCCGCAGGTAGGAGACCATGTTGAAGCCAAGTTTATAGTAATCTGGAATATTGTTTTTATAAGAGCCAAGATATTGTTTGTGATAGTTGAATGTGCGGCCTTCCATCACGTTGGTTCTGAATACCAGATTGAAATTTGGAATCCGCCCGCGACCGGAAGGAGTGAAAGCAGTTTCAGTAGCAACGGCATCTCCTTCCCAAAACCATTGCGGGGCCGCTACATAAGAGAGTCCCGCCCACGCATTATTGCCCATTAAATAATAGAATGCTTTAGTGAATCCACGGTTCGCATGTTGAAATTGAGCCATGTGACGATACTCGTGTGAGGCAAGTAAATTAAGCCAATCATTGTTTCCAATAAAGTTGTAGTTCTGCGAAGGCATAGCATAAAACTCAGACCTGCGCGGAGTAACGGTTACAAATGCGTTTGAAATTGCTGATTGACTTTGAAGGATCAATGAAATTTTGCGAGGAGTTTTACCCATCGTGGCCGCTTCCGGTTCGCGAATAGTCTCCAATGTATTGGCCATCCGTTGGGCCTGACTTTCAAAACCTTTTGGAAAGAGAATCTTAAAATGTTCGGTGTTCAATTGAAACCACTTGAGTGAAGACGGGTTGGTTTGAGTCAACACACTTTCCTGGCCGAAGCTAGTAAATGTGCAGATTGACAGACAGATGAGCAGACGAATTCGCATAAGGTTATAAACGAGCAAAAGCTACATTCATTTTTTGATAATTACACTAACGTTGAATGGGTTCTTTTATGGATGGTTGACCTAAGCTGAATGTTTGGAGATGCTTCCGAAGCTTGCTACTTTTGAGATAGTATGCTAAAAAACTTGAAAGAACTGTATAAAAAATATAAAGAATACGTTCGCGTTGATCTGGTGATGTATGCAGTGATGATCCTTTTGATAATTCTGTATTTTATTTACTCGGTTGTCTTTTGAAGTTTTACGAAATAATCAACGGTCACTAAAGAATCTCCATTGAATGAAAAAAATATTCCCGTTACTTCCTCTGTTTTTATTTTTAACAATCGCTTGCTTATCGCAAGATTATGTAATTACCGCAAAGGGTGATACCATAAAGGGAAAAATCAAAATTTTATCATTCGATCAACTCGACCGTGCTGTGATTACCAATGCTACCAAGCAGACGTTAACAGCAATGCAGATTCGTTCGATGAACATCGACCATGAAACCTACCGCCCTTTGAAACATGAAAACTCAATTCGATTCATGAAAGTGATCAAGCAGGGCTACCTGAGCTTGCTGGCTTTTCGCCCAACTGGTCAAGGCATGTGGGATGGGCGTCTTTTATCAAAAATGGATGGCTCAAGTTTGGAGGTTCCTAATCTGAGTTTTAAAAAGATGATCGGAAAATTTCTGGCTGATTGCCCAGCTATCGGAGAGAAACTTGAAAAAGGTGAACTCGCAAAAAAAGACCTGGAGAAAATAATCGATTTGTATAACTCCTGCATGGAAAGTCAAAGCAACGAAAAGCTTGCAACCCGAGAGGAGCAACCAAAACCAACCGAGCGATTTGAAAACCTGGAAAAAGTTACAGCTATCAAGAGCCTGATGGAAAAAGTGGACAAAGGCGATTTCCTTTCAAAAGAAGATGCATCTGATCTGCTGAAAGATGTTTTGAAAAAAGTAGAGAAAGGAGAGAAGGTTCCTAACTATCTCACCGAAGGATTGAAATCTTATCTTGAAAAGACTCCGCTTAAGTCTGATTTGGAAAATCTTCTCGAGTTATTGAAGAAATGAGGGGAGGAGTCTCTGGAGTGATTCCGGGATCTGGCCTTTACTTTTCCAAAAAGCATACACCGAGCAAAGCAGCACCATCAGGGCGTAAGTAAAAAGCTGGCCGCCATCATTGTCAACTTCTACACCTAAGATTAACAAATGCATAGCGACCGCTCCGGCCATTAAACCAATTCCCAAAACTGAACCCAGCCACACAGTTGCCGGAATGATTATTAATACAGATGCAATCAACTCCATCACACCCACACCTATTCTTCCCCATGGCTCCATCCCTACAGCTGTGAAAATATGAATGGATTCTTGTGCCCCTGTAAATTTAAAATAGAGCGTTTGCAGCATGATTATGGCTGCCACAATCCGCGCAAGCCAATAGAGAATGATTGTTAATTTCATGGGTACAAAGTAGTTTATTTTGCTTTTTTCAAATTGTCAAAGCCGCGACCTATCTGGCAATTTCCAAAAACCAAATTGAAGGTAACTATAATTTCAACGATTCGCGGGCTTCAGGTTTGAGTTTGTATCTTGAACTTTTGAATTGAACATGGAAGGCAAAAACCAGCGGCTTCGAATCATTTACATCACAATAGGCGCCCTATACTGCCTCATTGTGTTTGCACTTGGCACGGCATGGTATGCCGGGCAGATGATAGAACCTTTTCATTTTTTTAACGATCTGCCCGAATGGAAGCAACTCGACAAATTTGCGCACCTCTTCTGGACATTTCAGGTTTCTGCCATGGCAACGCGAATGTTTACATGGGCAAAGACTGAAAATCCAAGCACAAAGGGAAGTATCTCAGGGTTTCTGATTGTGTCATCAATTGAGATTCTGGATGGGTTTTCGGTGGGCTATGGCGCTTCCCTTTTTGATTTGTTGGCAAATGCTTCAGGAGCAATTTTGTTTTTCATTCAAATGGAATTTTGGAAAAAAATCAACCTGTTTGCCAGATTTTCTTTTCATCCAACTTCCTTTGCAGCTGTGCGACCTGATTTATTGGGAGGCACTTTCCTCGAACAAATTTTGAAAGACTATAACGGCCAAACTTTTTGGTATAGCTGGAGGCCACCTATCAAATTTTGGCCATCATGGCTTGCCATCGCCATTGGTGTGGGCGCTGAAGGAATGGTGCGCGGTCGTGATTATCAAAGTGAAGCGCTTGGTTTTTTTCCATACAGAAAATTGCTGCTATCACTCGACTTAAATCCAAATGCATTTGAATTCAAATCCGGGTGGAAAAATTATGTAAGCTATCCTCTGAGAATTTTTAAATTACCATTTCCGACCATTGAAGTTTCAGAAAAAGGAATTCTATTCCATTGGATTTATTTTTGAATTCTATTCGCAACTTAACCCTTCAATGCCCAAGACCTAACACCTAACACCTAAGTCTCAAATTACTTAACGCCCTTCTCCGGATTCCAAACTCCCTGTTGCTTCCGTACAAAAACAATCTGTCCTGTGTGATAGGCATTGTGCGTGCTGATATTGGCAATTGTTTCGGCCCATTCTTTTAGTTTGGCTTCATCGGCTGTTTCAATCACGCGCTCGATTTCTTTCATAATCGCATCAGCCTTTTTTACCATTTCTTCCCAGGATTTCTGTTTGATCACATCAAATGACTCTTCATTGTTGCCGCTGAAAGCTGCTTCTTTCTCTCCTTTGAATTTGGCAAGTTGCCGTTCGTTCCAAAAGATCAAATGATAAGTAAGTTCGGCAACAGAATGATTGCCGCTTTTGTCTTTCCAGAGAGCCTGCTCTTTGGTGAGGCCATCAATCGCAACATTGATCGGCACAAACCAATCTTTGTCGGTGTGAGTTGATTTTAATTCTTTAACTAAAACTGATTTCAAGGTTGGCGCTTGTGAAAAGGCAGCCCATGATAAGAATGAGAATAGAAGTATGAATATTTTTTTCATAAGAATTAGTTTTGCATCCAAAGTTCACCAAATGAAATTATTCTCCGATAAGGAACTGTCAAAAGGAAAAGAAAATACCGAGTCGCGGGTGAGGATTATGCTTCCATCAGCTCCTTCGCATTTTTCATGGCCGTGGTGCTAGGGGAGCTGCCACCAATCATTTTTGCAATTTCAGTGATTCGTTCTTGTTTGCTTAGTTCTTTGATTTGGCTTTCGGCTTTTGCCTGTGAATTGTCTTTCAATGCCAGGAAATGCACGTCAGCTTTCGCAGCAATTTGAGGAAGATGGCTGATGGCGATCAACTGATGATCTTTAGCCATGCGTTTCATTAGCAATCCTAATTTAATAGCAACTTCTCCGGAAACACCACTATCAATTTCATCCAGGATCAGCGTGGGGATCGTTTTCTTTTCTGCAAGCACATATTTTACGGCAAACATCAATCTCGAAAACTCACCGCCTGAAGCCACTTGTGCTAATGGCCGTGCAGCAATTCCTTTGTTGGCGCTAAACAGGATTTCGACAACGTCAGATCCCGAAGGAGAGGGTTCTGTTTTCTCTTGTTCGATTTTCAGTTGTGCATCAGGAATACCCAGGTCTTTCAAAAGTTGAATGAGCTGATCGGCCAATGCTGCACTTATTTTTTTTCTCGATCGACTTAATTCGTCAGCACCTTTGGCCAACACTTCTTTTGAGTTGTTTAAATCTTTCAAGGCAGTTGCCAATGCCTCATCCAGGTTATTGGTTTTGTCAGCTCTTAATTGAAGTGAATTTTGAATTTCGATCAATGATGAAATAGTTTGTACACGATGCTTTTGCTGCAAATGATAGATTGCGCTCAATCGCTCGTTAATTTCAATGGTTCTTTGCGGATCGATTTCTGTCTTTGCATCTTCCGCTTCGACTTCCATCACAATGTCATTGAGTTCGATCCGCACACTTTCTGTCCGTTGAAGCAATAATGAAAAACTGTTGGATAGATTAGTTAATGTATGCAGCTCGTTCCGCGCGGATGTGAGCGAAGCAGCTACCGAGTATTCGGCTTCATTTAAAATGCCAAGGATAGTTTGCAGCCTTGATTTTATTTCTTCGGCATGCTCTGATTTCTTTAGTTCCTCTTCCAGTTTTTCTTGTTCAGTTGTGTCGGATAAATTTGCTTTCACTAATTCATCCAGTTGAAATTTCACAAAGTCTGATTCTGCTTTCAGGGAAGATGATTCTTTCGTTAGCTCGCTATAATTTTTTGTAGCAATCGTAAACTGCCTCCAGGCTTGGTTATATTTTTCTTTCACTTTTTCATTCTCAGCATAGGCATCGATCAATTCCAGCTGAAAACGATGCGAACCAAGCTCCAATGTTTCATGCTGCGAGTGAATATCCATCAAAAGAAATCCGATCTTGCGCATTACTTCCAATGTAACGGGTGTGTCATTGATGAAAGCGCGGCTCTTTCCGTTTGCATTTACTTCTCTTCGAATGATTGTTTGCGGAAGGTAATCAAGGTCTTCATTTTCAAATTGTGATCTCAAATCGCTTTTAGACAAATCGAAATTTCCTTCGATCACACATTTCTGATTTTCATCCCAGAGTGTTTTAGAATCCGCCCTATTGCCGAGCAACAATCCAATTGCGCCAAGCAAAATAGATTTTCCCGCGCCTGTTTCACCGGTAATCACGTTCAAGTTGGCAGAAAGATTCAACTCCAACTGACGGATGAGTGCATAATTTTTTATGGCAATGTGGGAAAGCATGTTACGGATTCCGAAGGATCAATAAAGTTACTTTATCTCAAAAGTAAAATTAATTCGACATGATTTTTTGATAAACCGTCCGTTTCGGGTCTATGCTGGTGAGAATGTCGTATGCTTCCTTTTTATCGTTAAGGCTCGTTTCTGAATCGCCAAAAATATTGGCCAGTTCTCCTGACTTGGCATCGAAGAAAGAAATGACCAGAATTGAGTTAGGGAAAGTTGTCCAAACTTTTTTTACCGTTCGCAGTACATCCAAAATAATGCCGCGGCTTTGGTCAGCATTTTTATCAAATGTATCAAGAGCCAGACGATGATATTTATAAGAGCCCTTTCGTATATCTACCATTTGTGGATTGTTCATGCCTTCCAATAAAGAGTAGCGGCTGCGATTGCTACCCAACGCAATCCATCCCGGGCGATTACTTGCTTGCGCATTATTGATCACCAGCAACATTTTTTGAACGAAAGGATTTCCACCTGTCTCACTGAACGAGTCGTAGTCGGTAGCTAAAATGGTGTAGGCATAAAAAGCGAGGAGGGAAGTGAGGTTGTTGATATAAGCGTTGTCATTGTATTCCATCGGCTGCGATTCGTAGTATTCAAATTCAAATTCACGATCGGCAAAGTTCAGGAGCACTGTTTCATAATTTGAGTTGTAAACTGGCCGTGCGGCAGTGATCTGCGCGTTGGCAACAAAGCTTCCGATTGCAGGCATCCGGCTGATGTTCAAGAAAATACTACAATTGATTTTTTCGTATGTTTTGAACTGATCGGTCGTCCACTTGCGAGTGTTCATGAAGGCTGCCAGCGAGCGTTCCATGTCTTTGAAAACGGAACGGTCAGAGGTCTGGATCTGATCGGCATTCACTGTCACTTTGCAGTTCAATTCCTGGGCGAAGGAATGGATAGCAACAACCAAGATAATTGTTATGAAAACGAAATTACGCATGCTGGTATTCCACAATAGCTTTAACGATGTCTTTGGCAACTTCTTTCTTTGTCTTCAAAGAAAATTCTTTTGTTTTCCCTTGGCGGTCAATGAGGGTAATTTTATTAGTATCGTGACTAAAGCCCGCACCTTGGTCGTTCAATGAATTGAGAACGATTAGGTCAAAATTCTTGGATTTAATCTTTTTTTCGGCATTTGCCCTTTCATTTTCAGTCTCAAGCGCAAAGCCAACGGTGAACTGACCATTTTTTTTCAGTTTCCCTAATTCTGCAGCAATGTCTTTTGTTTTTACCAGTTCGAGCAGCAACACATCATTTGTTTTTTTTATTTTTTGATCTGCCTTTGTTGCCGGTTTGTAATCTGCCACCGCAGCAGAAAGCACTGTGATGTCCACTTTGGAAAACACAGATATACATTCGTTGAACATCTCTTCTGCCGAGTTCACTCTTTTTACTGCCACAGATGTTGGGGCCGACAAATGTGTTGGACCTGAAACAAGTGTAACTTCCGCGCCTTGATTGGCTAACTCTTCAGCGATAGCATAACCCATTTTTCCCGAAGAATTATTCCCGATGAAGCGCACCGGGTCAATCGATTCGTGTGTTGGGCCGGCCGTGACCAAAGCTTTCTTTCCCTTCAATGGTAAGTTATTGTCAAAGAACCTTTCGAGGTACGCAATAATTTCTTCCGGCTCAGCCATTCTTCCTGTCCCAATGAGCCCACTTGCCAGTTCACCATGATTTGGATCAATCAAATGATTGCCAAACTTTTGAAGTGTCTCGATACTCTTTTTGGTGGAGGGATGTTGCAGCATATCAAGATCCATTGCCGGTGCAAAGAAAACAGGACAGCGTGCACTTAGATAAACAGCAAGCAAAAGATTGTCACACAAGCCATTCGCCATTTTTGAAATGGTATTGGCGGTTGCAGGAGCAATGATGATTGCATCTGCCCACAATCCAAGTTCTATATGATTATTCCATTCGCCAGTATTGTTCACGGCAAAGGAAGTGAGTACCGGATTTTTTGAAAGCGTGGAAAGCGTGAGAGGGGTAATAAAGTCAGATGCCGAAGGAGTCATCACGACTTTCACTTCGGCACCTGATTTTATAAGCAAACGAACCAGTAAGGCACTTTTGTAAGCAGCGATGCTGCCAGTAACGCCTACTACAATCCGTTTGCCGGAGAGCATAAAATTATTGAGCTTTTCCTTCTTCAGGCTGAGTTTCACGCATCCGGTAAGTCAACTTGCCTTCAAGAAATTCCTCGGTAGCAGTAGTTGTGGGTTTTGGCATGCGCTCATAAAACCTTGAAATCTCAATTTGCTCCCGGTTTTCAAAAACCTCTTCGAGGTTATCTACCGTTGTTGCAAACTCGGCAAGTTTGTTATTTAATTCTTCTTTCAGGTTAACGGCAATTTGTTTTGCGCGCTTTGAAATAACCACAACGGATTCATAAATGTTGCCTGTGGGTGCGGCTATTTTTTCGATGTCGCGGGTGATAATCGATGATTGTGTTGCCATGTTATTAGCTGTTTTTGTTTTTACTTTTATTTCTGATGGATGTGATCTGGTTCATGCTGGCCGTGTAGTATTGTTCCGCCTCTTTTAGCCTCGGGCTGTTAGGATACCCATCTACCAGTTCACGATAAAATTCTATCGTTGAAGAGTATCTTTCCAATTGCTTCGATGGAATACTCTTTTCTGCTAGTGTGAATTGAGCTAGCACTTTGAGGTAAGCAACCTCTTCTAAATATTTTGAATCAGGAAAAGTTTTCCGAAAGTTAGTGAAGGCAATTACTGCAGCCTGATAGTATTTCAGCTTCAAATAATGATTGGCATTATTGAATTCTTTCTTTTCCAATTTTTGCTGACAAGCTTCCACAACCTGAGAGGCCTTATCTGCAAATTGACTTCCTGGAAATTGGTTAAGAAAGTTTTGCATCGCACTCATCGCTTCAATGCTGCTGTGCTGATCGAGGTTTTCATCAGGTGAAGCAATGTAAAGCGAGTAGGCGTACATGAAAAAGGCTTCTTCCGCTAGCTGGCTACGTCCATACGTTTCATAAAATACCTTGAATTGGTTTGACGCCAGCAAATAGGTTTTCTGATAGTATTGGCAGTACGCCAAGTAGAACTCTACTTTTTCTCCTTCGGGTAAACCACGTACGATAGGAAGGATTTGCTCAAACAAAATAGATGTGTGGTAATAGTCCTTCTTTGCAAAATAAGTTTGACCTGCCTCGTATTTCAAACGCCAGTCTTCGCTGCGCTCAAGCCTCCTGAACTTGCTGCAAGAAGATGCAACAAGTACCATTAGTACGAGAATGTAGATAAAGTTCTTACTCATTATTCTTTGAAAATTCAATAAAAACCAACTTTGCGGCATTTTAAGCCTGCAAATATACAACGCACAAACCAAATAGCAATTGTACCGGAACCAGCCGAGGTGGTTATTTTCTGACGATGATTTTGCGGGTTGCCACTCCGCTGCCGTTGATGTAAAGCGTATAGAAGTAAACACCTGAATTCATCTCCTCTGAAAAAATTTTCAACCTGGTTTCGGACGGATCCAACTCATAGTCAGAGATTGCCTTACCTAGGATGGTGTGGAACACGATTTTGGCTTTAAGAAGAGCATCATTTATTTTATAATCCAGCGCAGCCACATCTTGCAGCGGGTTTGGATAAATTTCCTGAACGGTAATTTCCTTACTTTGATAAATGTAATTGCGATTTGATTTCTCCTCAATGTTTACGCTTACGGTGTGTTCCTTTATTTCAGCAGGGTTTCCCTTTGGAAAAACTTCGAACCTGAACGAACTCTGACCAGGCAGCATTCCGGTTTCCAAAACATACACCAGGTTTATAGTTTCTCCTGGCTCAATTCGCTTGGAGAATTCGCTGTTGTCAGGCTCCAGGCACTTATTGTCAATGCAGAAATAACTGCGCTGCGTTTCCAACTGCTCTATTTTAGCACGCCTCACGATATAAAACTGTGCTTTTTCGGTGCTGTTCTTGATTTTAATGGGTATGCGAACCTGCTGATTAAACGTAGAAAGGTAGCTTTCTTGTGTATCAATCAACTCAAAATTTTGAGCGTAAGATGCCAGTGTAACCAAGAAGAAGCTAATCAGAAGAAATAAATGCTTCATTGTAACTACACTTTGCATCAGAAAGCTACATGAATTTGTAATTTTTTCCTATCAAAAACTCGTTAAATAATTTTTAATAATTGATGGAACTGATTTTAGTTTACCCGTACGGAGGGCGCTGGCTGCCTTCTTTTCACCACATCTGATTTTCGAGGGCGGATTTTGGCAAGCCAGACGAAGCCTTTCAGCTTTCGGTCGCTGTCTTTGATTTCGTGGGGCGGAAAAAAAGTAGCATCGGGTTTTACATAGAAGGTCACGTTATTCACTTTCCCTTCCTTGAAATTGATGCGCAGATTGCTGCAAATGATCTTGTTCATTCCGGTAAGGAATGTTATTTTAATTATTAAACTGTCCTTTTTGATTTCCTTTTCTTCCAGCGCATGATAGATGCTCTCTCCATTTCCTTCCACGATCACGTGATGGATTTTATTCCTTTCGAAATAGGCAGTCATCCTGCGGCCTTTGATCTGATTGAAATTCCGCAGTGAATCGGTTGAAACCACAAAGGAATTATTGATCATAAAAATCCGGTTGACTTTTTTGTTTTTAAGCAAAATGCGGATCGAATCCGCAGTCATTTGGTTTTCTTCATTCCATAAGACCGGATCCCTGTAAAAGTAAATCATGGAATCAGCAGAAACATAGGCAAGCGAATCAGCCTTTCCTTGCATTCCAATTTTGTAGATCTTCACATCATGATACGCCAGCAGTCGCTTCTTTTTGGCTATTACATTTTCCAATGAGACTAATGTGTCGGCAGAAATGTAAAGAGAATCACCTTCATCATCGATTTTTACGGCATAGGAATTTCCATACACTTTTGAAACACCGTTCTTCTTATCATAAAATCCATCGTCACCGTAGATGAGCATGTTCTCCGTTTTCGATGTCATCACCACGCGACCTTTCACCTTGTACATTTTTGCAATGTTGTCAATGAAATACTGATCTCCTTTTATTTTGTAGGAAGGAGATTCCATCTCCCCGTTTACCAGCGAAGAAACTTTTTTGATGGTATTGTATTCACCATTTTGATAATAGGCAGTCTTACCCTCTGTGTCTTTCAGCGTAGTGAAATCGCGGAAGTAAACAATTTTAGTTTTAGAATTGTATTGAAGGGTATCGGTTGTCAGCGTGTTCTCTTTATTTACGCCAACTACATCTCGTTTGAATGAAGCAAGGTTTGTGCGCACATCGTAATAGCCTTTTTCGCTTGTGAGCACGTTGGTTGTGTCAACCAGTTTTCCTTTGTTAAAGTATTTGGCAAGGTTTTTAACCCGGTCGTAATCCAGGAAATCAGTATAGAGTTTCATGATCCCCAGTTTTTCAAAAACAACCTGATTTCTCAGGTACGCAATTTTCTTATTTCCATCGTACGACAATTTGATGGAAGTGATATCCACTGAATCATCGGTAATATGCACATGACCAAATGCATCCAATTTGTTGTCAGTCTTAAAAAAGTAAGCGGAGTCACAATAAATAGTGGTTTGATTTTGAATGAATACCACATGGCCAAGCAACTTGTCGAAGCGCTTGCCATCCTTCATGCTTCCTTTCAGACTATCGGCATGTTCTAATTTTATTTTCTTTTGAGCTTGTGCGCAAAAAGAAAGTAAACAGATGGTTAATAATAAAAATAAAAACTTTTGCATCCGCACGCCACTTTGCAAGGAATGTGCCACAATCAAAAGGTAATCTGCAAAGTCAATGTCTCATTTCCTCGTTTCACTTTCACATCGGTGGATTGCCCTTTTTCAAATTTACCAAGTGCTTCCATATAAGCTTGTATGTCTTTGATTTTGAAATCACCAATTTGAATGATCACATCTCCGGTTTGAATGCCGGCCTTTTGTGCGGGCTTGCCATCGCTTACGCCATCTACTTTCAAACCTTCGTCAGTGCTGGTGTAGCTGGGCATCACGCCCATGGTAACTTTAAATGATCTCGCTGAATTCATCGATTTATTTTTAGTGGTTAGAAACGCAAGTTTAGGTTGTGCATCCATCTTATCAACCAATCTGACAATCAATTCGAGAACTTCCTTTTCACCTGTATAATTTATTTTGTCAAAATCGTCAGAAGGTTTGTGATAATCGCTGTGAGAGCCGGTGAAAAAATGGAGCACGGGAATATTTTTCAGATAAAACGAAGTGTGATCACTTGGCCCAACTCCGGCTGAATCCGTTTTTATGGTCAATGTTCCCTTCGAAATAGTTTTTAATTCTGTTTCCCAAATGGGGCTTGTTCCTGTGCCGCTCACTGCCAGACTTTTAGTTGTTGGATCAAGCCTTCCGATCATATCCATATTGATCATGTAATTCACTTTTGTGAGATCGATTGTAGGATGCTCAGTAAAATATTTTGAACCAAACAATCCCAATTCTTCGCCACTGAACGCGATGAACAGGAAATTGTATTTTTCTTTTTTCTTGTTCGATTCAAAATAGCGCGCCAACTCAAGTAAACCGGCAACGCCCGAAGCATTGTCATCAGCACCATTGTGGATTTTGCCTTGCGGATTTGCATCCAGCGAACTTCCGTTTTCGCCAAGGCCTAAGTGATCATAATGTGCTCCGAAAATAATGGTGTGCATTGCATGATTATCGATATAACCAACAATGTTATTGGCTGTTCCCTCTGCGCCTGTTCCATGTACACCACCCTTGAAAGGAAATGATTGAGCATATCCTTCAGTTCCTTTCTTTTCCAGTTTAAATTTCTTGAACTGCGATTCGATATACGCCTTTGCCATTTTCTCTCCCTCACTTCCTGTGCCTCGGCCATTCAATGAGTCACTCGCCAAAACGCGGATGTGATATCTCAAATTCTCTTCCTTGATCTGGGCGCAAGAGACTTGAATGGAAAGTAGGGTCAAGAGAATGAAATAACCATTGATCTTCATAGTGAATGTAATTTTTCACGCAAGTTAACGCGGAAAAAGTTGCCTCCGAAATTCAATTTTAATCAAAACAAAACAGTTTTTATTTTTAACCGTATAACGAGATCAGTTAATTTTGCTTTTAAATAATCAATGCATGAGACCGGCAATAAAGCGAGATCACAAATACGCATCAGTGGCAGGAAGAATTGAAAAGCTCATTTCCAATGGTGCCTTAAAAGTGGGCGATAAACTTTTATCCGTTCGCGCACTAAGCAAAGAACAAGATATCAGTTTGAGCACAGCATTTCAGGCGTATTATCATTTGGAAGCACAGGGCTTGATTGAGGCGCGCCCACAATCGGGCTACTACGTAAAGTTTTCCCCGAACCATGCGTTCTCCCTTCCCGAATGTAGTGAACCCACCAACGAAGTTGTTCCTGTTTCGCTGGATGACATGATCTCGAGTGTTTATAAAGATTTGCGCTCTGACAAGCTTTTACAATTCTCCGTAGCCGCTCCTGATATTTCTTTACTGCCGGCTGCCAAGCTTAGTAAGTCGGTGATGCAGTCGTTGCGAAGTTCGGCTGACAGTTGTTTGAACTATGAACATATTCAAGGCAACCTGCAATTGCGGAAGCAGATTGCAAAACTTTCTTTCAACTGGGGTGGAGCTGTGAGCGATGATGAAATTGTGGTGACAGCCGGATGCATGGAGGCATTGTCGCTATGTTTGAAGGCGGTGACTCAGCCGGGCGATGCCGTGGCCATTGAAAGTCCTACTTATTTCGGAATTTTTCAGGTGATGGAGAGTTTGGGATTGAAGGTAGTGGAGGTGCCTGCGCATCCTGAAACGGGTGTAGATTTGAATTATCTCGAATCCGCGATCGGTAAGTTTAACATCAAAGCGTGTTTGTTTGTCACCAATTTTAATAACCCGATTGGCTCGTGCATGCCTGAGCAAAATAAAAAGCATCTGGTAGAGATGCTGGCCAAAAGGGAAATCCCGCTGATCGAAGATGATATTTATGGTGAATTGTTTTTCGGAAAAACACGACCGAAGACTTGCAAAGCATTTGACAAAAAAGGTTTGGTACTTCAGTGCGGATCATTCTCAAAATCATTGGCGCCTGGTTATCGCATTGGCTGGGCAATTCCCGGAAGATTTACAGAACGTGTTACACGATTGAAGCGGATGCATAATGTTTCCACCAACACGTTGGCACAAGCCGCGATCACACACTTTCTTCAAAACGGAAGGTATGAGTTGCATCTTCGCCATTTACGCAAAGCGCTGCATACACAATACCTGCGCTACTCTCAGGCAGTCTGCGAATATTTTCCTGAAGATACACGAGTGACGCGACCACAAGGTGGCTTTGCCCTGTGGATTGAGTTAAACAAAAAAGTGGATGCGTATAAACTTCACAAGCGTGCACTCAAGCAAAACATAGGCATAGCCCCGGGCCATATTTTTTCTACGCAAGGCCAGTTTCAAAATTTCTTCCGGTTAAGTTATGGCCTGCCGTGGAGCAAGAGAGTGGAGGATGGAATTCAATGCTTGAGTGAGTTGGCGCGCAAGGTATAGCTTCAACATATCTTTCATCGCAGTTTCGGATTTCAAACAGATAGAGCATGGCATACAATGAAAAACTGGCTGAGCGCATCCGCGAAAGCCTCGTGAACGAAAAGAAAGTGAAAGAAGTGAAGATGATGGGCGGACTCACCTTTATGGTAAATGGAAAGATGTGTGTGGGCATTATTAAAAATGCGCTCATGTGCCGCATCGATCCGGAACTGCACGACACGGCCATTCAAAAGACCGGTTGCCGCACCATGGACTTCACCAAGCGTCCGATGTCAGGCTTTATCATGGTGGAAGAAGAGGGGATGAAAAGCAAAAAGCAATTTGACTATTGGATTGGGCTTGCGCTGGAGTTTAATAAGAAGGTGAAGAAGAAACCGTAAACTATATGAAATCCTCAAGAAAGATTTTCACTGAATGGATATTTTTTTACCTCCAGTCCAAATTTGCTGGCGATTTCTATGTCCATCTCAATTACGAAATTGTTTAAATACAAATTTGTCCTCGAGATATAGTCGTATGTCAATGCAAGATATTTATCGGGTTCAAATTTCCCATCTTGAAATTCGTTAGCAAACTCTTTGGATATCTTTCCTCTGTTATGTACAATCAAATTCCTTTGTTTGACAAAGAGTCTAATACTGTTTTCAACTATGGAATCTTTAAAAATTGAAATGCCAATTCTGTCTTTGAAGAATTTGTCGATGTCACTCAGTCCTCCATAAAATAATTGCTCAATTTTTTTCTCGGCAATTGCTTTAAGAAGGTCGTTCATGTTATCATATTCGAGAATAAAGTCGAGACGTTCTTGCTCTTTTGATTTTAAAATTCTAGGTTCTTTTATCACAATTTCTGCAAGTATGTCTTTAAAATACGTATTAAAATTATCGACTGCACGACAGTAAGCCATTTCACTGAAGTGACGTTCGTAAAACTTGACATCAAGAAGCCTGTCGCCTTTTTTTGATTGAAGTACCTTTACAAAGTCTACTTCTTTACCTTCTTTGGCGTCTGAATAAATTTTTACTAGAGTTTCTTTTGCTACCTCTTTTTGCGTCCTAATGTAATCATTTCCGAGATGGAGGAATAATGTCAATAATTCCGTGTGCTCATTTGATGTGTTGTAATCCCAAAGGGACTGTGTTCCCTCTCTAACTGTAATCGCACCAAATTTTGAAATCTCCTTCTCTCTCATAAGGCAAATTCACTTAGCGGGTTCCCGATGCCCCACCCACGTAAACCGCTTCGTCACATATTCAGGATTTGTAAATGATGCGTTGCCTGCAGGGTTTCCACCAGTCACGTGAAAGTCACTGAAGGCTGCGTTTTGGTTTATGTAAATTCCTCCCGTGAGATTGAATGAAACAGGAGTTGCCGCGAGCGCCATAGCATCCGCAATTTTTTCACGCACTTCAGAGTTGGTAGTGTAAGCGCCACAGGAAATTGCTCCGTGATTCATCGCCATCTCTTGTGCAAGTGCAATCGACTCGTCTGTATTTTTTGTTTTAATCAACAGAGCAATGGGCCCAAACAATTCTTTGCTGAAGATTTCTTTTTTGTCGGAGTTTATTTCAACAACGACAGGTGTCGCCAGCCGCGCGCTTTTGAATAAAGGATTTTCGAAGGTGCGGCTCTTCAACCAAACTTTTCCAGGGAGGTTCTCCGCTTCGAGCACGCGCTCACTTGTCTTTTTATTTTGAACAGCTCCAAGAACAAACGGTCCGGCTTTCGGATTGTCAATCAAACCATTGATTTGTGCTACGAGTTTTTGAGCGAAGTCTTCAAAGGAAATTTTCCCACTCGGTGAGTCAATGCCACCTTCAGGAATGTAAAAGTTTTGTGGTGCTGTGCACATTTGTCCGCTGTACAAATTCAAAGAGAAAGCAAGGTTGGCCGCCACTTTATCAGCATCTTCAACGGAATCAAGAATTACCGAATTTACGCCAGTCTTCTCAGTAAAGACTGTTTTGCCGGGCAATGCTTCAAGGTAAGAACCGAATGTGGAGTTGCCAGTGTAGTCAATCAATTTCACATCAGCATGTTCAGCAAGTTCTTTCGTAATCATTTTGTCGAATGTGTCCACAGCAAGTTGGCAAATACTTGGATCAAGATTACTTTCTTTCAATGTCTTTTGAATTTCAGCAACAAAAATCGCGATAGGAAGAATAGCGCCCGGATGAGGCTTTACAATCACTGAATTTCCCGTTATCAAACTTCCATAAATTCCTGTAACGGAATTCCAAGTTGGAAAAGTGGAGCAACCAATTACCAATGAAATTCCTTTCGGCACGGCACGCCATTCTTTATTTAATTTTAAATTGAATTTTCCCATCGGCTTGTCCCACAACACGGATGAAGGAAATCGATTCAACTCTTCATAACCTGCAGCGATTGCTTCGAGTGCGCGATCAGCTGCGTGTGGGCCGCTCGCCTGGAACGCCATCATATATCCCTGGCCGGTAGTGTGCATCGTTGCGTAAGCGATTTCAAAAAATCGCGTCTTCACTTTCTCCAGCGACTCCATCAAAATGCCGGCACGATCCTGAACAGAAATTTTTCTCCATTGGTGAAATGCATTTTTAGAACGATCGATCAAATCATTCACGGTAAACATCGGATAGCTGATATTCAATTGCTCTTGCAAGTAAGGCGACTCTTCTTGCCCGCCCCAGCCGGAAGGATTCTGCTGAAGCAGTTCTTCAAACTTTTTTCCAAGTTGATTTTTGAATTTGGCTTGCCCATCTGCATCGGCCGTTTCTCCATAGATAGCAGGGGCCGGATGTTCAGGAAATGCAGCGTAGAAAGTGCGGGCATGTAAAGCGTTTACAGCTTGTGTTAATGAGTTGTGATGTTTCTCAAAATTGCTCATAGAATGGATTTAAAACGATTGCACCTCAAATATCGGATTTAATTTTTAATCGGGCATTGATTAATCAGACGGGGGAAATTTATTCAAACAGATGAAGTTGACTCGTGTGCATTTTCGAAAAGTGTGCCGGCCGTACGGCAAGAAATGTGTCGCCCGCGGATAATGTGTATCGCATACGATTCCTTCATTGCGAGGATATGCTGTTGCTGACATCTTTATGCAGACCCATTGCCTGGAATTTATAAATCAAAGAGAAGCAAGTTTATGTATTCGCACTAACTCTCTGCTCTGCATGCTTTACATCCTAGTACTTTCGAATCTTCTCCTTCATCGATTTGAAAGTTTCGTAAGGTGCTTTGTGAGAAAGAGAATTGACAACCCATGCGGGAATTTCTCCGCCAAAGTCGATGCGCACGTTGTACTCCACGTAAAGCTTTTTTGGTTTGATTTCCTTCACACGCCATACGGCTTTCGACATAGGCACGCGAACGATGTTTTTATTTTTTGGAAGATAATCCGGAATACTCGTGAGTGAGATTAGCATTTCCTTCGAGGAGGGCTGCTCAAATTTTAAATTAATGATGAAGTCGCGGTTTTCTGCAACTGGCACTTTCACTTCAGTGTAGTAAATGATTTCGTTGCTGTTCACTTTTTTCAGAAGCCGAGCGCTCTCAGTGCTGAATTGCCAATCGCCAAGATGCGGTATGTCCAGCAGCATTGCTTTCAACTGAGCGTGGGTGGCATCAAGCCAAAAAATTGACTTGATGGATTTGTATTTTGAATCTTCCGTTTTGCAAGTGAACACTTGTATGCTGTCCTTGTCCAATTTCAGATCGCATTGTGCGTAGGCATTTAAGCTAACACCGATCAACAAAAGAAAAATCACATTTCTCATACCATCAGATTATGCAATTATACTTCTTTCTGCACAATGTGCAGATTGAAAAAATGGTTTTGATGAAAAAACTTACTTCAACTCAATCTGATCTGGTATTTAAGATATTTTTGATACCAGATCATGAAGGCACTCATTAATTCGTTGGAAGCATTGAAGTCGTACAAAACGGGGAAGATGTTGCTGCAAGAATTACCTCAGTTGATTTTTCGATTAAATAGTGATGGCCAGTTCCTCGATTTTTTTGCTGCCGATGAGAAGTTGCTGGCCATGACGCCTCAGTCGATCATTGGGAGCAACCTTTCAAGTATATTTTCCGAAGATCTGGCATCTAAGGCATTGAATCAGTTGAAAGAAGAATTGAGCAGCGGCAAAGGAACTGTTTTTGAATATTCACTTTCGTTGAACAAATCATTGCATTTTTTTGAAGCCAAGTTTATTCGTGAGGATACTAATACGGTAACGGCCTTTATCCGCGACATCACTGAGGCACGAAGCATCAAGTTAAAAGAAGCAGAGCAACTTCGGATTATTGAAGAGAGTGAAATGAAATTTCGCTTGCTGGCTGACCATTTGCCTGGCGCAGTTTATTTGTGTGGCAATGATGCTGATTTCTCCATGATCTATCTCAATGAAAAAGTTTTCGAGATCACCGGGTATGAACCTCATAAATTTATTTCGAAGGAGATTAATTTTCCAGACGTCTATCATCCGGAGGATGCAGCAGAAATTTATAAGCGTGTAGATGAGAGCCTCGCTGCAAAAAAATCTTTTCATCTCGAATACAGGATTTATCATCGTTCGGGCACGATCAAGTGGATCGAAGAATTCGGCACAGGCGTTTACAACGACAAAGGTGAATTGATTTGCCTGGAAGGATATTTGCAAGATATTTCGCAGCGAAAAAATACAGAGATCAAAATCAAAGAGCAGAATGAGGCGCTCACCAAGACGAATGAGGAGCTTGACCGTTTTGTTTACAGCGCATCGCACGATCTTCGTTCTCCGCTAAGCTCGCTGCTCGGCCTCGTCAATCTTGCCGAAGCCACAAGCGCTATTGATGAATCGAAGCTGTTGTTGGAAAAAATGAAAGGCTGCGTCACCAACCTGGATCATTTTATTCGCGAGATCACTTACTATTCACAAAATTCACGATTGGAAGTGGAGAAAACAGAAATTTCCATTCGTGAGATTGTAGATGATTGCATTGGCTCACTTCGACACATGGATGAAGCCAGAGGAATTTCATTTGAAGTAGAAGTGCCAACCCAAATGAAATGGCTGTGTGATGGGCGAAGACTGAAAATCATTCTGAACAACCTGATCGCAAATTCAATCAAGTATTCTGATTCAAGAAAATCACAACGCTGGGTACGCGTGAAGGCCGATGAAAACAGTAGCCGATACCTGCTTACCATTGAAGACAACGGCCTTGGCATTGATGAAAAATTTCATTCTAAAATTTTCAACATGTTTTTCCGTGCTTCTGAAAAATCCAATGGCTCAGGCCTTGGACTTTACATTGTAAAAGAAGCTATCAGCAAACTGGATGGGGTTATTGACTTTACTTCGAAAGTGGGTGAAGGCTCCGCTTTCAATGTTTATCTGCCAAAGTAATCCCGACTGCCCTGAAAAATTTTCTAACCTACTTACTTCTTTAAAATCCTCCCGCAATTCCTTCTTTCAGAGCCTTTTCATACTTCGCTTTATCAAACTTGTAAAGGAATGGAGCTTTGTGTGCGCCACCTGTTTTGCGTTCCTTTAGCTTCACCAGGATTTTAAGTGAGAGTATTTTCTTTTGGAAGTTTCTGCGGTCGAGTTTCTTGTTAAGAATCGTTTCATACAATCTCTGTAGCTCAGGCATCGTGAATTTTTCTGAGAGCAAGTTGTAGCCGATCGGGTGGTAGTTCAAGTCTAATCGTAAAGCAGCCAGAGCCTCTTGCAAAATTTCATTGTGGTCATACAACATTTTCTTCGGCACTTTATCAATGTCCCACCATTCACATTCATCCGAAAACAAATCAGGGTGAGGTTTTACTTTCAGATAATCAACGAGAGCATAGTACCCAATCGTGATGAAACGATCTTCAAACCATGTACCTTCAAACTTGTCCTTTGATTTTCCCTTTTCCCGTTTTGGATCACCGAAGGCTTTGAATTGATGAAGGAAAATATTTTTAAGTGTCGTTCTCTCTTGTAAAGTGCGCACGGCTGATTCTTGCAGTGATTCCTCTTTTTTTACAAATCCTCCCGGCAAGCTCCACGGCCCGTTTTTCCATCTTAATAAAAGGACTTTCAATTCACTTTCGTGGAAGCCAAAAATAACACAGTCCACCGAAATGTGGCGGAGGAATATTTCGTGACCCTTTTTTAGAAAGTCCGAACCAATATCTGAAAGATCTTTCGACATACCGTTTGTAAAATTATAAATGTGTATCTGTTACACAATGAAAAATTTAATTATACTTGTATCCGACTCAAAAGTAGGTTACAACCACCAAAACTTAAAATAAGAAATGAACCGGAGAAATTTCATTCAAAATTCAGCCGCCCTTGCCTTGGGCAGCGCCTTGTTGCCTAATTTATCATTTGCTAATGCCGGAACGCAACGCCCATTTGGCTTGCAGCTTTACACCTTGATGGGCATTATCGACAATGACCTGGATGGCACTCTAAAGAAATTGTCAGAGCTTGGATATACCGAGTTGGAATCTGCCTTCAGTATGAAAGGCGGATTTTACGGATTGAAAGGAAAAGAGTTTGCAGCGAAAGCGAAAAGCTTTGGACTTAACTGGCGGGCGCATCACGTGATCGGTGCACCTTTCAAACTTCCTGCAGGAGCGAAGTTGCCTACCGGTGCCGATGGCAAGCCGATCACCATCCCTCCGATGAAAAACCTCAAAGAGAATGCACAAGAAGTGGTGGACGGAGTTGCCGAAGGTGGAATCAAATATCTTGTTTGTGCAAGCACGCCTGTAGGTTCTCTTGATGAGACGAAAAATTCCATCGAGGTATTGAACAAGACGCACGAGCTTTGCAAAAAGGCAGGCATCGCGCTTTCTTATCACAATCACAATTTTGAATTTAAGGCAATCGATGGCAAAGTACCTTATACGATGTTGCTCACTCAACTCAATCCTGAAATAAAATTTGAACTCGACCTTGCGTGGGCTGCGAAGGCGGGCATGGATCCTGTTTCGTTGTTCAAATTATATCCGGGCCGTTTCCCATCGTGGCATGTGAAGGACATTGATGCGGAATTCAAGACAGTATTGCCGGTTGGAAAAGGAATCATGAACTTCAAACGGATTTTTGAATACGCTGATCTTGCAGGACTTGAGTTTCCTTTTGTAGAACATGATCAGCCGCAAGATGCTTTTGGAAGCCTCGCCACAAGCATTACTTATCTAAAGGAAATGTTAAAATAATTTTTTATGAAACCAATCATAAATCTTTTAGCTCTGTCAGTTGCTTCCATCGCCATTGTGTCTTGTGGTCCTAAATGGAAAGAGACAGAGGTGAATGGTGTAAAAATCGTCACCAACGAAGGAGGCAAAACACTTGGCTACTCTTCAGCTTCAGGTTTGAAACTGATCACACAAGATCGGCTTGCTTTCAAAGACCTTAACAAAGATGGCAAGCTTGACAAGTACGAAGATTGGCGCTTGCCTGTTGATGAGCGCGCGAAAGATTTAGCTTCCAAATTATCGGTGGAACAAATTGCCGGATTGATGCTATACAGTCGACATCAGCGCATTCCAACCGGAAGCCAGGGATTCATGTCGGGCACTTACAATGGAAAAGCTTTCGAAGAAAGCGGAGCGAAGGCATCTGACCTTTCCGATCAGCAGAAGAAGTTCTTGACAGAAGATAATTTGCGGCACGTTCTTATTACGATGGTAGAAAGTCCTGAAGTGGCGGCACAGTGGAACAACAATGCGCAGGCTTTTGGGGAAGGATTAGGCCTTGGCATTCCAATTAATACTAGTTCAGATCCGCGCCATGGTACAATTGCAAATGCGGAATTCAATGCGGGTGCCGGAGGAAAAATTTCGATGTGGCCTACTTCGATTGGCATGGCTGCAGCATTTGATCCTGAGTTAGTGAAAAAATTCGGAAGCATTGCTTCACAAGAATATCGTGCGCTCGGAATCGCAACTGCGTTGTCTCCACAAATTGATATTGCGACCGATCCACGCTGGAATCGCTTCAGTGGAACATTCGGAGAACATCCAACATTAGCTGCTGATATGGCACGTGCATATGTGGATGGATTTCAAACTTCTATTGGTGAAAAAGAAATTACCGATGGCTGGGGCTACACAAGTGTGAATGCGATGGTGAAACATTGGCCCGGTGGTGGAGCAGGTGAAGCGGGGCGTGATGCCCACTTTGGTTTTGGAAAGTTTGCGGTATATCCGGGAAATAATTTTGAGCAGCACATGATTCCATTTACAGAAGGTACGTTCAAACTGCAAGGCAAAACAGGCATGGCTGCTGCTGTGATGCCGTATTATACGATCTCTTTCAATCAGGATACAAAGAACAAAGAGAATGTTGGCAACAGTTACAATTCGTACATCATCAACGATCTCCTTCGCGCCAAATATAAATACGATGGAGTGGTTTGCACTGATTGGCTGATCACAGCAGACGAAACTGCGATCGATGTGTTCATCACGGGTAAACCCTGGGGAGTGGAAGGTTTGACGGTTGGACAACGTCATTATAAAATTTTAATGGCCGGTGTTGATCAGTTTGGGGGCAATAATGAGAAAGGTCCTGTGATCGAAGCTTATAATATTGGTGTGAAAGAACATGGAGAAGAATTTATGCGCAAACGTTTTGAACAATCTGCTGTGCGCTTGCTGAGAAATATTTTCCGTACCGGGCTTTTTGAAAACCCTTACCTGAATATTGAAGATTCAAAAGAGACAGTTGGCAAGCCAGAATTCATGCAAGCCGGCTATGATGCTCAGTTGAAATCCATTGTAATGGTGAAGAACAAAGACAATGTGTTGCCGTTGCAGAAGCAAAAGAAAGTTTTCATTCCGAAAAAATTTACTCCAGCCGGAAGGAACTTTATGGGAATGCCTACGCCAGAGAAATTAGATTATCCTGTGAGCCTAGACATCGTGAAAAAATATTTTACGGTAGTTGAAAATCCGGATGAGGCTGATCTTGCCTTGGTATTTATTGATGGTGCGTATTCCGGAAATGGTTATGATGCAGAAGACGCGAAGAAAGGTGGCAATGGATATTTGCCCATCAGTTTGCAGTATGGTGAATACAAGGCAACCACAGCGCGCGACCCAAGCATTGGCGGTGGCGATCCGCTGGAGAAATTTACTAATCGTACTTACAAGAACAAAAAATCAAAAGCAATCAACATCACTGATCTTGGCATGGTGACGGACACGCACAAAAAAATGAAAGGCAAGCCCGTGATCGTGTCCGTGAAGTTGTCAAATCCATCGGTGTTTGCTGAGTTTGAAAAAGTAGCGAACGCTATTGTTGTGAATTTTGCTGTGCAAGATCAGGCGGTGCTGGACGTTCTCACGGGTGCGACTGAACCATCTGGCTTATTGCCGTTGCAAATTCCTGCCAATATGGAAACAGTGGAGAAGCAGTTTGAAGATGTTCCTCTCGACATGGAGCCTCATACAGATGAACTCGGAAATAAATATGATTTTGCTTTTGGCTTGAACTGGAAAGGCGTGATCAACGATGCGCGCACCGACAAGTACAAGAAAAAATAGTTTGTTTGGTTGGTTTTTTGAAAAGCGGTCTTCGGAAGGAGATCGCTTTTTTATTTTTAGAAAATTGCGTCAATTTCTCTACAGAATTAGTCAATTTTTTTTGTTGAGTGAGTTAAGGTAATTTACCGCTGAAAATTCGACTATCGTGAAAAGTATTATTTTTATTTTTCTCTTTTTATTTCCGTTCCTCTTAAAAGCACAGCTTGGAAGTGAGAAGGTGATTTACAACTCTGGTGGATTTAACATTCCTGAGATGATCCAGGCTGCTGATTTGGATGGTGATAAGGATCTGGATGTTTTAGTCAAGGAAATGTTCAGCAATCCAATTTTTTGGTTGGCCAATGATGGAACAGGGAATTTTTCTTCGCGAGTAGATTTGCCTCAAAGTAGTCTTGCTGATATCAAAGCATTAAAAACATTTGACTTCGACAAAGATGGAGATCAGGATGTGGTGGCTTCTTTCTCCAGCGTTAATAAAGTTTACCTGTGGAAAAATCTTGGATCAGGATCATTTGCCAATCCTGTTTTACTTGCCACTGCCACGAGTGCAGTTCATTCTCTTTTCATTGCCGATTTGGACAAAGACGCAGACCTTGATATTGCCATTTCGATGGAGTATGATAATCAAGTTGGATCAGAAACGATCTCTCTTCCAATGCCTGGACAGTTTTGCCGCTTTCCATTGTAGGCAACTCCACGGATTTTATGGAAATACTTGATATCAACAATGATGGTACTTTGGATTACATCTCCCTGGCAGATAATAGATCAAGTAGCATTTGGTTGAATGGAAATAGTATCACATCTTATTACATAAACACAGCGCGATTCCTCAAAGCTTTTGATGTGGATCATGATGGAGATTTGGATATCATTGCTGCTAACAAGGCATTTACAAACGGTATCGTTTGGCTTGAAAATGCTAACACAAAATTTATCGATCATACTATTGATAACTCAGCTTACGATTATCGATCACTTGCAGTTTTTGATGCTGATGGTGATGGCGATGAAGATGTTTTTGCGGCTTGCTTCACTGGATGTGGGATTCATTTGTTTGAAAATACAGGTGCCGGAAATTTTAAGTTCACTAATATTTCGAGCACTGGAGCAGCAAGCGAGCAGTCGCTCATACAAGCAGACATAAACGGAGATGGCATTTTGGATATAGTAAAAGATGACCAGGGGTCGCACATTGTTACGTGGCTTCAGAATACAACTTCTCAATTCAGTGGAATTGATTCTGATTTTCTGACCATTGGTAAATGTCAAGGCGATACAATATATTTTAAGCAGACAGCTCGCGGCAAAAATATTATTTCGTGGTCTTGGGATTTTGGAGATGGTTCGCCTCTAAGTACAGAGCTTAATCCCATTCATGCCTACCAGAATTCGGGTACTTACAATATTAAATTGAAAGTTACCAATGCTACTGGCGAGACAAATGAAATGGTGAAACAACTTTCCATAATTGCAGCGCCTCCAAAATCACCCGACCTTGAAGTTCCCTTATGCAACAACTCTGCTGTTGTTACTCTTCCCGCCACCTATTCTTATGAATGGTATTTTACGGCCACCAGCACATATGTAGCATCTACAAACAATACGATGACAATTTATTACAGTGGGAATCCATTACAAATGACTTTCTACATTGTAAAAGAGGATCTGACGACAGGCTGCAGAAGTGTTGTGCGTGATAAAGTAGTTGGAAAATACTATGGGTATCCTCAATCAGCGAAACCTGTTGGTGCATTCAGCCAGATAGGCCCGGCTACCTTGATGCTAAGCGCGACAGGTGGATCGGGTGAGAGCGTGGAGTGGTATAATCAACCTGACCTGTCAGTTCCATTCCAAACCGGTAATTTTCTAACAAAATACTTTGATAAAACGACCACTTACTTTGTTCGCTCTGTAAATGCAGGAGGATGCAAAGCGCCTCTCGTTTCTGTTACAGCAGAGATTCTTCCGGCCCCCGTACCAAGCCCACAATTTATTTGGGCAGGCAATCCTAAAATTGATACGCAGAGTGAAGGCTATGATATAGCAACCGATCCAAATGGAAATGTAGTGGTTTATGGTTACTGGGTTAGCGGTAAGTTCATCGTTGGTAAAGACACGCTAAGGTCTAACGCAAATGAAGTTCAACGTTTCGCAATGACCTATGATAAAAGTGGCAACCCGTTAAAAGCTATTAAGATCATCAGGGCAGACAATGCTTACTATAACCTTGAATCCGAAAGCATGATCATTGACAAACAGGGAAATATTTTTTTAAGTTTAGTGACAAATGTGAACCTGACAATCGGTGGCACGTCAATCATTAAGCCAACAGATCAAACGAGGTACTGTGTTATTGCTAAACTGAATCCACAAGGTGTTTTGCAATGGTATAAAATTTTTAATGGCGGAAATCCCGAGATCAAAATTGATGGACAAGGCAATCTTTATGTGATAGGTAGTTTCAATAACCAGACGACAATTGATTCAAAAACAATTTATGGAAGTTCATACGCATGTTTTTTGGCACGATTTGACCCAAGTGGAATGATAAACTATGTGATCGCAATTCCCGGTAGCACAAGCATGGCAGTCGACGGATCAGGAAATGCCTATGTAGGAAGCACTGTGGTCAACTCTAACTCTGTTAGTCTGGCGATGTCGAAATATGACCCAGCAGGAAATCAGTTATGGACTAAACAGGTTACTTCCAATGGCACCATCAATCTTGGCAGTAGTGGAGGGATCGGTCCCATAGCCATCGATGCAATGAATAATGTAGTACTCGCTGGTTACTTTTATACTTACAGGGAGCCGTGGCAGTTGTTTTCTCAACCTTTCTCCGATCGATACGCTACCTTTCTTGCAAAAATTTCACCGGATGGCAATCCTCTTTGGCAAAAGCATCTGGAAGGTGGACCCAGCTTAGGTGCAGGGGGGTTGGAAATTGACAGCAATAACAAAATATTTTTATCGGGCCGGTACGGTGGGTCAGCAACTTTTGACGGGATAAACTTGAATCAAACAGCCAATCCAACACCCTTTATTGCAAGATTCGATGCGGATGGCAATCCTGAATGGGCAAGAGATCTTTATACATACGGAAGCTCTTACATTTACTTTAATGCATGTATTCCGGATAACCAGGGCGGTGCTTTTATAGGAGGTAGTTTTGTCGATTATGTAACTCTTGACAATATTAACCTGACCGCTAATACCAACACAATGTACGTTGATTACAATGTACTTGTGACACACATTGGATATGGATTCAAATCTGATTTTCGTACCAGCTCAACATGCGCAGGGAGCCCTATTAATTTCACAGACGTTTCAACAACTGACAACAATCATCCGATTGTTTCTTGGGAATGGGATTTCGGAGACGGGTCAAAGTCAAATCAACAAAACCCTAGCTACATTTATCCTTCACCGGGCAATTACAATGTTGCACTGACTGTTACTAACCAAATAGGAAATAAAGCATCTTCTTATCAGTTGATAAGTGTGGCATCTTCTGCGGCAGTAAATGTTACTTTAGTCCCTGGCACGGATCCAACCACCATTTGCAAAAACGATGTTACAACTTATAAGGTCAACCTTTCCAATGCCGGTCTTTCCTATTCCATTCAATGGTTTCAAGATGAAGTGCTGGAGCCTTCATCATCTGACAAAACTTCAGTCCAATTCAGTGCTGATAAACAAAAAGAAATCAAAGTAAAGATTGAGTCCTTTTCACAACTATGCTCCGTCAATAGAATTGGTAAAGATTCTGTGACGCAGACAGCTTTTGCAGTTCCATCCGCTCCGCAAGTAAATGTTTCTTCAACTAGTTTATGCGCGAATGATTTCGCGACAGCATCAGTTGTTGGGCAGTACAACTCCTATTTATGGAGTACTGGCGAAACGTCAGTGCAGATTTCAGTGAGTGCCTCGACAACGCAGCCCCTCACTGTTCAAGTTTGGAATTCGTCATCATGTTTAAGTGAAGCTGCCTCAGCTTCTCAGATTATCTTTCATGATTACCCGGTAGTCCAGATTGTTTTTCAAAACCAATTGCTGAATGCAACTCAAGGTTTTGGTAGCTACACTTGGTATAAAGATGATGTTCAGTTGGATATTACTAATGACAGTTTCAAGCCATCAGAATCCGGCTCTTACAAAGTGGAGGTAACAAATTCATTTGGTTGTAAAACTTTATCGGCTGCATTAGATGTACTTGTAACCGCCGTTGAAAATAATTCGCGGGATATTCAAATGTATCCAAATCCGGTGACAGACAAATTGCAAATTCGCACTGATCTCTCTCCACTTCGGATTGAGATTAGTGACTCGAGAGGCCAAAAAGTATTTTCAGAGCCTTACTCATCAGAAATAGATATGAAGGCGGTTGCATCGGGTATTTATATTATAGAGTTGTTCTTTCAGGATCGCACCTACCGGCAGAAAATTATTAAAATCCAATAAAATAGGACTCGAAAAATTGCAGGTTTAAAATGATCCTTCTGTTTTTTTGACGATAAGAACTATTTACAATGATCATTGTTTGATTGCTATCCTAGCTTGATACAAAATCACTAAACTGGATTATTTATTAAATATGAAGACAGCACTCATCACAGGCGGTAGCAAAGGCATTGGACTTGGCATTGCTGAAGTTTTGATTAACAACGGGTGGAAAGTTGCTATAACCGGACGCAATCAAAAGCAAGTTGAGTCAACGACATCGGAACTAAACAAAAAACAAAAGGATTGCGCGATCGGAATCGTAGCCGATGTGCGCGATTTGAAACAACAAGAAGGAGCTGTTGCCAAAGTGCTTCAAGCCTGGGGACAACTGGACGCACTCATCGCGAATGCGGGCCTTGGTCACTTTGGGTCAATAGAGACGATCAGCAGCGAGCAGTGGCACGAAGTGATTGACACCAATCTCACCGGAGTCTTTTATAGTGTGAAGGCAAGTGTGGAGGCGCTGAAGAAATCGCAAGGTTATATTATTACCATCGGCAGCTTGGCCGGAACCAATTTCTTCGCAGGCGGAGCAGCGTACAATGCAAGCAAGTTCGGACTGCTGGGTTTCTCACAAGCTATCATGCTTGACCTCCGTCCGCACAAAATAAAAGTGAGCACAATTATGCCTGGCTCTGTGACGTCTTATTTCAACAACCACACACCCAACGAAAAAGACGCCTGGAAAATTCAACCGGAAGATATTGGCGAACTGGTTCTAAATTTATTAAAAATGAATCCACGCACATTACCGAGTAAAATTGAAGTGAGACCCAGCTTGCCCGGAGCAGGTAGCTAAACGGCCAATAAAATATCTACGAGAGTCATCTAAGAGACTTCCGAATTTTTCGGGTGAGACTTAGCGACTATAAGTAGAGTTAAATTGTAACTTGGGAAAATGAAAAGTGTAAATTCATTTAGTAGCCATCCAGTCGTTTGGCATTTCCATTTCATACAGATCAAGTCCGGGTGCCCAAAAATCTTTTTCGGTCTTGATGAGTTGAAAGCCAAACTTTTCAAAGAATTTGTAAACCAGCTGCGATGTGGTTACAATAAATTTTTCTACAGAAGGATTTTTCTTTAATGTACTCAGACAATATTCTACCGCTTGTCTCCCGAGCCCAAGTCCCGAGCAGCCCGGATGAAGAAATATCCAGGTTACGCGCCCTGATTTGTCGCTGTCTTTTACGTAGTAGCCTGTGCCGCCAACAATTTTGCCTTCGTGTTCAATGGTCAGGTAGGTATCGCTATGAATTTCTAAGTAGTCGATAAAATCGTTAACTTCTTTCGTGGCAAAAAACTCAGGTGTATTGAGTTGGAAAATTTCAATCAACCTGTTTTTGTCTGTTTGTTTGAAGGGGCGCATCATAGAGTATTTGAATTTCAATTGTCAATGTTTGTGTTTGCGCAGTGGTGGAATTTCGAAGGCGCGTCCTGTCCTCGACAACAAACATTGAACGAAGATAAACTTATAGCTTGCATGTCACCCCACCATTGCGCAAACATTTTGTTGGGCGTTCGTTGCCATTTTTCTCATTTGTCAGTCGCTTTTATGATTTCGTTCAGTACGTCAGATGAAATCATGTTATCAATTCCCCAGTCTTTGTCAACGTAGTTGAAATAAGCAATTACAATTTCTTTTTCCGGATGAATGTATAGTGCCTGTCCTCCAAAACCACCCTTCATCATTATGCCATCATTTGCTAAATCCCACTGATAAGTCCACTTGAATGGAGGCATGGGACTTGGCATCGGAGGCGTGTCAAATATTTCTTTTATCTGTCCGAAGCTGATTAAGCTTTCATTTCTCCTTTTAATTTCAGTATTGGTGAAAAGCATTCCGAAACGCACCAAGTCTCTGAGCGTAGCTGACATTCCCCCGTGTGGCCAAGCTACGCCTTTGTCGGAGAGGCAAACATAAGCATTTGATGAAGCGCCCATAGGTTTCCATATTATCTCTGACACTAAGTCTTGATATTTTTTTTCCGTAACTTTTTCTGCAAGCCAACCCAGAACAAATGTGTTAATATTTGAATACTCAGCATCTAAACCTGGTGACTTGTCTCTTTTTATTTGTTTTATGAATTCGTAAACTGATGATGGCGTGTTGTCCGCTTTTGGCAGAATACCCAAAGCAGATTCAAGTTGATAATTTTTATGCTGAGGATTGGTAAATGGTCCCGTTGAAAAGTCGATAGACTTGCTGTCCATACCAGAACGCATATTTAAAATATTTCTAATTGAGATGCCTTGCCAGTCAGTGCCGTTTAATTCAGGTATATACTTTTCAATTGATTGATTGATTTCGATCTTTTTGTTGTTTATCAAACTCGTAATCAAAGTCGAGGTAATTACCTTATTTACGGACTGAAGGGTATGTTGGTCTTCGGGAAGCATTGAAAAATATTTCTCATAAACAATTACCCCTTTATGAACAATTATAAAACTAACTATATGTAGTTTTTTCAGGTACCCCTGAAATGTAAGAGTGCTGCTCTTTAACTTTATATGGTCAAATGACTTTTTAGGCTTGTATTCAAATAGGTAAGGTGTATTTGATTTATGTATGATACCTACAGGGAACAATTCTGACATATAACGAAAACTGTAGTGAGATAAACTTCCTCCTACGTCCCATCTACTTTGATTAATACTATCACGTATGACTTTTGCCTCTGTTGCAGTATAGTGTAGCTGTTGAGCAAAAGAAAAGGAAGTCCAACCAACTAAGGTAAATATCAAAGTACGCTTAATAATATTTTTCATAGTCGTTTTTTTCTGTGCAACAGAAATGACACCCAACATTAGTGATTACGCAACTCCAGTTGCGGCTATACTCAAATATAGTGGATAGACGCAACTTTATTCCTCATCAAATCTGTACATTTGTTTACACTCAAATCCTATGAAAAGCATCTCCTTCCTCATGTTGTCGCTTGCTGTGCTGGCGTGCAGCGCTCCCAAAAAAGAAATTGTTGCTCCTGATTTTATTGACGGTCACCCTGCATGGATCGTGCAGGGAAATATTTATGAAGTGAACATTCGTCAATATACGAAAGAAGGAACGCTCAACGCATTTGCCAAACATCTCGATCGCATCAAAGACATGGGCGTGCAGACGGTGTGGTTCATGCCCATCAATCCTATCAGCAAAAAAGATCGCAAGGGAGCGCTCGGCAGTTACTATGCAGTGTCGGATTACACGGCACTTAATCCGGAATACGGCACGAAGGAAGATTTCAAGAATGTAGTAAAGCAAATTCATGATCGTGGAATGAAAGTGCTGATCGACTGGGTGCCTAATCACACGGGTGCAGATCATCGCTGGCTCACCGAGCAACCCGATTTTTATTTCAAAGACAAAGACGGCAAACCTGCCGTGATGATGGACTGGACCGACACGCGCCAGTTGGATTACAAAAACACAGTGATGCAGGACAGCATGATCGCGGCAATGAAATATTGGGCGGTGAATTTTGACCTTGATGGTTTTCGCGTAGATGTGGCGTGGAATGTGCCCGCAGAATTTTGGAACAAGTGTATTCCCGAGTTGAAGAAAGTGAATGATAAAATGTTTTTCCTTGCCGAGGGCGACAAAGGTTATCTCTCGCGCTGCGGTTTCGATGCGATTTATCCGTGGCACATGTTCTGGGTAATGAAGGAAGTGGCTGCAGGAAGAAAAGTGGCAAGTGCGTTGGATACCGTGAAGATGCAGACCGATACGTTATTTGCTCCAAATACCATTCACTTGTTTTTCACCAGCAATCATGATGAGAACAGTTGGAACA
>CAZECP010000026.1:39027-51707 GCA_964510765.1 uncultured Ohtaekwangia sp. | reverse complement strand
AAGTTTTAGAAGTAGAGCACAAAGGAAAAAACATTGCCGATGTGCTGAACATGACCGTTGAAGAAGGACTCGAATTTTTCAAAGACAAAAAACCTGTTCACGATAAAATCCTTCCACTTTTTGAAGTGGGATTAGGTTATGTGAAACTGGGTCAATCGTCTAACTCGCTGAGTGGAGGTGAAGCACAACGTGTAAAACTTGCCAGCTTCCTCGGAAAAAATTCTGATGTACAGGGTAACATTATGTTCATCTTTGACGAGCCAACCACCGGCTTGCACTTTCATGATATCTCCAAATTACTGAAAGCCATGAATGCACTGGTTGACCAAGGTCACACGGTCATTGTGATTGAGCACAATCTTGAAGTGATCAAGTCAGCCGATTGGATTATTGATTTAGGGCCCGAGGGCGGTGAGAAAAATGGCGGTCAACTTTTGTTTGCCGGCACACCCGAAGAGATGGCGAAGAAAGGAAAAGGTTATACAGCCGGGTTTTTGAAAGGGAAGCTTTGATCAGAAACTATCGGTTGATCCTCCTCCTCCAAAGGAACCTTCACTCTCTACATGTTCCGGTGCTTTATTTCCGCCCAAAGTTTGTGAGATGACGAAGGCGCTGATGTTGGCGCTTCCCCATTTTTCAGACAAAATATTTTCTGCGGTGTATCCATTTCGCGGAGTCTTCAGGTAACGGAACAACCACATGGCAATTGCTATTAGAACTATTCCTCCCACAGTCAACGTGACCTCATGATGGCCAAGGCTGAAATAATATTTGAACGTAAAGACAGCAAACGCAATCGCAACAAGACTTACCCGAATCACCACGATGTTTTTCTTTCTGATTCCGAAATAGAGATAGGCAACTGGAATAGCAACTGTTAAAATATAAAACAGCCATGCAAAAGGAATATCCTCGCCTTCCTGCAATTGAAGGTTCATCATCGAAACACTAAGTTCACGCACAACCAAATAATTTCCAGCTGCATAGATCACCATCAGGCTAAAAGCTTCGGCTATGATCAAACAATCTTCCCAGCTTTCATTTTCCTTTTTGCCTTTAATTTTCAACACCAGAAAATAAAATCCGCTAAAGAAAAGGATCATCACAAAAGGAATAATTTGACGTATAATTCCGCCTGCATCATACAGCGAGTAAAAAATCAAAAAGCCAAGACAACCTATTGCTGCCGTGGTTGAAATCAAATCGATGAATCGTATTGCTGCAAAAGTGAAAATCAAAATACACGTAATGAGAACAAAATAAATGTTTGCATCCGTGAGGCCCGCGGTTCCTGCAATGATAAATCCGGCAGAGTGATATAGAAGCGCCTCATTCACTCCCGATTTGTAGTGACTGTGATTCTTTACGAAGATTTTTTCAAGAATAAACCATGAAAGCATTCCGTAAATTAAAAAAAGCCAAGGCAGAATAGTATTTCCAGATTCAATAAACATTAATCCCATCAAACCAGCCAGGCCCGACAGTGCAATAACTGTTGCCACAAAAAGCAAAATGCGAATGAAGAGATTTGGATGATAAAAGGATGATGGGTATTCAAGTGACATTTTATCAAATTGTTCCTTTGAAATCCAGCCTTGCTTCTGCCAACGCTTCGCTTCCTTCACGATGTGGAGGTTGTTTAGCCAAGTGGTGTTGTAAACAAATTTCATTCGTGGCGTTTGAAAAAGCTTTTATAACGGATGATGAACCACACAAAACCGGCACACGAACCAATCAGATAGAATAACCAAAGTATTGTGTCTCTCAAAATAAATTCTGCCATCAAATAAGTTGTGACGATATAACCAAACACAAAAGCGTAAAGCAAAAACAGGAACGATTTCCTTTGAAACGCAAAATACACCGCGCCTCCACATCCCACGTAAGTTGATAGAATATAAATACCATTTTCGGAAGAGTCGAAAACTCCCGCTAATGCTCCGGTAAAATAAATCAGACAACAGAAATTAAAATAAGTGAAAGTAAAATGCGCCTTGATCTTTTTCTTGTCGAGAATGATTGCGATGAAAGAAACAACCAATCCAAAAATGAGTGCCGCCACTTTCAGGTTATTGTGTGAAAAAATTTCGCTGCTGTTCCAATTCTGTGGTGAAACACGAAGCCCCCAGAAGGAAGCGAACGCAGTGATAGCAAGCGAAAGCACACCGGTGTGATCAAAACGGTACGCCATCAAAAAGAAAAAGACAGCCGTGAAAAGTGTTACTTCCTGGATCGATTCATCCAGGAATCCGAAAAGAAACTGCGCATAGCCCAGCACACTAATAAAAAGTAAACAACCCAGCAAAACCACATAATCAAAATAAGGTGTTGGCGATTTTACAGTTTGATTTGAATAGGGTGGTCCTTTCTTAAAAGCGAAATAAAAACAGGCGATGGTGGTGATGGCCAGCAAAAGCAAACTTGCATAGTGACCCAGTTGCCCGATGTTCTTGTAAATCAGTATACCAATGCCTGCACTGAAGAGCAGAATGCCCAGGTACAGGATTGTTCTTAGCTCATAGAAAACAGAAAATACTTTTTTGGAATGGACGGCTTCGATTCGCTCGAACTGCGAGTTGTCAATCAATCTGTTTGAATGAAGTTCTTGGAGAGTTTCTATCCTCATCTGCTATTTTGAAAGTCGGGCTTTTCAAAGATAACAAAATGGATGCGCAGAACAACTGAACCGAATCCTCAAAGAGCCTTCACCAACTTGAAAGGGAAAAGCAAAATCGCTCCGATCAATTTGAAGACGACTTCGAGCGTGAATCCAATTATTCTGAAGGGAAGCAGGATTAACCAGATTATTGGCAAAACAAAAATCAACACCAGCGCAATCGGCCAACATAGCACAAACAAAATACACCAAAGAATAATTGCGATGAGTGTCTTCATGTAGTTTTTGAATTTGCATCCAAAGAAACAATAATTCAGCCAATTTCTGAAAGATTGAAATTCACCAATATGCCCTATGGCACGATTGACACACTATCCGTTTCTGTACACTCCAGAGTTCAAAGATGAACATCAATTTCGATTGTTCATCTCAATTTTATCTTCCTTGCCTTCTACAATTTCTGTTTTGATTTCGTTGTCATAGTCTTGCTCAGGCCTACGCAGTGCAATTGCTCCAAGTCCAGCAGTAGCTGCGGCTAGTAGCAACAAAAGAGCAAGACCCAAAAGCCTGAAAACTTTCTTGAATTTTTTCATGATGATATTTTAGCCACGTGAATGGTGACCGATTGAATGAATAATAAAATATTGTGGCTGGGAAGCCGGACTACTTACGAAAGCAAGTAGTCATCATCATTAGAAATTATTTTTGACTGAGTTAGTCGGGGAGGATTGTAAGAAAATTGAAATGATTTATTTAATCGGAAACAAGTTTCAATTCTGTTATTGAAATCAAAAATCCTGTATGAAAACTCAACTGATAAAAATGAATCTACCTGAAAAAAATTTGTTCTAACAGTAAGTTCATTCTTACTCTGCTTCTCATTTTTGACCCACTCGGTTTGCTGAATATTCCTTTGCGGAGAAGTGGATGGAATAGAATAGGAGAAGGTAATGAGCAACAATAGGCCCATTACTACATTCACGGTTCTACTCCAGCTTCTTTTCATTCGTCAAAGTTACTCTTTCTTTTCTTCATCGTAAGAAAATCCGGGAAACGATTTCAAATGCTCCTCGCGATATTTTTTCATGGCCTCTTCATGATTATACGGAGCGGCCGCATTCTCACCTTTATAAACGGCATCGGCTGCTTTCCAGATTCGCATTTTTACTTTTGGATCGATCGCTTTTTCTTTCAGTGAGTTGCGCATCATCGCGCCTATCCTTGGCCGCACAGATGGATGAAGAATTTGCAAGAAGGCATCGATGGTCTGGAGCTGACTTTCCAAACCATCGCCTTCAAATCGCGGAAGCAGATCAATAACTTGTGAAAGTACGGAGGGGATTTCGATCGAATTCAACGTAATAGTCTCCTCCACAGCGCCAAGAATATTTTGCTCAGCTAAAATCTGTCGTTCTTCTTTTCCATTCACTAAGGTGTCCAACTGATAAAGCAGATTTTGAAGATTACCCGTTTCAATATCTCCGTCAAAGGCTTTCACTGCATACGTAGCAATCATGCTGTCTTCAGGAAACTCTCCTTTGGTTTCAACAATTTCATGCAAGCGGTCAAGCAATACAAATTGAATCCATTGCTCAAATGTCATTGTGTTACAGCCGAAGGCCCCCATGTTTTCAAACTTCTCTTCCGGCAACGGATGATCGCTCCAACGGTTGAGTGATTTTAATTCTTCTTCAATCTGCTGTGCAAGCGTAGAAGCTTGAAAATATTTTTCCTCGTCTTTTGTCATTTCACTTCCAATTCATCTTTCGATGGAAGTTTTGGAAACGCATTGTGTGGCTCGGCCTGATACCAGAAAGCAACCGTTGCAATATCATCTTGCAATGGAAGATAGCGACCATCATTTCTCCAGCCAAGATCTTGAATCGTCACTCTCAAATCTTTATCAAAGCGAATGGGATCAGTGATGTGCCAGCGATACATTCCAAAACGTTGCATGATATCATAATGTCCATCGCCACGAATGACTTGATGAAGTCCGGCATAAGGCGTGCGAAACTCCGTGTATTCAACGGAGTGTCCACCATGATCATTTTTCTGTCGCGAATCAAAATCATACGAGCCGCAGAAATAATCTTCAGTACCTGTGCCGCAGATGGTCGGGAATTTATCATCACCATCCATAAAGAATTTTATTTCACCTTCTCCCCACCAGCCATTGTCATGTGATTCATAGGCCATGAACGTTCCCACATAATGTCCCTTGCCTTTAATGTTGTCGAGAATGGTATAGTCTTGTTTGTAAGGCAGACGATCTACTCTTCGAAACTGAGCGTGCAAGTAAGCGGCATCTTGTGGAACTTCCGTTAAGGCATAGTCTACCTGGTAATAAAGTATCATGTCTTTATCATCAATATTTTCCATGGTGATTTTACATTTCTTGCGGAAAGGCATTGGCCAATAACAATTGAAAGCACTTCCCGGATTTACGGTAACAGCAAGCGATGTAAGCTGCGAATATTTTCCCCACGCCATTCCAAAAAAATCTCCCACCGGAGTTTCGATCGATGGAGTTGTTTCATCATCCCAATAAAAACGAATGATCGAATAACGCCAGTTGCCTGTGGGTGTCATCCAGATATGTTGGATCGCGCCAGGACCCGTGATCTCAGCAATCGTGAATGTTGTCTTTGATTTTATTTTTACACTCGGACTAAGTTTCCAACCCTGACCTAAATCGCGCGCAGCATTGGAGCCTGTGCCTTCAGTGGCCATTCCACCTTTTCCTTTTTCGCCATTAAAATTTTCAGGCGAGATCGATCGCGTCTTCGCATCCGACAGGCGAAAGATGTTGCCCATGTTGGAATAGATGCCGTCAAACTTTTGGCCATAGCCAATAAAGCAGAGACAGAGAAGAGGAAGCAGGAGTTTGGTTTTCATAGGGGAAAGATTTTTTGAAAAAGTTAAGCAGAACAAAATCAATTCGCAATTGATTGTTGATTGTCAAAATTTGAAGACAGTTATTTTTCCTAAATTGATAACATGATCAGGAGCTTCAGAAGAAATTTGTTGAGCGTATTTTGTTTTGCGATTGCTTTTCCAATTCAAGCACAGATCACGGGTAATTTGAATGTGAAAGATCCAAAGGCATTGGAGATTACTCAGACAACTATTGAGATGCTTTGCGGAAAAATGTGGTATCCTTTACAAATTCATGAAATAAAAAGAGGTGAAAAACAAGATAGAGACAATCGAGGTTCAATTAAGTTCCTAAGTAATGGTGATTTGTTTGCAAAGGATGGAAAATGGGAGGTAATCAATCGACAATTCATAAAAATCATTCGACCTTCAGAAAGAAAGAATTCCAATTTTGTTTTGAACGGAGCTTATTCAATCTATCAAATATCAGACACAGCACTTGTTTTTGCTCAAGTGTTGACAAGCAATGGTGATTGGGTAAGGGAGTATACGTTTACAACCTCTGAAGAAAAGTATAATCAAATTCATCCAAAGCCCAACTATTCGAATTACTATCGGCAACCTGATAAACATCCAGGTGAAAATATTAAATATTATGCCGCTGGAAATATTTTATCAAAAGAATATTACAAGTTATGGAAGCGTAAGATGTTGGATACTGAACTATTTGAGCGAAGTCTGCCACTTAAAACAGACTCTTCAATAGAGTTATTAATACCAACTGGCAATTGGGCTTATTATCACCCAAACGGAAAAATTAAATCAGTCATTCGTCATAATGATGAAGGTAAAATGACCGGTGAGATAGATTATTTTCATGATGGGAAGATGGATCGTGTTTATAGCGATTCTTACTTTGACCAATACGAATACAAAAGCGATGGATCACTACTTCATGTGAAGAGAACTTCAGGAAGTAAAACCATTTACGTGGTAGGCAAGCAAGACTCAATTGGCATTTCGAGAATAGAATTCTTTTTCCGAGATTGGGTTCGCTCTCAACAATCACAATCCGTTCAACTATATAACTTAGGCAAGAATGAAGTGTTGATCAAATTAAAAGCAAATGAAACGTTGAGCTTAAAACCTAAAAACATAAAAATCAAACCAAACGATTCGCTGCTTCTCGATTTGCCTATTGTAATTCCTCAAGGAGGCCAAGAAAATTTTTTATTGCTTTCTACCAATGAATGGAACTACAAAATCAAAATCCATTCTTTCGGTTTTGATCTTACAACTTCTGATTTTGAATCTGAGAAATCATTTACGTTACCGTCCACATTTTATTTCTATCTAGAACCGGAAGGATACCAACTTGAAATAACGCCCTTGTCAAACCCAAATAAGAAAAAGACAATTCCCATCTCGCAGCAGTTGACCGAAATCCAATTGAAGAAAGACAAGTATCACTTCACTCTTTATTCGCCTTCAGGTAAACGGACTATTTCGGTTGAAATAAAATGAGTTCAAACTTCAACACTCTGAAGTCCACCTGTATGGAGAATCAAAACAGTCGATCCCTTTCTAAAAAATCCTTTCTTTATCAAATCAAAAACTCCGTACATCATTTTGCCGGTGTAAATTCGCTCCAGCGGAATTTTGAAATCAATTTTAAACTGATCAATAAACTCTAATAACTCAAGTGTCGATTTTGCATAACCACCAAAATGATAATCGTAAGTCAAATGCCAGTTTGAAAATTCTTTTCCGGAATATTCGTGAATCAATTTTTTGATTTCCTCCTCCAGAAACTCCGCTCCTTTCAAAACAGGAAAGCCGATGACTTCTTTCTCGCCTTTCAATCCTGAAATAATTCCTGCCATCGTTCCTCCGGTGCCAATGGGAAGGCAGATGTAATCAAATGAAACTTCTTCTTTTAATTTTTGAGCCCACTCTGCACAGCCTTTTACTGCAAGCGAATTGGAACCCCCTTCAGGAATCAAATAAAAGCCTCCAAATTTCTCTTTCAGCGAGGCGACAAAGGGCAAATCATTTTTTTTTCTGTAGTCCTCACGGGAAACGTAGTGCAATTTCATTCCACAGCTTTTCGCGAAAGCGAGTACATGATTCAGCGGAAGCGTTTCTTCCCCGCGAATGATACCAATACTTTCAAAACTATTTTCTTTTGCAGCCGCAGCAACAGCATAGATGTGATTGGAAAAAGCGCCACCGAAAGTGAGCAACTTTTGAAAGCCTTCTTCTTTCGCTTTTGCAAGATTGTATTTGAGTTTCCACCATTTGTTGCCGGAAATTTCGGGATGGTTCAGGTATTCGCATTTTACTAAAACAGTTAACTCAAAATCGTCAAATAGTCTGTTTTTTAGTTGGATTAAAGGTGTTTCAGAATATTTCAAATGCTAACTATTTTAGTATTTTTGCTTTAATGGAGCAGGAGAATTATTTCAAAGGCCGTGGGGCGCAGATCAAAACTGGAAACAAATTTTTGCAATCGCAATATGTGACGGAACACAGCGAAGGATTGGACGAGCCTCTGTTGGGAAATCCATCCACGCAAATTTTTCATGAGTCACCAAAGAAGATCGTCAACAAGGTAACGAGCCCGGATCTTGGAATGGCTTATTCGATGAATCCGTATCAAGGCTGCGAACATGGCTGCATTTATTGTTACGCACGAAACACACACGAGTATTATGGCTTCAGCGCAGGCCTCGATTTTGAAAGTAAAATCATCGTCAAGAAAAACGCTCCACAGTTACTGGAGCAGCAGTTGCTAAACAAAAATTGGAATGCTGCACCAATCATGCTGAGTGGAAATACGGATTGCTATCAACCACAGGAAAGGAAATTTGAAATCACGCGCGGTATGCTTAAAGTGCTGTTGAAATACAAACATCCTGTTGGCGTGATTACAAAAAACGGATTGATTACCCGTGATATTGATGTGTTGCAAGAACTTGCAAAAGAACGACTTGTTCATGTTATGATTTCAATAACCACTTTGAATGAAGACTTGCGAAGAATTATGGAGCCACGCACGGCCAGTGCGATGAAGAGATTGAAAACAGTTGAAGAACTTTCGAATGCAAAAATTCCTGTTGGCATCATGAATGCGCCCATCATTCCCGGTCTTAACCATCATGAGATTCCATCCATTCTGAAAGCAGCAGCAGAGCACGGGGCACTCACTGCAGGCATGACGGCCGTGCGATTGAATGGGGCTATCGCAAAAATTTTTGAAGACTGGCTTCACAAAAATTTCCCCGATCGTTTTGAAAAGGTCTGGAATCAGATTTCATCTATGCATGGTGGTAAGGTTCACGATTCTGAATTTGGCAGGCGCATGCGCGGAGAGGGAAACATTGCCGATGTCATTCATCAACTGTTTCGCACCGCAAAAAAGAAATATTTCGAAGGCCGCGAGATGCCACCTTATGATCTTACAAAGTTTGTGAAAGGTGGTAGTTATTCGTTGTTTTAACGCATGAAAAAAAATTTGTCATTAGAATGAGCTCGCTCGTGTAAAAGCTTACCGTTAATTTGAACATTTCATCTTATCTTTACGTTTGAAAAATATCTCTGAAACGCTTTCTAGCCATATCGCTACTTGCTCTCTACATCAACTCTTACACCGAGTTGCATGAGGCTTTGCGTTTACCTGTTTTGTTTGAGCATTTTGCCGAGCACAAAAAGCAAGTTTCAGATATGTCGTTTTGGGAATTTCTTGTGATGCACTACAAAACAGATGTTAGTCATGATGATCATGATGGACAACTTCCATTTAAAGTTCCTGGTCATTCCTTTGTAGCTGCTGCTACGGCAATTCCTGCACTTAAAATTATCGTGAAAGAAGTGCAACCTCAATCCGAGATTATTCATTTCTCCTTTTACGAAGAAGTTCCGCATGTTTCGTACCTGCAAAAGATCTTCCAACCGCCCCGAGCTTAATTTTTCATTCGTCAATTTTACTTGACAGCAACGGACTCAGGCATTCCAACTGCAGTCCGTAAAACCATTTTTGAATTTCTTAAATATTCGTCATGCTGAATGGCATAATTTCTTTTTCTATAAAGAATAAAATTATTATCGCGATGCTCACGATCGGGCTTATCGCGTGGGGTTCCTATTCTTTAACAAAGCTTCCGATCGATGCGGTGCCTGATATCACCAACAACCAAGTGCAGGTGCTCACCGTGTCGCCTTCACTTGCTGCTACTGAGATTGAGAGGCTCGTTACTTTTCCTGTGGAACAAACCATGGCCACAATTCCCAACATCACCGAGATGCGATCTTTCTCGCGCTTTGGTTTGTCGGTGGTCACGATTGTTTTTACCGATGACACGGACGTTTACTGGGCGCGTCAGCAAGTGAACGAACGACTCTCCGTTGCCAAGGCACAAATTCCACCTGGATCAGGAACGCCTGAACTCGCACCTCTGTCCACTGGCTTGAGCGAGATTTATCAATACATTCTTCGTCCTGATAAAGGTTATGAAGACAAGTACGACCCGATGTCACTGCGAACAATTCAGGATTGGATTGTGCGAAGACAATTGCTCGGCACGCCCGGAGTTGCAGATGTGAGCAGTTGGGGAGGAAAATTAAAGCAATATGAAATCTCTCTTGATCCTGCCAAGCTTCGCGCGATGAATGTCGGCATCAATGAAGTGTTTGATGCTTTGCAAAAAAATAATCAAAACACAGGAGGTGCCTACATCGAGCAAAAGCCGTATGCGTTTTTTATCCGCAGCGAAGGGCTTGCCGAGAGCATTGAAGACATTGAAAAAATTGTCGTACGCAACAATGCCAATGGTTTGCCGGTTCTCATCCGCAATGTAGCGGAGGTGCGGCTTGGACATGCGATCCGCTATGGCGCGATGACTTTCAATGATGAAGGCGAAATGGTGGGCTCCATCGTGCTGATGCTAAAAGGCGCAAACTCCTCTCAGGTAATTTCGCAGGTAAAAGAACGCATCGAGCAAATCAAAAAAACATTGCCACCAGGCGTTATCATTGAGCCGTATCTCGACCGCACCAAACTGGTTAATAATGCGATCAGCACCGTTACAAAAAATTTAGCGGAAGGTGCGCTCATCGTCATCTTCGTGTTGGTGTTGATGCTCGGCAATTTGCGCGCGGGCCTCGTGGTTGCTTCTGTGATTCCCCTCGCTATGCTTTTCGCGATTGGAATGATGAGTTTGTTTGGAGTTTCGGGAAACCTGATGAGTTTAGGCGCGATTGATTTTGGATTGATCGTGGATGGAGCCGTCATCATTGTGGAAGCTACAATGCATCATCTTCACGTTCGGAAAATTTCATATCGACTTTCACAATCAGAAATGGATGCGGAGGTTTATGAATCAGCTTCGCGCATGTACAATAGCGCGGTGTTTGGCGAGATCATCATCCTCATCGTTTACATTCCAATTCTCTCCCTTGTCGGGATTGAAGGAAAAATGTTCCGGCCGATGGCGCAGACCGTTTCGTTCGCCATTCTTGGTGCACTGATTTTATCGCTCACGTATGTGCCCATGATTTCAGCATTGATGCTGAGCAAAAATCCATTACCCGAGAAAAATATTTCAGATAGAGTGATCGCCTTCTTTTTCAGAATCTATAAACCTATGCGGGAGTTTGCACTGCATAGAAAAAAACTCACGGTGGTTTCTGCTTTCAGTTTGTTTACTGTTTGTGTGATCCTGTTCCTGACACTCGGAGGTGAGTTCATTCCACAACTTGATGAAGGCGACTTCGCAGTGGAGACGCGTATTCTCACCGGAAGTTCGCTTTCGCAAATGACGGAGACGATGGAAAAAAGTTCACGCGTGTTGCTCGACAATTTTCCTGAAGTAAAAAAAGTAATTGGAAAAATCGGCACCTCCGAAATTCCAACCGATCCGATGCCAATTGAAAATGGCGACTTGCTGATCGTTTTGAAAGATCACAAAGAATGGACGAGTGCCGAATCGCGTGAAGAGCTTGCAGATAAAATGGCTGCAAAGCTGGAGCAAGCAATGCCTGGAGTTCTTTACGGATTTCAACAACCTATTCAAATGCGCTTCAATGAATTGATGACGGGTGCACGGCAAGATGTGGTCATCAAAATTTATGGCGAAGATCTCGACAAGCTTGTTGAGTATGCGGATCAGGTTGGGAAATTAGCCAAGACGGTTGATGGCGCAGAAGATATTTACATCGAGCCGGTTGGTGGGCTTCCTCAAGTTGTTGTGAAGTTTGACCGCAATAAACTCGCAATGTTTGGTTTGAGCATTGAAGAAGTCAACCGCGTGTTGCGCAGTGGCTTTGCAGGCGAATCGGCAGGCATGGTGTATGAAAAAGAAAGACGATTTGATCTGGTCGTTCGTCTTGCACAACAAAATCGTACAAATGTGGATGACATAAAAAATTTGTTTGTCACCACAACAACAGGAAAACAAATTCCCATGGAGCAACTTGCTTCTATTGAATTGCAAAGCGGTGTGAACCAAATTCAGCGCGATGACGCAAAGCGAAGGATTGCTGTCGGCTTCAACGTTCGTGGGCGCGATGTGCAAAGTATCGTGGAAGAAATGAACAAAAAGATCGATCAGCAATTAAAATTTGATCCCGGTTATTTTCTGAAATATGGTGGCGCTTTCAAAAATTTGGAAGAAGCTAAACAGCGGTTGATCATTGCTGTACCAGTTGCATTGTTGCTAATTTTCGTGTTGCTATTCTTCACGTTCCATTCCATTCGGGAATCACTGTTGATTTACACTTCCATTCCACTTTCCGCTATCGGAGGAATTATCGCTTTGTGGTTGCGCGGCATGCCGTTCAGTATCTCAGCAGGCGTAGGTTTCATTGCGCTCTTTGGCGTTGCGGTGTTGAATGGAATTGTGTTGATCGCAGAGTTCAATCGCCTTCGAAAAGAATCTCCAAATGACAGTGCCGATGACATCGTTCGCAGAGGAACTGAAGTGAGGCTTCGTCCAGTGTTGATGACGGCCCTTGTTGCGTCACTTGGATTTATGCCAATGGCACTTTCACAAACTGCGGGAGCAGAAGTTCAACGGCCTTTGGCAACTGTTGTTATTGGTGGATTGGTGTCAGCAACATTACTCACGTTAGTTGTGCTGCCAGTTCTCTTCACCTACTTTGAAAAGAAAAAAGAGAACTAATTATGAAT
>CAZECP010000026.1:0-38927 GCA_964510765.1 uncultured Ohtaekwangia sp. | reverse complement strand
CAATTGCTGGCCAATCCAGAAAGGATTTTATTTCAAAGATGAGCATTGCTTCAAAAGAAGCCAGGGAAACTCATTATTGGCTGCGACTTCTTCAAAAAAGTCAATTGGTCAAAATAGATTGCTCCTCGTATCTGAAGGACATAGAAGAAATTATTCGAATTATTACTGCGATTGTGAAATCGTCACAACAGGAGAAATCATGAAACAATTCAAAATTCAAAATTCAAAATTTATAATTCTGACGCTGTTATTAAGCACAAATTTGATGGCGCAGAAATTGACACTTGATCAAGCAGTCCAATCCGCTTTGCAAAACAATTCAGGAATAAAAGCTGCCGAATATCGGATCGACTATTTCAAAGAATCGAAGAAGACCGGTTCCGATATTGGCAAACTTTCAGCACTGTGGATGCATGGTCAATACAACTCGCTTTATCAGGATAACAACTTGACATTAACGCAAACGATACCGTTTCCCGGTACGATTGCGAGTCAAGTAAAGCTCGGACAAGAGCAAGTGATTGGTGCGCAAAGAAATCTGTCGGTACAGCAAAACAACCTCGCATTTGAAGTGAAGACATCCTACTATCAATTACTTTATCAGGAAGCATTGCGAAAGCTTTTGGTGCGACAAGATTCACTGTATGCAGATTTTGCGAAAGCCTCGGATGTTCGATACAGAACGGGTGAAAGCAATTTGCTGGAGAAGACAACTGCGGAAACACAACGGCTCGATGCTCAAAATTCTTTAATGATGAATGGAGCAGACATTCAAATCAGCAAAACAAAGTTGCAGGCTCTTTTGAAAAGTGATCAACTAGTTGATGCCGCTGATGAACTGAAGAAACGAGAGTTGCCAAAAGAACTTGATTCGGTTTCATTGCAAAACAATCCTGATTTGAAACTCCTCGCGCAAGAAGTGAAAGTCAGTCAGCAATTGAAAAGGACTGAACGCAGCCGTGTTGCTCCTGACTTGATGGTAGGTGGATTTATCCAAAGTCTTACAGGTATTCAAAATATTAATGGACAAGACATTTTTTTTCCACGCAGCAAAACATTTACAGGTTTTCAGTTGGGAGTCGCCATTCCTTTGTGGATCAAACCAAATATTGCAAGAGCCAAGGCAGCATCATTTCAGGAAGAATCTGCAAGAAAAAGCGCAGAGAATTTTGAAGTGATGTTGAACGGGAATTATTCCCAGGCATTGCGTGAACTTGACAAAAATCTTGCATCGCTTAATTACTATGAGTCAAGTGCCTTGAAAAATGCTGATCTCATTCTTTCGCAAGCGAGAAAAGCTTTTCGTGAAGGAGAAATTGGTTACATCGAATACTTGCAAGCGTTGAAAAGTGCCATTGGTATTCAATCCAATTATTTGAACGCGCTCAATCAATACAATCAAGCAGTTGTGAAAATAGAATTCCTGCTCGGCAAATATTAAAATGACTAATGTTGAATTATAAATTTTGAATGAATGAAAAATCTTGGAAATATAATTTTAGTTACCGCTTCTGTGCTTACTATCTCTTGCTCTTCCAAAAAAGAAGAAGCAAAACCTGTTGAAGTTGCGCAAGTCGCTAAGAATGAAATCACTTTGACAGAAGAGCAGTTCAAATCAATTACCCCTCAACTTGGCACAACTGAAATGCGCAGCTTGAGCAAAAATATCAAAGCAAACGGAATGCTCGATGTGCCGCCACAAAATCTGGTTTCGATATCTGCACCAATGGGGGGTTTTGTAAAATCAACCGAGCTACTGCAAGGTATGCATGTAAACAAGGGCCAGGTGATTGTAGTGATGGAACATCCTGACTACATTCAATTGCAACAAGATTACCTTGACAGCAAAAATCAATTGGAATTTCAGGAGCAGGAATACAAACGTCAGCAAGACCTGGCAAAGGAAAATGTAAATGCCCTCAAGTCGTTGCAACAGTCTAAATCGAATTACTTCAGCACCAAAGCCAAAGTGCAAGGGCTGTTGGCTAAATTGAAAATGATCAATATCAATCCCACAGAACTTGAAGCCGGAGAAATCCGCAGCACTATTTCGCTAACTACTCCCATCGAAGGTTATGTTGCTCAAGTGCATGTAAATCTTGGTCAACATGTGAGCCCAACTGATGTGATGTTTCGCATTGTAGATACGCATCACGTTCATGCTGAAGCGCAGGTCTTTGAAAAAGATTTACCACAACTAAAAATTGGTCAGCTGGCGCGAATTCGATTATCAAATGAAAACAAAGAGAGAATCGCGAAGGTGTACCTGATCGGAAAGGAAATTACGGCTGAGCGGACCGTACGTGTTCACTGTCACCTGGAAGGAGAGGATCCGAATCTTATACCCGGCACTTTCTTCAGCGCCATCATTGAAACAGGTGCGCATCAAACTGCTGCATTGTCTTCCGATGCAATTGTAAACTTTGAAGGCAAAACGTTCGTGTTTGTAGAAATTGATGCAACCAAACATCACTATAAAATCGTTCCCATTGAAGTGGGTGGGTCGGATAGTGGTTTTTATGAAGTCACTTTCAAGGAGGAATTACCGGAAGACTTAAAAAATAAAATTGTAGTAAAAGGAGCTTATCATCTGCTAAATGTGTTGAAGAACGTGGAGTTATAGTTTTCAAAACCGAAACTTTAACTTGCACTTTGAAATCTGCAACTTGTAACAGCTCTTCATGTACGCACTCATCTCTGGTAGTCTCTTGCTTAGTTTGCTTCATGCAATTATTCCCAATCATTGGTTGCCAGTGATTGCCATTGGAAAGAAAGAAGGCTGGAATAAAAGAGAAGTACTTTCAGTCACATTCTTCGCTGGACTGAGTCATGTGATGAGCACACTCATGATTGGTTGGGCTTTTGCCCTTTTTGGTTGGGAATTAGCAAGCAACTTTCAAACCTTCACATTATACTTCGCTCCTGCAGCCTTGGTCATTATGGGAATTGTATTTATTTATCGGCACCATACGCATCATCACTTTCACGTAAACGATCAGCCGCACCAGAATTCAAAAACAAAAATGATACTTGCGCTGAGCACTGCAATGTTTTTTTCACCATGCCTGGAAATCGAAGGATATTTTCTTACGGCCGGAACAGAATCAACACTGTGGGTGATAATACTTTCGTTGATTTATTTTATTGTTACCCTTTCGGGAATGTTGGCGTGGGTGAATTTTGCTTACACGGGCGTGAGCAAATACAACTGGCACGCGCTAGAACATAAGACCGGGATTATCACGGGAGTGATTTTAATTGTCACCGGCATTTTAACTTTCTTCATTCACTGATGGAGTTTGTAAAAAAATATCAGTGGACGTTGTTGAGCTTTGCTTTACTCATCGTTGGAATTTTCTTTGATCAAATATTAAGACCAGATTTTTTTGAAGGGAGGCTAAGGTTTACGTGGTACTTTGCCGCGTATGTCATTACAGGTTGGCCTGTGGCGAAGCAGGGTCTTGTACTTGCCATGAGAGGAAATCTATTCACAGAATTTTTTTTGATGACGATTGCTTCAGCAGGCGCGTTCTTTCTTGGCGAGTTTTCGGAAGGCGCAGCTGTGATGTTGTTTTATAACATCGGAGAATTGTTTCAAGGAGCGGCAGTTGGCAAAGCGAAAAATAATATCAAAGCTCTTCTCGACCAGCGTCCGCTTACGGCAACTGTTTTCAGGGAAAATGTTTTCATTCAAGTGAAACCGGAAGACGTAAATGTGGGCGAACGGATTCAGGTGAAGGCAGGTGAGCGCATTCCACTCGATGGGAAATTGCTAAATGAATCTGCTTACTTCAACACGTCTGCATTAACAGGTGAAAGTGTTCCGAGAAAATTCAGCAGAGGCGAAATGGTTTGGGCTTCATCCATCAGCAGTGATGCTGTGATTGAATTGGAGGTGACCAAAAAATTTTCTGATAGTTCGCTCAATCGCATTCTTCACCTCGTGCAGGAAGCAATTACACGAAAAGCGCCAACCGAATTATTCATTCGAAAGTTTGCCAAAGTTTATACACCGGCAGTAGTGGGTTCTGCCACGTTGCTGATTCTGCTGCCCTACTTTTTTGTAAGCGACTATGTATTTCGTGATTGGCTTTATCGTGGACTTTTATTTTTGGTTGTGTCATGTCCGTGTGCATTGGTTATTTCGATACCACTTGGATATTTCGGAGGAATTGGTGCGGCTTCGCGCAACGGAATTTTATTCAAAGGATCCAACTATCTTGACCTGATCACCAAAGTTGACACCGTTGTTTTCGATAAAACGGGAACACTCACAAAAGGAGTTTTTAAAGTGACAAAGGTTTTTTCTAATCGCCTGGAAAAATCAGAGTTCCTTCAAAAGATTGCTGCCCTAGAAAAACATTCCAATCATCCAATCGCAAAAGCCATAGTAAGCAGTGTGGCTGACAAAAATTCAACAACTCAGGTTTCCGCCTTGAAAGAATTTGCCGGAGAAGGCATCAAAGCAAAGTTGGATGGTGAAGAAATTTTAGTGGGCAATCAAAAACTATTGAATCGTTTCGGAATCATCATCGATGCACCCAAGGAAATTGAAACGACTGTCTTCCTTGCTGCGAATGGAATTTTTGAAGGCTACGTTTGCATTGCCGATGAAGTGAAAGAGGATTCAAAGTTTGCAATTGAAAATCTGCAAAAAGAAAATTTAAAAACCGTGATGCTCTCTGGTGATAAAAATTCTATCACTAAGAATATCGGAGGCCAACTTCTGATCAATGAATCCTTAGGTGATCTCCTTCCGGAAGAGAAGATGAAAAAACTGGAGGAACTGAAAAAGAATTCAAATGCCATTGCCTTTGTTGGCGATGGCATCAACGATGCACCGGCACTTGCCCTCAGTGACGTTGGAATTGCCATGGGCGGTTTGGGGAGCGATGCGGCCATTGAAACAGCAAGCGTTGTCATTCAAACAGATCAGCCTTCAAAAATTCCTACGGCTATTCAAATTGGCCGCGCTACAAAAAATATTGTGTGGCAAAATATCGTCTTCGCTTTTGGCGTGAAATTGATTGTGCTCTCACTTGGTGCCGGGGGAATTGCCACCATGTGGGAAGCCGTGTTTGCAGATGTGGGCGTTGCGCTGCTTGCAATTCTAAATGCTGTGCGACTTCAGCAGATGAAGTTCTGACTATTCGTATCTCAACGCCTTCACCGGATTCGCCTTCGCAGAGCGCAACGTATGATAGCTAATGGTGAGCAAGCCGATCGCGAGTGAAAGCAATCCACCAACTAAAAACCAAAGCGGATTCACATTGACGCGATATGCAAAACCTTCCAGCCATTTTTGTAATGAATAGTAGGTGATAGGGCTGATGATGACGAATGAAACCAAAATCAAAACAGCAAATCCTCTCGAAAGCAAAAATGTAATTTGTGATTCGGATGCGCCCAACGCTTTTCTTATTCCGATTTCTTTTGTTTTCTTTTCGGTGGTGATGGCTGCGAGGCCGAACAAACCCATGCAAGAAATAAGAATTGCCAAACATGCCATGGTTGTTACAACTGAACTCATTTGTTTGTCAGAGCGGTATAATAATTCAAAGTGCTCATCAAGAAATGAATAGTCGAATGGATAATTCGGAACAAATTTGCTCCATTGCTCTTTCACCAACGCAATTCCTTCTTCCGTTCTTCCTTTTTCGATTTTGATCGACATCTCATCATAGCCCCACTCTGGATGCACGACCATCTCAAGTGTATTTACTTTATAGTGCAGGGAATTGAAATTAAAGTCCTTCACCACGCCAATGATGGTGCCGAGCGAATCATTGTGATACCAATCATGACCTGCTGGTGTGCCTACTGTTTCCTTAAGCCCAAGTTCCTTTGCAAAAGTTTCGTTGATGATAAATGCTTTTCCATTATCCGTTTTAAAATCTTTCGAAAATCCGCGGCCTTCTTTTATCTCGATACCATATACTTTCAGGTAATCATAATCCACATTCACATTCGAAGGAGTGATCTGCATCACACCTGTATCTGCTTTTACTTTAAAGCCCCATTGGTGAAAATTATTTCCCAGACGCTGGCCACTGGCCGTCACTCCTTTTATCACTGTGTTCTTAAGAAGTTCTTCCTTGAATGTTTCAAATTGCTTGTTGGCATCCTGGTTCATGCTCACCAGCATAATCTGGTCTTTATCAAAACCGATGTCGGCATTGCGCATGAATGAGAGTTGTTGCGTCACCACCAGTGTACTCACAATCATGGCGATGGCGAGACCGAACTGCACAACCACCAAGGAACTCCTGAAAATAGATTTCCCCTCGCGACTATTCCCGCCTTTCAACACTTTTGACATGTTGAACGATGTCATATAAAATGACGGATAGATTCCCGTAAGGATTCCTAACGCAAATGCCCCAACAAGAATCATCACCACTTGAACTGGACTGAAAAAAGAAATGAAATCCAGTTTCCTTCCGAGAAGGTTGTTCAGAAGCGGAACAAAAAGCAAATCGAGAACAAAGGCAAGCACCAATGCCATGCCGGCTAACAAGATAGATTCAAAAATGAATTGCGAAAAGAGCTGTGCCTTTTTTGCACCCACGGTTTTGCGCACACCAATTTCTTTCCAGCGATGTGAAGCACGCGCAGTTGTCAAGTTCATGAAGTTTACAGCAGCAATCAAAAGAATGAACCCGCCAATTACATAAAACACATTGAGATAAGACCCATTGAACTTGCGATAGTTATTATAGTCATGTTCAATATCTGTGGAGCCGAGGTGCACATCACTCAAACTCTGCAAATACATCTTGTAATAGTCGTTGATTTTGGGATCGCTCATGTGGCGGGAAAGAAATGCGGGAAACTTGCCCTCCATCGCTTTTACATCCGCATTTTGCTCGAGCCACAAATACGTGTTCATCCAATTTCCACCCCACTGATCATTGAAGTTTTTATCTTCACTGCTAAACGTAACCATTGAAGCAACTGCGTCAAACTGAAGATGTGTGTTTTCAGGAAGGTCTTTGAGAATGCCGGTGATCTTATAATCTTTTTCGCGCCACGTGATTGTATTGTTCATTGCCTCTGCAGTTGATTTGAAAAACTTCAGGGCCGTTTCTTCTGTAAGTAGAATTGTTTTTGGTTGATCGAGGCATGTTGCCGCATCGCCTTGAAGCAGCGGAAAGTCAAACACATCCATCAACGTGCTGTCAGCAACGGCAATTTTTTCAATCAACAATTTCGTGTCGTCTTTGATAACTAATTGTTTGGATGGAATCCAGAAGCGGACAAATGATTTTACTTCAGGAAATTCTCTTTTCAATGCTGGTGCCATTCCCGGCATCGACAAAGCAACTTTTTGTGCGTTCGTGCCAGGGAATGTCTGCACTTCATCCAGCCTGTAGATCGACTTACCTTTTGTGTGAAAGGCATCAAAATTTTTTTCATCGGCCACAAACAAATAAATGATGATGCAGGCGGCAAGCCCAATGGCGAGACTGAGGGTATTGATGAACGAGTAAAGTGGATTTTGCCGAAGGTTGCGGATGGCGATAGCGAGATAATTCTTGATCATGGAAGGAAGGTTATCCTGAATGATACGCCTTCGATTCAGAATGGTTACAAGTGACCGTCCTCTTTTTTTCTGATCCTATAGATATAAACCGGATTGTTGTGATAAATGGTTTGCTTTTCAAGTACCAATCCGTTTTTCTCAGCTACACGCTTCGATTCCTTGTTGTCGATTTGAATGATCGAAATGATTGACTCGCTCATATTGTTTTCAAAGGCATAGTCGATGCACTTTCTGGCGGCCTCCGTAGCATATCCTTTGTTCCAAAAGGATGGAATGATTGAATAGCCTACTTCAAGTTCTTCCTGTTCATCTACTACTTGCAGCAACAGGCCGCACCAACCAATGAGTTCGTTTGTTTTTTTATGCACTAAAATATTTGTTCCTCCACGGTGGTTTGTATATCGCCACATTTGCTTATCAATCCACTCTTTGCATAGCATTTCAGAATCAGTGATTTCACTCTTCCAATATCGATTTGAAAGTGGATGCTGAAAGAATTGAATGCACTCATCGAAATCCTTTGGATCAAGTTTGCGGAAAAACAATCGCTCCGTTTCTTGTCCGGTCAACAAAAAATTATTGCTTTTGATCACTGTTGTTTGTTGAACTCGGTAACAAATCTGGTTACTTTTCCCGGCTCTGATTCGCACCACACGTAGCCGCCCATCATTTCAACATATTTTTTTACAATTGAAAGTCCCAACCCTGTTGAGGTTTCTCCTGCTGTTGGCTTCGCGCTTAGTTTGGCAAATTTTTTAAAGGCTTGTTGCTGATCTTCGGGCGTTAGCCCGGGCCCGTAGTCTTCCACAATTATGCGGAGCTTCGTTTTCAGTTCCTCTGCCAGAACATTTACAGTTTGCCCCTCAGGAGAAAACTTAATTGCGTTGGAGATAAGATTTTCATAAACCTGTGTAAGAAAAAGTGGATCGCCTGGCATCATCAAACTCGAATTCTCCGTTTTGAACTGCAGGTCAATGTTTTTTTTCTGCGCTGATTTTTCAAAACTTTTTACTACCTGATTTACCAAGGAAGAAATATTTACAGGCTCCGTAAAAATATTCACACGGTTATTTTCCAGGCTCTCAATATCGAGGATATTGGTGATCATCTTATTCAATCGCTGCGTTGCCTCATTGATCTTCTGAGTAATCTCCGTTTGGTCGGAGGTCAGAGTTTCTTTCTCCATTGCAAGCAGATGCGCCAGACCTTGTACTTGATTGATGGGTGTCCTTAAATCGTGGGCGAGAATTTTGATAAGGTTATTTTTCTCTTCGTCAATCGCCAGCAAGTGCTCGTTTCGTTTTTCTAATTGTGAATTCTTCAACTCAATATTCTTTCTTTGAAATTCGATCTGATCTTTTTGTTTGTTTCTTTTTTGATACATCACTACGATAGTAACCAACATAAAAATAGAAACTGTTGAGAGTACAATCAGCAAATTTTTGGCACGGGCTTCTTCGGCAATTTGAGCAAGGCTGTCTTCCAGATTTCTGGATTGAATTTCCTTTTCTTTGCTTAAAATAAAGGTCGGATCATTTGGATACTCGATAAGGCTCTCCACGGTTTTGTAAACTTCCTCATCCAAATACCTGGGCATTGATTTATCCAGATCGGATTTGAAATCGGAGCTTAGAAAATAATCGCGGATCGGATCTGCCCATGTGCTTCCTTGCGGATAAATAACTCCATAGCCCTCTCTTTTAATTGGCAAAATATTTTGCCTGTTCACAGCAATGGTTGGCTTCTCTTTGAACATCATCAGATATACCGGCAAATCGATATATCCAAAACTATTGCTGCGCTGCTCAATGGCCCGCAATATATTTTCGTTGCTGGGAATATATTCAATTGAAAAAGGGACACCGAGCTGATCGCGCACTCTGATTAAATCTTTTTCGTACGTTGTCCCGCGAATTGTAATCGCTTTCAACCTCGAAAAGACATTTCTAAATTCATCGATCGTTTTTACGATTGGCACATTTTTGCTTGAAATAAGAACGGATGCATCAGAAATGTATGTTGGAGAAAAACCAACTTCCATTTGTCTTTCGGGAATGATTGAAAAAGCAGAGCAGCCAAAGGTTCCGTCCATGCGATTCGAAGCAATTTCCTTGTAACAGTCAGCAAAAGTTTTAGAAGCTACCCACCGAATTGAAAGTTGAACTTTATTATGCCGAATGAGATATTTCTTGAATCCTTCCATAATTTCAAACTCAACCCCTTGCATTTTGCCTCGGCTATTTTGAAAAATGAACGGCTTTGATTCGTGCCAATAAATTGTGATTTCCGCTTTTCCGTTTCTCTGTGCTAACTCCCAAGTCACTGCGGAAACCGGTTTGCATATCGCTATGGAAATCGTTGAAAGAAGCGAAACAACAATTAGACAGGACCTTGGCAAAGCCATTTTGATTCTATTTCGAAAAGATGAAAATACAAAAAAGGGAGCTATCGTATTCGTTTCCCTTTTTTCAAGACTAAATCGACACGTTGCAAAAGATCAATATGCCTCAGTACATCACCTTTTACAGCAATAATGTCCGCAAATTTCCTTTCACTCACGGTACCAAAATCTTTGTCAACTCCCATTGCTACCGAGGGCCAATAAGTGGCGGCTCGTATGGTGTACATAGGATCGAACCCAAATTCATTTACCCACACGTCAAGTTCATTCCATGTGCTTTGGCTGTGAAACTTCATGGGAATGCCGCTATCTGTTCCAACCAGTAAAACGACTCCAGCCTCTTTCAATTGGGTTACCTTCTTTTGGAGAGTTGGTCTCCGTAATGGGTTCAATTGAAAATAGGGAAGCTGTCCTGGTTTGGTAATCGATTGCCTGATATCCTTGATAATACTGTCCGGCAAATCCAAATGCCAGGAGGTATTGTCCAACATTTCTGGGTTATCGCGCACATATTCAAAATTGTAAAGACCCTCCACAGTTGGTGTCCAGTAAAGGGGGCCAAGACTCATCTTTGCTGTACGTTCCTTTATCATCGCAAGAATATCCTCAGGGTATTCGGGTGCTGCAGCCAAACCGGTGTGCTCGAAACAGTCAACACCCGCTTTCATTCCTCTTCTTATTTCCTCAGGTCTGTGGGAATGAGCAACCACTTTCAATTTGTTCTTGTGTGCTTCGTCAACTACCGCCATTACTTCTTCCATCGTCATCTCATCCTGGTCGATAAGTTTGATCACGTTTACCCCGCTTTCACTAATTGCTGAACTTTCGCGCGCGCATCTGCAACTCCACTCACACCCCAGCGAAATGCCTCGGTTCCTGGGTAAGGGCTATGCTGAATGAACGGTCCGCTCATGTACATTGTTGGACCAGGTATATCACCTTTGTTGATTCGGTCACGAACAGATATGCTTGCATCAAGTGGACCGCCCAAATCGCGTGCGCTTGTAATGCCTGCAAGCAAGAGTTGATGTGCCGATGCCGGCATGATCACATCTTTTGCGAGCTTCAAATATTTTTTATCCCAATGCGGATAGTCACTGTGGCCATTGATATACAGGTGTACGTGCATGTCCCACAAACCGGGCAACACACTCATGCCTTCGGTAGAAATAATTTCTGCTTCAACCGGAATTTGCAATTGACCAACCTGGCCTACAGCTTTAATTCTCTCTCCCTCAATAATAATGACAGAATTTTGAAGAGGCTTACCTCCAAAGCCGTCTATCAGAGTGCCACCAACCAGTGCTTTGATCTGTGCATTCGAATGAATCACAAAAAGAAGAAAAACAAAACCAATAAATTTTTTCATTAAGAAAGGATTATTGCATAAAGTAAAAAGTTTTTCAAATCAATCAAAGACATAATTACAGCAATGCGCAAATCAAGTACTTTTACAACTGTTAGGAATAGGCATGCAAAAAATTTTGAATTACATCAACGGTGAATTCTCTGAGCCCGCCAGCAGAGCATTCATCGACAATTACAATCCTGCCGAAGGAAAAGTTTACAGCCTCATTGCGGACTCTGACCAGCAGGATGTGGCAAACGCAACAGCGGCTGCCCTGAAAGCATTTCCAATTTGGTCATCAATGTCTCCCGAAAAAAGATGTGAGATACTTTTGAAGGTAGCCTCCTTGATTGATCGAGATGTTGATAAGCTCTCTTTGGCCGAAAGTTTGGATCAGGGAAAGCCAGTGAAACTGGCACGGACTCTAGACATTCCACGCGCCTCCGCTAATATCAAATTTTTTGCAACTGCTGCGAATCACTTTGCAAGTGAAGCGCACATTACACAAAATGAAGCAGTGAATTATACAATCCGAAATCCGATTGGAGTTGTAGGTTGTATTTCGCCATGGAATTTGCCTTTGTACTTGTTCACCTGGAAGATTGCTCCGGCTCTTGCAGTGGGTTGCACAGTTGTGGCGAAGCCTTCTGAGTTAACTCCTATGACAGCTTTTCTCTTTTCTCAATTGTGCATGGAGGCAGGTTTACCAGCCGGAGTTTTGAATATTGTTCACGGCTATGGAGCAAAGACAGGCCAAGCTATCATTGAACATCCGGAGATCACAGCCATTTCCTTTACAGGCGGAACGGTGACGGGAAAAAAAATTGCCGCAACTGCTGCACCGATGTTCAAAAAACTCTCGCTGGAACTTGGAGGAAAAAACCCGAACATCATTTTTGCAGATTGTGATTTTGAAAAAACGATTACAACTTCGATTCAATCTTCATTTGCCAATCAAGGTGAAATTTGTTTATGCGGCTCGAGAATTTTTGTGGAACGACCCCTGTACGAAAAATTTGTGAATGAGTTTGTGAATCGCGCGAAGCAATTAAAAGTAGGCGACCCGCTGGATGATTCAACTAATTTAGGTGCGATGGTTTCAGAAGGGCACATGAAAAAAGTGCTTGGCTACATTGATCTTGCACAAAAGGAAGGCGGAAAAATTCTTTGTGGCGGAAAGCAAGTAAAGATGAGCGGTCGCTGCGCGAATGGCTATTTTCTTGAACCAACAGTGATCGTTGATCTCGATGAAAAATGCAGAACCAACCAGGAAGAAATTTTCGGACCTGTTGTTACCATCATGCCATTTGACACTGAAGAAGAAGTTCTCGATTATGCGAATAGCACAACCTATGGGCTAAGCGCCACCATCTGGACAGAAAATTTGACCCGCGCCCATCGTGTGGCCAATAAAGTGAAGAGTGGAATCATCTGGGTAAACTGCTGGCTTTTCCGCGACTTGCGCACATCTTTTGGTGGGATGAAACAATCCGGTGTGGGGAGAGAAGGCGGCTGGGAAGCCATGCGCTTTTTTACCGAAGCGAAGAATGTGTGTGTGAAGTTGTAAGCATTTACTAGTCTCTCGCACTAAGCATTTTATGGAGTATTGAAACTCCTCCAATTGTTATAAGGCCACCAACAATAATCAGAGACCAATAATAAGTTGCGTTCCCTATTATCTCATCAAGATCTTTATTGAAATCAATGCCAGATTGCATAAACACAAAGGGAAGAGCATTGTTTAACAAGTGTATTAATATACATGGAATGATGGATTGTGTTTGAATATATATCCACCCGCAAATCAAGCCAATGAAAAAAGCGCCAATGCCCTGGGCCAGATTTCCATGTACAAATGCAAACAATAGTGAACTAAAAATCAACGCCTTCGGGTTCCCATAATTAATTGAAAGGCCTTCAAGAATAATTCCTCTGAAAAGTAATTCTTCTAAAACTGGTGCAATTACAACAACTGTCATAAAAAGAAGAATTGGATGGTCGCCAATATCTCCAAACATTTTCTCAAGACTTTCAGGAACAGGAAGAAGGCTGACCAAAGGTTCCGTCACCAGGTGAAAAGCAATGATGGTTATGACCCCTACAACCACTACGTGCAAATGTGCATTGTTTAGTCTAAAGCTATAGTCTTGTCTTATCACCGTTGCAGAAATTATTGTGCACAACATGGATGATAAATAGACAAAGGAAATTCCAACAGTACTGGATGCCGGATAAAATGGCATTACCAACAACGCTGCTGGTATTGCGAATAAAAACAAGATCAATATCAATCCAAGAGATTGGAGATAGGTTGGATATGCTTTCTGCTCCATTCAAATTACTTTCAAGTCAATCAAAAATAGAAATAAATTGATTCTATTTTTACGAACATTTTTTATGGACTTCTTTAATCATCAATCCATCTTCTTCACCGTTCTGGATTACCCGATGAGCTACCTTGAGTTTTTCGGAACGATCGCAGGTGCCATTGCCGTTTGGCTGTCGGCAAGAGCGCAGGTGTGGAGCTGGCCAATCGGGATCATTAATGTTGTGTTGCTTTTCTTTTTATTTTTTCAAATCCAGCTTTACCCGGATATGTTTTTGCAAGTCTTTTTCTTCGCCACCAACATTCTCGGCTGGTGGCGATGGACGCATCCAAAACTTGGTGAAGAGGACAAAAAGAATGAATTGAAAGTAAGTATGATGAGTCGCTCATGGATCGGTTTAACAATAGTTATTGTAATTATTGGAACAATCATCAGTGGCTTGCTCGCTGGCAATCTTCACATTTGGTTGCCATCGATCTTCACACAGAAAAGCGCATTTCCATTTGCTGATTCATTTGTGACGGTACTAAGCATTCTCGCCCAATATTGGATGCTCCAGAAAAAGGTAGAATGTTGGGCAATGTGGATAGTAGCCGATATTGTAGCCACCTATTTATATTTTATCAAAGAAGTGAAATTCCTTGGTCTCGAATATCTTGTCTTCTGTTTTATTGCCGGAATGGGACTTTATAATTGGTGGAGAGAATTCAAATCTTACAAATCCGTTCACTTGTGAAAAGAGGTCTTGTCATCGGCAAGTTTTTGCCAATCCACCGCGGTCACATCGCGTTAATAGAATTTGCTTTACAACATTGCGATGAATTGATTGTTTCGATGAGCTATACAGCGCACGATGCAATTAATCCGCAACTACGGTTTGGTTGGATCAAAGAAATTTTTAAAAGTGAATCGCGTGTGATTCCGCAAATTATTACCGATGATTTTGATGATGAAAATCTACCTGTTGATAAAAGAACCCAACGTTGGTCAAACGTGCTTAAAAAAATCTATCCAAAAATAGACGTAATTATAAGCTCAGAAGAATATGGAGTTCCTTTTGCTCAACACATGAATGCGCAACATATTTCTTTTGATTTTAATCGAAAGAAATTTCCTGTGTCTGCTTCACTTATTCGTCAGCAGTTTTTTAAGTATTGGGAATTCATTCCTGAAGTTGTAAAACCTTATTTCGTGAAAAAGATTTGCTTTTATGGTCCTGAAAGCACGGGCAAATCCACGATGGCCAAAGCGATGGCAGAAAAATATAAAACAGAATTTGTGCCCGAAGTTGCCCGAGAATTAATTACCTCGAATGAATTTTCTCTGGAAGATATTATTAGCATCGGGCAAGCACAAACTGATCGGGTAAAAGAAAAGTCCAAAACCGCTAACAAAATTCTCTTTTGTGACACTGACATCATCACAACAGAAATTTATTCGCGACATTACCTCAAGCAGATTCCTGCCGTACTTTTTGAATTGGAAAAAGAAATCATCTACGATAAATATTTTCTTTTCGACATTGATGTGGAATGGATAGCCGATGGTATGCGCGACTTAGGAAATCAGCGTCAGCAAATGCTCGACATCTTTCGACTTGAATTAGAAAAACGACAAATCAATTACACATGGGTGCGCGGAAGATATGAGGAGCGTTCACGCCTGATTCAAAAAGAAATAGATTTGATTTTGAATTAAAATTTTTCATTTTACAGCCAGGTAAAGAAACACTCCATTGCCAATCGTTGAGAAATGAATGTTGATTTAGTAAATCCAGTGTTCATAAAAAAACCCGGAATAGCTCCCGGGTTCCTTGACTAACTATTTCACCATAAAGTCTTAAAAAGGATATGCTCCTTTTTCAATTGCATAGTTCGCCACTTTCCTTCTCGCTTCTTTCAAATTGTATGGATCAATCTTCGTGAAGCGTTTCAAGCCCATCAGCATTAGACGAAGTTCATCGCCTTCAGCAAATGACATGATCGCACTACGACCAGCAGAAGCTGCCTTTTCCATTGCTGAGTGCAAATAGATCATCGCCATTTCTTTTTGAATCTCACATGCCTTTTCTCCGCGCTGTGCAATTAACTTTTCAACACGAAGCAAAGTTGATTCGGCTACGTAACCTTCTATCAACATATCGGCAAGGTCCATGAGAACTTCCTGTTCATCGCTCAACTTCATCATGAATTTCTGCACAGCCGCACCCGATACCATCAAACCCGCTTTCTTCATATTGGCCAATGTCTTTTTCTCTTTCACAAAAATTCCTTCCTCCTCACTTGCCCCAAAATCCGGAATTGACATTAACTCTTTTTGAACGGCCATTGCTGGTGTCATCAAATCAAGTGTGCCTTTCATCGCACGCTTCATCAGCATGTCAATAGTAAGGAGGCGATTGATTTCATTTGTTCCTTCAAAGATGCGGTTGATGCGAGCATCACGATACGCTCGGTCCATTGGGCCTTCAGCTGAAAAGCCCATACCGCCATAAATCTGAACGCCTTCATCCACGGTGTAATCCAAAACTTCAGAGCCGTGTACTTTTAAGATAGCGCATTCAATGGCAAACTCCTCGAGTGATTTTAGTTTTGCCTTTCCGGATTCCATACCTCCAGCTACAAAAGCATCATACGCATCGTCAATATTTTGTCCCGCGCGATAATGAGCAGATTCAGATGCGAAGATACGCGTTACCATTTCAGCAATTTTGAATTTGATCGCTCCAAAGTTGGCAATCGGTGTTCCAAATTGCTTGCGCTCCTTTGCATATTTAATGGCCGCGGAGGTTGCATACTTACTTCCACCAACAGCACCTGATCCCAACTTGATCCGTCCGATGTTCAACACATTCACCGCGATTTTGAAACCATTCTCTCTTTCCGAAAGCATGTTTTCAACGGGCACTTTACAATCGTTAAAAAATATTTGACGTGTAGATGATCCTTTGATACCCATCTTATGCTCTTCAGGGTTCATGGTTATACCTCCGAAGGATCTTTCAACAATAAATGCAGTCAGGTTTTTGTCGTTGTCAATTTTTGCAAACACGATCATGATATCTGCGAAGCCACCATTAGTGATCCACATTTTCTGTCCATTGATCAGATAATGTTTTCCATCAGGCGTGAGAGTAGCTTTTGTCTTTCCGCTGTTAGCATCAGAGCCTGAATCGGGTTCTGTCAAGCAGTAACAAGCTTTCCATTCACCGGTGGCAAGCTTTGGAACATATTTTTTCTTTTGTTCTTCGTTTCCGAAATACAAAATCGGAAGTGTACCAATACCCGTGTGAGCACCATACGCAACGGCAAATGAATGCGCTCCTCCCAATACTTCAGCAACTAACATGGTAGTGTTGAACGACATTCCAAAACCACCCAGTTCTGCAGGCACAGAAGTTCCCAGCAAACCCAACTCACCTGCTTTATCAAGAAGTTTAGGCATTAATGTAGGATCACTTTGAGAATCAATTTCATTCAGTCGTGGCGAAATTTCTTGTTTGATAAAATCTTCACACGTCTTCGCGATCATCTTTTGTTCTTCATTCCATTCTTCCGGAATGAAAATATCTTGCGCTACGGTTTCTTTGATTAAAAATTCTCCGCCCTTAATTGCCTTTTTTGTTTCAACTGCTGCTGCCATATTTTATAAGATTTTGATTTCTGATATTTTAGTTCAACAATTCGTAGATACCCGCGACTCCCTGTCCACCGCCAACACACGCTGTTACCATTCCATATTTTTTCTTTTGCCTTCTTAGTTCATTGAAGAGTTGAACAGACAATCTCGCACCAGAAGAGCCAAGCGGATGGCCTACGGCAATTGCACCGCCATTCACATTTAGTTTCTTGCGATCGATGCCAAGTTCTTTCACCACTGCAAGCGATTGAGCGGCAAACGCTTCGTTCAACTCGATCAGGTCGATGTCATTGAGTTTCATTCCGGCAATCTTAAGTGCTTTGGGAATTGCCGCTACCGGACCGATGCCCATAATGCGCGGATCAACACCAGCCGTTGCATAGCTTACCATGCGTGCGATTGGTTTCAAATTCAATTGCTTCACCATGCGCTCACTCATCACCATTACGAATGCTGCACCATCGGATGTTTGTGAAGAATTTCCTGCCGTCACTGTTCCACCCATCGCGAAGACAGGTTTCAATTTTGACAGACCCTCCACCGTTGTGTCTGCACGAATACCTTCATCGGTAGCAACTACGAACTCACGTGTTTTCTTTTTCATGTTCTCATCCACGTAAGTTTCTTTTACGGTAACAGGAACAACCTCAGCTTTGAATTTTCCTTCCTTCCAAGCTGCCGCTGCTTTCATGTGCGACTCATACGAAAACTGATCTTGCTCTTCGCGCGAAATGCCGAATTGTTTTGAAACTTCTTCGGCTGTCAAACCCATGCTTGTATAATAAGTTGGATTTTCTGTGGCGATCTTATAATTCAATGCAGTCTTAAATCCCATCACCGGCACCAGCGACATCGATTCCGTTCCACCAGCAATAATAATATCTGCTTGTCCCGCTTGTATGCGCTGACTAGCGATCGCGATGGTTTCAACACCTGATCCGCAGTAACGATTCACGATCATGCCTGGCGTATCGATACCTAGCGCAAGAAGAGAAATCATTCTTCCCATCTGCATGCCCTGATCTGCTTCGGGCACAGCATTGCCCACGATAAGGTCATCGATCATTTTGTTCTCAACACCCGGAACAGATTTGACAAGGTGCTTAATAATTTCTGCCGCGAGATCATCGGGTCTTGTGAAACGAAACCCACCTTTTTTTGCTTTGCCCACCCCTGAGCGAAATCCTGCTACGATGTATGCGTCCATGTGTGTAGTTGTTGGTTATTAGTTAATAGTTATTGGTGGCATTAGTCTAACAACTAATAACCATCCACTAACAAATTCTAGTTTCTTAAAGGTTTGCCTCCTGTTAATATTGATTGAATTCTTTCCAGTGTTTTCTTCTCCCCGCAGAGCGAAACAAACGCTTCACGTTCCAGGTCAAGCAGATATTGTTCACTCACTTCCTGCGGGTAACTTAAGTCTCCTCCGCACATTACGTTAGCAATCTTCATCGCGATCTTCATATCGTGTTCGCTGATGTATCTGCCCATCTTCATACCACTTACGCCTGCTGCAAACAAGGCCATTCCGGTGCGACCTTGAACTTTGATATTTTTTGCATGAGGCGGCATGGTGTAACCTGCTTCCGCCAATTCTATTGCTGCTGCTTTTGCATCCAAGATTTGTCTGTCTTTGTTGATGGAGATTCTGTCTTTTGTGCGCAGCACGCCCATCTCTCTTGCTTCCTCCGCACTCAAGGCAACTTTCGCTGTGGCGATATTCATGAATGCGTTCTGAAGGGCATTCAATTCTACATCTCCCTCTTGCAACGAATCGCTTACACGTTTTGTAAATTCTTTTGTTCCTCCACCACCAGGAATTAGCCCAACTCCAACTTCCACTAAACCGATGTACGTTTCAGCGGCTGCTTGCGCCAAGTCTGCGTGCATTGTCATCTCACAGCCGCCACCCAATGTCCTGCTCTGTGGACAAACGATTACAGGAATAGACGAATAGCGGATGCGCATCACAGAGTTTTGAAAGGCGCGCACCATAAAATCCAGCTCATCATATTCCTGCTCGATCGCATACATAAACACCATTCCCAAATTTGCGCCAAGCGAGAAATCCGCACCCTGATGACCGATCACCAAGCCGCGATAATTCTTTTCGGCTAAGTCAATCGATTTGTTCAACCCTTCTATAACGGAGCTTCCAAGCGTGTAGCTCTTGCTGCTCCATGAGAAGTTGATCACCCCATCACCAAGATCAGTCACTTTTGATTCAGCATTTTTCCAAACTACTTTATCACTTAGATTTTCAAGAATGAGGAATGCTTCCTTGCTGGTAATTACTTTGTAAGACTTCGAAGGAATATCGTAGTACTTGCGCTGGCCGCCTTCCACTTTGTAAAAAGACTTGTTGCCTGCTGCGAGCATATCATAAACCCATTGCGCAGGTTTGTAGCCGGCTGCTTCAATGTTTGCCATTGATTTCTCAACACCAATTGCATCCCACGTTTCAAACGGACCAAGCTCCCAACCAAAGCCTGCGCACACGGCATCATCAATGCGATAGAGTTCATCACTGATTTCAGGAATGCGATTCGATGCATATTGAAACAATCCAAAGAAACAATCGCGATAAAAATCTCCCGCTTTGTCTTTGCCTGCAAGCAATACTTTGAACCGATCTTTCAGATTGTCAATGGTCTTGGTCGTTTCAAGCGTAGCAATTTTTACTTTCTGTTTCGGTTTATATTCAAAGGTTTTAAGATCAAGTGTGTGAATTTCAGATTTGCCATCGGCACCTTTCACTTTTTTGTAAAAGCCTTGGCCTGTTTTATCACCCAACCATTTATTTTGCTCAAGTTTTGTCACAACTTTTGACAACTTGAACATCTCGCGGCCTTCATCATTGGGCAAGCCTGCATAAAGATTGTTTGCAACTTTCACGAGTGTGTCAAGGCCAACAACATCGGAAGTTCTAAACGTTGCTGACTTTGGTCTGCCAATTACCGGGCCTGTGAGCTTGTCGATCTCGTCCACATTCAAATCATACTTGTTCATGGAATCAATCACTTTCAACAATCCCCAAACGCCTACACGATTGCCGATAAAGGCAGGTGTGTCTTTACAAAGCACTGATGTCTTGCCTAAATATAAATCACCATAGTGCAACAGGAATTTTGTAATCTCCGGATCAGTGCTCGGTGTCGGGATTACTTCAAATAATTTTAAATAACGCGGAGGATTAAAGAAGTGTGTTCCTGCAAAATGCTTTTTGAAATCTTCGCTTCTCCCTTCGGCCATCAAATGAATGGGAATGCCCGAGGTGTTTGATGTGATGAGCGTTCCGGGAGTTCTGTATTTCTCCACCTGCTCATAAACTTTCTTTTTGATGTCGAGGTTTTCGACAACCACTTCGATTGTCCAATCGACATTCTTGATTTTTTGCAAATCGTCATCAAAGTTGCCAAGCGAAATACGCGATAAAAATTTCTTGCTGTAAATCGGACCAGGATTGGATTTGATGCACTTGTCAAAAGAACTTTGAACGATACGATTCTTGACTGATTTGCTTTCAACTGTGAGTCCTTTTGCTTTCTCCTCGTCAGTTAAATCTTTTGGTGCAATATCAAGCAGCATTACTTCACAGCCAATATTGGCAAAGTGACAAGCAATGGACGAGCCCATAACACCAGAACCTAATACCGCAACTTTTCGAATGGATCTTTTCATCTTATGAATATGATTTTTCGTAAATATTATCTCGTTCTGCCAGTCGATTGATTTGTTGAATCACTTCAAAAAAAACATTCAACTTGGTCGCACTGATTTCATCCTTCACCACTTCGTTAAACCTCACCACCGTTTCCTTAGCCAGTTCTCGTTTTTCTTTTCCTTTTTTTGTCAGACAAATCCGCACCGATCGTTTATCATTCTTATCTGAAACACGGGTTATCAATTTCTTTTGCTCCAGCGATTTTAACAGACGCGTTAAGCTTCTCACTTCAAGCCCCATCATCGGGGCGATTTTGGTTGCCGGGATCCCGTCTTCCGAATCGATCACTAACAAAGCAAAACCCACCGACATGGTTGCATCATAATCAGCCGCCTGCTGATTGTACATACGCGATATCGCATGCCATGCGGATCGTATATGAAAGTCAACTGTGTCCTCTCGCTTCATGCACTCGATAACGAAAGGTAGAAAGAAATTGGTATGCGCGCATACTAATTACAAAATTATTTTTTCATTAGTTATGAAATCGCCCGTTCCTCCCTTTCTAACATTCTATTAATTTTGAAGATTCTACATTGGTCTATGGTTCGTTATTCGCTCATTTTGTGCTGTTTTTTCTCCTCAATGGCGATGGGGCAGTTGAACCAGTTCAAACTTGAAAACGCGGACACAATTAAAAAGACAAATTTTTACAGAAGCAGGCTACTCGTTTTTCCGTTGGTCGCGCTTTCTACTGAAACAAATTGGGTATTTGGTGTAGCCAATGCTTTCATTTTTAAAACAGATAAGAAAGATTCTACCCTGCGGCTTTCTACCATGCCTTCAGGTTTTCTTTACACATTAAATAATCAGATTCTGATCGCGCTTGGCGCCAATATCTTTTTACCTAAAGAAAAGTATATCATCCGTTTTGAAAACTCTTTCAGCAAATTCCCTGACAAGTTCTGGGGAATCGGAAACAATACTGACAGTAAAGAAGCCGAGCATTACACGTTCACTCAGTTTTACATCAATCCTCAACTCTATCGAAAAGTTTATAAGAACCTTTTCCTTGGAATCGGCCTTGACTATCAACGCGTGTTCGATGTCTCGTATCAGGCAAGCGGCTACTTTGATCAGGATCAGGTTATAGGCGTGGTCGATGAAAAATCATACGAAGTCTTCGGATATAGTTTCTTTTTCAACATCGATTCCAGAAACCATACGTACGTGCCGAACAAAGGCCACTTACTCCGGGTTCGTTTTACCAACTTTGATAAGAACATTGGAAGTGATTATTCCTTCCAGGCAATGGAAACAGATTTTCGAAAATTTTTTAAGGCAACTGAGCGAAGCACATTTGCAGTTCAGCTATTTGGGCTTTACAATTTTGGAAATGAAATTCCGTACCGAAACCTTGGTATCTTGGGTGGAAACAGTATGATGCGCGGCTTTTATGCCGGACGCTTTCGCGACAAAACGTTCCTGGGCATTCAGTCAGAATATAGATTCCCGTTGAAAGGAAGACTTGGTGGTGTTGGTTTTGCAAGCTTTGGGCAAGTGGCAAAAGATATTCCCTCGCTTGGACTTGATCGTTTCAAAATTGCCGTGGGTGCCGGATTGCGCTTTGCTATTTTGAAAAAAGAAAAACTGAATCTGCGATTCGATGTTGCTACTGGTAGCTGGCAGGCACCCAACTATTATATTGTATTGGCCGAATCTTTTTGATCTTTTGGACTTCTCTTTGATCCAGCATACAATTCATATTCCAGCAAACGACAATCCAGTTTAGCTGAATAAAATTCAATTCGCCTGCTTGCTTTCAGGCCGATCTTTTTAGCGAGATCAAGATTGCCGGTGAAGATATAGCCTTTATATCCTGAACATTTCTTTTTCATGAAATCGCCCATTCGTTCGTATGTTTTTTCAAGCTCGCTTACTTCTCCAAGACGCTCTCCATATTCCGGGTTGAAAAAAATAACGCCCGGAGTTTCAGGTATTCTTGTTGATTCAAAATCACAAACTTTAAACTCAATCAAGCTCTCTACCCCTGCCACTCCGGCATTGATTCTTGAAATGTCAATCGCGTCTTGCTTAATATCAGAAGCTATTATTTTCAAATCAGCAACTTCCACGATTTGCGCTTTCAATTTGCTAAGCTCCTCTTGATAAACCTTCTCATCATAGTTGAGCACATGCATGAAGGAATAATTGTTTCTCAACAGGCCCGGTCTGCGATTTGTTGCAATCAATGCAGCCTCAATCGCGATTGTTGATGAACCGCACATTGGATTTACAAACGGAGATTTGCGATCCCATTTCGATGCAAGAATAGTCGCGCTCGCTAATGCTTCTAACATTGGAGCTTTACCAGGAATCTTTCTGTAGCCGTGCTTTGCTAAAGTCTGACCAGATGTATCCAGAAAAATTTCCGCCTGGTTTTCTCTCCAATACAAATGAATCACTGTTTCATCCAGCGCTGAGCCGGAGTTCGGCCGCTCACCGGTTTCTCTGCGGAAGCGATCGACAATTGCGTCCTTCACTTTTACGTTTACAAACAACTCGTTGTTAACCGTAAAATTCTCGGTGTGATTGGTAACGGCAAAGTATCCATCTTCGGCAATGATTCTCTCCCACGGATAGTCAAGCACGTGCTCGTACAATTCGTCAGGGCCCTTGCATTTGAATTCTTTGAGCGAAAGCAATACCTGGCTGGCGCAGCGCAGATTCAAATTCAGACGAATACAATCTTCAAATGATCCAATCAGTTCAACTCCTGTAGGAAATATTCTTTCGACCTGAATTCCCAACTCCATAACTTCCATCTCGAGATAAGGAGCAAGCCATTTATTGCAGGTGATTATTATTTTTTGTTGTTTCTTCATTCGCAAACAGTTCAGGCAAGGTAATTTGATTTAGTGATCTTTCACCAAATATTTCTTCTTCGAACGCAAAATAACGATAAGCGCAAGACTTATCTGCTTGTCTTGCCAAAGATTAAAACCAGAGAACTCTTACGACTGAATTTTTTTGAACGAAGAACTGATTCCCTTGATCAACGAAGAGCTGAATCCTTGATGCTCCATTTCATTTAAGCCTACAATTGTGCAGCCCTTCGGTGTGGTCACTTTATCAATCTCCTGCTCAGGATGACTGTGGAGTTGCAGCAATAGCTCTGCGGCACCCTTCACCGTTTGGGCGGAAATGAGATTTGCAGTCTTCGCGTCAAAACCAATTTCAATTCCACCTTGTATAGATGCACGAATAAAACGGAGTGCATAGGCAATTCCGCAAGCACCCAACACCGTGGCAGCGTCCATCAATTTCTCATCGATAGAAATGGTGATACCGAGATTATTAAAAATGTCTGAAACAAATTCGGTTTGTTCCTTTGTCCCGTTAATTGTACAAACACAAGTCACCGATTCCCGAATCGCGATAGCTGTATTTGGCATTGCACGGAAAAGTGAAATGTCTTTTCCGATTATCTCAGAAAGTTCAGACAATAAAATTCCGGTTACAACACTAATAACCACATGGCGTTTTGCATCAAACTTATCTTTCAATTCGGTCAAGACTTCTTTTACATTGTAGGGTTTCAGTGCAACAATGATAACATCATTTTCCAAAATGGCTTTTGCGTTGTCACCAGTCGTTGTTACACCTTTATCTCTCAAAAATTCGATGCGGCTGAGTGTTCGTCTTGTCACAGTGATTTGTGATGGCTTTACAAAGCCACTTTTAAGCAACCCCTCTGCGATCGCTACTCCCAGGTTTCCTCCACCAATAATGGCAATGCTTGAATTCTTCATAGGAAATTATTTCGGCCACAAGATTGAAAATTCCCAAATGATAACAGCCGTTCGGGCGAATGAACTTTTATTCGAGAATGAAAGTTGCTAATCTTGTCCTTTTTAAACCCTATGGAATTACTATACAAACCTTGGCCCTGGTATGTGGCCGGCCCCGTGATCGGATTCACTGTTCCACTTTTATTGTGGATGGGGAACAAGCGTTTGGGAATCTCTTCTTCACTGCGGCATATCTGCGCAGCTTGCGTGCCCGCAAAAATCTCCCTCTTTCAGTACAATTGGAAGCAAGAAATGTGGAGTCTATATTTTGTAGTTGGCTTACTGTCCGGTGGCGTTTTGGCAGGAGTTGTGTTTGCAAATCCTTCACCGGTAGAAATCTCATCAAGCACCACAGATTATCTTACCACATTCCACATCGATAATTCAAAAGCTGAATTGCTGCCCTCTTCACTATTCAATTGGGAAACACTTTTCTCTTTAAAGGGATTTCTCACGATTATACTCGGAGGATTTTTGGTTGGCTTCGGCACACGTTATGCGCAAGGCTGCACTTCAGGTCATGGCATCCTTGGCTTATCTGCATTGCAGTGGCCATCGCTTCTCGCAACTGCTTCGTTTTTTCTTGGCGGAATTCTGTTTTCAAAATTTGTACTTCCTTACATTCTTGCTTTATGAAAGATTTGAAATTTATTCTTCCCGGAATTCTTTTTGGAATTGCATTGACCAAAGGCGAAGCCATGTCGTGGTTCCGTATTCAGGAAATGTTTCGCTTCGAGAGTTTTCACATGTTTGGGATTTTCATGACCGCCATTCCGGTTGGCGCACTCACGCTTTGGCTATTGAAAAAATCCAACGCAAAGACCATTGATGGTCAACAAATTGAAATGCCGAAAAAAGAATTTCATGCTGGCATCATTCCCGGAAGTTTGATCTTTGGTTTTGGCTGGGCACTCACAGGAGCATGTCCCGGACCATTGTACGTGCAAGTTGGTGCCGGGTATCTTGTCACTATCGTCACGGTTTTTGCTGCACTCCTCGGCACCTGGACTTTTGGTTTGGTGCAGAAGTCCTTACCTTAATTCTATTCCTGAATTTTTCTTAGATTAAGTGTCTATTAGAAATTTGGGAGATTTCACCCTATTTTCTCCTCAAAGATTTTAGTGGAAGAAAATCTCATTTTATGAATTTCGATTTTTACAAATCAAAAATACAAGAACTGTCTGACGAGAAATTGAAAGAACTTCTTCAAATCGCCAATAACCCCTCAAATAAAAATATTTTTGAACTTGCCAAAGCAGAGGCTGAGAAAAGGAAGATATCACTTGAAACAATAACTACTTATCCTCAACCAGTGGATTCAAAGAACCTCGATGCCAAGATTTTAAAGAAATGGAATTGGGGTGCATTTGTTCTCTCAGTAATTTGGACGCTTGCGCACCGTCTTGAAAAATGGACAATACTTTGTTTCATTCCGATTGTAAATATCTATGCCGTATTTTACCTCGGCTTTAACGGCAATCGCTTGGCTTTTGAGAAAAGTAATATCTCTTCTCCCGAAGAGTTTATGAAATTGCAAGCTCGATGGTCAATCTGGGCTTTTCGAATTATTTGTGTAGGAATATTTATTGGAATTCTATCTCTTTTCATCTAATAGCTCCCGAGATTAAACATGGACTTGCGCCTTCAAACCGGCTACAAACAAATTCTTGGAATGGCCATGCCCATTTCGCTGGCTATTCTTGTGCCGCAGATAAATTTCATCACCAACAATATCTTTCTTGGCGGGCTCGGGCAGCAAGCATTGGCAAGCGCAGGCATCACAGGAGTTTACTATTTGATTTTTGCCGTAATCGGTAACGGGTTGAATAACGGACTTCAATCTTTAATTGCGCGCAAAGCTGGAGAAAACAATCCGAAAGAGATCGGTCATTTATTTTTTCATGGTGTATGGATCTCACTTGCAATTTCCTTTGTGGGGATCATTCTCACTTACACCGTTGCGCCAATGATTTTACGCGCCACCATTCACAGCGAATCGACCGCAACGCAAGTTATTGACTTCATGTATATCCGCATCTGGGGTTTGCCGTTGCTTTATCTTTATATAATGCGCAATGCCTTGCTTGTCGGAACGAATCAAACAAAACTTTTAATCTGGGGAACACTCGCAGAAACGTTCGTGAATATCTTCTTGGATTACAGTTTGATCTATGGCAAGTTTGGGTTCTCTGAAATTGGCTTCAATGGAGCGGCCTACGCATCCATTCTTGCCGAAGCTGCCGGCTTGCTCGTGATCTTTGTGGTGATCCATTTCAAAGGAATCAACAAACAATTTTCACTTTTTGAAAACTGGAAAATTGATTTCGGCACAATCCGACATGTGCTCTTCAAGTCATCACCATTAATTTTACAATACGCCATCAGCATTATCACCTGGGAATATTTTTACATTCTTATTGAGCACCATGGCGCTCGCGCCCTTGCCATTTCCAATACTATGAGAAATATTTTTGGAATCTTTGGTGTATTTCTCTGGGCCTTTGCTGCCACATCCACAACAATGGTAAGCAATGTGATCGGTCAAGACAAACAGGAGGAGGTAATGCCGTTAATAAAAAGGATTATTGTGTTAAGTCTTGCCTGCACCATCCTTCTTGTAATTCCTTTGAATCTGTTTCCAGAATACGCTCTGAAATTCTATCAACAAGACGAACTATTCATTGCCGAAGCCATTCCGGTGATTCGCGTAATTTCTGTCGCCCTGTTGACGATGTCTTTCTCCACAATCTGGCTCAATGCCATCACCGGCACTGGCCATACCACTGTGAACTTAATCATCGAAGTCATCACCATCACAGCTTACAGTATTTACGTTTACCTTGTGCTGGAAATATGGAACCTTCCTATCACCTGGGGCTGGGGCAGTGAGTTGGTTTATTGGTTTGGAATGTTTTCGATGTCCTACTGGTATATGAAATCCAATCGTTGGAAAAAGAAATGATTATTTATTGTCTTCTTCAGGATTCTTTTTCAATTCTTCATCAAGAATTTTTTGAATCAATTCCTGCTGCTGTTGATTGATTGTGTTGTTTGTTTTGGCCTGTTCTTTCATGAACTTGAACATCGCGTTTTTCTTAATTTCGTAGGCAATAAAAACGGTGTACTTCCTCTCCTTTTCGTTGTAATATTTTTCTTCACCAATCTTTCTCAAGTCAGCTAGATTGGTGCTCATCACTTCGCGAACCAGGCTTTGAAACTTATCAGCTACATCGCCTGCGCGTTCATTCTGCGTTTGACCTAAATACTGATCTGTCACCTCTTTTACTGTTGTGTTCACCTGGCTTGCGAGCATCGCTTTTGCTTCAATGTCTGCTTTTCCCCGTGCAATATTGTCTGCACTGCTTTCACCTTTGCCGGTGCCCCGGAAGAAACGATTGTTGGATTTGTAAGCGCTTCCGCTAAATGGTTCTTTCACGCGTGAGCCGAAGGGGCTGGAACCACAAGAACTTAGAAGTAATCCAGCAACAAAAATAAAAATAGATGTTTTCATAAGTCTGAGTTTATCTTTTTGACCAAAGTTTTTTTTCGAACGGTTGCAATTTGTATTTTCAAAATAAAGTAAAAATTATGCCAAAAGTAATATTCGAAAAATTTAATTGTGCTCAATGTATTGATCCATTCAAAATTACTTTCAAATAATTCCTTAATCGCAATTTCATGACTGTTTGTAACATCGCATGAAGAAATTTTTGGAGAACTATTACCTCTGCTTTAACGTAAATTGCATTGAAATTGAATGTGGAGTTGAACATTTTTTAAACTATGCAAACTGTTTATATCATAGGTAATGAAGGTTTTATAGAGCCGCTGAACAAAGAGTTAGATGACAATTCTGTCTTCATCCGCGGACAAGCAGATGTTAATGTACCGGGCAAGCAAGTACAACTTTATTGGATCAGAAACCGCAGTGCGTTGCGTGAATTTAAGCGCGCCATTGGTGCTGACTTGATTTGGAAATACAGGTTGAATTTTGTCTTTGATCTCGACAAACTGGTATCCGAAGAAGCGGAGAAAGAGGAGTGGACCGCTGAAGAAAAAGCGCTCTTGAAAAAAGTGAGAATGGCCGTTCTTTAGGTGATGATTATTAGTTGCCACCGGAAAGCCCATTTCCATTTTAGTTGATAATTTCCGATCCCGGCCTTTTTTAAAATTGATTTTAATTCATCTCTCTTGAAAGCGCGCCTCACCGAAAGAGGCGCGTCATATTTTACCATGTTTGATTTCGAGAAAAAGTGAGTCAACCATTTGATAGAATAGAAAGCGAATGTGTGGCGATGAATATCATTCACAATTACAGCTTTGTTTGTTTGCTTAACAAGTTGAGAGAGGAAACTTACGAGCCGTTCATTTGAAAAGTGATGAAAGAAAAGCGTGGCCATAACAATGTCAAATTTTTCTTTTTGGAAACCTTTGGAAAAAATATCAAGTGGCTTAAAGGAAATGTTCTTAAAGTCATTTGAATGATCAATGGCATATTCAACAATGTTAGGGTTGGCATCAATGCCGATCAGTTTTACTTTTCGATTTTGTTTCTTTGCCAAGGTGGAAATAATTCTCAGCATCTGTCCGCTTCCGCAGCCGAGGTCAACAATGTGAAGATCTTCGTTTTGGTCAATTCCCAACCAAACTTTTCTTAATGCTGAAAGGGTTACTTCATTTCCGCCAAGCCATTGATTGATAAAATCAAGTTCGCGCAAAGTCTGTTTGACAACCTCTCCATAACAATTGAGATCGTCCATGATCTCGGTTTCTTCTGATCGATGCGCAAGCGAAATCATTTCTGGAAATGAATTTGAAGGAGCATGCTTTCAAGTGTGAGCCCAGGACCAAAGGCAATGCTTAGAATTTTCTTTCCATCGTCTTGCCGATTGATCGATTCAAAAATTTCTTTCAGTACGAACAAAACGGTTGGCGAAGACATGTTGCCAAATTTTTTCAAAACGTCATACGAATGGCGTAAATCATTCTTTGAAAGTTTCAATTCGGATTCGATCACTTCGAGTATTCTTTTCCCTCCCGGATGAATTGCAAAAAAAGAAACGTCCTCAATCTTTGCTGAAATATTTGACAAGAGATTCTCTGTCAAACTTCTGATTCCTTTCTGAATTGCCTCAGGCACATAGGTTGACAACCTCATTTCAAAACCAAAACCACCAATTCCCCAAGCCATTTCATTCTCTGCCTCAAGCGCCAGATTGCAATAAAAGCTCTTCAGTTCAAGTTTAACTTTCTTTTCACTGTCTGATTCTACAAGAATTGCTGCGCTTCCATCTGCGAAGAGCGCGTTGGCCAACCAATTGTCCTCTGTGTTTTCTTTTTGGAAGTGAAGGCTGCAAAGTTCCGTAGAAACGATCAGGACTTTGGCTTCATCGCTTTCAGTACAAAACGATTCGGCTAACTTAAGCGCGTTGAAAGCTGCGTAACATCCCATGAAGTTGATGCATGTTCTCTTGATTGAAAAGTTTAAACCCATTGATTTTACAAGATCAATGTCTAACCCTGGTGCATACATTCCCGTGCAGCTCACCACAATCAGATGAGTAATGTCAACTACATTGACTGTCGATTGGCGTAAACAATTCCCGACTGATTTCAAGCTGAGTCTCAGAGCCTCGTCACGAAATACGCTCAATCTCTTCTTAGTTGAAGGAAACGGTTCGAGAGACTCATTATTTGAATAGAATTCAAAGTGGTCAGTTTTTCCATAGTCAGCCAAAACCGAGTGCCTAGTTTCAATGCCCGTGGCACGGTACAAAGCAAATAGCCTTCTCTCCTCTTCAGAATTTAATTGCATGGCCTTCGACATGAATCGCGCGATTGTCTGTTGGTCAAAACTGTCCTGAGGATTTGATATGCCGATGGATGTGATGTAACTCATTTAATCTGTCTTTCAAGTATAACTTAAAAAGGATTACTTTGTTAAATTAGTTTATAATATGTCAACACTTTTGCATTTGCGGTTTCCCTTCTCCTATTTTCTACTACCTGTTTATTTGTTTGCACTTGGTATATCTCCCAACTTTACAGAACAGAGCCTGCTTTGGAGTTTTGTTATTATTCATCTCTTGCTTTACCCGGCCAGTAACGGCTACAATAGCTATTTTGACAAAGACGAGAAAAGTATTGGTGGTTTAAAAAATCCTCCTCCTGTTTCCAAAAGCTTGTTTTACACTTCTTTAATTCTTGACTTGATCGCGATCATCTTAGCCTATTTTAAAATCAGTTTACTCTTCTCCGTCATGATTTTGATTTACGGGTTGGTTTCAAAAGCATACTCTCATCCGCTGATTCGCTTAAAAAAATATCCTATCATTGGCTGGTTGACAGTTGGAATCTTTCAAGGTTTCTTCACCTTTCTGATGAGCTATGTGGCGATTAATAATTTTGAGATGGAGAATCTCTTAAGAGCCAAAGTATTAATTCCAGCATCGCTTTCTTCATTGATTTTACTTGGCTCCTACCCGATGACACAGATTTATCAACATGAAGAAGATGCCAAACATGGCGACAAAACGATAAGTAGGCTATTGGGAATCAAAGGCACTTTCATTTTTGTACAAATTGTTTTTGCTTTTGCTGCGCTTGGTTATTTCTTATACTTCAAGAGTATCCACAATGTGAACTATGGATTTACTTTTGTGCTATCTCTGCTGCCGGTGATTCTATTTTTTATGTGGTGGTTTGTTTGCTCTTGGAAAGATGCTACCAAGGTAAACTATTCAAACACCATGTGGCTCAACTTCATTTCCGCCACATGCCTCAACGGATTTTTCATCTATTTCTTTTTCGAGACATCACATGTAGGTCAATACTTGTGAAGTCTTTAGGTTTTGATGATGTTCTGATTTTCAATCAGCGGAAATGCTTTCATGCGAAGATAAAGCTGAGCGATAGCCACCACATCGCGCACGCAGTAATCCGAAATTTTGTCAAGATCTTTCTCTCTGTAATATACTTCGTTCACCATTGAGCCATCCATTTGCTCTTTGCTGGTTGGTATTTCAAATAGGGCAGCTAAAAGGTCAAGGGACGTGTAATGTTTATAATCTCCAAACTTCCACATTTCCATGGTGTCCAGATGGGGAACTTCCCACGACTTTCTTCCGGAAATGTTTAGCAAAGCCGGAAGTTGAATACCGTTCACCAACATTCTGCGACAGAGGTACGGGAAATCAAATTCCTTTCCATTGTGAGCGCATAGTTTTGTTTTTGTCGGATCGGTTTTTTCAAGGGTGATTTTAAATTCCTCCAGCACTTTCTTCTCATCAGCGCCCGCAAAATATTTGGTTTTAAGTCCGACTTTGTTTTCCTCCGTGTCAAAATATTTCCCAATTGCAATTACAACTATTTTTCCAAACTCAGCGTAGATGCCAGCGCGATCATGAAATAAATCAGCATCGGTGATTCCTTCTTCTCTTTTGAAGAAGTTCGCTTTGCGTGCCCACTGCGCCTTGAATCTTTCGTTGAGAGTATGATAGTTTTCAACGCTTCTCACCGTCTCAATGTCGATGAAGAGAATATCCTTTAAATCTGCGGTCATCCTGCTAATTTAGGAATAAAGCGGTAACCCCAATTTTTTCATTTGTTCTTCATATCGTTGCCGCGCCCACTTCTCATCTTTGATGTGATAGCGGGCCCCGATGTAGCGGTCGATTTCTCCATCCTTTTTTACCGGAACGATTGTGGCATCCACCCAATACGCACTACCATCTTTTGCTTTATTTTTTACAATGCCTTGAAAGATGCGACCGCTTTTAATGCTATCCCACATTAATTTGAAAAGTGCTTTAGGCATATCCGGATGTCGCACAATGCTGTGCGGACTGTTTATAAGCTCCTGTCGATCAAACTTTGCCACTTCACAAAATTTATCGTTTACATAGGTGATTACACCGCGTGAGTCGGTTTCAGATAAAATTGTTGTGAGGCTTAAAACTTCTTCCCTTGTTGCCAGCTCCATTTTGATCTTGTTGCTTTCTGCTTGCTTGCGCTCCATCTCTTCTTGTGTAGCCTGCAACTCTTCCATATTTTGCCGCATCTCTTCTTCCTGGGAGCGCATAATCTCTGCTTTCTCCTGCGACTCCTGCAAAAGCTTTTTCACCCTTTCCGTAATGCGTGATGAAATAATCGAACTTGCAATATTCTCCGAGGCTCTCTTTATAAACTGGATATGTGCGGGCGTAAATGGCTTGAAGGATGCCAGTTCCAACACACCTACCACTTCTTCATTCGTCATCAAAGGCATCAACAAAATACTTCCCGGGGTGGACTCTCCAAGTCCTGAGGTGATGTGAACGTAATCCTGAGGAACTTTGGTCATATAAATTGAATCGCGCTCCAAATAACATTGACCAATCAAGCTTTCGCCAATAGCAACACGTTTGTCGAGAAATTTTTTCCGTTCGTACGCATAGCAAGCCGTGAGTTTGAGATATTTTTCCGTCTCCGTTTCCTCCACCAGAAAAAGCCCTCCCTGATTCACACCCAGATACTTTACCATTCCCGATACAAACTCGTCAGAAAGTTTTTGAACATTGTCATTGTTGCGCTGTATAATCTCTCCGATTTTAGTAATGCCGATAGTGATAAATTTTTCTTCCTGTTCGCGTTGATTTGATTCAACCAGGCTTCTGCGCATGGTCATCAGCGATTTGCCAAGAATGTCCGAATCATCCAATAATTTGTAGTCAACACCCAGATTACCTTTACTGATTTCGTCTGCAAAAGCAATATTGTTTCTTACATTTTCAATTTGTTTTTCATAGGCAATTGTCTTTTGTGCATTTTCAATTGTTGCTCCTTCCAAATTGAACGACCAGTATCCGCAAATAAAAGAAATAACAGCAGCCAGCAATCCATGGAAAAGAAATGCTTGAAGGTCCATATAGTCAAGCTGAGTAAAATACATTTCACGCAAGCCGGAGTATTGCAGATACGCAAATGTGGCATGATGTACTACCACCAAGAGAATGAGCGGAAGTTGGAGTTTCCAGTTTTGATAAGTGATCAACAAGGTAGTGCCGATGAAAACAAAGAAGTGCATTTCAAACAGGCCATGCATCTGGTAAATAAACTGTGCCGAAAATACAGCTAACACAGTACTTACTACATATTGATAAAATGTACTCTTCGGCAGCATTGCTTTTGATAAAAAACTTGCTATCAAGCATAGGGCCCCCACTCCAATAGCAAGAGAATAGGTGTTGTAAAATGTAGCGAGGAATAATCCAAAGATAAAATAAGCAATCAGTGTGTATTGTATTACCTTATCTGATTTCTCTTTGATCGTAGAAAAAAATCTTTCTCGCTGATCAATTGTTAATTTCACTGCCATTCATTTTCAAATTTAGAAGAAGACATATTCCTTTTCTTTTTCATCCCATTCGCAGCCGTATGATTGTGTTGCGAGCAAACCGAAGGAGGGAGAGGGCTGACCATTCATTAGACTGATCAAAGAAAGCTCTGCAAAGTTGGTGGCTCTGCTTGTGCAATAGCGCGAGCGGTTATAGTTACCACGGTAATATAATGTTGCCTTTTGATCAACGATTACTGCTTGAGGGGTTGAATAAACGCCACAAGCCTGAGCCAATTCATTTTTAGAATCCACAAGAAAAGACTGGCCTTCAAATTCGCGCTGCGCCTGAACTAACGATTCCTGATCAGGTACTACTATTTTCATTATCGCAGCGCCTCCATAACTTCGGAGCAGCGATTTTACATGCCGGGCATTAAACCGTGAACAAGGACAATCCGGATTGTAGAAGTGGAGAAAATAAATTTTTCCTTCGTCAATGAATTCACTTGTGATCTTTGCTCCGGGCATCACTGGCACATAATGCTGAGGCTCCGGAGTAGGTCTCAAATATTTTACTTCATGAATCCAAAATAGAGAAATGATACCTGAAGCAATCAGGGATAGAAAAAGAATTAAGAATATTCTTTGATACATAGATTAAGCCCGCGCCAGCAATAACAAATGTCACTAATAGCCTGCAAAGATTGCGAGTGCCGTAAGTTTTTTGCCAACTTTATCGATTATAACAAAGAAAAGTATCAATTGTTTAAAAATGATCTCTTACTAAACGTAATTTCTGACGGTTTGTGATGGAAATCTAACAATTCATATCCATCTCTTTTATCAAACCGAAAATGCCTAAAAAAGGCATCTAACGATTTTTCAATCCGCGCATGGCTTTTGAAAAGTTGTCTTTGATTGATCTGCCATTAATATGATGGCCATCTTTCACAATCCATTTGCCGTTCACAATAGTACCATGAATCCGACTGGAATCAGAAGTGTAAAGAATGGTTGCCATTCTGCTTCTGTCTGATGTTTCTGCAAGCAAATGTGAATTTGCTTTATAGACAACGGCATCAAAAGATTTTCCAATTTCAAAATTACTTTTGCTTTCAATACCCATCGCTTTTCTTCCTGAAGCAATTGATTCATTCACGAGATAGGAAGCTGCATCGCCTGAAAAAGTATTGCGATGATTTGTTAACAGGCGTTGGCGATAATCAATCATTCGGAATTCTTCCAATGGATTCAAACCAATATGACTGTCTGTGCCAATGCTCCAATGGCCACTAAGATTTACAAATTCTTTCATGCGAAAAAATCCATCACCAAGGTTTCCCTCTGTGGATGGACAGAGAACAACATTCGCCATCGATGAGGCAAGTGCTTTTAATTCCTGATCATCCAAATGAGTTGAATGCACTAAATGAAATCGCTCATTCACAGGAAGATTCTCAAGCAGCCATCGCATCGGGCGCTTGCCGCAAAAGGCAAGACAATCGTTCACCTCTTTCTTTTGTTCTGCAACATGAATGTGAAAAGGTAAATCGGCTGGAGTCAATTCAAAAGTCCTCTTCACATCATTCAAATCTACTGCGCGAAGAGAATGAACACTTACACCAATTGATGCATCAGTATAAGTTTCAATCGCGCTCGCGGATGCATTGAATAGTTTGAAATACTCATCAACAGTCTTTGAAATAAATCTTCGTTGGCGCTGTTGTGGTTCTTGTCCAAAATTTCCGTTCTGATAAAAAACCGGAACGAGTGTGATTTTAATTCCTGCAGATTTTGCAGCAGCAATCATACGTTCGCCCATCTCCGCAAGATTTGAATAAGGCTTTCCATCTTTATCATGATGGAGATAATGAAACTCTGCCACGTGCGTGTAGCCAACTCGAACCATCTCGGCATAAAGCATCGCGGCTATTGCCTCCGCCTGATCAGGATCTACAGACAGCGCGCACTTGTACATTTCTTCGCGCCACGTCCAGAAATCATCATCAGCTCCTGATGGATGATTTTCTGCAAGACCCGCCATGGCATATTGAAAGGCATGAGAGTGTGCATTCTGAAAACCAGGAAGAGCAAAACCTTCTACCCTTTCTATTTCCGCGTCAACTGGTTTCTCACTCGAAAAATATTGAATCAATCCATTCTCGTCAACGCCAACATAATGAGATGAAAGCCAGCCTTCGCGTTGAAAAAGAGAATTGAAAAGAAAATATTTCAAGTTGGTTAGTTAGAATTAATTCTTCTTTTTCTTCAGCAAGTTCTGAAGTTTGTTCTGAAGCAAATTTTGAACGGGAGCTTTTGTGCTATCGGTTTTGGTCGTGTCTTTCTTGGTGCCCAGCAATCCATTCACCAAATCTTTTGCCGGTGTATTCTGAACTGCTTGTTGCAATGCTTCTTTGCCTTTTTCCTTGGCAACATTTGTCACAGCTTCTTTCACTTGCTGTTTTTGTTCCGTGGTTACAAGCGTTGTCTTTGGATCTTTATATGTTCCACCCAAACCAATGGTGACCGGAATTTCTTTCGTGGAATTATTCGCGCCTCCATATTGATTCAAGAAACTTTGAAACTGCGAACCCAGCTTTCCGGCAGGCACATTCATCTTCAAATTGTAGCCGATGCTTCCATCCAGTGAAGTAAACCCTGAGATATTGGTTTTATAGTTTCCGAATTTCACATCAAATGGTTGCACACTTAATTTTCCATCTTTAATTTCTGCAGACATCAATACATCCTTCAAACTCACATTGCCAGCGTCAGACAAATTTGTGAGTGATGTAATTCCCGAAATCAATTTTGAATTTGAACCTGTTAAAGCCGCTTCTGCAATTTTGAGTAATCCACTTCCATTCACCGTTGCCATCTTTGGCATCATGTCCTGACCAAGTTCGCCATTGATTTTAAAATCTGTTCCAAATTTTCCGGTTGCCAAGGCAGCAATAGGCGCATACGTTTTGATAACGGAGAATGAACTTGCTGCTTGTTGAATCGATAGATTGTCAATCTTTAAACCGAAATCATATTTCGGATGCGTGAGATCCTTGGTGTTATAACTTCCGTTCACTGCAAAGGCACCGCCCAACATATTGAACTTTACATTGCTAAGATTGGCAGTAGCATCTTTAATGATTACATCACCCACCGCATTGGTAATGGTATAATCCATCATCTTCACGGTCTTGACATCTGAGTGCATTACAAAGTCAATGTCGTTCGGGATTGGAATCACGCTCAGTTTTGAAGTGTCTTTTTTATTTGGATCAGCAGGCGCGCTGGTCATGAATTCATTCAGGTCAAGAAGATTGGAATTGAAATTCAAATTACCCGTTACCGTTTCTTTTTTGAATACATAAGCGAGATAGTTTGACAAGGCTCCATTCACTGAGAAATCACTCTTGCCAATTGTTCCGGCTGCTCTTTTCAATTCAACCTTTTTCGGATCGAAGCTTGCATCTGCTTCCGAAATGGTAACGGCATAGGGAATCGATTTTGAGTTGAACGCAAAACCCTTCATTGAAAAAACACCGCTGGCCGGAACTACTTTAGTTACCGGATCCATCACACCTTTTGCGGAAGCATTGGCAGAAACAGTTCCTTTCATTTCCATACCTTCCATCGGGAACATTTTCTGAAGTTCGCCAAGATTCAAGGTTGCTTTCAGATTTGCGTCAATAGGATAGTCTTTCAGGTTTTCAATTCGGGCGCGCGCGTCAACAGGATTTGAACCGAAATCAAGATGAAACTTTTGCAGATCAACCAAAGTGTTTTCAATTACGCCTGTTTTGTTATCGATCAATAAATCCATGTTAATATTAGTAACTGCCGTTGGCAAGGATGGATATTTGAACATTGCATCTTTCACTTTCAAATCCACATTGAAGGCTGGCATTTGTTTGTCGCTGTAAGTTCCTTTCACAAATCCCTTAAATGACAAGTCGCCTTTCGTTTCTACTTTGTCAAAATCTTTTGAATACATTCCAGGCACTAACGACAGAAGAGATTTGAAAGAATTCTCAGGACTCTTGAAGTTAATATCCATTCCAAAGTCTTTTTCATTCATTTTAAACCAACCATCTGCGCTAAGGGCAAAGTCATTTACTTTAGCAGAATTGTCTTTGAAGATATACTTGGTATAATTTTCAGCAATGCCGATTACCGCATCAATGCCCGCGTGTTTGTTGGTAAGATATTCCACCCCGCCATATCGCACAGTCACAGAATCAACTTGGGTTTTGGTGGTGAGGTCAAATTCCTTCTCGTTAAAATTCCCGCTACCGGAATGGTTCATCCCGCCAAGGCCCATATAAAATCCGAGCGACTCATCATCGTAAACCAAATCCCCTTTTTCAATTCCCCAATAATCAATTGCAAACGAAAATTTTGAGGATTCAGTAGAAGCTTTGACTGTGTCTGTTGAAGGATAAGTAATGTTGTAGTTTGCCGATCCGTCTTTCAAAACTTTTACGTTGATCTGCGGACGAACCAGAGTGATTCCTTTCACGCGAAGTTGATCGCCAAACAAAACGTCTTTCAAATTCACTTCCACCTCTAATCTATCGACAACAAAAAGATGAACGCCTTCAAATGGAGCGCGGTTAAAAACTCCAAGTTCTTTCACTTCAACTGTTACGTTTGGAAAGTTTTTGAAAACGGAGAGGCTGAAATTATTCACATCAAAAACCACATCGGCATTCACGCTCTTGGCAATCTGTTCGTCCACAGCTTGTTTGATTTTGTCCTTGAAAACGATTGGCAGAATAATGGCCAGCGCAATCAATAGAACCAACAACGAACCCAAACCGATAAAAATTTTTTTGACG
>CAZECP010000025.1:0-54782 GCA_964510765.1 uncultured Ohtaekwangia sp. | reverse complement strand
GGAATCTATTTAACATCGTTATTTTTTCGCAAGGACCGCTGGGTAAACAGTTGCTAATGGGCAGTAACAATACGCAGCTCACCGGCCTCGCGTCATTGGCGATGACCTTGATTCAACTATTTCTCTTGCCTTTGATCGTTTATTTTTTTCTGAAAAGAGAAGTAGTTGATCAGAGTTTCTAAAAAGCAGATGCCCTCTTAAATCTGACTTTGTACCACAACTCATTTTGGCTCGATTTTTCCTTAAGGATACTACCTAAACCTATCCGCCACGATGAAAGCATCCACCAAAAAAATCCTTGTCCTGGTTGTCATCTGCCATCCATTTATCACAACAAGCCAGGCTCTTACTACACAAAAAATTCTTGAAAAGTATAAACAGGCTATTGGCAAGATCTCTTCCGTAAAATATAATCTTCATCGGCTCGACCGCTTTACCAACGGAGACACCTGGGACAAAACGGGCTTCTGTGTAATTCAGCGTGCCAGCGCGAAACCGGGATTCATTTTCTTCGGCAAGCGAGATGACCATGCCGCAGAGTTCATCTCTTCAGGCAAGTCTCTGTTCATTATCAATAGAAATGAAAAAACATTCAGGAGTATGAGATCAGACCTGAAGCAAATGCTTGGCAGCCCCGGAGGCCAGATGCTCGTCATGGATTTGATTGCTGCAGACTCCGTTTACAAATCCGTAACGCATAAAGAAACCAAAGACTTCTACTATCTGAAGTTTGAGTATGAAGATAATGCCGAGTTTGCTATCACCGAAAGCTACAAAATTATTTACCTCCACAAGAGCACCTTTATCCCTTTCAAAATTGAAGAGCACCTGAAGGCGTTAGGCAAAACACAAACTATTCTAAGAGAGATCAGCAGCTTGAAAATAAACAACGAAGTTGATAAGGAAGAGTTGAATCTATCGAAACAACTTTTTGACCTCCGGGAGATTGTAGCCGAAACTCCATTCATTAAAAAGAATGTAAGCACACTCGCTCCTGATTTTAGTCTCTCCAGTTTTGAAGGCGATAGAATTTCCTTGAGTGCATTGAAAGGCAATTTTGTATTGTTCGATTTCTGGGAAGTGTGGTGTGGCCCTTGTATTGCAGCAATGCCGAAGGTTCAGCACCTATATAAAAGGTACAAAGCACAAGGGCTTGTCGTTATCGGTATCACGAATGAATCGGAAAACGTAGAGAGTGCAAAGCTTATGGTTAAAAAGAAGAACGTAGGCTACCTGAATTTAATCGGGAATGACCAGGTAAGGGAAGAGTACAAAGCGTTCGCTGTTCCTAAATATGTGCTGCTCGACCGAAGCCTTAACATAATTTATTCTTCTACCGGATATTCGGAAGAGCTGGATGCCAAGATCGCTTCTGTTTTAAATGACAACTAACTTCACAGGCTCCTTCCTCGTGGCGGTTGCCGGGGCGACAACAATTTCCGCGTGATTCAAAAAGAACATTCGTTATTCTTTCTCATTTAACCCCTCTATCCTCTGCAGCGCTCGCTTCCCTCCTTCATTGTTCGGATTCATTTCAACCGATTTTTTGTACATCGCGATAGCCTCTTTGTTTTCTTTGTTTAGCATCAGCGCTTCTCCGTAGCTGTCATACACATTCCAGCTTTCTGGATAGAGAACAGTATTGAGATGAAAAAGCGCTTTGGCTTCGTTGATCTTACCGCTACTCATCAACCGGTAGCCCCAGTCATTGATTTCAAACTCATTTGGCTTGAAGGCATCTTTTTGTTTCAACTCCTTATATATAGTCATGACCTGGTCAAAGCCACGCTTTTTCAATTCTATGCGCAAAGCTGTGATGGCATCCGCGGCTGCGAGGTCTGGATTGAAATAGCCTGCCGCCTCAACAATAAAATTCTCCGGTGTGCTTCCCATCAGGTTGGTAAGAATGACGATGGCCAGTTCGTCTTCGGGATAGATAAGAAATGCAGAGCGCCCGCCTCCGCTCATTCCCACCGCACGATGTCGGGTGCTCTGCTTGTTTACACCGAACCCGGGCGTCCATTGTGTTAGTGTCCCGTTGTTGTAGGTGCCATGTGTCCACAGCGTTTTGAGTGAAGTTGAATTGAGTAGTTTTCCTTGCATCAGTGCAAGTGCCCAATGCGCCATATCTTCGGCAGTACTGTTCAGCCCTGACCCGGCCCATTGAAAGCTTGGAAACTCTGAGTAGTTGATCACCAGCTCTTCTTCGTGCAGCTTCTTGCCATCTCTTGTCTTTTGATAACGATAGCTGGGCGCGAAGTGAGGAATGATGTCGCGCGTGTCGCCATACCTGGTGTGCGGCATGTGTACAATGTTGAGTTGCTTTTCCTGCAAATAATCTTCAAACAATTTGCCTGTAAGCCTGGTGACGATCTTACTCAGCAGAAGATAATTGGTTTGGTTGTAGCTGAATTGCTCACCTGTATGAAACTGCATGGGGAACGTTTTTACTTTTTCGAACGCTGCTTTTTCTGTGCGCAAATTGCCAAGGCCGTGTGTACCTGGATCAAACACCCTCAGAATATCAGGCAAGCCCGAGATGTGTACCAGCAATTCCTGAATAGTGACCGACTGCCATGCCTTCGGTAAACTATCCAGGTAGCGCGAAACAGGTACATTCAGTTCCAGTTTCTTCTCCTCCACCAATTGCAGGATGGCAACACCGGCAAAAGATTTAGTACATGAGTTGATGGGAAAAATAGTTGTGTTGGTCACAGGAATTGAATCCGAAAGGTTGGCCAGGCCAAAGGATTTACTGTAAACAATTTTTCCTTTTTGAACGACAGCCACCTGCATGCCCGGTATGCGCAACTCTTTCATTTGTTGGCTGAGAAACGATCCGATATTGTCAGCCTGACCATTTACAGGAAGTACAGCGATGAGCCACAGACAAAGTACAGTAACTATTTTCACGAGAAGGAATTTGACACGATAACTTTTAAAACTGAATAAGGTTACTTATTTGGTATGCGATTTTTTAAACTCTCCGTGATTGCAATGGCAGGTTTTTTAATAGAATGTAGTAACCAAAACCTCTCGGAAAATCTTTCAGCTCATGTTCCACATTGTAACCATAACGTTTGTAAAAATGTGGAGCCTGAAATCCATAACTTCTCACCAGCAGTTTGTAACAGCCTTTACTTTTAGCCTCCGCTTCGGCAGCCTCCAATAATTTTTTCCCGATTCCTTTCTTGCGCAAACTCTCATGCACCCATAGTTGTGTGATTTCGCAGATGCCGGCCCATGTCCACCCCGCAACGCCTGCCACTATTTTTTTGTCATCATCTCTGAGCACCCACGAAAAGAGAGCGCCATCGTGCTTGCCAAGTGCGGCAGCGTTGTAATCGTAAAGCCTATCTTCCAGGAATTGAATTACCTGCTGCGCATCACGCACATATTCAAAAGTGGAGTTCATGGATTGTTTTATTACGAAGGTAATTGCCCAACACAATCCAGGATGTCAACGCTGCGACTTCGTGAGCATTTAAATCAACAGGAACCACTCACGAAAACAAACCGATAAGCATAACGGAAAGCGAGTGGCGATACCGAACAAAACCGTGTCAATAGCGGACAACATCAATGAGGTTGTTCAAGTTGTAGTTGGGAAATCTTACCAAAAACATATTTTTTGTTTTGGCCGAGTATTTGATCAGCAAAAATGGAATAAATAAATATGAAACGGATTTATCTCGGGGAATTTGAAGAGATTGTGCTGCTGGTGGTGGCCATGATAAAGGAAGATGCTTATGGCGTAAAGATCACGCACGAGATCATTGAGCAAACCAATCGCGAGGTGAGGTTAAACCAGGTGCATGCCTCCCTTCAGCGCCTGGAGGAAAAAGGAATGATCAAATCCAAAATGGGCGAACCTACCGCTGAGCGTGGAGGCAGAAGAAAAAGAATTTTTGCTATCACTGCCCTTGGCCGACAAACACTCAACGAAATGCACGAAGTACATCAGCAGTTGTGGAGCCAGCTTCCTTCGTCCATTAAAATGGCCCGTGCATGAAAAGTGAAAATACAAATCCACCGCCACCGCGCTGGGCAACTCGCTTGCTTCAGTGGTATTGTGCCGATCATGTGGCTGAAGAAATACAAGGAGACCTCGAGGAGGAATTTTATTTTCAGATCAACAAAGTCGGCTTGAAAAGAGCACGACTTGATTACATAAGAAACGTTTTGGGATTCATTCGTCCGTTTGCTATTAAAAGAAAAAAATCACATTCATCAAATCGATTCACCATGAGCATGATCAAGCATTATTTCACTGTAGCTTTTCGCAACGTTGTTCGTCAAAAGTCCTTTTCTGCTATCAACATCATCGGCCTTGCCCTGGGCATGACGTGCTGCTTGTTTATTTTCCTTTGGGTGCAGGATGAAAAGGCGGTTGACAATTTTCACACGAATGGGAAAAAACTTTATGTGCTTTATCAAACTACAACATCAGGCGGAAAAGTAAATGGCACTTACAGTACTCCTTATACGCTGCTTTATCAAAGTCTGAATTTTAAGAAAAGGGAGGAGGCTGCGGCCGTCAGTATCAATGAAATCAAGCCAACTATTCCGGAAGTAGAGAAAATGACTTCGTATGCTACCGGCTACGAATTGCCTTGGGGCCACACGGAAACTTTTCAAGTGGGCGAGAAGAAGCAGAAGTTTGACGGCTCACGGGCAAGTAAGGATTTCTTCAATATGCTCAGCTATAAATTGATTGCCGGTGATGCGAATGCTGCATTGCAAGACATCAGCAGTATTGCCATTTCGCGTAAAATGGCTGAGTTCTTTTTTAACTCTCCGCAAGATGCCATCGGAAAGAGTATCCGATATGAAAATAGACTCGACTTTATAGTCAATGCAGTTTTTGAAAACGTAACTGCACAGAGTTCACTTACTTTTGATTTTCTTATCAATTGGGATTCGCAGATGAAACGGTTGGAGTGGGCTTCTCCTTATGTGCTCACCGTATTGCAGTTGGATGAGTCGGTTAATGTAGTGCAGGTAGAAGACAAGCTGAATCAATTTGTACAGTCACGCATGGACAAGAACGATCCGGAGAAAATTACGGTCGGACTTATTCCTTATGGCGATCGTTATCTCTATTCATCATTCGAAAATGGCAAGCCAGTAGAAGGGCGGATGATTTACGTTCGCATTTTTACCGGAGTGGCCATTTTTATTTTGATCATCGCCTGCATTAACTTCATGAACCTGGCCACAGCGCGGTCCGTCAAGCGTGCGAAAGAAGTGGGTGTACGCAAAGTAGTTGGTTCATCACGCTTCAGTTTGGTATATCAGTTTTTTGGTGAGTCGATTTTGTTTTCTTTTTTCGCTTTATTGATTTCAGTCATCATTACGCAAATTCTTCTTACTCCATTTAATAGTCTCACAGGAAAAGAAATTGCATCGCCTGTTTCATTGCCTTCATATTGGATAATATTGATCAGCCTTGCTGTGATCACAGGAATTGTTGCCGGAAGCTACCCCGCATTATACCTTTCTGCATTGCGACCTGCGCGAATACTGAAGGGAACTTTGCGTTTTGCCAATTCGGCCATTTGGTTTCGGAAGGGTTTGGTGGTTTTTCAATTCACTTTGTCAATCGCGTTGGTGATCGCCACCATTGTAGTTTCTGACCAGACTCATTTTGTTCAAAATACCAATCTTGGATATAATCGCGACAACCGCGTTTACATTACCATTGAAGGAGAAATCAATCCAAAGTATGCTTTGTTCAAGGAGCGTGCGCTGAAGATGCCCGGCATTGCTATGGTAGATCGCAGTACCGAGATGCCGCATGCCATGGGCTTTGTGGTAGATGAAACAGATGGATTGAAAAACACGAACACCGGTAACGATGCAATTCAATGGGAAGGAAAAGAAAATAATTCAGTTGGATTTAAACCTGCCTCTGTCGGCTATGATTTTGCAAAGATCATGAATTTGAAGGTGATCGAAGGCCGGGATTTTTCAAAGTCATTCGCCACCGACTCTGCCGATGCCTTTATAATCAATGAAGAAGCGGTGAAGCAAATGGGAATGAAAGATCCAATCGGCAAATGGATTTCTGCGTGGAATAAGAAGGGACACATCATCGGCATCCTGAAAGACTATCACACCAACACACTGCGCGAGCCCATCAGGCCGTTAATCATTGATGTGAAGGAATATGAATATTTCGGAGTGGTGATTGTAAAACTGGAGCCGGGGAAAACAAAAGAAGGGCTTGCAAGTCTCGAAGCAGTTTGCAAAGAGATCAACCCCAATTATCCATTCGCATTTAAGTTCCTCGATCAGGAATACGATAAACTGTATCGCAATGAAAAGGTGATTACGCGCCTTACCAATATTTTTGCTATGCTTGGCATTGCGATATCGTGTTTGGGTTTGCTCGGTTTGGTGATGTTTGCTGCGGAGCAACGCACCAAAGAAATCGGAATCCGGAAGGTGCTGGGAGCTACCGTTGCAAATATTGTCAATCTGCTTTCAAAAGAATTTCTTTCATTGGTTCTGTTCTCCTTCTTGTTGGCCGCTCCGCTAGCCGGATATTTCATGTATCAATGGCTGCAAGGCTTTGCCTATAAGATTGAATTATCGTGGTGGATTTTTGTAATGGCGGGAGTGGCGGCACTTCTCATCGCGCTCATCACCATTTCAGTGCAAGCATTTCAATCGGCTGTAGTGAACCCGGTGAAGAGTTTACGATCGGAGTAAAATGAGCAAAGCTTTTCGAAGCGGAGGCAATCTTGTTTTTTTTCTTGTCAAATGGGATTCGTGGAATATTTGTAGATTGGAATCCCAACCAACGACTAAATGAAAAAGGTAATCATTCTGCTTTTCGCTTTCGCAGTACTTGCTGCATCCTGCTCTGGCCCATTGGCATGTCGTACGTATTCAGGCTATCATGCGAAGAAGGTGAAACATTAAGTTGCAGCGGAAGAAAATAATTAAGCACTCATCTCAGAGTTCTTTTCATTCACTACCGATAAAATTCCAGCAAGCGTCTTAAACTGAATGACTGCTTGGCGCAAATTAGTTGCTGCAACCGCACTCAACCCGTCACCAAGTTCCCAATTGCATCCACTGATCGCTACCACAACCGCATTGGCACGGTTGCTGTAAAGATCTTCACTCAACCATAAAACGCTGGATGGACTCAAACGGTGTGTAGTGAATTGAAAAATTCCATTTGGATTTACCTCATTTAGCTGGAACCCTTGTGGCAGATGCTCATGCGAGGCATCAACAAAAATAACCTGGCCATACGCGCAGATCAGTTCAGCGTCTTCTACCTGCAGCTGATAGCAATAGCGGTAATCGATGTCCGGCAGAACGGATTCCATTTCTTCAAGAAATTTCCAACCCAGTGCATCGTCTCCACGGCCCGGGTTGCCAATGCCGATCAGCAAAGTCTTTTTAGTTGGATCGAACGTGAACATCAATCAATTCATTTTTGTGATTGTATAATTCTGCCACCAGCGACATTTGTCCGAGTGCTTGTGTAGCGCAGCTTAAGCAAGGGTCGTAAGCACGTATGGCTACTTCCACCTGGTTGAGCATGCCATCAGTGATGGTGCCTTTCTGACTGATGACATTGTTAGCTACCCATCTCACCGCCCTGTTCATTGCTTCATTGTTGTGCGTAGTGGAGACTATGAGGTTACAGCGCGTAATCATTCCCTTCTCATCCACCTGGTAATGATGAGTGAGTGTGCCACGCGGTGCTTCAATAATGCCGATGCCTTCCTGTCTTGGCGCGCCCTTGCGCACGAGGTCACTACTCATGATTTCATCATCGTGCAACAGATCGCGCATGACTTCAGCGCAATGCAATATTTCAATGAGTCGCGCCCAGTGTGAATAGAGCGTGCTGTTATTTACTTTCTGTCCTGTGAAGGCAACAAACGCCTGCCTTTCTTTTTCTGCCAAAGGTGTCGGTATAGCATTGCAAATATTGATGCGCGCTAGCGGCCCAACACGATTCCATCCTGTCTCTTTACCAACGTCCTTCAGATATGGAAACTTCATGTATGACCAGCGCTCAACGGCTTCCAGGAAATGTTCGCGATAGCTGTCTGTGGATACATCGGGCAATGTGACTTTTCCCGTACTGTCGATCGCTCTCAACTTGCCATGGTAAAGTTCCATGTTGCCGTGGTCATCTATCATACCGAGATGACCTGACGGAAAAGCTGCAAAGGTGTCGAGGAAGGTTTTGTTCTTCACGTGATATTCTTTAATGAAGTCAACAATGGCAATCGACCATTCAACCATCATATCGATGTTGGGAATATCTTTTCCTGAAAGGAAATATTCGCGTTCCGTGGGTTCAAAGGTTTTGAACATGCCTCCGGGCACTGCTGCTACTCCATGAATTTTTTTTCCCGTGATTGCCTTGATTACCTCCTGGCCAAATTTGCGCATCAGAATTCCTTTGCGCGCCAACTCCTTGTTTTCAATCGCCACAGCAATCACATTCCGCTTTTCAACAGGTGCATCTGCGCCAAAAAGAAGATCCGGTGAGGCGAGATAAAAGAAGTGCAATGCATGAGATTGAAAAATCTGTGCATAGTGTAACAGCTTGCGCAGCTTTTGCGCGGCACTACTGAGATCTTGCGGATCAACACCCACCAATTGATCAACTGCCTTGGCGGCAGCAAGGTGATGACTGACAGGGCAAATGCCGCACAGCCGCTGTACCAACACGGGCGCTTCCCAATACGGATGCCCTTGAATGAATCGTTCAAACCCACGAAACTCTACGATGTGAAAAAAACTGTCTTTCACCTTTCCATATTCATCGAGATGAATGGTTACGCGGCCATGACCTTCCACGCGGGTAACAGGATCGATCGTGATTTTCTTTGTCATACCGGAACGTATTAATCGTATTTGAATTCTGAATAGAGCAACGAGTAGTCTTCTCCCCAAAGCAGGCTCTTGATTACTTTCCAAATGTGGTTAGCCGAAGGCGGGCAACCCGGAATAGTGTAATCTACTTTTACAATTTCATTGCAGGCGTAAACACGGTCTAGGATTTTCGGAAGGTCTTCATGATAAGGAACGGTATTTTCACCGGGGTTCACTGGTCATGCTATTAAGATATGCTTCCTCCAGACACTCACCCAACGGTAATGTGTTTCGCATAGCAGGAAGGCCGCCCCACACTGCACACTCGCCTACTACCACAAGGACTTCACACATCTCACGAAATTTGCGCAACGTTTCAATGTTTTCGTCATTGGAGCAACCCCCTTCTACTAGACCTAGATGACATCGCTGTGTAAATGTTTTTATGTCGGTGAGCGGTGATTTGTTAAATGAAATCAAATCAACCACATCGAGCAGATCAGTGTCAATATCAAGCATTGACATATGACAACCGAAACATCCCGCCAGAGAAACAGTTGCTATGGTCTTCTTTTCAAAGACTACCCCTTTTGGTTTTTCGAGGATGCTATGCTTGAAGTGTGACTGACTTGATTCGAGATCAAAGATGCGATCGCCAAAAGGCTTTGACAAACTCTTGCCGCGCACAATGATGGCGCCTGTCGGACAAAGCTGCATCGCCCGCTCTGCTTCTGCTTCCGTGAGTTTTACTTCTTCCTTATAGTCGATACCCACAAATGTTTCGTTACCACGATTCACGTAGGTGAACACACGCTTGCCATCGGAACTAAAAACGTCTTCCACACACCGCTTGCATTTGATGCAGCGATTGTGTTCCATCACCATGCGCTGTGGTTTGTAATCAATGAGCCGGTCTTTGAAAAGATGAGGGAATCGTGAGGTGGAGATACCGAGTTCATAGCCCATGTGTTGCAGATCACAACTACCACTTTTTTCGCATGCCGGACAAAAGTGATTTCCTTCTGCAAACATCATTTCTACCAATGCTTTGCGCATGTCGATAAGTTCAGGTGTGTTCACTTCTACTTTCAGATCCTCTTTCACCGAGATGGTGCACGCAGGGCCATAACGACCATCAATCTTGCAGGTACATGTGCGGCACGTGCCGAGTGGTGGATCAATATGTTTAAAGTAGCAAAGTGATGGAATGAAAACTCCGTTTGCTTTGGCAGCATCCACCAGGTTTGTGCCAGCTTCGGCCAGATATTTTTTTCCGTCAATCCAGAATGAGCAAGTTGCCATAACATTCAAGGTTTGTAGCGTTCATACTCAGAGACCGCACTTTTCAAATCAAACTTGTGGAAAGGTTTATCAGTTGAAGCAAAGCGTGCGGCAAGGTAATCGTGGAACTTGTCGATTGATTGAATGATGGAATTGGTGGCCGTCTTGCCAAGCCCACAGCGGCTGGTGGCCTGCATGAGTTGTCCCCAGCTTTTTAGTTCATCCAGATCGGTGCGATCTGCCAATCCATTTTTGAGTCGCTCGAGTTTTCGTTGCATAATGAAATTACCTGCGCGGCAGGGCGTGCACACGCCACATGATTCGTGTTTGAAAAACTCCGAGAAGTTCATGAGAATGTGCACCAGGTCGCGCTGGCTGTTGAAAATCATGAATGAGCCACCGCAGCGAATGTCTTTGCGCGCAAGCAAGTCGAGCATGGAAATGCGCCTGTATTTTTCTTTTATGGAAATGCATTCACCGGAAGGTCCGCTTACCTGAATATAAAATGGATCAATCGCTCCGCAGAGGTCAAGTAATTCAGCTACGGTCATGCCCCATTCAATTTCGTAGATGCCGGGGCGTTCGCAATCTCCCGAAACGCTGATGAGTTTGGTTCCTGGCGAACCTGGCATACCCCGCTTGAGATAGTTGAAAGAACCTTGCTCGATAAGGCGCGCAACAGCCGCAAATGTTTCGACATTATTAACTACAGTCGGCAACTGCATGTAACCTTTCTCGACAGGATAAAACCATTTGGTGCGCGGTTCTCCGCGTTTGCCCTCCAGCGATTCAAGTAGTGCTGTTTCTTCTCCACATACATAAGCTCCCGCTCCTATTTCCACTCGAATGTCAAAAGAGAACCCTTTGATGCCTGCGCAATTGTTTCCTAAAAGGCCGGCTTCATGAAATTTTTCGATTTCCGGTTCAATTTTTTCCAGCAGCCATCTGTATTCACCACGCAGGTAAATGATTCCATAGCTTGCACCTACCGTATAGCCTGCGAGGATCATGCCTTCAAGAACGGAACCCACCTGGCTATTCAAAAGCACCCGATCTTTGAAAGTGCCGGGTTCGCCTTCGTCTGCATTGCAGATAATAAATTTTGGTTGAGCTTTGAACGACCGGCATGCTTCCCATTTTTTCCAGGTGGGGAAAAAAGCGCCACCTCGACCGCTCAACTCTGAAATTCGAAGTTGCTCCAGCACACCATCGGGCCCGAGGTCGATCAGTTTGGAGAGCGCCAGGCCTCGATGATAAGGCGCAAAGAACAGAGAGCGGTCATCAACCGGCATGTAACGAATGTTGTCTTGCGGAGTATCAAGGATTTCTTTTGCTTGTTTGCCAGCGCGCAGTTGTGAAACAATTTCTTTTACCTTCAGCACATTCAGGTTGGTGAAGGGATAGTTGTCAATGAGTGCGGCAGGTTCCTGATCACTCAACCCAATGCAGGCTGTTGAAAAAAGCCCAAACATCCCGGACGGATCCGTTGAACCAATGCGAGCTTCTGTTTCGCGTTCAAAGGCTTCGCGAATGCGTTCATATCCTTTCAGTTCAGCGATGATGCTGTTATTGATATAAATAACATGCTTGCCTGCCGGCTTGCGATGAAAGAAATGATAAAATGTTGCTACGCCTTCTATCTCAATTTCAGAAACCCCGTAACGGCTTGCTAATGTTTGAATGGCCTGATCAGAGATATAACTTTCGGACACTTGATAATGCCATAAGTCTGATAACAACCTCGAACTGACAGGCTCCACCGAAAATATTTTTTTTGACGAATGAGAATTCATAGCCGTCACAATTGAGGACAAAAGATGCGACACAAGTCTGACATTAATCATGATAATAGTCATGCAAACGGTATCGGCTGATGTTTTTTTCTTTGAAAAACAAGAAGGGAGGTTCGCCAGCTAAAGATGACCAGGTTATAAAAGAGATCTAAGTGTGCCGCTTATGTTTATTGATCAAAGTCACGGACGTGTTCAATCAAAAGTCATTTTATCAACAAGCGATCAGGAAGAACTTTGTACAAATACTTGATGATATGAAAAAATTATTGGTGCCAACTGACTTCTCAAACCGTGCAGAGGCAGCAGCAGAAGTGGCAATAGAAATTGCAGTAAAAGCGAAGGCTGAAATTTATTTTCTGCATTTACATACGCCTGAGTTGGAGATAGCCCACACTACAGCTTATGGTGCCAGCCACCAAGTTGCCCATCGGGCAGTGGCGGCTGGTCCTGCCAGGGCCAGGTTGGACGAATTGGTAAGAAGTGCCGAGCACCGCGGCATTACTGCAAAGGAACTGCTGGTAATGGAGGAGGGGAGCACCACTCAGATTGAAAAATATATTGATGCGCTGTCTGTTGATCTGGTAGTAATGGGATCCGATAGCGGCAAAGAATTGAGAAGTATTTTAATTGGAAGCAAAACACAAGAGCTGATCCGGCATTCCCGAGTGCCGGTGTTGATCGTCAAAAAAAGGCTGGCAAAGTTTAACCCCAGGAAAATCATTGTTGCCTCCACATTTGAAGATGAGTCGAACAAAAAGATTGCTTTCATAAATGATTTTGCTTCGATGTGGGATTCAAACGTTCATCTGCTATTTGTATGCACACCTGATATTAAACAAGTTGACAAAAGTCTGGATGATTTGAGACGCTACTCGCCAAGGATAGCTGCTGCCACACAACTTGTATCGATCAATGCGACAGACGTTGAGGTAGGTATCCTGGAGTATGCCAACCGGGAGAATCCGGATTTAATTATTATGGAAACGCACGGTAAAAGCAGCCTCCTTCAGCTTATCTCCCACAGTATTGCCGAGAGGGTAGCCGCCCAGCAGGTGTGCCCTGTCATGATTCTGAAAACCAGAACCTCCGAGAATTAGCAAGAAGGCTGGCAGCAACCCTGCCAGCCTTGTCATGAGAAATTCGATTAAGCAAATATTCCACCCGATGCTTCAATGCGTTGGCCATTGATCCACCGCGCTTCTTCGGAACAGAGGAAGGCAGCGATTCCTCCAATGTCATCAGCTACACCCACGCGACCAAGTGGAGTTAATGATGATAACTGAGTTTTCAATTCTGGACTATTTCGAACGCGACCCCCTCCAAAGTCTGTTTCAATCGCTCCGGGAGCTATCACATTTGCAGCAATTCCTCTTGATCCCAATTCCTTTGCCAAATATCTTGTCAGCACTTCAACAGCTCCTTTCATTGCGCCATATGCAGAAGAGCCCGGAAAGGAAAAGCGAGCCAGTCCTGAAGAAATATTGATGATGCGCCCGCCCTGGTTGATGAAGGGCAATGCTTTCTGAGTCAGGAAATAAACTCCTTTGCAGTGGATGTTCATAATCGAATCAAATTGCTCTTCCGTTGTTTCTTCAAAAGGAGCATAGAGTGCAGTGCCCGCATTGTTGATCAGGAAATCAAAATTGGCGCTACCGGTTTGTGATTTTAAATGTGAAGTTACTTGCATGATGAAAGAATCGAACAACTTGATGTTGCCGGTGTCCAATTGAAATGCGACAGCCTTTTGACCGAGCGATTGTATTTCGCTCACCACTTTGTCAGCCTCCTGCTGGTTTGCGTTGTAGGTAAGCACGATGTCGTTGCCATTCCGGGCAAGCGCCAACGCCATGTTCTTTCCTAACCCGCGACTACCTCCGGTCACCAGTGCAATTTTGTTTTTTGTGCTCATACTTATTTTGTTTTTGATGACACAAAGTTGTGACCGGAATGGTGCGCGGCATTTGCGCACAACAATCCATTATTTGTAAAAATCAAATACGGTTAAGTACGAAAGGAGAGTGGTGAAAAGCCCGATTGCTTCTTAAAGAAGTTGGAAAAGTGTGCGACTTCCTCGAAACCAAGGGAGTAAGCGATTTCAGAAATATTCCAATCAGTTTGCTTGAGAAGTATTCTTGCTTCCTGGGCAATACGCCCACTGATCACATCGGTAGTTGTTTTGCCGGTGTTCTCTTTCAGCACTTTGTTAAGATGGTTCACATGAATGGACAATCGCTCAGCATAATCTTTTGCGGTGCGCAATTCCAATTGCTGGGTAGGAGAGGTAATAGGGAATTGTCTTTCAAGAAGTTCAACAAATAATCCGGCTACACGCGTGGTGGCATTGTGTTGTGTGTAAGAGGCAATATCGGGTTGTAATTTCTGTCCGTAGTGAATTAACTCCAAAACGTAATTCCGAAGCAAATCATACTTATAGGGATAATCTGAAGCCAACTCTGTGAACATCTTTTCAAATAGGGTGTTCAGCTCTTTTACTTGTGTTGTGTTTAGTTGGAAAACCGGACAGCCACCCGCCTTGAAAAGGGGAAGCTCATCCAGCGCCATGCGTGATGAGGCCATGAACTCGCGCGTGAAAATGCAGAAGTATCCCGATTGCTTTTCATCTTGTGGTACATAGTGGTAAGGTACTTTGGGCGAGGCAAACAACAGTCCGTGTTTCTTTATATCGATTACTTTATCAGCATACTCGGCACGGTTGTGCCCATTGATTAGACTTATCTTGTAATATGTGCGCCTGTTGTAGGGCATCACTTTTGTTTCTTTTACCCGCTTCCTCACTGTGGCCGTGCTGAATACATTAAAGTGGCCAATTTCTTTGTTGATACCGCTAGGCAAAATGGCTTTAAGTTCGTTGTCGTCCACGAAACCCATGTCCTTGTAAAAATCCTGAAGGGAAACGATGCCAGCCATCGGTATTGTAAAATTCAAATATAGTGGTTACACGATAACTCTGTGCATCCTCGGGATCGTTACAATCCAAATACGCTATAACCTGTTTAGCGCATGGATGTATTTCAACTTCATTTTCATACGGAAATCGAAGAAATAAAAAATTCTTTAGGAGTTACTACTATACCCCAGCGCTGAGAATGAGAGAAACATATCAACTTTGGTTCATGAAAAATTTAGACAACAGCGAATTAAAGGTGATCTCAGGACAGGTGAGTTTCCTGCAGACCTTAACATCCATTATTATGGCAGAAGGAAAAGTTGTTTTAACAAAACGCGATTCGAGAAGGATCGACCAGATTGCTCAAACAGTGAATTCAATGAAGCTTTTCGTTGAGCACAAAAACTGACGACTCCTGGCTAAATCACTCTGATCGCAATCGATTTGCGGGATTTGCCAGTGCTGCACTAATGGACTGGTAACTGATTGTAAACAGTGCAATCGCCACAGAAATAACTCCAGCCGCAATAAACACATCCCACGAAAGCGGGATTTTGTATTTATAGTCCTCGAGCCACTTCGTCATCATGTACCATGAAATCGGCACTGCGATTACAAAGGAGATCATCACAAGCTGTACAAAGTTTTGGGTGAGCAATCGAAAAATATTTTTCACCGAAGCACCCATTACCAAACGAATACTGATTTCTTTACTTCGTTGTTCCACCATAAATGCGGAAAGTGCAAACAATCCAAGACAAGCAACGATTATGGCCAGCCCGGCAAAGCTTGCAAATATTTTTCCGATGCGATCTACGTCTTCGTACATGCGCGCATAATTATCGTCCATGAAAGTGTAGCGGAATGGTTGATGTGGCATGAATTTATTCCACACGTTATTAATGGCCTGAAGTACACCGGCCATGTTTTTTGATTTCACTTTTACCGAAACAACATTTCCTCCTTTATCTAAAGTGAAACAAAGCGGCCGTATTTCCTGGCGCATATCTTCGAAATGGAAGTCTTCAACTACACCGATTACAGTGTACATGCGCCAGTTACCAATTCGCTCACCGATCGGATTCTTGAATCCCATTTCTTTTACCATGCGTTGGTTGATGATGATAGCAGCCGTGTCTGATCTTAATTTATCATCAAAATTTCTTCCTTCCACCAGCTTCATGCCAAGTGTGCTCATGTAATCTTTATCAACACTCCAATGTTGACCATACACTGGTTTATCGATTTTACCTCTACCTTCTTTCCAATATCCGTTGTTGTCGCGGTTCGTTCCTGCTACAGGCAAATAGTTGTTGCTCGTTGCGTTTTCTACATCAGCCAATTGCTTCAGTTCGTTTTTAAAAGTTTCATGCTGATCACCTAATGTATTTGCACCTTGAATCATAATCACTTGATCTTTTTCAAACCCAAGTTTTGTGTGAAGGATAAAATTCATCTGCTTGTAAATTACAAACGTGCCGATGATAAGGATGATGGATGTTGTGAATTGAAACACCACCATTGCGCTGCGCAAGCCCGAGCTTCTACTTCCGCGACTGACGCTTCCTTTCAAAACGTCAACAGGTTTGAATGCAGAGAGATAAAAGGCTGGATAAATTCCTGCGATCACTCCGACTACAAGCGCGCCAAGCACAAGTGAAGGAAGCAACCACCATTCACCCCATGGCAAGGATAATTGCTTTCCTGCAAGTGAATTGAAGAATGGCATCGACAACACAACCAACGCAACCGAGAGGGCAAATGAAACAAAACTATAAACCATCGACTCGGTTAAAAACTGCCGCACGAGATAGCTGCGGAAGGAACCAACTACTTTGCGCAGCCCCACTTCCTTCGCACGGTTTGCTGACTTCGCTGTTGACAGGTTGATGAAGTTGATACATGCAAGTAAAAGGATGAATACGGCTACTCCACCGAACATCCAGATGTAGCGCAGGTCGCCATGCTTAACTTCATCACTTGCTTTTTCAGGATTGAGATAAATATTTTCAACGGGCTGAGCACCGAAGAAGTGATACTTCTTCACGTCTGCCAAGGATTGATCTCCTTGTTTTTCAAGATGTGTCACTAAATACGTATCCCGGATTTTAGAAAGCTTCGATTCAAACAAAGACAAGTTTGCGTCTGATCTCAATTTGAAATAAGCTTCGTAGTTCCAGCAGCACCAGCTCGTTTGCTCGCCCGGCCAGAATTCAACATTGGTAAGCGTGATCAGAAATTCATAGTGCAAATGTGAAGTCGTGGGAAAATCTTGCATCACTCCGCCCACTACAAATGGTTTTGATTTTTCTTCATTGAGGATAATTATTTTTCCGACTGGATCTTCATTTGGAAAATATTTGTCGGCCATTTTTTTTGAAAGTACAATGGAGGCAGGCTTGATCAACGCATCAGATTGATTTCCATAAACCATTTCAATTCCGAGAACTTTCAGTAAATCATTGTCAGCGTAAGCAAATCCCTCCTCGTAAGTGTCATCAACACGATCGTCTCTCCTGATCAAATTGCTTCCGGCATTAAACCATTTGAATGGAATAAGTCGCGCAGATAATTCGACTTCAGGAAAGTCATTTTTCAAAATAGTATGAATATTTGCCGGAAATGCTGTCCATCGACCTCCATCGGGTCCGCGCCAATCGTTAAACAGGCGATAGATAGATTTGTTTGCGTATAACTTGCCATAGCTAAGTTCATTTTTAATAAAAAGGGCAATCATGATGCAGGTTGCAAGCCCGATGGAGAAGCCTCCCACTTTTATTGCAGTAAACATTTTTTGGCGTGACATGGTGCGCCAGGAAATCTTGAGATAATTTTCGAACATGGCAATGTTGTTTTTTGGTTGCGGTTTTCTTTTGAGGGCAAAAGGTTGGAGAAATGTCAATGCATTGAGCATGAAAAGGAAATCAGCTCTTAATCTGCCAATCTTCTTTCGTCTTCGCTCATACAACTCTATCATGTCTCCAAGCACTGCTTCGGATAAGTGATCGTTGCAGTACCAGCGAAAGATTTTTACAACCCAATTCGGTGGATTAACTTTCTCTTCTTTCATACATCAGTTTCCTCCCCACACAATTTTTGGAATTTGCTTGTACATAGAGTTGCGCAATTCGCGAGCTTGATTTAATACGTTGATGCCCGCTTGTGTTAGTTTGTATAAACGCTTGTCGCGGCCACCGCGCGTTTCCGTTGCTCCGCCCATGTGCGATTTCAGATAACCTTTCTCTTCTAACCGAACGAGCGCTTTGTGCACGGAGCTGATCATCACAGAACGGTTCGTTTGTTTTTCCAATTCATCGGCAATGGCCAGACCGTAGGCATCATCAAAAAGAATTCCTACTGATAACAAGACCAATTCTTCAAATTCGCCCAGATAAGTTCCTTTCATAGCAGGGTATTTGTTTCACCTTTGCCTATATACTGCCGAAAACAAAAAAGGTTGCATGGGGCGAAGAAGAAATAAAGAAAAATGATGAACGCGTGTGGCGTTTTAGCAGAAACTCTGTGCGTTTCTAGTTAGCAAGAATAAAGAATGTCTTCAGTGCAGGCAACCTCATGTACTTTCTGTACCACCTGGCGCTGAAGTTCCCGCATTGCGTTCTCTACTTCAGCGGAAAGGCCGACATGCAAATGAGCGATATCGGCCACACTCATGACATATAAATAAATCTTTGGTAGCTTATCGAGTATTGAAAGACTTTCTATCAGATCCTTCAAACCAATTTCATGTGTGCTCATTGCTTTGGGAAAGTCTTTGGCGAATTTGGGTTCGATCAACCGAATGGTGCCAGGTGGATTTGAATCTAGTGTGGCATCGATCATAATCACAATTGGATACGATTCCAGGTAGTTCATCAAAAGAAAACCTGATGTGCCACCATCCAGCAAATCGACATTGGCAGGCAGGCGATTTTTTTCTTTTTCCAGCCGTTGCACGAAATGAACACCTAGTCCTTCATCACTCATCAGATAATTTCCGATCCCTAATATCAATACACGGTTTGCTTCGTTCATTCCTTTGATCAGAGTTATTTGACTTGTTCTTTATTTGTTTTTTGAAATGTTTCTTCATCGATAAATTTCCAGCCCCCACCCATAGATGATAGCTCTCCGTTACCTTCTACATAATCGTGATAGAAAACAAGATAAACATGGACTACAGCGAAGAGGATGAAGAACCACATTGTCCAGTGATGGATGGTACGCATCATCATATCACCACCAAACACATAAGGTACCCAGGCAAATAACTGCGGGAACCAGGAGCTACTTGTGGCCGCATACAATCCAAAACCAGTTAAGCATTGCAATCCAAAAGCAAGGAAGGTGAGAAAGTAAATAAAGCCAGCCATTGGGTTGTGACCGATAGAGTGATGGTTCACTTTCGCTGTCATAAAAATGTCAGTCTTCAATACATCCCAAATGCCTTTGAAGAATTGCTTGTTAGACGGAATGAAATTATTCCATGCAGCATATCTGTTTCCCACAAAACCCCAGTAAATTCTGAAGGCAAAGTTGAAAAAGAAAATATAGGCTGCTACGAAGTGAATAAATCGCACCGTACCAAACCAAAAGACGGCACTCGCTTCTTTGCCCGAAAGAAGAGCCGGGGGATCTCCGATAATAAAACCGGTGCCAATCAAAGCCAGAATACAAAGCGCATTGATCCAATGATAATAGCGCACGGGAAGTTCCCACACAAATACGCGCCTGAGCAGATGTGCCTTCGAATGAATATGTGCTGTGTTCATAATCCGCGAGGTTAGAGAACTCTTACCTTGTTCACATTATTTCCTTCCTCATCATAAAGATGAACGGCACATGCCAGGCAAGGATCAAACGAGTGAATGGTGCGCAATATTTCCACCGGCTTGTTGATATCTGCTACGGGTGTGTCTTTTAGTGCTGCCTCATAAGCTGATGATTGACCTTTGGCATCGCGCGGAGAAGCATTCCATGTAGATGGCACTACCAATTGATAATTGGCAATCTTTTGGTTTTCGATCACGATCCAATGTGCCAGCGCACCGCGTGGAGCTTCCGTATGACCGACACCTTGTGCATGCAAAGGCCATGTTTCAGGGCTGAATTTTTCGGTGCTCGCCATGCGCGTATCTCCGTTCTTAATGTTGCCAAGCAATTGATCATAGAACTCAAGTGCCCATTGTGCAACTAAGATCGATTCAAGTCCGCGTGCAGCAGTGCGGCCCAAAGTTGAGAAGAGCGCAGCCGCAGGCACATTCAGTTTTCTCAGTGTGCTGTCAACTACTTCTTTGAAGTCGGGGCGGCCGCTGGCATAACCAACCAAAACCCGAGCCAGCGGGCCCACCTCCATCGCGTGGCCTTTCCAACGCGGTGTCTTCAAGTAGCTGTATTTGTCTTCGATGTTCAGGTGATCAAACGGAGGCTTTGGTCCGTTGTATTTTAATTTGGTTTCACCTTTCCACGGATGCAAGCCGGTGTCATCACCCGCTGCATATTCATACCAACTATGTTTAATGAATTCCTGAACTTCATTGTCCTGACGAAGATCGACCGGATGCACGGTGCTCAGATCTTTATTCAAAATGGCGCCTGCCGGGAATTTGTAATTCATCACATCGTTGTAGGATGTGGTTGACAGATCACCATAGGCAAGATAATTTCCCAATCCACCACCGATGGCGCCCCAATCGAGATAGTAAGGAGCTACTGCAAGCAGATCAGGAATATAAACCTGTTCTACAAACTCTTTTGCTTGCCGCAATAGTTGGCCAACGTAGGCAAGACGCTCTGCATTGATACCACTTGAATCATCAAGACTAATCGAGCAAGCCATTCCGCCAACGAGATAATTTGGGTGCGGATTTTTCCCGCCAAAGATGGCGTGAACTTTTACGATTTCTTTTTGCCACTCGAGAGCTTCGAGATAATGGGCTACTCCGATCAAATTAATTTCTGCAGGCAGTTTATAAGCAGGATGCCCCCAATATCCATTCGCGAAAATTCCGAGCTGCCCGCTTTCAACAAATTTTGTCAAACGCTTTTGCAGATCTGAGAAATAACCGGGCGAACTCTTTGGCCAATTGGAAATGCTTTGCGCAATCTCAGAAGTCTTTTTAGGATCAGCTTTCAACGCACTCACCACATCTACCCAATCCAATGCATGCAGATGATAGAAGTGTACTACGTGGTCGTGAATGTATTGTGTGCAGAACATGATGTTGCGCACAGCTTCTGCATTAGGCGGAACAGTTATACTGAGCGCGTCTTCTACGGCACGGATGGAGGCAAGCGAGTGTACCGTGGTGCACACCCCGCACACGCGCCCTACGAACGCCCAGGCTTCACGTGGGTCGCGGCCTTTCAATATTTCTTCAATGAGACGTACCATCGTGCCTGAACTGTACGCCTCGGCAATCTTGCCATCTTTTATTTCAGCTTCGATCCGTAGATGCCCTTCAATACGGGTGATCGGATCGACTACAATTCGTTGTGCCATGGCTAATTATTTTTCAAGTTCTTTTTCTGATTCTTTTCCTTCGCTGATGAGCGCATCTACAATTTTACTCTTGCGCATGTTGGTAGCAATGGCATGAGCTGCTATTCCCGCAGCGGTTACACCCAGTGCCACCATTCCGATCTTGTCGGCAGAGGATTCTATTCCAAAGCCACTTACATTAGGCAATCGCCTGTAGAGCGGGTTATCCCAGAAGTTTTCCTCGCTGCATCCAAAGCAACCATGGCCAGATTGAATTGGGTAGCTGGTGCCATTATTCCATTTGATGATGCCGCATGAGTTGTAGGTGCTCGGTCCTTTGCATCCTACTTTGTACAAACAGTAGCCGCGCTTTGCATTTTCGTCATCGAAGGTTTCTACAAACAAACCTGCGTCATAGTACGGTCTGCGATAACAACTGTCATGTACGCGTTTTGAATAGAATGCTTTCGGTCGTCCGATGCCATCCAACTCGGGCAATGTGCCGAATGTGAGGATGTGTACCAATACACCTGCCATCACTTCACCAATAGGGGGGCAGCCTGGCACTTTGATGATAGGTTTGCCTTTGATGATTTTATGAATAGGGGTTGCTTGTGTGGGGTTTGGTTTCGCAGATTGTACACAACCGTTGCTGGCGCAGCTTCCCCAGCAGATCACGGCTTTCGCTCCTTCCGCAGCTTCTTTCAAAATATCTAATGACGACTTCCCACCGATCATGCAGTAAACACCATCAGCTCCATAAGGGACAGATCCTTCTACGCAAAGGACATATTCGCCATGATGTTCCTTCATGGTTTTTTGCATCGCTTCTTCTGCCTGAAATCCTGAAGCAGCCATGAGCGTTTCCGTGTAGTCGAGAGAAAGTTTATCGAGAATGATATCCGCTACAATGGGGTGGGAGGAGCGGATGAACGATTCACTACAGCAGGTACATTCCTGGAAGTGAAGCCAGATGACTGGAAGTCTTGGTTTTGTTTCCAACGCTTTTGCGACTTGTGCTGCTCCGCTGGATTGTAATCCCAGGTAAGCAGCCATCATCGTGCAGAATTTTAAAAAGTCACGCCTTGAGTAACCCCGATCCTGGAGCTCGTCAAAGTAAGTGGCTCTCTTGGTTTGCATTTCAGTAATCATGTGAAAATTATTTTTAATGATTTTAAATAGGCGGGCTAAAATATTTTCGTGAAAAGCATATGCAAGCTCCTTCCCCTTCTTGCTTTTTTAAATGACTAATGTCATTGTGGGTAATGACTTCTGTCAGCAGAGTAGTGAGAGAGTGAAAGTATTTTTGATGACTTCAAAATAATTGGTTATGAAAAAATTTTCTATTTTGTTGACAGCATGGGCAGCAGCATCGCCTGCCTTTGCGCATGCCGGACATGGACACGACAATCCATTGAGCCCTGGTCATTATGTAAATAATCCGGAACACGCCATCCCCTTAACACTCGCCTTTGTGGTGTGTATCATCGTCATCACGTGGTTCTCGTATAAAGTTCAGCATCGCATCAACAAAAAATAGTATGCATGAACTTTCTATCGTGATGGGAATTGTTGACATCGCCAACGAGGAGATGAGGAAACATCATGCGCATCATGTAGAAAGCATTGAGCTGGAGATAGGCACCCTGGCGGGGGTTGAGTTTGATGCGTTGGACTTTGCATGGGAGGCGGGTGTGAGAAATACCGTGCTTCAGAACTCAAAAAAAATAATCAACAAAGTGCAGGCACGTGCGCGATGCCCGGAGTGCGATACCGAGTTTTGGGTAGATGAACCGTTCGCACCTTGCCCTGTGTGTAACAATGTGTTGCTTGAATATCTGAACGGAAAGGAACTTCGCGTAAAGTCATTGACAGTTTCGTAAATAAAAAATTGAATTTTATGTGTGCTACTTGTGGATGCGATCATGATACCCACGTAACTATCACCAAAGCGGGTGATGAGCTGTTTAAACCGGTACAGCCTGGAGACCTTCTTGGGTTTTCGCAGAGCTATAATAATCATGGTACAGCTATTGAAATTGAAGTGGAGCGGGATATTCTTCAAAAGAACAATAACATCGCGAAACACAATCGGGACCACCTTATCGCACAGCATATTTTTGCGGTGAACCTGGTGAGTTCACCGGGCTCCGGCAAGACAGCATTGCTTGAACGAACGCTCCATGATCTGAAAGGAGAAGTGAATTTTTCTGTGATCGAAGGTGATCAGCAAACCATGAACGATGCCAACCGCATTGCCGCTACCGGAGTTGCTGCTGTGCAGATCAATACTGGCAAAGGATGCCACCTTGACGCGGATATGGTGCATCGTGCGATTCATCAATTAAATCCGAAAGAAAATTCAGTCTTGTTTATTGAAAATGTGGGTAACCTCGTTTGCCCTGCCATGTTTGACTTGGGCGAAAACTCACGTGTTGCAATCATCAGCGTAACCGAGGGCGATGACAAACCCATCAAATATCCGGATATGTTTGAATCAGCTGATTTGTGTGTGATCAACAAAATCGATCTCCTTCCTTATGTCAACTTCAGCATCGAAAAGGCAAAAGACTATGCGAAGCGTGTAAATCCTTCCTTGCAGTTCATTGAGCTTTCCGTAACGTCCGGTGAAGGAGTTTCATTGTGGTATGATTGGTTGAAATCAAAATCGGAAGAAGTTTTTTCAAAAACGTATCAACATGCCTGAAATGCCGGGGTATCAAATCCATATCGAAGGACAAGTGCAGGGTGTTGGATTTCGACCTCATGTGTTTCGAATGGCGAAGCGACTAGGGCTAACTGGATGGGTGAAAAACGGAAACGATGGTGTGCATATTTTTATAAATGGTACTGAAGATGCCTGTCGCATTTTTCTCCAGGAACTTTCGGAGAGGCCACCGGCACATGCTCGCATCGTGCGTCAAAATGTTGAATTGGTGGAGAAAACAAATGGACATGATTTTAGCATTCGCGAAAGCGATGACGAAGGTGAAGTAAATGTTTTGCTGACACCCGACCTCGGCCTTTGCAATGAATGCCGTGAAGAAATCAAAGATGAATTCAATCGCAGAAAAGAATACGCCTTTACAACTTGCATCCACTGCGGCCCGCGCTATTCGATCATCCAATCCCTGCCGTATGATCGCGTGAACACCTCGATGAGCGATTTTGAAATGTGCTCGCGTTGTGGACACGAATACGAGAACCCCCACAGCCGAAGATATTATTCCCAAACGAACTCCTGTCCGCAATGTGGAGTTTCATTATCCCTTTTGGACAACAAAGGAAATTCAATCTCTAATCTCACGGCTGAAATTCTTGATGTGGTGAATGAATATTTACATCAGGGAAAAATTGTTGCAGTAAAAGGTATCGGTGGCTTTCTGTTGATGGTGGATGCCGAAAATGAAAGTGCAGCTGAACTTCTGCGCGAACGCAAACATCGTCCAACCAAACCCTTTGCGTTGCTCTATCCTTCACTGGCACAAGTCGAAGAAGATGTATTTCTTTCCGAAACAGAGAAGGAAGAACTCACTTCAATGGCGAGCCCGATTGTGCTCTTGAAACTGAAAGACATTCTAAAAAATAAACTTGCCCTGGATCAAATCGCTCCGTCTCTTTCAAAAATAGGAGTGATGCTGCCATACACTCCGCTACTCGAGTTAATTGCCAGCAAGTTTGGAAAACCACTAGTGGCTACAAGCGGAAATGTGAGTGGCTCTCCTATTTTCTATTTGGATGATCAGGCATTCAAACATCTGGAAAATATTGCTGACCTGTTTCTTACCAACAATCGTGATATTGTTGTGCCACAAGATGACAGTGTGATTCAATTTGCTGGTCATCAAAAAATCATTTTGCGAAGATCGCGCGGACTTGCTCCCACTTATCTGCCAAATCCTTTTGTCGGTGCCGATGAAACTATTCTTGCTACGGGTGGTGATTTAAAAAGTGCGTTTGCACTTGCCGTGAAAGACAATTTGTATATCAGCCAATATTTGGGTGATCTCGAAAATTTTGAAACGCAGCAAACGTATTATCACGTGTTGCATCATTTTCAAAACCTTTTCAAGACCCGTCCTTCCGAAGTTCTGATTGACGCACATCCTGCCTACTTCTCGTCAAAGTTTGGAAAAGCACTGGCAGCCGAATGGGAAGTTCCGGTAACTGAAGTGCAACATCATATTGCGCACTTCAGTGCCGTGCTCGCTGAAAATGATTTACTTAAATCACACGCTCCTGTTTTGGGAGTGATTTGGGATGGCACTGGCTGGGGCGATGATGGAAATATTTGGGGTGGCGAGTTCTTCCGTTTTGAAGAGTATAGTTTTAGCCGCGTTGCCCATCTCGATTACTTTGATCACATGCTGGGTGATAAGCTTTCACGAGAGCCAAGACTCAGCGCACTTTCCTTGTGCGACCAAATTCACGAAGCAGACGAATTACTCAAACCCAAATTTAATTCAAGCGAGTGGAAAATTTATAAACAGCTGCTGCGCAAGCCGGGCAATTTCAAGACATCAAGTATTGGACGTTTGTTTGACGGAGTGGCTTCTTTGCTGGGAGTCTGCGATCAATCATCATTTGAAGGTGAAGCGGCCCTGCGCCTGGAAACATTGGCATCAAAGGGAAAATATCAACGCAAGGAATCACGGCCATCCTTTTCGCTGACTGAATATCTAAGAAACCTGGTGAAAGAAATTAAGTCAGGAATGCCGCCCGAAATGCTCGCGTATGAATTTCATGTTGCGTTGGTAGATTGGATTGATGAAGTGGCCGATCGCGAACAAGTAAGCAGCATTGCATTCAGCGGAGGTGTTTTTCAAAATGCATTACTGAATGAATTGATTCTCGAAAAATTGGGCAAACGCCACATGCTTTATTTTCACCGTCAACTGTCGTGCAATGATGAGTGTATTGGTTTTGGGCAGTTGGCTTATCGCCAGATTCTGCAACATGCCAAAATAGAACTGAAGGAAAGTGAACTGACTGAAACTATATAATATTTATGTGTCTCTCCATCCCAGGCAAATTGACTTCCATTACCGCGCAGCTTGACGATACTTTTCGGATCGGTAAAGTTTCCTTTGGCGGAATCCTTCGCGATGTGAATCTGTCGATGGTGCCTGATGCGCAAGTAGGTGATTATGTTTTGGTGCACGTTGGAGTGGCGATTGGAAAAATAGATGAAGCCGAAGCACACAAAACAATGGAGTATTTGTTAAAGACTGGAAACCTGGACGAAGAAATAAATCCGAGCGAATGAAGTATCTCGAAGAGTTTCGCGATGAAGCATTGGTAAAAAGTTATTTGGATCAACTGAAGTCCATTGTTACACAGCCGTGGACCATCATGGAAATCTGCGGAGGGCAAACACACAGCCTCGTGAAAAATGGAATTCTTGAAATGCTTCCAAAAGAGATTACCATGGTGCATGGGCCTGGCTGCCCCGTTTGTGTTACTCCGCTCGGCATAATTGACGAAGCAATTTACCTTGCTGAAAAAGAAAATGTGATCCTCTGTTCTTTTGGTGACATGCTTCGCGTTCCAGGGTCAGAAAAAAGTTTACTTGAAGCAAAAGCAAATGGAGGCGATGTGCGCATTGTGTATTCGCCTTTGGAAGCGGTCGCCATCGCACAAAAAAATCCAGATCGCGAAGTTGTTTTTTTTGCAGTAGGGTTTGAAACAACGGCACCTGCCAATGCGCTGTCAGTAATTCAAGCTGACAAACTGGGTGTCGAAAATTATAGCATACTTGCTTCGCATGTACTTGTACCGCCAGCGATGGAAGCGATTTTGAGTGATCCGGAAACGCGCATCGATGCCTTTCTTGCAGCCGGTCATGTTTGCACGATCATGGGCATGCACGAGTACTATCCGGTAGCAGAAAAATACCAGACGCCAATTGTTGTTGCCGGTTTTGAGCCGGTGGACTTGTTGCAGGGAATATTGATGGCCGTCACGCAACTGGAAAATGGAGAAGTGAAAGTGGAAAACCAATATGCGCGTGTGGTGTTGCGCGAAGGCAATCAGCACGCGCAGCAGACAATTCACAAAGTGTTTGAAATTTCAGATCGCAAGTGGCGCGGAATCGGTACCATTCCCATGAGCGGTTATGAGGTGAAAGAAAATTATAGCAATTACAATGCGCGAAAAAAATTCAATCTTGATTTCCAGTCCACGAAAGAAAATTCAGCGTGTATTTCCGGTGAGATTATGAAAGGATTGAAGAAGCCTGTTCAGTGCCCGATGTTTGGAACGAAGTGTAAGCCAGAACATCCGTTGGGTGCACCAATGGTGAGCAGTGAAGGAGCCTGTGCTGCGTATTATCAATATTCGGCCAATAAAAATGTAGTTGAAGTGCAATAGATTTGTGATGCAAGTGATTGATAAATCTGAACAAAGACTTTCCGTGCAACTAAGTTGCCCGATGCCGAAACTCGACTTCGATGTCATCACGATGGGGCATGGAAGTGGTGGGCTACTCACACATCGCTTACTTAAATCTGGTGTGTTTGATTTGTTGAAGAACGAGCATCTCGATCAGCAACACGATGGGGCAACGTTGAATTTAAGTGGAAGAACCGCCTTCACCACCGATAGCTACGTGATCTCTCCCATCTTTTTTCCAGGTGGAAACATTGGTGAGTTGGCAGTGAACGGATCAATCAATGATCTCGCGATGTGCGGAGCAATTCCAAAGTTTTTGTCACTGAGTTTTATTATTGAAGAAGGACTGCGCATGGAAGACTTTTGGGAGATACTTGTTTCTATCAAAGCAGCCAGTGAGAAAGCAGGAGTGAAGATTGTGACAGGCGACACAAAAGTTGTAGAGAAAGGAAAAGGAGATCAACTGTTTATCAATACAAGCGGCATTGGAGAAATTCATCCTAATGCAAACATTCATTTCAGTCGCATCAAACCGGGTGATCAGATCATCGTTAGCGGAAACATCGCCACACATGGTATTGCTATTTTATCTAAACGAAATGGATTGGAATTTGAAACGACCATTGAAAGTGACACCGCTGCATTAAATCATATTGTTACGAAGATCCTTGACGCGGAGGGAGAAGCTATTCATTTTCTACGCGATCCTACACGCGGTGGTGTAGCCACAGTGATGAACGAAATCGCAGAGCAATGCAATTTGGGTGTTAAATTGAATCACAAAACCTTTCCAGTCGATGAGCAAGTGGCAGGAGCTTGTGAAATGCTCGGGCTTGATCCGCTTTACATTGCCAACGAAGGCATCTTCCTCGCTATTGTCGATCGCGCGAAAGCGAATGATGTTCTCTCAATTCTAAAAAAAGAAACACTTGCCAAAAACGCGCAGATCATTGGCGAAGTCACCGATGGCCATCCAGGTCAGGTAATTTGTTCCAGTCCTGCAGGTGGACGAAGAGTGGTGAGCTACCTCGTTGGAGAGCAACTTCCCCGTATCTGTTGATTATTCTACCGTTACACTTTTCGCAAGATTCCTCGGCTGATCTACGTTGCATCCGCGCATCACTGCGATGTGATACGAAAGAAGCTGTAGCGGAATAACTGACACCAGCGGCATTAATGCTTCCATGGTTGATGGCACTTCAATTACAAACTCCGACATCTTGGGTATATGAGTGTCGCCTTCTGTTACGATCGCAATCACACGACCTTTTCGCGCTTTCACTTCCTGAATATTGGAAACTACTTTTTCATAAGAACTGTCTTTCGTTGCAATAAAAACCACAGGCATTTCTTCATCGATCAATGCGATGGGTCCGTGTTTCATTTCTGCAGCTGGGTAACCTTCGGCATGGATGTAGGAAATCTCTTTCAACTTCAACGCGCCTTCGAGTGCAACGGGGAAATTGTATCCACGGCCGAGGTAGATAAAATTGCGCGCATCTTTGAATTCATCGGCAATGGCCTGGATTTGTTCATTGAGCTTGAGTGCCTTCTCTACCTTGGCAGGAATGTTCTCCATTTCTACCATCAGCTCATGAAATTTTTTCTCAGTGATTGTCCCTTTTTTCTGAGCCACAATCAACGCGATCATATTAAGAACAGTGAGCTGAGCAGTGAATGCTTTTGTACTTGCCACACCAATCTCAGGGCCTGCGTGTGTGTAGGCGCCTGCGTGTGTTGCGCGAGGAATCGATGAACCGACTACATTACAAACTCCAAAAATGATCGCACCTTTTGATTTAGCCAATTCAATCGCGGCCAGGGTATCGGCAGTCTCACCCGATTGTGAAATTGCAATGACTACATCACCTTCGCGAATAACTGGATTGCGATAGCGGAATTCAGATGCATACTCTACTTCAACCGGGATGCGGCAAAATTCTTCGAAAAAGTATTCAGCAACCAAACCAGCATGCCATGAAGTCCCACAAGCAACAATCAGAATGCGATCAGCATTAACAAGTTTGTTCAAATATTCGCGTAAGCCACCAAGCACCAATCTTCCTGAGTCAGAATCCAAACGGCCGCGCATGCAATCTTTGATTGACTTTGGTTGTTCAAAAATTTCTTTGAGCATGAAATGTTCGAAACCACCTTTTTCAATTGCTTCCAATTCGAGATCAACAGTCTGAACATACGGTGTGAGTGGAAGATTAGCAGTGTTCTTGATCGTCAACTTTCCTTTGTTCACGATCGCGATTTCCTGGTCATTGAGATAAACCACTTCGTTGGTATATTCAATAATCGGAGTCGCATCCGAGGCCATGAAAAATTCTCCCCGTCCCACGCCAACCACCAAGGGACTTCCTTTTCGCGCTGCGATCAACAACTCAGGATCCTCCAACGACATTACGACAATCGCATAAGCGCCAACAACTTTTGTTAATGCAAGGCGAACCGCTTCATCCAACGAACACTTTTCGTATTCTTTAATGTCCTCGATAAAGTGAATAAAAACTTCGGTGTCTGTTTCGCTCATGAAGCGATGCCCTTTGCGCAGTAGGTCCTGTTTTAATGCACTGTAGTTTTCAATGATACCATTGTGAATGATGGCAAGTTTTTTTGTTGCAGAGTAATGTGGGTGCGCATTTTCATCGTTGGGTTCACCGTGTGTGGCCCAGCGCGTGTGCCCCATACCAATGTGGCTATCGAGATTTTGCCCTTGCAAAAAATTTTCGAGATCGGTGACTTTGCCTTTCTTTTTGTAAACGTTCAGACCATTGTTTAGCAACGCGATGCCCGCGCTGTCGTATCCGCGATATTCCAATCGCTTTAATCCTTTGATGATTATATCTTTTGCCTGGCGTTGGCCAACGTAAGCTACAATTCCACACATAGGGCTGTTTTTTTTAGGGTGTTGTTTTACACACAAAACTAAAAAAATCAGGCGCGAAACACCTGACTTTATCAATTTTAAATTCAAAAGGTAATTAACCTACCAGCTCGGTATAGAGGTTGTAGAATGATTCAGCGTAGTTATCACCGTTTTCAATCGATTCCACTTTCTTCTCCTTGATTTTTTTCAAGAGACCTTCGAGCTTCTTCCCGTCACCTGCTACGTTCACCACATCAGCCCACTGAGCGCCTAATTTGATGAATCCTTCATAATCGGCAGACTTCAAATGGCCAAGCATATTGTCTTCAATGTCGAGCATTCTCACTTTACCCATCAAATCGCCTTTGAATTTGTGGGTGAAACTGTTGTCATAAATTGTGAATACTGACTTCGAATTTTTAAACAACGGATCATTCTTGTAAGTCGTTTTCAAATACAACGGAATGAAGCTGGTGATCCAGTCGTTGCAATGAACGATATCAGGCGACCAGCCTAATTTTTTTACCGTTTCAATTACACCTTTGCAGAAGAAAATCGCGCGCTCATCATTGTCTTCAAAGAAACGATTCTCTTTGTCATGGAACATAGACTTGCGGTGGAAATAATCTTCGTTGTCGATAAAATAAACTTGGAGTTTTGCATTTGGAATGGAAGCCACTTTGATAATCAAAGGTTTCTCCTCATCACCCACCGCGATGTTAATACCGGATAGTCTGACCACTTCGTGCAAACGGTTCTTCCGCTCATTGATCAAACCAAAACGCGGCACCAAAATGCGGATCTCCATACCCCGCTCTTGCATGGCTTGAGGTAACTTCCGAACGAAGTCGGCTACCTCCGTTGTCTGCAGAAAGGGATTGATCTCACTGGCTACATAAAGGATGCGTGTTTTTGACATATTTATTGAAAATTTATTAGGTCAAGAAATGGGACTACAAAAGTACGGAAAATTAACCCCGTATTCAACTGACGATAAAAGATTACGACTATATTTGCCCCCTTTTATCCAAGGCCTTGCATGCATGTTTTCAAGGAAATTGAGCCGCTAAGGGCATTTTTAAACCAAAAACGCGGCAATAAAAGAATTGGGTTGGTGCCTACGATGGGGGCTTTGCATAGTGGCCATGTCTCTCTTTTGAAGGCGGCCAGGGAGGAAACTGACATTACGGCTTGCTCTATTTATGTTAATCCTGCCCAGTTCAACAACCCTTCTGATCTCGAAAAGTACCCGCGAACCATCGAGAAAGATTTGGCTTTGCTTGAAGGTAATTCCTGTGATGTGGTCTTTGTGCCAGAGAACAAAGAGATGTATCAAGCTGCTCCTACCATTCAGTTTGATTTTGGCATTCTTGATAAAATCATGGAAGGGAGATTTCGTCCGGGTCATTTTAGTGGAGTGGCACTCGTGGTTTCGAAATTGTTTAACATCGTTTCACCTCATGTTGCCTATTTCGGTCAGAAGGATTTTCAGCAATTCAAAATCATTGAGCGATTGGTTGATGAATTGAAATTTGATTTGAAACTGAGATGCATGCCTATTCTGCGCGAAGCGGATGGACTGGCAATGTCATCAAGGAATCAACGATTGGATGCTGATCAAAGAAAAAAAGCAATCGTGTTTTATGAATCGTTGATTTTGTCGAAGAGCCTTTTGACAAAAGGAGAAAAACTTTCTGATGTGCGTGACCAAATAAACTCGAAGTGTGAAGCTGTGGGTGTAAAGTTGGAATACCTGGAGTTGACAGATGAGGAAAACTTAAACCCGTTGGAAATCGTTACGGATAAAAATGTTTTGCTCATCGCAGGATATGTAGGTGATGTGAGGTTAATCGATAATATTTTGATGCATGGTAATTAATGTGATGAAATCAAAAATCCACCGCGTGAAAATTACGCAGGCGGAATTGCACTACGTAGGCAGCATTACAATTGACGAAGCACTAATGGAAGCGGCCAATCTGATTGAAAATGAGAAAGTGCAAGTGGTGAACATCAACAATGGCGAGCGACTTGAAACCTATGTAATCAAAGGTGAAAGAAATTCAGGCACGGTTTGTTTGAATGGCCCTGCTGCCCGCAAAGCACAAGTGGGTGATGTGGTAATTATAATTTCTTATGCTTCCATGGATTTTGAAGAAGCAAAAACATTCAAGCCATGGTTGATTTTCCCGACTCCTGATAATCGTCTCTCATAAGTTGTGGCTTCCCGTGTAAAATCGATATTGAAATACCTGGTGATGATTGCCATCACCCTTTTGCTTTTGTGGTTATCCCTGCGCGGTTTGAAGGTAGAAGGAGAAAGTAAAACTGATTTCTTTTTGAATGCATGGAATAAATCAGATAAATTCTATTTGTGGTTAATGGCCCTCGTTGCGGTAGCCAGCCACATCATGCGTGCACTTCGATGGCAGATGTTACTGAAACCGGTTGGTCACAATGTAGGCTTGTTCAATAGTTTCTTATCACTGATGACCGGTTATATGGTAAACCTGGCTGTGCCGCGCGGAGGTGAAGTTTCGCGGTGTTATAATCTTTATCAATTGGAAAAAACGCCCGTTGAGCTTTCCTTTGGAACGGTGATCACAGAAAGACTGGCGGATGTTATTTGCCTGTTGTTTCTGATCGCTGCTTCTTTTTTTGTGGAGTGGGAGAAGCTGAAAGGATTTATTGATTCGCTTAATTTTTCTTCTGGAGATAGTGTGAGGGTTCCTGCCTGGGTTTGGTTGGTGATTGTTGGCATTGTTGTTTTGGCGATGGCCGTTTTCTTCCTTCGCAAAAATGAGAAGCTCGTTAAGGTTTTTCTTGGGTTCAAAGACGGGTTGCTTTCTGTTTTCAAGTTGGAAAGCAAAGCACTTTTTGTCTTTTACTCGGTTGGTATCTGGGTTTTGTATTTTATCATGAGCTATTGCGTGCTCAAAGCGTTCCCCGAAACAAAAGATCTTGGGTTCAGTGCCGTGATTACTCTTTTTGCCATCGGCTCTATTGCAATGGCAGCGCCACTTCCCGGAGGCACTGGATCGTATCACGTGCTTGTTCCTCTCGGACTTACTACCCTTTATAATTTGCCAAAAGCAGATGCAGTTGCATTCGTCTTCATTTTTCACGCATGGCAAACGTTGTTGATGATTGTACTTGGTGTGATCAGTTTTGTGATTAGTTATTGGATTATTGCTCGCAACAAAAAGGCGATGCAATAAAATCTAATCTTTCGAATCGTTCCCCTTTTCTTTTAAAGAGAGAATATCCGCTTGATCCTTCGGTCGAGATTGGTTGTTTCTTTCTCTTTCAATAAATCATTCATGTGAATGACTTTGAAATGAATACCGTTGAATTCGCCTGGTGCAGCTCGTTCATAGCATTTATCAAAATCAAAAGCATTGAATGCTTTGAGGTTTGTCATCGGATCAACTACAAACCCTGAGTCGCCTACTTTAAATTCTGTAAAGCCCGCGACCAATTGAAGGTCATTTGTTTTCTCGATCCCTGCTACGCCATTGATTGACAAAACCTTTTTTACTCTTTCAAGGTTTTGAACATCATCTTTGATCCATAAGTCAAGATCATGTGTCGCCCTTATGTAACCATGAAACGCCATTGCGAACCCTCCAACCAATAAATACTTCACATCTTGTTCCTCCAAGTCGCGAAAAAATTTTAGAATATCGCCATCCCGAAAATCAATTGGTGTCATGTTTCGATTTGCTGAATTGGAATTATTGAAGGCAACAGCAACCTCATTTACTTTTGAAAACAATTCAATATTCTCGCGGTACGTAACGGTTGAACGACTCATAATTAAAGTTACGTAATTTCTTTGTTTGAATTCCGAGTTAGTCAAACAATCCCTGTGTTCTCGGCCTAGGAACTTTCAAATGCTTGTAAGCAATTTCAGTTGCTTCTCGGCCACGCGAAGTTCGTTTGATGTATCCTTCCTGAATTAAAAAAGGTTCATAGACTTCTTCAATCGTCTCCGCCTCTTCACCCACAGCTGTGGCTATGGTTGTCAAACCAACCGGGCCGCCTTTAAACTTTTCGATGATCGCAGAAAGAATCCGATTATCCATATCATCCAATCCGTTTTCATCTACATCCAACGCCCGCAGTGCAAGTTGAGCAATTGCTTTGGTAATGGTTCCGTCTCCTTTTATTTGTGCGAAGTCACGAGTTCGTTTCAATAAGTTGTTTGCAATACGTGGCGTGCCTCTGCTTCTTCGTGCAATTTCAAATGCTGCATCGTTATCAATGGGTGTATTTAATAAAGCCGCGGATCGTTTTAAAATTTTTGTAAGTAGTTGTGAATCGTAATATTCAAGCCGGGCATTAATTCCAAATCGTGCGCGCAGCGGAGATGTTAACAAACCTGCACGAGTTGTCGCTCCAATCAACGTAAAGGGATTCAAACCAATCTGCACTGTCCTCGCATTTGGTCCACTATCGAGCATGATGTCGATGCGAAAATCTTCCATCGCAGAATACAAATACTCCTCAACTATCGGATTGAGACGATGGATTTCATCGATGAACAAAACATCATGAGCCTCAAGATTGGTGAGCAATCCAGCAAGATCACTCGGTTTGTCAAGCACCGGGCCGGAGGTAATTTTAATATTCGATCCGAGCTCGTGAGCAATAATAAAAGACAGCGTTGTTTTTCCCAAGCCGGGAGGACCGTGAAGCAGCACGTGATCGAGCGGCTCGCTTCGCTGTTTGGCAGCTTGTACAAAAACCTTGATGTTATCAGTTACTTTTTGCTGGCCTGTGAAATCATCAAATGAAAGAGGTCGAAGCGCCTTTTCAAATTCCTTCTCATTGCCATCCTGGTTTTCCCTATCTGCCTTTAAATAGTCTTCGCGCATGGCTCAAAGATAGTTATTAGGTATTAGTTAAAAGTTGGAGGCCCCCAATTCCCAATTAATTTTTAACCATTAACTTTACCTACCCATGGAATTGGAACTACGGAATAAAAAAATTTCTGAGCTGGTGGAGCAGGATTTTCTTCACGCCCACGTGCTTTACTATTTTGGAATTCCATTTTATGAGCACTCCTCTTTTACCCTTGCCGAAGTTTGTCGCTTAAAAGGAATTGAATTAGAAATGGTGGTTCGGAATTTGAAGTTTCCCGATAAAAATTTTCAGGAAATTGATTTGCCATTGTATTCATTTCCTTTGGATTTGATCCTCGAATACCTGAGACATTCGCATCATCTTTTTTTGAAACATAAGTTGCCGTACATCCATAAACTGGTGCAACATTTTAAAGCTGATCATGCCGATTATTTTCAAGTGGAAAAAGATTTGAAAGTACTGTTCCCGCTCTTCATGGAAGATTTCATCCATCATATTTACCAAGAAGAGGATTCACTCTTCAAATATATCAGTTCCCTTGAACGGGCCTCCAAAGGAGTGTTCAACCCCTCGCTGCTGTATTATTCTTTCGAAAAAATTTCCCTTCAAAGATTTGCCCTTGAGCATGAGTCGCACGATGATGAGATGGAAGGGATTCGAAAAATTGCCAAAAACTATTTCCTCGCTGCCAATGCACCGTTGCACATCAAGGTAATTTTCGAAGAACTAAAGCGATTTGAAAAAGATTTGCAAACACACGCCCGCATCGAAAACGAAATCCTTTTTCCCAAAGCACTCTTGCTTGAAAGCAAAGTGAAGTCCGCTTTTTTTGAGAAGGCGAAATTGAATTAACCAATGCCCAGGATTTTAGCGATTGACTATGGCGCAAAGCGGACCGGCCTTGCTGTTACCGATCCCCTGCAAATAATTGCCACCGCACTTGATACGGTTGAGACCACTTCATTAATCAAATTCCTGAAAGCTTATTTTCAAAAAGAAGAAGTAAGTGAAGTAATTATTGGTATGCCCAAAAAATTGAATAACCAGGATTCAGAAAATGCCGCTGCGGTGCGCAAGTTTATCGATGAATTCAAAAAGAATTTTCCTGAGAAGAGAATTTCAGAAGTGGACGAGCGATTCACTTCTTCGCTCGCACTGGACGCCATGATCAGCGGTGGCATGAAGAAGAAAGACCGGCAAGTGAAGGGAAATGTAGATAAGATCAGCGCCACTCTTATCTTACAAAGCTACTTACAAGGCAAGAAGTAATTTGCCTACCAATTGCCACCAGCGAAGGTGGCGTGTAGCTAGCGAGAAGCTGGCTCGTAGGTGGCCATCAGACCCTGTTTTTTGCCACCAACAGGCCAGTTTCAGGGTTTCTTCTCTCTTTCTACACAAATGATGCAAGGAAGGCACCTGACACCCAATGCCTAACACCCAAGCCCTGAACTCGTTTCTGAAGAGATTTAACACATTCTTCTCATGTTCTTAAAAAAATCTTCAAATCCCACTACGTAGTCGCGCAACTGAATTCGTCTTTATTGAAACCGATTGCGGAAATCTTTTACCGGATTCATTTGCGATGGGTAATATTGAGTCCTAAACCCTGATTTTAATGGGAAACCTAAACCCCTTTAGCAGCGACTTCAAAAAGGAAGATTCGCCCGGCAAGGTAATCGAAGTAGAAGCTTTGATCCGGAAGACCTTTGAGGCCGATCCTCAGTCGGGCATTGAAATGCTCTATCGGCATTATTATCAAGTGCTCTGCAGCCATGCTGTTCGCTATGTCGGTTCGAAAGCAGTCGCAGAAGATTTGGTTTCCGACATCTTGTTCGAGTTTCATACCAAGCAGTTATTCAGCTCCATCTCTACTTCGTACCGTGCTTATCTTTTTACTTCCGTAAGAAACCGGGCATATGATTATGTGCGCGAAGAGATGCGCCACGGCAGCACTGAGATTGATAAGGCAATGACCGTATCAGTAAAGCAATTCGAGCAACCGGATTCCATCACTCAATTTGAAGAGTTGCATCACCTGATTGAAAACACCATCAATGGTATGCCATTGAAGAGAAAGCAAGTGTATGTGATGCATCGCTACGAAGGCAAAAAGAGCAAAGAGATTGCGGAGGAGCTGAACCTCTCACAACGCACCATCGAAGCGCACATTTACAAAGCCATCTCGCAAGTGCATGCAGCGCTGAAAGAACACTGGTTGCTTTCGCTATTCATTTTATCGCAGCAGATTTTTTAAATACCAATCGGCAACCATAGAGAACACGATTTAAATAAACACACAACGATGTCAGAAGAGATCACCAAAGAGATGCTTTATAGTTACTTCGCCAATGAGTTGACAACGATACAAAAGAGGAGGATTGATGAGTGGGCAAAAAAAGAAGAGAACCGCGAACTGTTTTACGAATGCCTCTCGCAGTGGGAAACACAGAACTTACAATACCACAGCGATATTGAGTCCGCCCTGAGGCGGCATCAAAGGCGTCAGGAAGAGATAGTTCACTCTGCTCCCGAAATCAGTTTATCAAAAGGGTCATCACGAAAAGCAACGTACAGGATTGTAGCGGCTGCAGTAGTGTTAATGGTTTTAGCATTAGCGGGCTACCTTAGCAAGGAGGAGTTATTGTATCAAACACTCTCCACCACCAACGGCCAGACAAAGTCAATATCATTGAGCGATGGCACGCGCGTGATACTGAATTCAAATTCTTCCTTGACTGTTCCGCGGTTTGGATTTGGTGATAAAACACGGGAAGTATCGCTGAAAGGTGAAGCAAATTTTTCTGTAACACATCTTCCCAACAAGCAGAAGTTCATTGTAAAGACGGCCGATGGAGCTGACATCGTGGTGTTAGGCACTGAGTTCACGGTGTATTCGCGCTCGCACAAATTCAAAGTGGCGCTGGCGAAAGGAAAAATTCAGTTGAACTATAAGGAGAACACGAAGAAGAAAGAGCTGATCATGAAGCCGGGCGAATTGGTGACGATCAATTCAAAAGAAGGGAAAGCAGTTCTTGAAAAAACGGAGCATCCTGAAAAGTTCACTGAAGCAAAAGACAATCGCTATGTGTTTGAGCATACCTCGCTCATCGATGTGTGTGCCGTGTTGAAGAAAGATTTCAACATCGACATTGAGATCGAGGATCCTGAAATTTCAACGTGGGCCGTGTCAGGCTCATTCAAAGCTTCCAATGCACAGGACTTGCTCGAAGCGCTGGCTGAAACTTCGGGAATGGTCTATGAAGAAAAGAACAATCGCATCATCATCCACTCGATAAATCAATAATAAACCAAATCAACCAAAACAATAAACCAGTAAGCATGAAGACAACTATACGCTCTAGTTTAATTGTTCCGCTCGTCTTCCTTTTCTCAATGGAAAATTTTGCCCAGGTCATTACGGCAAAAGCGGAATCATTAAATCAAGACCTCTCTGAAAAAAGAGAAGTCAAAGAAAAAAAGTTGAAGGATGTGTTGAATGAATTGAAAGACCACTATAACGTGGACATTCTTTTCTTCGATCGCTATGTGGACTACAGTGTTCCTGCCGATGTAATCCGCTGGGACAGGAACATTGAGCAAAACCTGGAAGAGATTTTGAAATCCACCAATCTCCAATTTAAAAAGACCAAAAAAGGTGGCTTCGTTATTTCTCCGAGGAAGATGGCCCAGGAAGAATTGTTTTCAACGGATGTTCCTGTTGACCTTCAAACCAGTGCAAAAAAGGAAGAGACTGTGACTCAGGAATACACAGCGCAAGTAAATGTAGCAATGGTTATTACAGGCAAAATCAAAGATGAAACAGGACAGTCCATTCCGGGGGCAAATATTTTGGAGAAAGGGACAACGAATGGAACGATCAGTGACGCAGAAGGTGCATACCGAATTTCAGTTAGCGATAATGCGACTTTGGTTTACTCCTTCGTTGGCTACAAATCGCAGGAGATAGAAGTAGCCGGAAAATCGGTTATTGACGTGACCATGGAGCAGGATGCAACAACACTTTCTGAAGTGGTGGTAGTTGGATACGGAGAAATGAGAAAAGCCGATGTGACCAGCGCGATGACTACTGTATCTTCAAAGGATATTAGCCGCACCATCAATACCACACTTGATCAGGCAATTCAAGGAAGAGCGGCAGGTGTTTATGTAACGCAAAACACAGGCTCGCCAGGTGGTGGAGTGTCCGTGAATATTCGTGGTGTGAACTCTCTTAATGGTACGAACGAACCTCTCTATGTGATTGATGGAGTTCAAATCCAGGGAGGAACTTCTACAACGGGTACAAACCCGATGTCAAATCTTAACCCGGCTGACATCGAAAGCCTTGAGATACTTCAAGGCCCTAATGCAACAGCCATCTACGGTTCGAGAGCTACAAATGGTGTAGTGTTGATTACAACCAAGCGTGGCAAATCTGGCGATATGAAAATCAATTACAGTTATACGGTTGGCCTTCAGGACACACCAAAGAATTTAGACCTGATGAATCTGCAGCAATATGCAACAATGTCCAATCAATATTATATAGCGACAAATAATGCAGCTGGTGCGCGCGAAGATTTTAAGGATCCTTCTCTGTTAGGTCCGGGAACAAATTGGCAGAAAGAATTATTCCAACAGGCAACCATTCAGAAACACCAGATAAGTTTTAGCGGAGGTAGTGAAAAGAATTCTTTTTATCTGTCTGGTGAAAGAATGACGCAGGGTGGTGTGGGATTGAACTCCGATTTTAATCGCTCGTCAGTTCGCTTAAACTTTGACAACAAGCCACGAAAGTGGTTGTCGCTAAGCACGAATGTCATGGCATCTCAAACAGATCAAAAACTGGGAACAATGGGTATCGATGCCAGTAACCTGTGGAACAATCTTATTTTAAATGCCATTCAGTTGGCACCTGACATCCCAGTAAGAAATATGGATGGCACCTATGGGGCGGGAAACACCGCAGTTAGCAGTACTCAAAAATTTTCTCCGCCTAACCCTGTGGGAATAGCAAACATTATGACCAATAATAACACAACAAGGACATTACTGGGAGGTGTGAGTGTTGGTGTAAAAATTATCAAAGGACTCGAACTTCGATCAAATTTTAATACCAACATTGGCTTTAGTAATGCAACACAATTCAGACCTTCATTTTATTTTGGTGACTATGCTCAGAACCCGCAATCTCAATCGAAGTTGACCAATTCAACCAATTTCAATACCTATTGGTTGTGGAATCAGATGATAACTTATGATAATGGTTTTGGCAAGCATCACATCAATGCCATGGTACTGCATGAAGCACAGTCATCGTACTACAAAAACCTGTCGGCATCGAGGCTTAATTTTCCTTCCAATAATGTTTTGGATTTGAATGCGGGTGATCAAACTACTGCATCCAACAGCGGTGGACAGGGCACTTGGGCGATGGAGTCTTACTTGGGTCGTATTAACTACAATTATGACAATCGCTACATCATAACAGCGGCCTATCGCGCAGATGGTTCTTCCAACTTTGGACCTGTGAACAAATGGGGCTTTTTCCCATCTGTCTCTGCGGCATATCGGATTTCGAATGAGAAGTTTTTCCAGGTCCCACAGATCAGTGATTTACGTTTGCGTTTTGAAACTGGTGTAACGGGTAATCAGGGCAACGGAGGAGCCATTTATGGAACATTTAATACGGGACCATCTGAATGGGGAGCAAGCTATTCACCTGCCATCTACCCAAATCCTAACTATAAATGGGAACGCACAACTACAAATAATTTTGGATTAACGATCGGACTTTTGAGCGGGCGAATTCAATTAGATGCAGACTACTACATTAAAAACACCGACAACCTTATTTTGCAAAGCACATTACCGTGGTACATGGGAACGACAGGTGCTTCATCTATTGGTGCTCCCGTAGTCAATATTGGTTCCCTTCAAAACAAGGGTTGGAGTGTTTCTATCAATGCGGATATCATTAGCTCAGGTGCACTTAGGTGGAAAACGAATCTAAACGTGTCGTCATTTAAACCGGTTGTCACAGCTTTGGCCACACAATCCGGTCAGATATTCAGAACACTCGGTCAACCTAAGGGAGGAAACAATGCCTTTTTTGAACAGACAGTGGCAGGCCAGGCTCCGTGGCAATTTTTTGGTAATGTTCAGCAAGGGGTGTTTAGAAATCTCGATGATTTAAACAACAGTCCCAAACCAGTGAACAACGATGGTTCACCAATTGCAATCGGAGTGAATGGTCTTTATGTGGGTGATGCCAAATTCAAGGATGTAAACGGGGATGGAAGAATTGACGCAATGGACAAAACAAGCATTGGAAATCCCTGGCCTTCCTGGTTTGGCGGGTTTACCAACAACTTTTCCTACAAAGGATTTGAGCTGAGTGTACTGATCACATTCAGCTATGGCAACCAGATTTACAATCTCACGCGCGATGAAGCTACCACCCCGTATAATGTTAACCTCGGACGTAACATGTTTGCATCAACCCTTGACTTTGCTCGCATAGGTACAGATACAGAAGGCAACCCGGTAGTAACAAATCCGAATACCGTTGTTCCAAGGATAAATAATGATCCAAGTATCAATGGTAATTTTAGTCGATATACAAGTGCTTATGTAGAAGACGGATCGTATGCGCGATTGAAAAACGTAACGTTGAGCTACAGCCTTCCGGCCACAATAATTAGCAAGCAAAAAATAGTTCAAGCTGTAAGGTTTGCGGTAAGCGCTCAAAACCTTGCAACGATAACTAACTATAAAGGCTACGATCCTGAAGTGGGATCGTATGTAGGTCCATCTTATGCCGGAGATGTGATCAGCAGCTCGGTGATTGGTGTGGATTATGGACGTTATCCACTCACACGTGTTTATTCATTCAGTATTAGTGTTGATTTCTAATTCTTAAAGCAATCAAAAATGAGAACTAAGAATACTATCCTGATAACTATTGTTGTAGCAACCTTATTGGCTTGCTCTCAAGATTTTTTGAACCAACCCCCGCAGTCTTCCATCGTGAATGCAAATTTTTATCAAACGGATGACCAAGTACTTCAGGGAACAGCCGCTTTGTATTCCATGGCGTGGAAAGATTATTGCGATAAGGCAAACTGGAAAATGGGAGATGCCAAGGCAGGTGTGGTGGGTGCTCCCAATAATAACTATGATGACTATGGTGATTTCACCAAGTTTCAAGTTACCGGAACATCTAATGGAAATAAAAGTGCTTATCAAGCATTTTACGAAGTGATAGGTCAAGCCAATACTGTGATTGACAATATTAATGCGTATGCCGGTTCTGGTGTGAGTTCAGCAGTTAGAAACCATGCACTCGCAGAGTGTCGCTTCATGAGAGCAACCGCCCTCGCTTACCTGGTAATGAACTATGGGCCGGTACCCATCATTGACGACAACGAAAAGTATTTAAGTAGTCCAGCTTTACGATGTAATACGGTCTCATCGATATGGAAATTTATTATTAAAGATTACCAGTATGCAGCCAAGAATTTAATGGCACTACCTGCATCAGGTCAGGCGGGACGCCTTACTCGTTGGGCAGGTGAGGCGATGCTTGCCAGAACTTATTTGAACATTGCAGGTTTGAATTTCTCAGATCCAACTGCGCAAGGCTCATTGAGTCAAAATTACCTTGACTCAGCAAAATATTACTCGGACAGAGTAATTACTATGAGCGGCAGAAAACTACTGACAAGCTATGCTGATCTTTTCCTCTACCCTTACGACAACAATGACGAGTCGTTGTTCGAATTGGAGTGGGTTTACACTTCGGGCAATAACGCTTACCAGTACGCCAACACAATGGTCTCACAGATTTCTCCTGACCCAAGCCTGTCCGCAGCAGGAGATGGTTGGGGCGGTGCCTGGGGTGCTACATTATGGACACTAAGTTTGTATGAAGGACTATTCAATAAATACACGGTGGATCCAACCAATCACAATGATTCTACCAAAGCACCTGGTTTTACGCTCGATCAACGTTTGCACGCTTCATTTATGCTGCCAGGCTTTAAGTATTCTGAACTGCCCATCAATGGTAATTCAACCACTTTTATTGACGCTAACAAAGTGATCCAGTATAATCCGCCAAGTTCTTCGGGCAAGCCACTTCATAGCAACATTTCGAACATAGCCTACATTAAAAAATATGTGGTTGGAAATGTCACTCCAAGTGCTCAGCAAGATTATCCCAACGATGTTTACATGCTGCGCCTTGCCGAAATGTATTTGATTTATGCTGAAGCATCGGTATTAAGTAATACCGCTGCTGGTGATTCCAAGGCACTAACCTATTTTAATGCGGTGCATACCCGTGCAGGTCTTGCTCCTGTTCCTGTTGACTCACTCACCACTTCTCATGCCTGGGACTATGTTTTTCACGAGCGTGTAAAAGAGTTTGCCATGGAAGGAATGGCCTGGTATGATCTGGTAAGACGTCAATACTACGATGCGCAGCACGTGTATGATATCCTGGAAGCCCAGGATCGTGGCTTGTATCTGGCAGCACCAACCCCGTGGCCTAATCCCACTGGATGGATGTTCTTTAAGACCGCATGGTTTACCCTTCCTGGTAGCATAGACAAAGCGACAGTGAATTCAGCCAATTTTTATGTGCCTATTCCGCAAGATGAGCTTGCCCAGGCACCAAGCCTGAGTTTACCACCCGTAGAGTATGAATTCCATTGATAAATAAAAGAATTGGAATATGAAATCAAGAAATAAATATCTATCCTTTTTGCTCATGGTGCTCGCTGGGAGTGTTATGCTGCAACGTTGCTCAAAAGATGAAACCGGGAAGCCATCCATTAGTTACGTAAGAGTTACCAACCCGGCATCATCCGATTCCCTGGTGGCATCTGGGGGGCAAGGTCAAATGATCGCGATCATTGGTGAAAACCTGCAATCTACACGCGAAGTATGGTTTAATGATCAGCAAGCTTTACTGCCATCCACGTTTGTAACAAATACTTCCATTATTGTACGGATACCTTCCACGCTTCCGGCAGTGATCAACAATGAAATGAAGCTTGTTTTTGGAAATGGTGAGTCATTGCTTTATGACTTCACGGTAAATATTGCCAAACCTTCGATTGACCATGTAAGGTGCGAGTATGTGAACACGGGGGACTCCTTGATAGTTTATGGAGATTATTTTTATACTCCGCTGGTAGTTTCATTTGCCAATGGCGTAAAAGTGACAAGCACCGATACCGATTCACTTTCCACCTCGGCAGACTACAAAACACTTTACGTGAAAATGCCGTCCGGTGTACAACCTGGACCCATTACCATCACGAGCACGTTTGGAGCAAGAACTTCTAATTTTTGGATGCAAGACAATCGCAACATCATTGTTAGTTTTGATTTACCATTTACAAATAACGCCTACGTGTGGAAAGGGAAAGAAACGGGCTACCTCATTTCTTCTGATCCTCAAATTGCCAGCATCAATGGCAAGTTCTGTCGTGTGAACAAGGGAAATTTAGGGGCTTGGCCATTTCTTGAAATATATGGTGGTGTAGGTGTGGATGGGGTGGGTGATGTTTCTGCCGAAACAAAAAATATTCCGGAGGAGGCCTTTCTTGATCCAACCAGTTTTAGTCTGAAATTTGAAATCAATACCCAAGCTCCGGTGGATGGCGGATATCTGAGAGTGTACATAGGCAATGAAGGTGATCCTCCAGGTAGTTTTGATAATGCAAGACAGACGATTTATTATGTATGGCAAGCCCCAGCTTATGAATCATCGAGTTTGAATGGCGTATGGAAAACGGTGACTATTCCCTGGGCTGATGTTTATTCAGCTAACCAGCATTTTCCTTACAGTAGCAACGGTTATGGCATTTTCTTGTATTGGCATGGACCTAACGCAGCCACGTACAATTATGCAATGGATAATATACGCGTAGTTCCTAACAAATAATTAAGCACACTTAAAGCTGAATGATATGTCAAGCTATAAAATAAGAAATGCGTTACTCGTCTCAGTGCTCGCACTAACGATGTTTAACTCGTGTAAAAAAGATGATAATGATGTCAAACCTGTCTTGATGAGTTTTGGTCCTACCACGGCAAAGCATGGTGAGACCATCAAATTTATTGGGGTTGGACTCGACCAAGTCACTGACATCGTTATGCCTGTGGGCATAGATATTCCATCAAATGCGTTCACCACACATACTGCATCGTTGATTGAAATTGCCGTTCCTGAAGAATCCATGCTGGGATACGTGACGCTGAAGACAGCGAAGGGTGACATTACTTCCAAAACTGCTTTTGGAGCAGCGTATGAAATGGCAGTTACATCTTTCACACCGACAACGGCAAAGCCGGGGACGAACATTACAATTACAGGAAGTTTTCTTAACTATGTTAAGCAGGTCACCTTTTCACAAGGCCAGTTGGTAACGGATTTTGTTAGTCAATCACTCACCCAGTTGGTAGTGCAAGTGCCGATGGCAGCGCAAACCGGTCCAATCACTTTAACAGACCTGGCTAAAACGCCACAGGTAGTGGATCAGGACGAATCCAAAAACACGCTTATTCTAAATGTGACTTTACCTGTTGCAGCCAGTTTTTCTCCGGCTGCAGGCGTGGAACAAACGAAGAATCTTACCATAACGGGTACCGATCTCGATTTAGTTACCGAGATCGATTTCTCTGGCAGTGGAAAAGTTTTGTCTCCGGCTTTCGTTACACAATCAACAACTCAGATTGTAGTCACCGTGCCAAATACCGCAGTAACGGGGGCGCTCACATTGCTGGTACCATCGGGTTTAAAGGTAGTCACGTCATCAATCACTATTCTTGAACCAGTCGTAACTGCGATGACAACCGGAAGAGCAGGTGTAGAAAATGTAACTCTTAGTGGCACTGACCTGGACTTGGTTAAGAACATTGCATTTCCAGGAGGGACCAAAATTGAATCTACTTCATTTGTGAGCCAGGATGCAACTTCATTGGTAGTCGCATTGCCGGCATCCGCAATTCCTGGATCACTTACAATTTCGACCATTCATGACTATACCGTGATTGTGCCCAATTTCAACATTACTATTCCGGTTGCTACAGCGTATTCGTCAACAACAGCAGGACAACCAACTACCATAACCGGAACCGACTTGGATTTGGTTGCAAGCATCACTTTCCCTGACAAGACAGTTGTTAGTTCCTCAGCATTTACCAGTCAATCCGCTACTTCCATAAAGGTCGGAGTGCCATCCACAAGCACTTCTGCCGGTACTTTGATTTTCACTCTAGCTAACGGGTATGCCGTTCCTCAGCAACTTGGTTTTGGTGGTTGCTCAACTAGTTTCCCGGGTACCCTGTTGTTTGACTTTGCTGACCCAAGCCAGGCTGTCTGGAATTTGGGATCTTACGATAACCTCGCGGGACACACATGCAATGGTGAGTTAACAACAACAAACGTTACAATTACTACTGCCGGTACAAATTTCCAATATGATATCGGAGCAGTGGATTGGACTGGAAAAACCAAGCTCCATATTTGGGTGAGAGTTGAAGTAGATGCATCTGTAATGAATGGAGCGCAAATATTCCATCAAGCCGAATGGGGATGGAATGCGCAAGGTTATTGGGGGCAAGCGGCAACACTATTTGATGGCAACTGGCATGAGTATGTGATGCCTTTAAGCGGTGATCTTACGTCAATGAACCGGATTGGAATACAGCTTCTGGCAAACTCTAATGTACAAGCGATTGTACATATTGATGATGTTTGGGTAGAATAAAAATAAGGGTTAATAGAGATTCATTTATGGGTGCCTGCGAAATTGAGCAGGCACTTTTTCAAAGTTACTTAGAGCATTTTATTTATGAAGCAGAGTGAGTATGTCGCGAGGTTGGCAAATTTTACAATCAATATTTTTCTTTTAACTCTTTTATGTTTGATGCCGGAAGAAACCAGTGCACAAGTCACAATCGCCATTGATCTCACAAAAGACACTCATACTATTTCACCGTATCTCTACGGAAGAAACAATTCACTCGAAGGAAATCCTGGAAGTAATTTCACGCCAGATTGGACAAGACTGAAAGATGCGGGCGTAAATTTTTTCCGCGAAGGCGGTGGCAACAACAGCACAAAATACAATTGGCGAAGGAAAATTTCCAGTCACCCGGATTGGTACAACAATGTGTATGCGCATGATTGGAGCGCAGCCGCGCAATCGCTGCAACAAAATATTCCATCTGCCCAAGGCATGTGGACTTTCCAATTGATTGGTAAAGCAGCCATGACAACTACCGCCAATTTTAATGATTGGGGTTACAATAGCTCACAGTGGTGGACGGGTGTGAGCCAAAATCTTGCCGGTGGTGGCCAACCCAATACTTCGGGCGGAACGAAGGCCCTTGTTGAAGGAAATCCAAATCTTTATCTCGAAGACTGGACAGCCGATTCAACAGTTCTGATTCTTGACAATTGGTTCAACACGCTGGCACTTGATAAGACAAGGTTGAAATACTGGAACATGGACAACGAGCCGGAGATATGGAACGGTACGCACGATGACGTAATGCCTACTCAGCTTTCCGCAGAAGATTTTATGCAACGTTATTTTGCCGTTGCAAAAAAAGCACGAGCAAAATATCCTGACATCAAATTGGTGGGACCTGTTACTGCCAATGAGTGGCAGTGGTATAATTGGTCAGGGGGAATTAGTTCTGGTGGAAAAAATTATCCGTGGCTAGAATATTTCATCAAGCGAATTGGTGAAGAGCAGGCAGCAAGTGGCGTGCGCCTGTTGGATGTTCTCGACTTGCATTTTTATCCGGGCAGCACCAATTCTTCGGATGTCGTGCAGTACCATCGTGTATTCTTTGACAATGCCTATGTTTTCCCGGAAGCAAATGGTGTGAAGAACGTAAATGGCTCGTGGGATAATAGCCAGACGAAAGAATACATTTTCGAGCGCTGCAAAACCTGGCTCACGCAATACATCGGTGCGAATCATGGCGTTACTTTCGGCATCACCGAAGCAGGTATTTCAAACATCAACGCCAATACCTCTGCGATCTGGTATGCAAGCACGCTGGGAGAATTCATGAAACATCCGGAAATGGAAATTTTTTCTCCATGGACCTGGCAAGTGGGAATGTGGGAAGTGCTTCATTTATTCAGCCGTTATAGTAAAGATAATTTTGTACAGGCAACTTCTTCCGATGAAACAAATGTATCTGCGTATCCAAGTATCACTGCGGCTGGTGACTCTCTTACCGTTATGCTGGTGAACAGATCGGGTAGCGCATCAAAATCGGTGACACTCAATTTCAATGGTTTTGCTTTGGCGCAAGAGTCTTTTCAGGTAAGAAAACTTTCCAATCTTCCGTCATCTGAAACCTTTACTTCCCACTCATCAAATGCTTTGGCGAAAGCAACAATTAATCAGACTTCAAATGTGATTAGTATTTCTTTATCGCCTATGTCAATCACGATGTTGCAACTGAAAGGCGAGAAAGGTGGAACGGTAACAGCGGTGGAGAAACAAGATCCAGCCTTCTTCAATGTTTTTCCGAACCCGGTGGCTGCTGGTTCAAAAGCAACTGTCGAGATCAACAAAACGGGCTACGCAGCCCTGAGTCTTCTTGATGTTACCGGAAAGATTGTAAACAATGTTTTTAGCGGAGAGATTTCTATTCCGCCCTTCAAAAAGGAATTGGATTTGAATGGTCTTTCAAAAGGTGTTTACATTCTCAAGCTCAGCCTTGATAAAGAAGTCTCTTGCCGAAAAGTGATTGTGCATTGACAAGTGAGAGCAGCGGTGAAAGGAAGTCTTTAAAAAAATTAAAATCCTGGTAAATGAGAAATCGATTTGTAGCTATTTTGTTGGTACAGTTGTCAATAATTTTTATGGCTGCTTCTTGCCAAACAAAAAATGATCCGGCTCCAGTTGCACCTACTCAATCCAACACATCCGGGCTTGATACTTTGTATAATCCGGTTGATCCTTCTGTTCCTGCATCGATCGGTTTCTTTTTGGATGACTGGCAACCTAAAACATTTGTTGCACCGGCCAGCATGGATGCAACCGCAACTACGAGCACACCCACTGATACAATCAATGTTGATTTGAATAAAGTGATCACCAAAGTGCCGAAGTATTTATTTGGCAATAATGCGAATCAATGGATGGGACAGATTGCGGATCAAACTTCACTCATGCAATATCTTACTGATCTAAATCCAAATGTGATTCGGTTTCCCGGTGGAAGCATCAGTGATGTTTATTTTTGGAATGCTCCTGTCAATTCTCCGCCCGCGGATGCAGCAACAACTATTTACAACAGTGGTACCGCTCAAACTATGGAAGCATCAAGCTACTGGTATGGTACCCAACCCACTTCTGAAAGTTGGACGATTGCGCTGAGCAACTATTACAAGGTGTTGCAGCAAACCAATAGCACGGGAATGATCACCGTCAATTATGGATATGCACGCTATGGCACAGGACCAACTCCCGTACAAACTGCTGCGCACCTGGCTGCCGATTGGGTGCGCTACGACAAGGGCCGTTCAAAGTTTTGGGAGATTGGAAATGAAAGTGCCGGTAGTTGGGAAGCAGGTTATCAAATCAATCTTGCCGATAATCAGGATGGACAACCACAAATTATCACAGGAACATTGTACGGACAACATTTCAAAGTCTTTGCTGACTCCATGCGCAAGGCAGCACAAGATGTAGGTGTAACAATTAAAATTGGTGCACAGGTGATTGGCAATCCGGAAGCTAACTCAGGACTCACAAGTTCCACCTGGAACAGCGACATGTTCAAAGCGATGGGCGACTATGCTGATTTTTTTATCGTGCACAATTATTATGCACCGTGGCATCAAAACTCATCGGCTACTGTGGTCTTGAATTCTTCACTGACGGAAACAAAAGCGATAAGCACATACTTGAAATCAAACACTTCGAGTAACAGTGTGCAGATGAAACCCATTGCCATGACCGAATGGAACATTGAATCGGAAGGAAGCAAACAAAAAGTTTCTGCCGTAGCCGGTATGCATGCAGTGCTGTGTTTAGGCGAAATGTTAAGCAATGGGTTCGGGCAAGCCGCTCGTTGGGATTTGGCAAATGCGTGGATCAATGTTACAAACGGTGTTAGTGATGGCGGGGGCAATGATCATGGACTCTTCAACAACTCCGCTGGTAGTGCAAACTCAAATGAACCAGATTGGAATCCTCGCCCGGCATTTTACTATCTCCATTTTATGCAAAAGTATTTGGGTGATCGACTAACCACTACAACAGTTTCACCATCTTCTTCTGATCTGACTGCTTACTCATCTACATTTACCTCAGGTGAAGCAAGTGTTGTCATTGTGAATCGTGGTACATCAGCTAAAGTCGCGCAAGTCAATATCAATCATTTCAAAGCCGGCAAAAAAATTTATTACTACAAGCTTGTGCCGGGCACAGACAATGGAGAATTCTCCTCAACTGTTTCTATTAACAATGTATATCCTACGGCTTCAGTTGGCGGCCCGCTTAGTTATTATGCAATCAAACCGTACTCAATAGCCATCTCTTCGCAGTCATTTAAAATTTCAGTTCCTGCACGCGGTGTTATTTTCCTGACGGTAGAAACTAAAAAGTAATTTCGGTTTAACTAGCATCCACAGACATTTAGATCATTGGTTTAGTCAAGTAAACCAATGAATTTGATTTTGCTAAAACCTTACACGTTTTTACAGAAGATTTTTTAAAATTTAGGGTTTGCACTTTAAAATAACTGCGTTCTTTAATCACAAAAAAAGATTGTTTCGCTTTTTCTTTTGGGCGAAAACGATTGTTTTGACGGGTTATTAAAATGTTATTTAATTGTTCTTAACATTTAAAATTCTTACATGAATTTTGACTTACAAAAAGGATATTTTTGCCTGCTTAATTTTAATGGCTAAAACAACCAAAAATCTATGAGGAAACATTTACTAACAACATTTGCTGCGTTGCTGATGTGCTTTGGCGCATGGGCGCAGGGTGTGACCACAGGATCGTTCAGCGGTTTTGTGAAGGATAGCAAAGGTGGGCCACTGCCCGGAGCAAACGTAATAGCGGTGCACACGCCTACTGGTTCGCAGTACGGATCAGCAACTCGAGCTGACGGACGTTTTACACTTGCCAACGTGCGTGTAGGCGGTCCTTACAAAATCACTGTGTCCTTTGTGGGATACGAGAATCAGGAAAAGGACAATTTGCAGGTAGAACTTGGAAACACTACAAACGTTGATTTCACACTGGCCGAAAGTGGCACCCAGCTATCCGAAGTTTCGGTAACGGCCGCAAAAGACCCCGTAATGAATTCGGAGCGTACCGGTGCAGCAACCAACATCTCCAATCAGGTGATCACCCGTCTTCCAACTATTACAAGAAGTTTTAATGATTATGTGCGGATGACACCTCAGGCAAATGGTAATGGTTTTGCTGGAAGAAGTGACGGGTATAATAATATTACCGTTGATGGTGCTTTGTTCAACAATGCTTTTGGATTATCAGGGACAGTAGGTGGCCAAACCAACGCACAGCCAATTAGCTTGGATGCAGTTGATCAGATTACAACCTCGATCGCTCCATATGATGTAACCCAAGGAAGCTTCACTGGTGCTGGTGTAAACGTAGTGACGCGAAGCGGTACAAACAATGTGGAAGGTTCCGTGTACTATTTCACTAAGAATCAGAATTTTGTTGGAAGTAAGATCGGGGACGTCTCAAACCCATATAGCAATTTCACATTTAACAACATGGGCTTCCGTTTGGGGGCGCCAATTATTAAAAACAAATTATTTGTTTTTGCCAACTATGAGAGAGAGCGCCAGACCGTTCCCGGTACAACCTTCACAGCAGCTACAGCTTCCAATCCTTATGTAGCCGGAGGAACAGTTTCGCAGGCGCGTGCAACAACGCTTGACTCTATTTCCAGTTTCTTAGTATCCAACTATGGCTATAATCCCGGTCCCTATCAAGGTTATGACCTGCTTCAAAATAGCGACAAGGCAACGTTTAAATTGGATTGGAACATAAGCAGCAATCACAAGTTCACCATAAAGTATAACTATTTGAAGTCATATCGTGACGTGACCCCGAGCAGTAGCGGTAATCCATTTGATAGCCGCACAGGAAGGACCCCTGGTCAGTATCCTCTCCCATTCTTAGGCGCTTACTACCGAATCAATAACAATCTGAACTCCGTAATAGCTGAACTCAACTCCACGTTTGGAACAAAGTTTTCGAACAAGTTTCAAATTGGCTACACTGCGTTCCGTGATTTTAGAGAGACTCCAACTTCCAGCGGAGTATTCCCTCTTGTGGACATTGCAAATGGATCAGGTCAGCCCCTTACCTCTTTTGGATATGAGCCTTTCTCAGCCAATAACATTCTAAATACGAATGTATTCCAGGTATCTGACAACTTTGATATTTACAAAGATAGGCACACCATCACTATAGGTACCTATAACGAATTCTATCATTTTGAAAATGGGTTTGATCCAAACTACTACGGTCTCTACACTTTCAACTCACTTAAAGACTTTTACACCAGCGCGGCTGGCACACCAGGAACCATCAGGAGTTACACTTTAGGTTACTCAACTGCGCCTGACGGTTCTTTCCCATTGGTGAAAATAGATCCCTTTCAACTTGGCTTCTATGTTCAAGATAAATATGAGCTAAATCCAAGGGTCAATGTTACGGTTGGCTTACGGGCAGATATTCCTGTTGTGAATGCGACAATTGCCGAGAATACACAAGCTGCAGGTTATCAATGGGCCGAAGGACAGACGATACACACCAGCAACGTGCAGAAATCAGCATTGTTGTGGTCGCCTCGAGTTGGTTTCAATTGGGATGTATTTGGAGATCGTTCAACTCAGGTTCGCGGTGGGTCCGGAGTTTTCACAGGTCGTGTTCCTTATGTTTGGATATCTAATCAGGCCAGCAACAATGGTTTGTTATTCAATTCAGTGTCCTATTCCGGAGCAGGTTTCCCAGCCAATTTCGTTTTCAGTCCTGACGTAGATGCCTATCGACCAGGTAAAAATGGAAATCCTCCTGCTTCAAGTGCACCGTCTTACAATCTTGCTATCACGGATCAGAATTTTAAATTCCCTCAAGTTTGGAGAACAAATATTGCGATTGACCAAAAACTGCCTGGTGGCATAATTGGATCACTTGACATTGCTTTTACGCAAGACATTAACGCAGTTTATCATCGCAATATCAATTTGCCAACACCGACTTTAAATGCCAATGGGGCAGACAACAGACCTATATTCTACAAGGCGTTTCCATCAGGCGCAACGAATAGCACGAATAATACTCGCATAAATACAAATGTTACGGATGCGATTTTAATGAGCAACACTAACAAAGGGTACAGTTATTTTATTACTGCGCAGTTTAAGAAGAGCTTTGGTTTTGGCTTGGACGCTATGGTCGCGTACACCTATTCTGACGCCCGCTCGGTGAATGATGGTGGATCAATCGCGCAATCAATTTGGAGAGACCGTTATGTTTCTGGAAATCCGAATGATAACGTGCTAAGCTATTCTAACTATTTGCTGCAAAACAGGATCATTGCTTCCTTAAATTATAGAAAAGAGTATGGCGGACATTTTGCAACCACGATAGGTGCGTTTTATTCTCTCGCACAATCCGGGAGGTTCTCTTATTCCTATTCAGGCGATATGAATGGAGATAACACGGGAGGTTCTAACGATCTCATTTATATACCACGCAATCAAAGTGAAATTTTATTGATCGATGATGGAGCTACTCACACAGCGGCTCAGCAATGGACGGAGTTGGATAATTACATTAATCAAGACTCATATTTGAAATCACGCAGAGGTCAGTATGCAGAACGCAATGGAGGAATTCAGCCTTGGAGAGGCCAGTTGGATATAAGAGTTTTGCAAGATTTTTACGTTGAGGTTGGTAAAGAGAAGAAGCACAGGAACACACTTCAGGTGAGTTTAGATATCTTCAATTTCGGAAATATGCTGAACTCGAATTGGGGTCTTTACCAGACGCCCAATCGTCCCAACTTGTTGACATTTAAAGGTTATGATGCAAACATGACACCTGAATTCATTTTCCCTTATCTGAATTCATCTACGCAGACACCGCTCACGAGTACTTTCAGAAATGACTTAGGACTATTGTCTCGTTGGCAAATGCAGTTGGGTGTAAGATATATCTTCAATTAAAAAAACAGGTATTCGTTTTTTGAAAAGGCTGACTGCAAAGTCAGCCTTTTTTATTTTCTGCCTATTTGCTATCTTCC
>CAZECP010000024.1:0-56105 GCA_964510765.1 uncultured Ohtaekwangia sp. | reverse complement strand
ATTGTTACAAATCTGTTTTCAGATTCGTGTCCAGTCAATTAGGGGGCTAGTACAGTACATGTGGAAATAAGAAATTCTCTGCGACAGTTGATTGGGTAGTGCCCTGACCTCAATGTCAGTTTTTATGTCTGACTTAGTTGTCAAATATTCATCAATAAAGTCAAGTGGGTTCCCGTAATATTTCGCAAAGAAAGGTTGCACCAACAGGTTAAGGAAATAGTTGATATCCATCGATCCGCTACCGGTAAGCATTTGTGAGTAAGGGCTGAACCCTTGTGTTGTAGCGCATTCAGAACCGTTGGCAATAGCAAGATTGCGAATGCCCCAGAGGCGCGGCATACCGACTGAACTGTAGTCAGTTTGAAAAGTAGTGTGCGGTGTGTTATTAACTGTGATGCCTTGGCCGGTTCCGGAGAGTTGGTAAGTGAGCATTTGTGTTGCTGCGGGGCTGTTCAACACATTCACCCCTTGGGTAAGCTGGGGAGATGAGTCACTCAGCTTCACAAAAAAGAAACTAAAATCCGCGAGGTATCTCACGATGGCCTGAAAACCAAGAGGCACATTGGCACCTTGATGAGGTGAATCAACACTGCAGTACAAACGCGTGTTGTGGTTGGTGTTACGCAGCTCCATATCGCGCAGAGCATAGCGTGCTACCAAACCTCCCATGCTCACACCGATCACCACATTTTTTTGCGTGCTGCCAACGGCAGTAGTTTGCTGGTTTACCCAAGCTATGATGTTCTCAAGCAAATAGGCGTTCCGCTTTATGTCATCTGAACCATTGTCAAAGTCTACAAAAATTAAATCGTAGTTATTGGCCTCAAGCAACTGCCCAAGCGTTTCGCCCGAGTAATCTATATTTATTGGCAAGGCCAAAGCTTGTTTATTATATAGAAAACCGTAGTAATTGAACTGATTGAGAGGATCAAAACCTTCAACAATAACTATTGGCTTATCCAACTTGCCATCGGTGCCTGCTGTTGCAACAGTTACGTGGGCTGTTCCCATCTGAGATATAGGCACAGGAAAATTAATAGACGCAGATGGAAAAGCAATTGGAGCAGGCGGGCTGTAATAGCGACAATTGTTGCAAGTTGCTGTCGTGCCACTAAGATTAACCAATGCCCTGCTTTGAAGCACTTGTCCATCAGCATATGTAAGTTTGAAAATCAAAGTCTTAACACTGTCGCTATTATACGTCACTGATACATCTGAACCGATATTTATAGTGCGGAAACCAAGGCCATCGCCAAAGTCAGCTTGCAAACTACTGATGGCCTTAGTTGTGTTTCGCAGAAATAAATCCGATCGCATCCTGAAAATATGATTGTTGCCTTGGAGGTTGCCTGTAGTCGGGGCAATGGCAAACGCATCGTGTATTTCGTAAGGTGAAGTGGGGCGGTTAGGCGTATCGTAGATTTGGTTATTCATCACATAAACCAGATTACTTGTAGCCGCATTTGTCTTAAATTGTTCGTATTGGTAGTGAAGACCAATCAGATTGACGACAGAATTGTTCGTGGATAAATAATTGGTGGAAGCAAATGAAGTGTTAAGGATTGCACCATCCGCAACCAAATAATTATTAATGGTTGTATTCACAGCACCAGGCGCATTGAGTGTTGAATTGTTGTTGAACTTCATAAAGTAGAGCGAAGAATAGAGTGAAGTCCACACCTGGCGATTGACATAGTTGTTGCTCTGCAGGCTTCCGTCAAATTTTGCCACATCGTTGAGCAATAATCCGTAGTCTAACAAAAGCCCAGTAGTTACGTAAGATCGATTTACATTTTGATAGATCACATTCATGTTATCCTGAAAAACAGTACTGTTTTGTGCAAGGCTAGATTGATACAATACGATTACAGAAAGGAAGATTAGTTTTTTCATGGCGGGTTTGTTAGTTTATAATCGATTAAGGAATGTATTTAATGTCAAAGCGGCCATTAGTGACCTTAAGAGTATCGCATGATGATGCAACCGTTGAAAATTCGAATGTGCCAGACACCACATAAAGCAACCTATCAATTTTTGTGATTGTCAATTTGCCAGAAAAAGTATTTTGAGACTGATAGTCACAAACAGTTGAAGTGCTTTTTTGTATCGAGGCATCTGCATACGAATCTGGGTAACTAGTCAGCGCATATGAGGTAGTGCTTATTAAGCCATATGTTTGCTCATTGACTGTTAAGCCAATAGTCTTGAATGGATTATATAGATTCCCATAAACAACTAGTGTTCCTTGTTGATAGACAGCAGTTGCATCAACTGAGCTTGTAGGTACAAAGGCCTTACCGTTAACCAGACATCCAAAAGTATTCTTACCGGTTTGAGTGGCGGCTGGCAGTTTTTCAAGTTCGGTAAGCGGCTTGGGGTCATTCTTTTTGAAAAGGTCACAACTGGAGAATTGCAATATCAAAGCCAGGGACATTATTAATAAAAACGCTTTCATTGTTGCTGTCATAATTAACCAGGAATGTATTTGATGTCGAATCGGCCGTTTGTAACTTTTAGGGTATCACAGCCAGTTGAAACAGTGACAAATTCAAATGTGCCAGAGATTATATAGTTGGTCCTATCAATTTTGCTTAATGTAACGGAGCCAGAGAGAGCGTTTTGATCATCGTAAGTACAATACGTGTTTTTACTAACCTCCATATGGGCGTAAGAAAAAGAATCCGGATATTTATTCAGCAAGTAGCTTGTTGTTGTTAAAAGACCATAATTTTTTTCATTGACAACCAATTGCAATGATTTGGATGGATTATCACTACCGCCAGATATTTGTAAAGTTCCTTGCTGATAGATTGCAACAACATCCACGGTTGTAGGTGCTACTACAGCTTTTCCATTTATCAAACAACCAAAAGTATTTTTGCCTGTTTGAGTGGCGGGAGGAAGTTTTTCCAACTCAGTAAGGGGCTTGGGATCATTCTTTTTAAAAAGGTCACAGCCAGATAGCTGTAACATCAAAGCCAAGGACATTATTAATAGAAATGTTTTCATGTTGAGCGCTCTTGGTACAAACGAGATAATCTGGCTTATCATTTTGTATTCTTTTGTCAACACAATTTAGCAATTCCAAAAATAAAGCGATGAATATAGATACTCCATTGACGCGAGGTTACATATTTACCTTTGTGCGAGATTTTACCAAGTACAGGCAAAATCTTTAGAAGTGTTCTGTTGTATAGGAGTTACTCCTATTTTATTTTTCTCAACAAATAGTTAATCTTTATTGGTCAAAAAAAATCCCTGAATTGCTCCAGGGATTTTGAATTCAACTAATGTTTTTGAAAACTACACTGCATCCGACAAACTTGTGAATGTAAAATCACGAATCTTCATCGGAGGTATGAATCCATTCGGGCTTCCTTCACTCGTCACCACGCGTTCTTGCTTGCCCAATGTTTCAAGGTTATTCAACATGATGATCGGGCTTTCGTTGAACCTGAAATTCTTGATCGGATGTTTGATCTTTCCGTTTTCGATGAAAAAAGTTCCATCGCGCGTTAAGCCTGTATATAATAGTGTCTGTGGATCAACAGGACGAATGTACCAGAAGCGAGTAACGAGTACTCCGCGTTTGGTGTCTTTGATCATATCTTCGATTGAAGCATTTCCTCCTTCCATGATCGCGTTTCCTCCGAAAGGAACAGGCGCCACATTTTTTTGAGACGCCCAGTAGCGATCGTAAAACAAATTGGCTACCGTTCCATTTTTTATCAGGTCCAATTTCTTGCGCGCCTGGCCATCGCCAGCCCAAGGCGAAACGGGAACTTCATCGTGCCACGGATCGGTGTAGATGTTCACACGCTCGTCCACAATTTTTTCTCCGAGCTTGGTGCCTCCACCTTTCTTCGCATAAAAACTTCTGCCCTCATCCGCCTGGCGCGCATTCATGTTCAGCATCAAACGAATCAAATCAGCAGCAGCCGAAGACTCAAGAACAACCGTATATTTTCCTGGTTCCAGCGCCTTCGCATTTCTCGACATCAAGGCTTTGTCGATTGCGATCTTGGATGCCAACGAAGTATTAAGTTTACTCACATCCACCGCAGTGCCCGCAGCCCATCCTGAGCCCGTGCCGTCATTGGTGCGCATCGTAACTGTGAAGTTTACGCCCGTGCCTTTATTGTATGCATACAAACCTTTGCTGTTCATCAGTGCACTGAAACCGCGATTGTCTTCGAGAAAGCCTGCAGCCGTAATGTCCTTTGCCGCTGCAGGGTTGATGCTGTCTGCGGCTACCTTCGCACGAAACTCAGGAGATATCTTCGCGGTAGCTTCCGACCATGTTTTGGATTCACCTCCGTAGGTTTGTTGCGGCAGCGGTTCCATGAACTCTGGATTCTCCGGGGCGAGTTGTGCAAGTTCTTCCGCACGTCTCACTACTTTTTCAAGCGAGGCATCATCAAACTCGTTGATCGTAGCGGTGCCTGACTTTTTTCCGTAATAAGCCTGCACACCCAGGCTCACGTTGCTGTCTTCACCCGCGGTAGATACACTGTTGCGTGCATAGCGAATGTTGCCACCATCGTTGCCGTTAAGGCTGGCTTGTATTCCATCTGATTTAGAGAAACCGATTACCTTTTTCAGGATTTGTTCGGCTTCGTCTTTAGTTAGTATTGCCATAACTTTTATTTACGATTTTAGATTTACGATTTAGATTGTTCGTCCGGTGTTGATCACATTGATGCCATTGAAGCGAGCCGTGGCTGACCCATGCGATACAGCGTTGGATTGTGCAGGTTGGCCTTTGCCATCATTAAATGCACCGCCTAATCGGTAATCGCGTTCATCACAAATTTGAGCGCAGGAATTCCAGAACTCCTGCGTGTTGGCTTGATAAGCTACATCTTTCAACATACCTTCGATCTTTCCGTTTTTGATTTCGAAGAAGAGCACACCTCCAAACTGAAAATTGTAGCGTTGCTGATCGATCGAGAATGAGCCATCTTTTACAATGTAAATTCCTTTTTCAACACCGGCTACCATTTGCTCAGGCGTGAGTTGCTCTTTGCCCGGTTGCAAAGAAACATTCGCCATGCGTTGAAACTGCACATCGCTCCAGCTTTGAGAGTAGCAACAGCCATGTGATTCTTTCTGTCCGATGATGTTTACCTGATCCCGGATGGCCTGGTAGTTAACCAAAATTCCGTCCTTGATTAAATCCCATTGTTTGCATTTCACGCCTTCATCATCATAACCCACAGCACCGAGTGAACCGACTTGTGTTTTGTCTGCTACTACATTCACGATTTTACTTCCGAAATTAAATTTCTTCGTCTGCCATTTATCCATCGTAAGAAAACTGGTACCGGCATAATTTGCTTCATAGCCAAGCACGCGATCCAGTTCTGTCGGGTGACCAACCGATTCATGAATCGTGAGCCACAAGTGTGAAGGCTCCAACACTAAATCATATTTACCTGGTTCGACAGATTTTGCAGCGATCATTTGCTTTGCTTGCTCGGCTGCCATACCGGCATCCTCGATGATGTCGTAGGATTTATTATAGAGAATGATTCCGCCTGGAGCGTTCACTTTATCGGAGGATTTTCCATCGAGATATTCGTAACCCATTCCTACCGGAGAGCTAAAGGCCGGACGGTTTTTGAATTGACCTGATGCACGGTCGATTACATTCACCTGGAAGCCCGGCAAGATTCTGTGGATGTCCTGATCAATGTAAGAACCTTCAGATGAAGCAAAATATTTTTGTTCATTCACCAGGAATAGCTGGCTGTTCACAAAGTTGGCTCCTTTCTCCAGTGCCTTTGCATTCGTAGCCAGAAGTAAATCAACTTTGTCTTTGATCGGCACTTCGAATCCGTTTTTCACAATCGGTGTCTTCCACGAAACTTCACCGTAGGATGGAGTCTGCGCGAGCTTCACCGGCTCTTTCTGGAATTTTGAATTTGCTTTCGCGATGGCCACAGCACGCTCGGCAGTTTTCTTCATGCCATCGGCAGTTACATTGTTGCTCGCAGCAAATCCCCAAGTGCCATTTACAATCACACGAATGCCCACACCAAACGATTCCGTGTTTACGATGTTTTGCACTTTCTTTTCGCGTGTGATCACGAATTGGTTGAGGTAACGCCCGATTCGAACATCGGTGTAGGTCGCGCCTAATGATTTTGCCGTGTTAAGCGCAATATCAGCAAGTTGCTTCTTCTGCTGTGCGTCCATGATGGGTTCCAGCAGTCGAGAGGCATCCACCGAATTGCCAAAAGATGAAAGCGGAAGCATCATTGCGCCCGCGCTCATCCCTGTAAGTTGAATAAAGTCCCTTCTTTTCATGTATGGTTGGTTTGGTTCTAAATCGTTCTTCCTGTGTTAATCACATTAATGCCATTAAATCGGGAAGTAGAACTTCCGTGTGACACCGCGCTCACTTGTGAAGGCTGCCCTTTGCCATCAAAGAAAGAACCGAACAACTGGTAATCTTTCTCATCACAAACTTTTACACAACTGTTCCAGAATTCTTGTGTATTGGATTGATAGGCCACATCGTTGAGCATACCTGCTATCTCCCCGTTTTTGATTTCATAAAATACCGTGCCGCCAAATTGAAAATTGTAGCGCTGCTGGTCAATCGAATAAGAGCCACGACCAGCGATGTAAATTCCTTTCTCTACATCTTTGATCATCTGTGAAGAAGAGTACGCTTCTTTTCCCGGAGCCAATGAGACATTCGGCATACGCTGAAACTGCACATCACTCCAGCTTTGCGAGTAGCAGCACCCATGCGATTCTTTTTGTCCGATGATGTGCGCCTGATCGCGGATGGCCTGCACGTTTACAAAAATCCCTTCTTTAATCAGATCCCATTTCTTTGCTTTCACGCCTTCATCATCATAACCAACCGCACCGAGTGAGCCCGGTTGTGTTTTGTCTGCAATGATGTTGACTTGCTTGCTACCGTAATTGAATGTTCCGGATTTGAGTTTATCTAATGTCGCAAAACTTGTTCCTGCATAGTTTGCTTCATAACCTAGTATGCGATCAAGCTCCGTGGGGTGTCCTACCGATTCGTGAATGGTAAGCCCCAAATGATTTGGCTCCAATACCAAGTCATACTTCCCGGGTTCCACTGATTTTGCTGTGATCATTTCCTTCGCCTGTTTTGCTGCAGTGGTCGCATCTTCCACAATGTCATAGCTGTTGCGATACAAAACCATCCCAGCCGGACCGGGTAATTTATCTTCTGCTTTCGGAATCATGTACTCATAACCCATGCCCATCGGAGCACTCATGGCATCACGTGATTTGAATTTGCCGGTGGCGCGATCAATCACCGAAACATTGAAGGTCGGCCAGATGCGATGGATATCCTGATCAATGTACGAGCCATCGGTTGATGCAAAATACTTTTGTTCATTTACTTGAAAGAGATTAGAGCTGGCGAAACTCGCCCCATTCTTTTGGGCTTCTGAGTTTGCACGCAACAGTAAGTCCACTTTTTCTGCAACCGGTACTTCGAATGCATTCTTTTGAATAGGCGTGTTCCAGGTCACTTCACCATGGCCAACATTTGGCGCCAGCGTCACTGGCTCTTTTTGAAATTTTGAATTTGCTTTCGCGATAGCTACGGCACGCTCGGTTACTTTCTTCACGTCATCATTCGTTACATTGTTGGTGGCAGCAAAACCCCATGTGCCATTCACAATCACACGCACACCCACTCCGTACGATTCAGTGTTAACAATGTTCTGGACTTTGTTTTCACGCGTGCTGATGAACTGGTTCAGGTAACGACCGATTCGCACATCCGTGTAGCTTGCACCCAACGACTTTGCTGTGTTAAGCGCTATGTCGGCTAATTGTTTTTTGGTGGCAACCGGTAGGAATGGTTCAAGTAATTTCTCGACCGTGACTGTATTTCCGAAAGATGGAAATGACAGCAAGGAACCCGCTATACCTGCACCGCTTAATTGAACAAAATCTCGTCTTTTCATTTTTGGTTTTTTCGTAAAATGAAAAGTACGCAAAAACCAACGCAGTGATTAAAAAAAATGGTGATGTGTATTTTTTTTATGTGAGTGGTTGATCTGATTTTCTGGAAGCTTAGTGCTTGATACTCGATACTGTTTTGATCAATTAATTGCTTGATTTTCCACTTTCCGTCATCTCTTTGTGAGATGTGAAGAGAAACGGTTTTCAAACAATATGCTGTCAAAATCAAATAATACCATCCGGGCTGCGTTGGATTTCATTAATAGAAATAATCTCATTGGAAAAAGTGACTAGTAAAATCCCCCAAGGAAATCTTATATTACGAAAAATTGAACTCTAGCCCCTTTTTAAATGACGTTTATTGACAAGGTCCTTCAAGTACCCTCCTACGGATGGACAGATACAAACGGAAACCTGGTAAAACCTTCACTCAAGCAATTATTTTTCGAAGCTTTTTCGCGAACGAACGTTTTCAAGTCTAAGAAAAATTGGATTCCTTTCATCAATTGGTTTATGGCGGTTTGCATGCTGCCCTTCCTTTACTTCTTTTTATTTCACTATTTCTCGTGGCCATTGTTATTGGCATTTATTGTTTATAGCATGCTCGTGATGAGCACGCACGGCACCATCTGGTTTCATCGTTATAGTACGCACAAGTCGTATGTCTTTAGTCGCCCGATCTGGCGGTTTATTACACAAAACCTGGTATTGCGCACTTTTCCGGAAGAAGTATATGTGGTTTCTCACCACGTTCACCATGCGAAGTCGGACCAACCAGGAGATCCGTACAATTCACACGCAGGCATAATGTATTGTATGCTTTCAGATGTGAACCATCAGAGCATTGCCAAAGATTTGAGTGAAGCAGATTACAAGAAGATATCCAATTTCCTTGGCCATACCGGAGTGTGGATCAATACCTACAAGCAATATTTGAAATGGGGTTCTATCGCCTCACCACTTTACACCATTGGCCTTTGGATTTTGAACTGGGCTTTCTGGTATGGAATTTTTTATCTGATTGGCGGTCATGGGCTGGCGTGCGCATTATTTAGTGGCGCACTATTTTGGTTTGTATTGGTGCGCGCATTTAACTACACAGGTCATGGTGGAGGCAAAGCAAAACACGTAGAAGGAATTGACTTTGACCGTAGCAATCTCTCCATTAACCAGACGCGTCCCGGCTATTTTTCAGGAGAGTGGCATAACAATCATCACCTTTATCCCGAAAGCGCCCGCGCAGGATTTTTGCCATACCAGCTTGATCTGCCCTGGGTCTATATTTATTGTTTGTACAAATTAGGTGCAGTCTCAAAATATCGCGACTCCAAGAAACAATTTCTTGAACGATTCTCTTTGAGCAAGTAATTGGCTTCAAAAAAGTCGGATGCATTCTTAGAGCAAGCAGCTATTTTATCTTCAAGATGTAAACGACTATCTTTTGCAAGTTTCGTGGCGGTTACAGCATTGTAAATTTTTCCAGTCCTGCCCAATGAAAAAATATTTTCCCCGTTAACGGGTTCTTTGGTTTGCATATCTGAGTATCCTGAGGTGCCTGTCCATTTTCCATATTCAGGACGTGAAATGTAAGCCACAACTCAGGTCAACTTCTCACGGGTTGCATGATCTGGATATTTTTGAATAACTCACAGCTTCTTATCTTTGAAAATGAAGACGCATGTTTTAAAGATTCAAACTATAATTCAGGAAACATCCAATACAAAATCATTCTTGTTAAAGTCAATAAGTGGGGAGATCAACTATCTGCCGGGTCAATTTCTAACATTACTTCATCCTCACTCTAAAATGATCCGAAGATCGTATTCACTTTCCTCACATCCGTTGTTTGATCAAGAGATGAGGATAACGGTTAAAAGAATTCCTAATGGAGAATATTCACGTTGGTTGTTTGATCAGGCTAAAGTGGGAGATGAAATTGAAACGATTGGAGCTTCGGGTTTTTTTACTTTGCCAGAGTCATTGCCTCTCGATGTTACCTTATTTTTTATTGCAGCCGGAAGTGGCATCACGCCAGTATTCTCTTTGATGAAGGAAGTTTTACTTCAGCGGAAGCAGAAAGTGGTTTTGATTTACAGCAACAGGTCGCAGCATGAAGCAATCTTTTACCAGCAACTTCTTGAATTGGAAAATCAATTTTCATCTCGATTAAAAATTCACTTTTTATTCAGCGAAGATAAAAATTTGATACTTGCTCGATTGAGTAAATCTTTGCTGGCTCAATTTTTAAATGAAGTTGACTTCGACAAATCAAAAGCGTTGGCCTATCTCTGTGGCCCACACGATTATATGCAGATGGTGCAAATTGTTTTGCTGAATGAAAACTTTCTTCCCGAAAACATCCGAACCGAGAAATTTAATACGGACAACCTGACAACAAAGGAATTGCCACCCGACACAGAAGGGCATCAGGTAAAAGTTAAGTTTCAGGGAAAAGAATTTTTGTTCGATGTAAAATTTCCAACCACCATATTGCAAACGGCAAAGCGCCAGAACATTGATTTGCCCTACAGTTGTGAAGCTGGCCGATGTGGTACTTGTGCCGCCACCTGCGTTACAGGAAAAATCTGGATGTCACGCAATGAAGTTTTACTTGATAAGGAAATTGCGAAAGGGCGAGTGCTGACGTGCACAGGTTATCCCGTGGGCGGAGATGCCGATTTGGTAATTGATTAACTTTTTTTGTTGGAAGCTGGTGAAGCAAACTTGTAACGGGGGATTTCATCAGTTTAATACCTGCCACAATCCATATCCTGCCACAAACGCGATGGAGATCACACTGAGCCAAAAAATGAAATTGTAAAACCATCCCGCCTTGAAAATTTGTTTGCGTCTGTATTTAAAATCAAGGGCTGCGATTACTACCAATAGCAGCATGACCGAGCCAATGATCCCACCGCTCAATACCATCAGCACCGGCAATTGAATGAAGAGATAAACGATTGCCCAGATGGCGGGAAACAAAATGGCCAAAAGTGCCATCACTTTTTTTCTTTTGGTGATGTCTGAAAAATCAATCCATTTTAACTCTCCAAAAATATTAGGGAAGATGCGTGTCCAGGCTGCAAGGGTGGCATACACACTGGAGAATAAAACGAAGAATGCGCCTACGAGATAAACAATTCGCACCCCATTGCCTAGCGCCTGCGTGTAGATGAGCGCCAACGTTTCTATTACATCATTGCCTTGCGGAATCATTTCCCGGTGATGAAGGACGGCAGCTCCCAATAAATAAAATGCGATAGTTACAATCGTGTAAATAATCATGGCAACAAGGGCATCGAGGTACATCACGTTGATCCAGCCTTGCGCACGGGCTTTCCATTCATTTGTGTTTTGATACGGGCCTGTGTAGGCGGCATATCCTTTTTCGATGCACCAATAATTATAGGCGATGATTTCATCGCTGGCTACTCCGGTGATGCCAAACGCACCAATAGCCACTGCCACAGTTTCAGACGAGAGGTGAAAATTCAGTCCAGATAATACATCGGCAAACGAGAAATGAAAGGAAGTGAATTGCAATGAAAAGAGCGCAGTGATGGTAAGTATGGTGAACGAGGCAATCATGACGAGTGAGGCTTTTTCAACCAGCGAATATTTGCCGTTATATATTAATAGTGCTGCGGTGGCTGATGTTAGCAGTGCACACACCGGAATTGGTAAACCTGGGAAGAGGAGATGGAGCACCACCGAAGTTCCCCCAAGGATGCCCCCAACCTGCACAATCTTCAATGCCTGTAAAAGGAAATACAACCACAGTGCCCAATTGGCATTTTTTATTTTGAAACCAGGTAGTTTATTAAATGCATACACCGAAGTTTCTCCTGTAGTGATGGCGTGTTTTCCAAATTCCAGTTGCACGGCCACTTTGGAGAGACAACTGATAAGAATAATCCAGAGTGCGGTGAAGCCTGCTTTTGCCCCAAGGATGGTGGTTGCAATCAACTCACCCGAACCAACAATAGAAGCAGATAGAATAAATCCCGGGCCAAGAAATCGAAGTCGCTCTGCAAAAGAGCGAGGCGGAGTTTTAATCGTTTGTTCGGAGATGAGGTAGGGATCAGACAAGCAGACTACGTTATGCAAGTAAGTTACATATAAGTTCCAAACTTGCGCTATTGTCTTATTCCCACTTAAACACTTTTACAGCAATAAAATAAACGACCACTATCCACACACACATACCGATGATGTCAACGGGGATATCCGTGATGCTGGCACCTTCGTTCGCAATTTTTCTCAGTGAGTGACTTATGTATGTGAGTGGAAAATAATCCGTGATGGACTTGAGCCAGGCGGGAAATCCATCGCGTGAAAAGAAAATACCTGAGAGCAATAACATCGGCAATTGAATCAGGTTGGCAACCGGGGCGACTTGTGTTTCATCTTTTGCCCAGCCGGCAATGGCAAAGCCAACTCCAAGAAAAATAAGAATGCCCAGAACGCAGATGATGGCAAAATAGAAATAATTGCCCATCATGTGAAATCCAAAAAAGTAAGAGCCGAATGCAATCAGTACAGCAGCATTTGTCAGTGACACTACCAGACGCACGGCAGCCTGAGCAAAAACAAAATACACCGGATGAACGGGAGTTGCCTGTATTCTTCGAAGTGCACCGTTTGCTTTCAATGCAACAAAGCTGAATGCCACTCCGAAAATTCCAAGCTGCATGATTGTCATTGATAAAATACCGGGAAGAATAAAATCAAAGTAGCCAAGGTTGTTTACCGTCACGCCTTCACTCTTTACATCCAATACGGCAGGAGAGTGCGTTAGCTTGCGATCAAGGTCAGTTACAATCTGAATGATGGCGAGATTGGCGATCTGTCCGTTTTGTGGTTTGCCGCTGTTGAACTTTGTTTGAATGACACTGGAAATAAGAGAATCATTTTTCAGGGTTCCAAAATTTTCAGGCACGATCACCTGAAGATCGATGTTGGCTTTGCCTAATTCGGTAGCCGCTTCTTCTTCGGAAATTTCCTTGATGCTGAATGCTTTTATTTTTTTCAGTGACTCCACAAATTGCTTTGATACTTCTGTGCTCGAATGATTAGTGAGCGCAATTTGAATGGAAGTACCTCCGCCTTTGGAAAGAAATCCAAAAATGGAGAGTAATGCAACCGGAAAGAGTAAGGAGAAAAAGATCGCACCCTTGTTGCGATAATACATTTTCATCGAGGCTTTGGTAAGTGCCAGGAAAGAGCGGAAATTTTTGTTCATATCAGTCGCGAAGGGTTTTGCCGGTCAGGTCAATAAATACATCATCTAAAGTTGCAGGCGGAACTTCGGTATGTGGTTTGAATCCACGGCCCAGCAACTGGCGAATCAACTGATCTGGTGTGTCCAATGCTACAATTTTTCCATCGTCCATGATCGCTACACGGTCGCAGAGATAATTGGCTTCCTCCATATAGTGCGTGGTGAGAATAATAGTAGTTCCGCGCTTTTTAATTTCAACAATCAGGTCCCAAAGATTTCTTCTTGCTTGTGGATCCAGACCAGTGGTGGGTTCATCTAAAAAAATCATCACCGGCTGATTTACCAATGTGGTGGCGATGGAAAATCGCTGCTTCTGTCCGCCACTCAGGTTCTTCACCAGAAAGTTTGCTTTGTCCTGCAAACCTACAACGGAAAGAAGTTCAATTGCATTGACTGTGGAACCATAAAGTTGAGCAAACATTTCCAGCAGTTCGGTGAGTTTCAAATTCTGAAAGAAAGCAGAAGCCTGAAGTTGAATGCCGATGCGCTGCTTCACCAGATACGGTTGTTCGGCAGTTTTGATTCCGTCCAGGATTACATCGCCAGAAGTGATGGGCCGCATACCTTCAATCATTTCGAGTGTAGTGGTTTTGCCCGCGCCATTCGGACCGAGAATTCCAAACACTTCGCCTTTGTTCACCGAAAAGGAAATCCCTTTTACAGCGTGAACTTTGTTCTCGTAGGTTTTCGTGAGATTGTTTACTTCCAAAATTGCCGACATGAAAGATTGATTTTTGAATATTCAAAAGTAAGAATTTTATGGAAGCGATAACGCGATAAATGTTTCTCAATACAGCTTTGAAGTAAGAATTGGATTAGAAAAAAAGGTTGCAAGACTTATGGCCACACCACACACCGCAGATACGATCAGTAGCTTTTTTGCAATAAACCTAATCCATTCATCATAGGAAATTCCAGCCACAGCAATCACGGCCATCAATGCTCCGTTAGTCGGTGCGACCAGGTTCATCAGAATCGTTCCGTACTGAAACGCCATGACGCACACAATTCGCGAAAGCCCGATTAGATCTGATAATGGTGCAAGAATAGGAATTGTCATCACTGCCTGACCGGAATAACTTGGGACAACAATGTGCAAAATGGATTCTGAAATCATCATTCCAAGTGCCGATAGGAGAGGAGGTACATTTTGCAGCGGATTAAACAGACTATATATAATAGTGTCGATCACCATGCCTTCTTTCAAAATGAGCGGGATGGAGTAAGCAATTCCTACGATCATCGCGGCAAAGGTCATTTCTTTGAATCCATCCGCGTAGGCTTTGAATGTTCCATTGATACCGAGCTTTCCAATTATTCCAACGATAAAAGAGATTACAAAGAATTCGGAAGAAATTTCGTTGAAACCCCATTCCCAAAATAACATCCCAATAACCAGTAAGATGAATGCAATCACCACCATCAGAAGTATTGCGATGTTTGAGTTTGAAAAATGAATTTGCTTTTGGGACGAAAAAGTTTCCGCAGCAATCCTATTTCGTTTTGCGTGGCGTACCATCATGCCGATCCAAAGTGAAACGCCAATGATCAAGACACTAATTTTAAATGCGCCTCCATCCAGCAAGGTAAGCCCTGCTATTTTTTGAGCAATCACTGCTCCAAATGGATTCACCGGACTCAAGGCAGCTGCAATCAATGCGGAGCCAAAACTAATACCGACCGCAATCACGGGTGGATAACCAAAACTTTTCGTGAGCACGAGTAAGATTGGAATGAGTGGAATGATTTCTTCCTCCAGTCCTTCTGCTGCACCACCTGCGGCAAACAATAATCCAAGTACTATGAGCGCAAGCTCTTCGCGGCCCTTTACTTTTGAAGCGAGGAAAGCAACACCTTCCTTTAATGCACCGGTTTTTTCAACGATATAAAAACATCCGCCCACCATCAGGATCAATACGACCACTTCTCCACCATTCATGATGCCACGAGGAATGGCAGTCAGTATTTGAAATGGTGAAAGTTGACTGGCTTCAATTTTTTGGTAGGAGTTGGGAACGACCGTTTCTTTTTTTGTAACCGGATCGATGATACGTTCATATTTTCCTTTCGGAATAAAATAGGTAAGCAACCCGGCAAACATGATGAATGCGACCACGATCGTCAGCGCATTTGGGAAAGACTTTACATTCATTCTTTTAAATGTATTAAAAAATCTGATTTAGATTAATTTGAAATTATAAATCCCGCTATATTTCAACTATTGATTTTTTCATGGCTCACAATATCCAACCGCTGCTTAATAAGAACTACCTGAAGGCTACCTCTGCAAAAGGAGTTTATATCTATGATGAAAACGGGAAAGCTTACCTCGATGGTTCTTCTGGCGCAGTGACGTGCTCGCTGGGTCATTCGCACGAGCGATTGATTCCGTTCATCAAACAGCAATTGGATAAGTTACAGTTTGTCTATCGATCACAGTTTGCTTCAGAGGAAGCGGAACAGTTGGCAACCAAACTTTTTGAGCTGTCTCCAGAGAAAAAATTGACGCACACCTTTTTTGTGAATAGTGGAACAGAAGCCATTGAGACTGCGATGAAGATTGCACTTCAATATTGGCAGGAGCAAGGTCACGCAACGAAGACGCAATTCATTACGCGATGGAAAAGTTATCACGGCATCACGATGGGAGCGTTGTCTCTTTCGGGACACATTTTGCGCAGGCAGCGGTTTGAAAATTTGCTGGAGAAATATCCTTGCCTTGCGGCTGATCTTGAAAATGATTCACTTGAAACTCAATTGAACGAATTTGAAAGTGTGATTCAAAAGATCGGAGCTGAGAACATCGCTGCTTTTGTGGCTGAGCCAATCGTTGGAGCTGCTGGCACGGCACTCACTCCACGTGCCGATTACTATGAAGAGTTTAAAAAACTTTGTCAGAAACATCAGATTCTTTTCATTGCCGATGAAGTGATGACCGGCCTGGGACGCACGGGCAAATGGTTTGGCCTTGAACATTGGAACACAACGGCTGATATTGTTACAGTTGGAAAAAGTCTAGGTGCAGGTTATGCACCCATCGCAGCTGCTATGATGACCGAAGAAGTGCTTGAGCCTATTAAAAAAGGAACTGGTTTGATCATGAGCGGCCACACGTACAGCGGCCATCCACTTTCGTGCGCAACTGCGTTGAAAGTTTTGGATATTATTGAAAGTGAAAATCTCTTAACGAATGTAAACGAGCTTGGCAATTACCTCAAGTCATCACTTCAAAGTTTAAAAGCGCAATTTCCAGTGATTCAAAAAGTGCGCGGCAAAGGTTTGATGATGGGAGTTGAGTTTGATCCGAACCTAAAAGGTTTCCAGGCAAAGTTGATTGAACAATGTTACCAAAACGGTTTGTTGGTGTACCCGGCAGTTGGTGGTAAGGAAGGAAAAGATGAAAACGGAATTCTGATTTCGCCACCCTTTGTGATCACCAAAGCCGAATCAGATGAGTTGATTCAAAAACTAAATCATTCACTCACTCAAATCAACTGACAATCTAAAATCGTAAATCTGAAATCTAAAACCCCCATGCATCTCTTCGATAAAGTTACCGACTACGATTTTGTAAAGAGTCAATTCTTCGATGGCATGACATTGATGTTTGGTGGCTTTGGTGGCGTGGGCACACCTCCGGGAATAGTAGATTGTCTGATCGAGAGTGGAGCCAAAGATTTGAAACTCATCGGCAACGATGCAGGCTTTCCCTGGGTGGGCATGGGTAAGTTCATTTGCCTCGAACGCGCAGTGTCGCTGATTGCTTCGCACATTGGTTCCAATCCGGTTGCTGGAGAGTTGATGACGAAAGGAAAATTAAAAGTTGAATTTGCTCCGCAAGGAATTCTGATAGAACGCATCCGCTCCGGTGGTGTTGGGTTGAATGGATTTTTGACAGAACTGAGCATGGGCACACAACTTGAATACAACAAACCGCGCATTAAGATTGACGGAAAGGAATATTTGTACGAATCACCACTCACTGCGGATGTTTCGATTGTGTATGCCAAGAAAGCCGACACGTTTGGCAATTTAATTTTTGACAAGACTGCGCGCAATACAAATCCGTATGTAGCGATGGCAGGTAAAATAACAATCGTTGAAGCTGATGAAATTGTGCCAATGGGCGAGTTGAATCCTGAAGAGATTATAGTGCCCGGTATTTATGTAAAATATATTGTGCCTTCCAAAGGCTATAACTGGAAATGGATATGGGAGATGCCCGACAAATCATCGCGCAGCGAGCAGCCCGCGAAGTAAAAGACGGAATGGTGGTGAACCTCGGGATTGGTATTCCCAGTCTCGTGCCCGACTACCTGGATAAAAATGTGCGCGTATTTTTTCAGGCAGAGAATGGAATTCTCGGCATGGGCCCAACTCCGAAAGAGAATGCAGATGGAAATTTGAGTAACGCTGCGGGCTTGCCTGTTACGATTGTGCCGGGCGCAAGTTACTTCGATAGTGCCGTTGCATTTGGTATGATTCGCAGAGGGAGTATAGATGTTTCAATTCTTGGTGCCCTACAGGTAAATGAACATGGTGATCTCGCGAATTGGATTGTTCCGGGAAAACGCGTGCCGGGTGTGGGGGGTGCGATGGAACTTGCTTACGGAGCAAAGAACTTAATTGCCTTAATGACACACTGTGAGAAAGACGGTAGCCCGAAGATTGTGAAGAAGTGTACTTTGCCAATCACCACGTACCATTGCGTAAAAAAAATTATTACGGAGATGGCCGTGTTCAGCATCCATGAAGGAAAATTGCATCTCGATGAAGTGATGGAAGGATATACATTGGATGACGTGAGGAGCAAGACGGAAGCGGAGTTTACAATTTAAAAAAACTGTCAGCCTGAGCCTGTTGAAGCTAGTCCGACAATGTCAGGTTTAGACAAGCCAAACTGACAAATAATGATGTTTGTTATGGAAGATACAATTAAAAAATCTGAATCCTACATTGACACTTACGCACAAGAAACAATCGCCTTCCTTCAAAAGATGATTCAACAACCAAGTGTGCAGGGCAATGAGCGCGGTGTGCAGCAGGTGGTGATTGAAAAACTCAGTAACCTTGGCATGGCTGTGGATGTGTGGGATCCTTCTCACCAGGAACTTTCTTCGAGCGAATATTTTATTCCTTCGCGACCTTCGTTTGACGGCAGCCCGAATGTGGTTGGAGTTTTGAAAGGACAGGGTGGAGGCAAGTCAATTATATATAATGGTCACATCGATGTAGTGCCGGAAGGCGATCGCACCAAGTGGAAGGATGATCCATTCTCTGGAAAAATAATAGAAAGTAAAATGTACGGCCGCGGCACTACGGATATGAAAGGCGGAAATGTGGCGTTGCTGTTTGCGATTGAGTCGATTATTAAATCGGGAATCACACTTAAAGGTGATGTCATTTTTCAATCAGTGATTGAGGAGGAGTCCGGTGGGGCAGGCACACTCGCTACGTTGATTCGAAAATACAAAGCAGATGCGGCCATCATTCCCGAGCCGACCAATATGAAGTTGTTTATTAAGCAGCAAGGCTCGATGTGGTTTCGTGTAACAGTGGAGGGAGTGGCTGCGCATGCTGGTACTCGCTATGAAGGTGTGTCTGCTATTGAGAATGCGTGGAAGATTCATCAGGCGATTTTGGAATTAGAGAAAATTCGAAATACGAATATCACCGATCCGCTGTATTCACACATCCCAATTCCTATTCCGATCAATGTAGGAAAAATTCAAGGCGGTTCGTGGCCTTCGTCCGTTCCTGATTTGGTGACAATGGAAGGACGCATCGGTGTTGGTCCACATGAAGAAATGAAAGATGTGAAGCATCAACTGCGCGATCATCTTGCGAAAGCGAGTGCGAATGATTCGTGGTTGAAGGATCATCCGGTAAAAGTCGAATTCTTTGGTGCGCAATGGGTGCCGAATGCCGTGGCGGCTGATCATCCGTTTGTTGAATTATTAAAAGCAAACTTCCACTCAATATATAATAGAGAGGTAAAGATCGAAGCTTCTCCGTGGGGAACGGATGGCGGACTGCTCGGGAAGATCGGAAACATTCCCACGCTAGTCATCGGGCCGGGCGAAACGAAGATGGCTCATTATCCAAACGAGTACATCGATCTCAATGAAATGATCAAAGCTGCAAAACTTTTTGCGCGAACGCTTATCACGTGGTGTGGAGTTCATTCCTGAATGCATGACATCTGTTAAAAAATCCGCCACCGCTTCCATCTCACTTTATAGCGATGAGTTCAACCAACGACTGAGGATCGATAATTATTCGGGCGATGTGAAGGAAGTTCTCCTGATGATCCAGAAATCATATCAGAAGTGGGTGGATAAAATAATTATTAAATCGCGGAAAGCTGATGTGGCATTTTTTGAATCCAAAGGTTATCACCACGAAGCTTTCGTGAAAGGTTACTTCAAAGGTGAGGATATGTTTTTCCTGGTGAAGTATTTTACGGAAGCGCGATCAAGCAATACGGCTCTGATTGATGAAAATAAAATCATCGATTCTATTTTGAAGGAACCCTTACCATCCACGTTACCGGACGTGACACGTGTGGAACTTGCCACGGAGCGGGATGCAGATGAATTGACGCACCTTTATGCACACACATTCAAAGTGTATCCAACTCCGATTGGTGAGCCGGGCTACGTGCTCAAGACCATGCAGGACGGAACGATCTATGTATTAATCCGTGAAAACGGAAAAGTAGTGAGCGCTGCATCTGCCGAGATAGTCCACTCGTTATCCAACGCAGAGCTGACGGATTGTGCCACCCTGCCTGAAACGCAAGGCAAAGGTCACATGAAGAAGTTGCTTTTCAAGCTGGAAGAAATTTTGAAGGCTAAGAACATCCACAGTCTTTACACAATAGCCCGCTCAGGTTCTTATAGCATGAACAAAGCATTTTATCAGTTGCATTATACTTTTGGTGGTATGATGATCAATAATTGTTTCATTTATTCAGGCTTGGAGGATATGAATGTGTGGTATAAGGAGATTTGAAGATCGAATGAGTGGTCATGAACTTTTGATGTAGTCAGTTTTGCATGGTGTCTTGTTGTTTCATCTAAATATATTTTTAAGGTGATGCCTTAAAAACCATGAGCTCATAAAAAAATGAAAGTCCCGCTGATCGATCAACAGGACTTAACATTCAATCTGGAAATAAAATCACCCTCATACTTTCAGCAACATTGTCCAGCGTTTTCTGCGGCAGCGTTTGATGCCTGCATTCAGGTTGGTGACTTCGTGCTCAACAACGGTGCTCATCATGGCTTCTTTATAAGCTTTGATGGCTTCGCTCCACTTGCCTTGCAACTCATAAGCTTGCGCCATGTTCTGAAGAAAGGCAACACGGTTTGGCTGATGCTTGGTTAATCCCAATTGCAACCAATAAATCGCATCACTGTTTCTTCCCAACCGAATGTACAATGCACCGAGGTGCAGGTAGGGTGCAGGGAATGATTCAGCGAATCGCACGGCCATCTTCAGGTGAAGTTCTGCTCGCTCCATGTTTGAAGAGTAGTAGAGATATGCCCAACCCAGGTGGTTGTGCAAACTTCCATAGCCGGGCTCTTCGTAAAGCAAGTTGTTCAATCGCTTCAATCCTTCTTCTACTTTATTTTCGTAGAACATCTGCTCCGCTTCCACCAAATGTTTTTCTAACCAATCAATTCGTGTCATAAATTTTCAACTTTAAAATTCAAGTCAGACATTCGCCCAACCTGAAAGTTGAGACGAATGCCTGGTTAATCTTCGGAGGGTGAATCATCTCCACACATCCGAACTATCTTCGGAACAAACGTTCCGACAACATCCACAAGGTCATCCTGGTAGTGCATTACTTTTTGAATGTCCTTATAGGCCATGGGCGCCTCATCCAGTCCGCCACCCAGCAAATCCACTTCGTGCTTCTGCAATTCCTGCTTCACCATTTTGTTGGTGATGCTCTGCTTAGCTGCACTCCGCGACATCAGTCGTCCTGCACCATGCGATGCTGATTGCAAGGATACTGTGTTCCCTTTTCCTTTCACGATGAAGCCAGGAGCAGTCATCGATCCGGGAATGATGCCATACACTCCTTTGCCCGCAGGTGTTGCCCCTTTGCGATGAACGATCACCTCAGTGCCATCGAAAAGTTTTTCTTTCCATGCAAAGTTGTGATGGTTCTCCACACGCAGCAGTGCTTGCTCGCCAAGTGCATCCGCGATGCGCTCATGAATCTGGTGGTGGTTTGCAGAAGCATAGTCACCGGCAAGATTCATCGCGAGCCAATACTCTTGCCCCGCTTCGGTGTTGAGGTCAAGCCACGCCAGGCTTGCGGCCTCACCAGGCAAGAGACAAACCTGCTTTGCCACTCGTGTGTAATGGCGTGCAATCTCTGCACCCAACCCGCGTGAGCCGGAGTGTGAAAGCACCGCCAGGTATTTTCCCGCACTCAACTTCCACTCGTTTTGCTCACCCACTTCCATCAAACCAAATTCTACAAAGTGGTTTCCGCTTCCGGACGAACCAATTTGCATCGCGGCTCTTCCTTGCAATGGTTTTAGAATCGTGATCTCCTTAAACAATTTTGAGTCGAGCACTTCGTGTTCTTTCGGTCGTTTGAATGTCTCGCGGCCAAAGCACGTGTTGTCGAGCAAAACCTGTTTCAGGTTGCTGCGATGACGATTTAAAAATTGTTCATCGAGCGGATATGCAGTCAGGCACATGCGGCAACCGATGTCAACGCCCACTCCATAAGGAATCACAGCGTTGTTTGTGGCAAGCACTCCACCTATGGGCAAGCCATACCCTTGATGCGCATCTGGCATCAATGCCCCGGCCACCGTTACAGGCAATTTCATCGCGATCTCCATTTGATGACGCGCACCTTCCTCGATTTCACTTGATCCGTAGATGGGATAATCGATTCGTGTTTTATTCAACTCATGCACCAGCGATTTTTTTTCCGTGGGAATGAGTTCAAGCGCTACTTTATTCCAAATGGAGTCGTTGATGAATTCTTTCGGAGAATCGAGCACAGCTTTCAGCATCGAAAAAATTTCTTCCTTTTCACTTCTGCGAAAGTGTTTGAGTACTGTGTTGATGGCCATGCCCACCGCTCTTCCTTCCGGGTACCCCAGCTTTATCAAATCCTTTCCACTTAACATTTTTCGTTTCATAACTTTTAATTTTTCCTTCGTGCTTCTTCGTGCCCTTTGTGCCTTGGTGGTTCAAAAAGCAACCACGAAGACACTTAAGAGCACAATAGTTCACAAAGAGTAATTCCCTTTTAGACAATATAATTCCACACGACCTTTCGATCGTTTTTGCTTTACTTTCTTATTTGGTGAAAATAAAAAAACCCGGACACTGCCCGGGTTTTCAGTTAGCGATCACATCGCGATCAACTGAAAATCCGTGGCACCAAGCGAATATCACTACCTGCTTGATTAAAAGAATATGTTGTTCTCTTTAGCATAGCACAAAGGTAAGTCAGTTATTTTCTGAATTCAAAATAGTAGTGATGAAATTTTTTTTCTCACGTTGACAATATTGCCTGGTTACCAGGTGCATCACGATTCGCAAAATGGAATAGTGAAGAATGAGATTGGAAATCTTCGCACAAGGATTATCATTGGTTGTTAGATGGCGAAGTGTGAGAGTTTAGAAATTTCAGTTACATTCGGACCAAGCATTTCAACTGTTATTTCTTCACTCTTAAACTGATTTTCGATAAATGAAGAAGCTTTCCTTTTTTTGCGCTCTATTAACTATTCTTGTAATCATAGATGCAATTCTTTATTTGCGTGAGGGAGTTTCATTATCTGGATATTGGTCTGACAAGATTTTGGTCTGGCTGTGGATTGCCGTTTCAACCATATTAATAACTAAAGGTCTAAGGCAAAAACTCATCCAACTATATTTAGCAATAATCGTCACATTTCTTGTACTCTGTGCTCTGCCAATGATGATTCCGCTTCTTTCAATTTTAGGATACACGCTTGCGGAAGACAGAAATTGTGTTTTTTATCCATCGCCAAATTTGAGGGTCCAAGAAGATCAGATATGGATTGCGCCTGGACGCCCATCAGTAAAGTTGATCAAGCAAGGGATAATTTTTGAAAAGGTGGTGAGCGAAGCTGAGTTTGAAAGAGAGTTATTAGATTCTGTTACCTACTTGAATTTCTGTGATGCGGAAAATATTAAGCTTTTTAAAAAGCAATCCGACTCAATCCAGTTTCAACTTGAATTTCAGACAAGAAAATTCAACAAAACACTTAAAGTTGAATCATTTAAAGGAATGTGACTTCGCCCTGCAAGTCACTTCAAATACCCTGGCAACTCCACATCCTTCTTCCGGTCTGCATCGGCAATGGGAGTTTGCCGTTGAAGTTTAAGAGGAACTACTCCAGCCCAAACATTCAAATCATAATCTTCCTCATCATCCTTCGGGCCACCGGTGCGCACTTTGGCAGAGGCTTCTTCAATTTCAAAACTCAGTACCATTGTGGCTTTCCATTCGCCATCGTTAGGTTGGCGCACATCGTTCCAGCGGCCGGGTTGCATTTTGTTCGTGAATGCTTCGAGTGCGTGATAAAGTTCGTCTTTGTCTTCAACCAATTGTGCGTGACTGAATAAAACTACGGAGCGATAATTTACGGAATGATGAAAGGCAGATCTTGCCAATACCAACCCGTCAATGTGAGTAGCGCTGATACACACCGGACTTTTCTTGTCACGCAGTTCACGCATGTAAAAACTTCCGACTGATCCGTGGAGATAGATTTTGTTTCCGATCCTAACAAAGCCCGTTGGAATTTGAAACGGTTGGCCCTCGCGCACATAGGCGAGCGTGCATACCAGCGCATCATCCAAAATGGAATAGACAACTTCTTTGTCGTACACACCGCGCTTAGGTAGGCGGGTGATTTCGGTTTTTTCGGTGATCGGAAATTTTTCCATTGGGTAGAAGTTAGTCGTTAGTAGTTAAAAGTTAATAGGTTGAGCCTCTTAACTTATTTTGATCGTAATCTTTCCAAAATGATTTTGTGACTTCATGTATTCAAAGGCTTCATTGATCTGGCTCAGCGGAAATTGTTTATCTATGATGGGAACAATTTTCCGGCTCTCCATCATATCAATCATGCTAAGGAATTCATCCCGCGTTCCCATCGTGCTGCCCAAAATAGAGAGCTGCTTCCAATACACTTGCCGCATGTTGATCTCTGACATTGGCCCCGCTGTTCTTCCAAAATTTACAATACGTCCCCCAGGTACAGCTAGCTCCACCAACTTTCCAAATTGGTTTCCTGCTGCGCTGTCTATAATAATATCAAAACCTCCGGTTGCTTTCTTTGCCTGTTCTGCCCAGTCGTCATTTTTGTAGTTGAAACCACCAGCGGCTCCCATTGCCTTCGCCTTCACAATTTTTTCTTCAGATCCTGAGGTCACAAATACTTTTGCACCATAAGCCACTGCCATTTGCAACACATAAATTGCGGTTCCGCCACCAATGCCGGTAATCAACACTTTTTCACTTGACCGCAAACGAGCCTTTGAAAACAACGCTCGATAAGCTGTGATTGCGGCTAACGGCAACGCGGCTGATTGCTCATCATTGAGATGTTCCGGCTTTTCGAAAATATATTTTTTTGAAATCACGATGTACTCGGCAAACGTTCCATTGTCGGGAAACCCGAGAATGCGAAATTCATTTCCCTGCACGATCGGATTATTTCCCCAATCCAGACTCGGGTGAATGATCACTTCCATTCCAATCAATAACGGATCGGCATCGTCACCAACGGCATCGACAATTCCACAACCGCACGAACCAAGAATCACTCCGTTTGTCCGGGGCGATTCTTGCTCTTGCTGAATCCAAATATCGAGATGATTGAGTGATGCGTATTTAAGTTTGATACGCACCTGATCCTTGATCGGCTTTGGCTTGTCAATCTCTTCTACACTCAAGGGGGTTCCTTTTCCCTTGAAGACAGCAGCTTTCACAGGTAACTACTTTTTAACGAATGTGAAAATTCCATCCATGCACATCTGCTTCGCTACCCATGCGGATGTCATGAAGTTTTTTCTTCACACGTTGCTGGAATGTAGATGCGTCAGCTACCGGCAATTGATAGTCGGTGCCATGAATATTAATGGAAGCGATCGGGCTTACCACCGCGGCTGTTCCAACACCGAAAGCTTCTGTGATCGTTTTCTTTTTGAATGCTTCTTCGATATCGGCTACAGCTAATTTTTTCTGTTCCACTTCCATACCCATATCTTTGGCAAGTGTGATGATGGAGTCGCGGGTCACTCCATCAAGAATTGAAGTGGACAACTTAGGTGTAACTACTTTTCCATCAATCACAAACATCACATTCATCGCTCCTGACTCGTCAATATATTTATGTTCTTTTGCATCTGTCCAGATGATTTGATCAAAGCCTTGCTTTTTCGCAAGCTCAGTTGGATAGAATGCGCCACCATAATTTCCGGCACATTTGGCAAAGCCTGTTCCGCCCTCGGCAGCACGCACAAATTCTTCTTCTACTTTTACACGCACGGGTTTTGTGAAATAAGGACCTACCGGACTTGTGATGATGATAAAATAGTAATTGTCAGAAATTTTCACACCAAGTTTTGACTCCGTTGCAAAAACAAACGGACGCAAATAAAGTGATGAACCTTCTGAAGTTGGAATCCAATCCCTGTCAACATCCACGATCGCAGCAAGGCTGTTCATAAACAAATCTTCAGGAACTGCAGGCATACACATACGTTCGAGCGATTTATTCAAACGCTGTGAGTGGCGCTGTGGGCGGAAGATCACCACTTCGCCTTTGCTGTTTTTGAAAGCTTTCATTCCTTCAAACACTGATTGACCATAATGTATGGAAAGCATCGCAGGTGAAAGTTGAAGATCACCATAAGGAACAATTTTTGGTTCGCCCCATGCCCCATCTTTGTATTCGGCAATCAGCATGTGGTCGCTGATATAGTTTCCAAAACCCAGGTTCGAAAAATCAACGGTGGATATGCGTGAAGTTTTTACGCGTTCCACAGGATAAGAAGCAGTCATCACAGCCATGTTGTTTGTATTTAGTTGTTCGTAAAATTACCTTAGTTCCTGATCAATTAAAAACCCTTTTCTAAAACTTCGTTCAATGCCACCCAGGCGATTTCCACATCACTTTCTTCGGTGAGCCAATTACTGAATGCAGCGCGAATTCCGGGCACTTCATTATACACAGTTGGAGTAAAAAATGCGCGACCATCATCTCTCACCAAATTTAAAAATGATCGCACCTCATCTGTTGAAATTTTATTCCGATTGATTGTGAAGCACACCACATTCATGCGCACGGGCGCGAGCAGATTAAAACGTGATGAAGCTTTGATTTTATCAGCGAGCAGCTTTGCGCAATTGCAATTGCGCTCCACAATTTCTGCATGCCCCTTCTTTCCATACGCCATCAGTGTAAACCATGCTGGCAACGATCTCCACCTGCGCGAGTTTTCCGGTGTGTAGTGAAAGAAGTCAGGGCTTGCGTTTGGATCTCCCAAATAGGCAGCGCTATTTTGAAATACTTTTAATTGCAGGGCAGGATGTCGGGTAAATTGCATCGCGGCATCATACGGAACGTTGAGCCACTTGTGTGCATCCACACAAATTGAATCGGCATGTTCAATTCCTTTCGTGAGATGTTTGTATTTATCTGACAGCGCAGCGAAGCCACCGAATGCAGCGTCCACATGAAGCCAGAAATTGTATTTCGATTTTAGTTTGGCGATTGCTTCAAGGTCATCGAAGTCAACTGTATTCACGGTGCCTGCATTTGCAATCACAACAATTGGTGTTGAAGAACTCTCTTTCAAAAAAATCTCAAGAGCATTCAAATCAATAGCTTCGCGATCCGGAAGTGTTAGAAGTTTAGTCAATGATTTCCTTCCAAGTCCAAGCATCGACAGAGACTTGAAAATACTGGAATGAGGAGTTCCGCTCACGATTTTAATTTTTCCAAATCCCATCAAACCATTTTCACTCACATCTATTCCCAGTTTTTCTCCGGCCCATTGCCTTGCTAAAGAAAGCCCAACGAAATTGGAAATGGTTGCACCGGTGACAAACGATCCGATGAACTCATCTGTCAAACCCAAAAGTTGTTTCAAAAAATGCAATGTCTGCTTCTCCAGTTGTGGTGCGATGGAATCATTGCTGCCGCAATTGTTTTGATCATAGGTGCTCACAAGCCAATCGCCCACAACAGCAGCGGGAGTTGAGCCACCCGTTACAAAACCAAAGTAGCGAGGACCTGCGCTATTTGTAATCTGATGAGAATATTTTTCGTCAAACAATTTTAGAGTTGCCTCCGCACCGATTCCTTCCTGGGGCACGTTCTCCAATTCAATACTTGGAATAAATCGACCTGGCGGCAAATCACGTTCCTGCTGAAAATAATTTTTAGCTATCGAAATAGTAGCGTTCAGGATTTTTTGAATCGACTCATAATCGTGTAAAAGTTGCTTTTCCATTTTAATTAGCAGCTACTAATCTTCGATGATAATTTACCTGACCTAAATGATAGCCAAGATGCACAGCGAGGTGAATCAGAAAATATTCGGTTGATGTTTTATCTGCAAGCACCAGCATTGAATATTCTTCTCTCATTTTCTCGTCTGAGACAGTCGGCATTATTTTCTCAATCATAAAAATGGTACCATCTACTTTTTCCAATAATTCTTTGCGCGACACGTTTCTCAAAGAGAATTCAAGATCGCGATTGCGGATATAACCGGTGGTTCCAAGTATTGCCCCAATATAGGTATTGAGATTACCAATCAAATGCAGACAAAGATTGCCGGCAGAGTTTGCAATCTGTTTTTCGATCTTCCAGATGTCGGCTTCATTTTTATAAAGCTCAAGTTCCTGTTTTAGTTTTTTCAGATCGCGCACATAAAGTGCCTGTAATGTTTGTGAAAGCATTATTGTAGATTTAGTTCTGATTTTAACTTTGTGAGTTCGCCAAGCAACTTCGTTTCTGCTACGAGGTGTTCCTTGCCAAACTTTTTCGCCATTGCTACGACAGCAAAATTGAAAGTATCGATTTCAGTTGGCCGGTGGCTACGAATGTCCTGGAGCGTTGAGATCAATTGCCCATCAGAAGCTTTACTGATCTTCAACAAATTCTCAAGCACTTCGTGTGCGCTCAAAAGAACTCCTGCCTCGTTTGCGATTACAATACATTCTTCAATCACACGAGTTGCCAGCGCCAATGCCTTTTCATTTCTATGAAAGATGCCGTTATCAATTTCAAGCAGCGGACAAACCGAATTGAACACCACATTGGATATTGCCTTCTTCCAGATTATTTTTTGAATGTCATTTTCTGTTCGAAACGGAAAGTTGGGATTGTTCAACTCACTCACGATGAAGTCAAGTTGTGCTTTGTCACCTTTAATCACTCCGATTGCCGATTCTGCGACAGGTTGAAAGCGATAAACATTTTCACTTGTCGGCTGACTGGTTGCAAAAAGTACGCAACGATAAATTGCTTTGAACCCTTCATTAATAAATGGATCCTCAACGCCCAAGCCATTTTGCAGCAGCACCAGTGGTGAATTTTTCGCGATCAACTTTAGTTTGCCTGCGAGTGCAGAATTACCAAACGACTTATTGGTGAGCACAACAAGTCCATTCATTTCCCGAAGTTTATCAAGAGTCAACAGCTTTATCTCTTCAGAGATTGAAGATTTATCAATGAGGTTAACTTCGATTTTTGAATTTAGCGTTGGCTCATTGCTAACACTTCCGCGAACAAGCACGACTTGTTTGCCTGCTCCCTGAAGAAACACGGCCAGCACTTTGCCAATGGCTCCTGCGCCAATGATGTAGATTGGTGGATTCATCGCTCAGGATTTTTTTAATCGATTGATTATCTCCTGCATACCAACAAGATGGTGATCATCGTGCTCCGCATCAAACCATGCGAGGTCAACCGGAGTCATCGGTACTTTTAAGCGTGGATGAATGGATGATTTAGTCAAGTCATTTGGATGGAGCGAGAAATATTTTTGAACGTTGGCGTTTCGGTTTCCCCTGAATTGATTCAATACTTTTTCGATTGGCCACGGATTGTAATCCTGCGGCTCAAACACGGCAGGCGACATCATTTCCACACCTGCGATCATTTCATCAATGCGCTTGTTAGCAATTGCATCTACTTCAGAGAGATGACCAATCGTTTGCTTCACCGACCATTTGCCGTCCATCTGTGTTGACAGTACCTCATCGCTGACTCCTTTGACTTTGGATTCAATTCTTAAAATAGTTCCGCTCAGTCTTTCAAGAAAATACGGAAGCATCTCGGGCGGGTATCCAAACTTTAAGTTTCGTTCAAACCACGGAAGCATTTTTAGTTGATGGTTGTTAATTTGATCTCCATTTTAATATTACTTCTCTTGTAAGGTCCATCCACGGGCATTTCTACAAATCCAATTTTTCTGTAAAGTGCAATTGCGGTTTCCAGTTTTGTGTTGCTGTACAAAATGATTTTGGTAGCCTTACGTTTTTTCGCTTCTTCAATCGCTGCGATCGCGAGCTTTTTTCCAATCTGTTTACCTTGATAGTTTTCATTCACCGCCATTTTGGTGAATTCATAAATTCCTTCAGACACAAACTTCAAGGCAGCGGTTCCAACGGCTTCCTTATTCAAAAGCGCCATTAAAATTTCACCACCGTGATCAATAATATTTTTGTCAGGATGTTGCAATACTTCGAAGTCAATAGGCTCCATCCAAAAATATTTTTCGATCCACTCGCGATTGAGTGTTTCAAAAGCTTTTTGATAAGACGGATTGTATTTTACGATTTCGACAGTTGTGGCTTCCATGTGCTCTTCATTTGATAGCCGCGGTTCACCAAATAAATTCCGGCAATCGTGATGACAATTGCAATGGCGATTTTTGAATTCAGTTTTTCACTCAAGATCGCCCAACCCAACAACACTGCAATCACCGGATTGATGTAGGCATACAGCGACACGATCGTGATTGGTAATTTTCCAATTGCATAAAAATAACACGCGTAAGCTGCCACTGATCCGATCAACACCAGGTAGCCGAGAGAAAATACAACCGGGTTGCTCCACACGATTGCTGAATAGTCATCAAACACCAAACTGATGGGCACGAGAAAAAGTCCACCGAATGTTAATTGTAAGCCGGCATTCATAAATGGATTCGAAGGAGTCAAGGCGTTTTTCTTTTTTGTGTAAATGCTTCCAATCGCCCAGCACAAATTGGCTGAGAAAGTAATGATGATTGATTTGAAATACTTTGGATTCCCGAATTCAACAAGGTGCTCACCAAAGATGAGCATGATGCCCGTGATGCCAAGCACGAGACCTATTAAAATAACGTAGTTTGGTTTCTCATCTTTCGTCACGAATAGATTGATGAGTACAACATAAATCGGCATCATCGAACAAATCACAGCAGCGATGCCACTGGAAATTTCTACCTCAGCATAACTAACCATCGCGATTCCAAACGTCACCATCAGTAGGCCACCGATGGCTTGTTGTTTCACAATTTCCCAGGAAGGAAATTTTGCCTTTCCAAAAATTGTAACGAGCAAAATCAGAATCGGCCCGGCCAATAAAAAGCGAAGGACTGAAAATAAGAAAGGAGGAAATTGAGTAACCCCCACACGCAATGCAAGGTACGTGGTGCCCCACAAGATGCAGATGGCGCCTAAAGCCAGGTAAGCAATAACATTGTTTCGATTCTCCATCTCAGAATTTCCAGAGATTATTGTAAGTCATTTTGTTTTTTGCTAACTCTTCTTCCATTTTCATCAATACTACATCGTTCTCTGCTGCTTGCTCCTGAATCTTTTTCAACGAATTGAAAGTTAGTTCATTTTCATCTCGGGAAATAATGGTAGCCTTTCCGCGGAAGGAAAATACTTTGTTGGTAACCGTGTCCGTAATTTCTCCTGACACGTGCAAACAGTTCTTTACATTGTCGATAACAAGTGATGCGATGTTGGTGAACAGAATCATAGTTATAAATATTGAATGGTTACAACAATGAGCCCGACCAAAACACCGAGTATCAAAAAGACTTTTCTGCGCCTTGAGTTCATGGTTCAAAGTTGAATGTTTTTACGAAAATATAACAGTTTCAGTTTTAGGTATGTTTATCATATCAGTTTGTAAAGGTGATACCTGTGGTAAGGTATAAACCATGGGTGGTAGGATATTCTTTCTCATTGCTTGTGTAGGGCATGCGAAGGCAGGTGATACCCGCTTGCCAGAACAAATGCTCAGATAGTTTCACTCTATTATAAAAGACGCTGAAACTATAGGTGATGTAGTCATATTGATCAAACACACGGTTGTTGTGCCAGCCCGAAGCGATCACATCGATATGCTTGTTGGTGTAAGTGAGGCGCAGACGGTTGACCCAATCTTTCTCGGGTGTGTAGAAAAAGAAATTACCAAATAGCGTTGCGTATTCAAGGTTGAGTTTTTGAGAAACTTTATAGTTGGTGAACAGGATCATAGCTATATCCGATCCCAGATCAGAAAAAGTTTTTGATTGTTCCATCAATGCGCCAACTGTCGGAGTAATTGTCAGTCGCTTCCCGATTTTAAAATTCTTGTTGAACGCTCCGAGCATGAAATTGAACCCCGTATTTGAGTTCACAAGATCTTGTGCTTTAAAAAAAACAAAACCCCAATTCTTCCGGTCGTAGTTGATGCCGAAGTCCATGCCTGGATTGGTGCTCACCATGCGGCCACCAAATTGAAATTGTCCTTGATTGTGAAGACGAACACTCGCACGAAAGTGTGGCTTCTGTTTTGGCGCAACCACAATTGAGTCTTTGCGTTGCGCTACCAGTTGTAAGGTTATCATCAACAAAAACAAAAGCAGTAGAAGTGTTCTCATTCAATCACAAATTGTTAAAGTAAAGATGCCTTGAATACGAAAAATAAACAGTTTCAGTTTTAAGAGAGTGAATCATATCAGTTCATGACAATCATAAATTTTGATCATGATTCGTTTCGCCAAACAAAATTGCCAGCGAAATGATTTTCCCTCAACCCGATTATTGGGAGTAGAAAAAAATCCTTTGGAAATTTATGTTTGCTAATTGAAGAATGAACGAATTGAACTACTCCTTCTTTGATTTTGCTATCTGCACAGAAACGCGAACATCATCCCATTTGAAAACGAGAGAGGCGCCATCCGCCATCTTCTCAAAAGAGATATCAAATTGCTCGACTGCAGAAGGCAGACTTTGCACGGGAACATCGACTGTGAGAACATCCTCTTTCGGGTTGTGGTAGGTAACACCACTCTCAATGTCAATGCCCCATCCCGGAATGTCCGAATTCAAAATTACCGTCCAATGATCAGGATAAGGAATGGTGATCAGATGATAGCGCCCTCGAGGAATTTCAAGGCCGTTAATATTAATAGAGTTTAGTGTTGCAAAAACAGTTGCCTCGTTTGCACCCGTCCTCCAGAGTTTTTCGTAAGGAACAAGTCCTCCAAAAATCTTTCGCCCCTTTTTATAAGGCGCGCTGTATTGTACATAAACAGAAAGATCGCCTGTCTCAAACTTCGCCTTGCGTTCGGGGCTCAGCGACTTCTCTTTGTTTCGAATATAAAAGGATACACCGATCATACCAACTCCAAGTAAAGTACCTATCACCAAAAGGGGCCTTCGAAAATTCATTGACGGAAATTTAATCTAAAAGATTTTTCTCCAGCACCACAAATTCAAGCTTCTGTTTTGGAATTCCCCACCGCTCGTCCGGCACAATAAAAGGTTTTCGTTCACCGGTAAGTTTATAACCATGACGAATGTACCAATCGATCAATTCATTGCGCGCTGAAATCACAGTCATGAAAATGGATGAAATATTTTTTGACTGAGCATGCTCTTCTGCTGCTTTCAATAATTTTTTTCCGATGCCTTTGCCTTGTACTTTAGGCGAAACGGAGAGCATGCCGAGGTAGAGTTTTCCTTTTTCGCTGCGCAGCTCTACACAGCCAATTATTTTTCCATCATCTACATATTTCAAAATAACTGTCTCCGGTTTTGCAATCAATTCAAGCAGTGCGGTTTCATCGATGCGAGTTCCATCGAGCAAGTCAGCTTCAGTGGTCCAGCCTTCCTTCGCGCCTTCACCGCGATAGGCAGAGTTCACGAGTCGGTCGAGTTCTTTGGCATCGAGCGGAGTGGCCTGAAGTATTGGTGAGGTCATTGTTGATAGGTTTAGTTGGCACCACAAAGATAAGAATTGGGTCACATATCCATTACCCAAACGAATGCCGATGTAGTTCATCGTCAAAGGCAATCCGCTTGTCGAATGCGCTCGCGCCAGCACTTTCTTTTTGAACCCGTGATCTCTAAGTTCACTCAAAAATCCAGAAGTTATGAAAGCAATATTGATGGTGTTGTTGGTATTTGTCGCTACGCAGGGCAGGGCACAAACCCAAGCCCAACCGCAAGCCCAACCTCATAACCCGACAGTGGCACTGGAGAACAAGCCGCACTCGCTTGCCGAGCGATACTACCTGATGAAGACCAATTCAGAAAGTTACCAGGACTATCGAGTGATTAAGGAGTATATTATGGATGCCGTATGGAAATATGCGATGGACTCATTGACGAAAAAAGCAAATCAGCTCGCGGAAGCAAATTCAAAAATTAAATCACTGGAAGCCGAAGCAACGCAGGCACGTGCTGATTTGAAAGCAAAGGAAGGATCGATGGAAGAAGTGCTTTTTGCAAGCACACACATAAGTGCATTTGGTCAAAGTTTTTCCAAAGGAGTTTTCCTTTCAGCCTCCGCAGTCGCAGTCGGAGCGTTAATCGTTGTGATTTTTCTTTTGATGGCAAAAATAAAAACGATGCAGATGTTCGTGGCCGAAAGTAAAGTGATTGTAGCGAGTATCACCCATGAGTTCAACGATTACAAGCGAAATGCGCTGGATAAGGAAATCAAACTTTCGCGTGAGTTGCAGACAGAAAGAAATAAGTTAATGGAATTGAAGACCAGATCGTAATTAATTGCCTTTCGTTTCTTTCACCATTCGATACGACATAACTCCGAGCACCGCTGCCACTAATACAATCGCTGCCCAGATAAATCGTTTGTCCGAAAACAAATTTGACTTTGAGGCAATCTGTTTAGGCTGAACAATAGTGACTTTGTCGAGCCGCACTGTTGGCGCATCATTTGGAACGCTGTCTTTGAAATAACCAATATCATAAGAAGCTGCCGGCATATCGGGTTTGCCAATCCTGATATTATAACCTTTACCTCTTTCCAGCCAGGCGATCAAATAGCGGTTGAGCTGATAGGCTTTTACAGAAGCCATCTTCAGTGGTGGATTGTCATCGTTATTAATCTCTACAATTAGTTCATTGGAAACAACGGGCTGTAAATGAAAAGATGATTGTTGAGTGGAGATAAACTGAAGACTTTGAATGAATTCATTTCGCGTCACTTTCTTTCCTTTTCGGGTAGTGAATATGACCGGATGCTGAATGATCGCAGACCGATTGTAAAGAGCCGGTGCCAAAATTTCAAACTCCAATTTATCAATCAACATGGCTGTGGCAAATGTGATTTTCAAAATGGTCTTTTTATTGGATCGATCCTCTGTCATTTTCAATTGTGGTTGCCGAAGCAGCGTGTAGTTTCCGGTTACTGCTTCCGATTCGTAATAACCAACTTTCAAAATGTTGAGCGGGGCAGATGTCGAATCATTGATTTTCAATTTGAAGCGGGAATAGTTGCTTATCGGAAAATCCACAATCCGCATCTCATAGGTTTGGTTCGCACTTTGAATACTGGTGAGATAAAACTTTTCTTTTAAGGCATACCAGGCTGATCCATCATCGCTGCCAAGCAGAGTGGCCTCCTTGGTTGTTTCCGCGTTCCTGATGACGAGTGTCACATTGTTGATCGCTTTCTTTTCCTTGTTGCTGAAAACGATCTGCGTAAAAAGATCTTTAGTACTTTTTGTGGCTACCGGATACTCAACAAATTTTTGAGTGGTGAGCACCGGCACTTCTTCTTTTATCAAATAAGGTATTTCCTGCTGCAGAGTGTCGTAGATGCGAAGGTTGGTAAAGCCTTCGTTCAGGTGTGTTATCAATTCAGGTGAGAGAGGAATGCGGTAAAAACCGGTTCCACTCACCTTCGGTACAGAGGCGGTGACAATAAACGTCTGCCCTTTCACGACCTGACAAGAAATCAAAAATAAAATCAAGATAACTCTCATTCTGCTTTTGGTTGAGATTGTTCTTCATCGGCCAACAAAATACGTTTCAGCTTCTGGTACATGAAAGAAACGATCAACAACAAAATACCCAGCGATATAAATGCTGCGATCTTTCCACCTTCTGAAATTCCACGAATGTCCACGAGGAATAGTTTTACCAGCGTGATGAAAAACAACGTGAGAGAAATAATGCGCACTGTTTTGTTTTTCTTTCGCAAACCATAAACAATGAGAATGAACGAAGCAATTCCCCAAAGGATTGGGAACCCGATTTTGTGATTTTGCGTGAGCACATGATTGTACGATTCTTTGTCTACGAAGAGTGCTAATAGCACCATCATATCAAGTTCAACACTTGCGAGGTAAACAAAGAAGGCAACATAAAACCACGCATATGCATAGTGGGTTGTTGTATTGAATTCATTCAACAAACGGAAACGGTGAATAGAAAGAATAGAAATCGCGATAAGCAAAATGACATAGATATAATGCAGACCGATAGCTGTGAACGCGCCCGTGCCATAAAGATAATCCTTACGTGCAGCTACTATGGCCGGTTGATACATTACAAGAAACGCGATGATCGCAAACACACCCAGGGCGGCAAACCAAGGCCTCAAGTCTGCAGGCATGGTAATTTTCTTTTCTGCGAGAAGCAGTCCAAGAACGAAAATCATGTTGTAGATGCCGATACTAACGGTGAAGATGGTCCAGTGCATCGATGCCAATTCAAGCTGGTAGCGGAGTTCCAGCAGGCAGACCAAATACAAAACTCCTGTAATCGAAAAGGAGAGCAGGTTTCGATACAAACCGACATTCAAAATAGAGTCTTCCTTCTCGTCCTTCAGAAGCAAGAAAGTCAGCACGAGCGCAACAATTGAAAAAATGCCGGTGACAAATGCTTTGTTAAGCCCTATATATAAAGGAGTAGAACCCTCGATGTAGATTTTATTCCAGTCCATCATCAAACTGAACAACATCAACACCAACACCGCGATGGAAGCAATCTTCATCAGCTTGATGCCCGACTTCTGACTGAGCCACAACAGCAAAACCGTTTCAGCCGACCAGAAAAGCGTGATGTAATTTCCTTCCAGTTGAATGGGGGCGGCCAAACTGATAAAAGTGAGTACCAATCCGATCAACAGGAATACAAGGTTGCGATCAACTTCCGCTCGCTTGAAGAGGCTGTAAGCAAATCCAAAATTAAAGGCAGCGAGCAAGACGGTGAACAATCCCCGGAAGCCCATTCCAAAATCGTTGTGAAGAATGAACATGCCGGCTGCATAATATAAGAAGGTGTTACTAAGCAAAAGCGAAAACTCAAATGTCTTGAACGCAACTTTCTCTTTCAGATTATTAATAATGCTCATGGCGAAGAAAACAATATAGAAGAGCGTAGCTAAGATCAACGCACCGCGGATCATGCCCACATTTTCTGATTCAAATTTTCCGATAAGCCATGATCCGAACAAAAGAATGGTAAGTGTATAGGAAATAATTCTGATTGGCTTCCACTTTTTGAAATAGGCGAGGGCAAGCATGCCCACATCCAAAATCAAAACATAAGTGAAGAGTACGATGTAATTCCCCTCTCCCGTGCTCACCATGAAGGGCGAACCGAATCCTCCGAGAATGGCAAGAATGGCAAGTTCTATTTTGTTATAACCCAACGAAAGAAAAACGGTGAAGCTGGTAATGATCACCATAATAATGAACGCGGCTGTCTGGCTAAACACATAGTACTCTTGAAAAGCAATGGTAATTGTCAGATAGAGAACAGCTATACCACCACCCACGAGAACAGAACTAAAAGCGATCATCGTCTTTCTTAAGCGATGTCCCATTACCAACAGTGCCGCTCCACTCAAAACACCAACAATTACTCTACCATAAGGCCCCATTGGCTTAATCCAATTTTGATCGATCGCGTACTTTACAAAAAAACCAATGCCGACAACGAGGATGGCGATACCAATTTTGTTAGCCAGGTTTTCGCCAATGAATTTTTCCAGATCAGGATTGCGTTCGAAAAAGCCGGGCTTCTTCGGTGGCGGAGGCGGTAGCTCGAAAGGCTCTTCAAATGGTTTCGGTTCAACCAACTTGATCTCTTCATTAACTTTCTCCGGTTCGGTTTTCTTTTCTGCTTCTTTGAAAGGAACAGGCTCGGGAATTTTTGTTTCCTTCACCACCGGTTTGGGAGTTTCCGGCAAAGCAGGTTTCAAAATTTCGTTTAGCAACTCTGCCTTTTTCTCCTCTTTCGTGGTCGAAGTCTGATTCTGATTCGACTTGATTCGTTTTAGTTCTTCGCTAAGATCATCAATCTTCCTATTGAGTTCTTTGAAGTTCCCCTCCAATTTCCCTTTTGTAGTGAGAATCATTATCAGCAAAAAAACGACTGTCAAAAAGATTAAAACTTCCATGTTTGGTGATATAGATAAAGCAATCTACTGTTTAAGAATTATTTAAACAAAATGCGTCTGCCTTTATGATTCAAGTCATAGGAATCCGGTTTGCACAGGCTCAGATTTGTTCATCAAATCTTAACTAATATGCAAACGACAATAGTACCTGATGCCATCCATCAATCGCTTGGAGAACTGGTAGTTTCCATGCCCGCAGCCAAACAAGTTTTTTCAAAATACGATCTCGACTATTGTTGCGGAGGAAACCGATCGCTTGAAGAAGCCTGCATTCAAAAAGGATTGCAGCCATTGGAAATTCTTTCGGAGATCAGTAAAGATACTTCGGTAACCGGAAATTTTCCGTTGCATGTGCAAAGCTGGTCCACCGGTTTTTTAATTGATTTTATTGTTGAGAATTATCATCGCTATATACGCCAATCATCTCCGGAGATTCTGCCTTTGCTGGAGAAAGTTTGTCTCGTTCATGCGGAGGAATATCCCTATTTATTAAAAGTGCGCGAGGCTTTTGCTGAATTGAGTGATGAACTCATGAGCCACATGCAAAAAGAAGAACTCATTCTCTTTCCTGCTTTGCGCGACCGCGAAGAAGAAGGCGATGCATCGATGAATCCGATGGTCAGTATGATCCATCACCCCGTTGCAGCAATGGAAGATGAACACGAGATGGCCGGAAATTATTTAAAAACGATTCGGACGCTAACCAACGATTACACCGCACCGGCTGATGCCTGCCCGACTTTCCTTCTCACATATCAAAAGCTTTCTGAGTTTGATGTGGAGTTGATCAATCACATCCATTTGGAAAACAATGTATTGTTCAAACGCGTGTAACTCTCTCTATCACTTTTTAAACTTCTCTTTATGGAACTTAATCAACGACTACTGAGTGACCTGATCATTTATATGAAATATGCGCGCTACATTCCTGAACTGCAGCGAAGAGAACTGTGGCCGGAAATTGTGACGCGCTATGCTGGCATGATGACCGAAAGATATCCGGATATCGAAGATGAGATTGAATCGAAGTTAAAACTTATTTACGAAAAGAAAGTATTGCCTTCCATGCGCGCGATGCAATTCGCAGGGCCGGCTATTGCGCGCAACAACAGTCGCATCTATAATTGTGCATACCTTCCTGTAGATGACATACGTGCTTTCTCCGAAACAATGTTTTTGCTTTTGGGAGGAACGGGAGTCGGCTATTCTGTACAATTTCATCACATCGAAAAATTACCGGCAATAAAGAAAGGACATAAGCATAAACGCTTTCTGGTGGGTGATAGCCTCGAAGGCTGGGCCGATGCAGTGCGTGTTCTCATGAAAGGATATTTTGGTGAAAGCGATTACTTGCCCGACTTTGATTACGCAGACATTCGTCCGAAAGGTGCACGACTTGTTACCGCGGGCGGTAAAGCACCAGGACCGGAGCCTTTGAAAATTTGCATCGCACACCTGTCGGCCATTCTTGATCGGAAGCAAGATGGAGAGCGACTCACTTCTTTGGAATGCCATGACCTGATGTGTCACATTGCTAACGCGGTGCTGGCCGGAGGTATCAGGCGCTCAGCCATGATCGCGCTTTTCTCAGCCAACGATGAAGAGATGCTTACCTGCAAGTTTGGCAACTGGTGGGAATTAAATGAACAGCGCGGTCGCGCAAATAATTCAGTAGTGTTGATGCGCGATTCAACTACGCAAAAAGATTTCATAGCACTGTGGAAAAAAATTGAATTGTCTGGATCGGGTGAGCCGGGATTTTATTTTAGCAACCACGAAGACTGGGGAACGAATCCATGTTGTGAAATTGCATTGAAGCCGTTTCAATTTTGTAATCTCTGTGAGGTGAATGTTTCGGACGTGCAGTCGCAAGAAGATCTGAATGAACGTGCTCGTGTTGCCGCCTTCTTCGGCACATTGCAAGCAGGCTTCACTGACTTTCATTACCTGCGTGAAATCTGGAAAACAACTACAGAGCAAGATGCACTCATCGGTGTAGGCATGACGGGCATCGCGAGCAGTGCTGTGATGAAATTTGATTTACGTGAAGCGGCCACAGAAGTGAAGAAAGTGAATCTTGAAGTGTCAAAGAAAATAAAGATTGCCTTTGCGGCAAGATGCACCACCATCAAGCCTTCGGGCACTTCTTCAATTGTATTAGGAACTTCTTCCGGTATTCACGCCTGGCACAACGATTATTATTTGCGCAGGGTACGCATCGGAAAAAATGAAACGCTGTATGAATATTTGAATCAGCATCATCCTGAATTGCTGGAAGATGATCTTCTCAATAGTAAGCAAGCAATTATCTGCATTCCGCAGAAAGCACCTGACGGAAGCATTTTACGAACAGAGGAGGTGATGGATTTACTCGAGCGTATTCGAAAGTTCAATGATGAGTGGGTGCGTCCCGGATTCCGAAGCGGACAAAACTTCAACAACATCTCGGCTACGGTCTCTATTAAAGAAAACGAGTGGGAAAAGGTGGGGCAGTGGATGTGGGAGAACAAAGCCTCATACAATGGTTTGAGCGTGTTGCCGTACGATCTCGGTAATTATCAGCAAGCGCCATTCGAAGATATTACTAAAGAGGAATTTGAGAAGCTTGAGGTGAGCTTACACGAAATTGATCTCTCGCAAGTATTCGAACCGGACGACTCTACCGATCATAAGACAGAGGCGGCTTGTGCAGGAGGCGCATGCGCTATTGTTTAACTTTTCTCGTTGATTTCTCAGCCTCGTTTGGCAAGTCAGAAAATGGTTTAACCTGAGTTTTTGGTGATTACCCTTTTTTATTATCTTTCGATATATATGTTTGTATATATCGTAAAAAGATGAACAACCAAAAGCTTACCGTCTTTAAGTTTTATTTGCTTTTGTCCGGAATTTCTATTTTTACGACTTCATCATATTCGCAAGACCAAAAAGAACCGGATAGTCTGAAAACGAAATTGCTGGAGGAGGTAGTCATTACTGCCAGTAAGCAGGAGGAAAATATTCTTCAATCCCCTGTGAGTATTGAGAGGATGGATTCAAAGGCAATTCAACAAACCGCGCAGCCGGGCTTCTTCGATGCAATTCAAAACCTCAAGGGTCTTCAAGTTATTACTCCGAGCATGGGATTCAAAGTGATCAATGCGCGTGGCTTTGCCAATACGACCAACGTGCGCTTCGTGCAGATGGTAGATGGCATCGATAATCAGGCGCCTCACATTGGCGCACCCATCGGCAATTCACTCGGTCCAAATGATCTTGACATCGCTAGTGTAGAAGTTGTGCCGGGATCTGCTTCTGCTATCTATGGAATGAATGCGATCAACGGAATTGCGAATTTTATCACGAAGGATCCGTTTCGTTATGGAGGAATTACACTCAGTCAGAAATCAGGTTTCAACAATGTGAATAGTAGTGAGACGGGTTCAACTTTTTTCAGCGAAACAAATTTTCGTTTTGCGAAAGCGATAAATGAGAAGTGGGCCTTCAAAGTCAATGGCACGTTTATGAAAGGCACCGACTGGTATGCCGACAACCGAACTGACTTAAATCCGACAGCAAATGCGTCAACCGGATTAACGGGTGTGCTCAACCCAGGAAAAGATCAGGTGAATATTTATGCGGATGAATCGAGCAACAGGCGCACACTTACGCTCAATGGCAAACAATATATAGTTAGCCGCACTGGTTACGCTGAAAAAGATGTGACCGACTATGGTTTGCAAAATATGAAAGGTGATGCATCGATTTATTTCAGACCGAACAATAATCTTGAAATCATTTACACCTATCGTGCGGCCAGGCAAAATAATATTTACCAGCGAACGAATCGTTTTCGGTTTGATAATTATGTGACACAGCAGCACGCCATTACAATAAAGTCACCCACCATCCAATTCAAGACGTATTTTACGCAAGAGAATACTGGCAACTCTTACAACATCCGCTCGATGGCGGAAAATGTGGATCGTGATTTCAAATCAGACAACGTTTGGTTTTCTGATTTCACGAATCAATACGATGCCAGCATAACAGGTGGTGCCTCTGTTTCTCAGGCGATGACTGCAGCTCGCACATTTGCCGACAATGGGCGCGTACAACCACACACTGCCGAGATGCAAAATCAAATCAGCAACCTACGCAATATCAATAACTGGGACTTTGGTGCAGCACTTCGTGTAAATGCCAGCATGTTCCATTCTGAATTTCAGCATGATATTTCAAACCTGGTTTTCAAGAGAGGGCAGAAAATGAACCTCATGTATGGTTTGGATTACCGCGATTACATTATAGTTCCTGATGGAAATTATTTTATCAACCCTGCCGAGCCTGGAAAGAATCTGAACTACTGGAAGACAGGCGGATTTATTCAGGCCTCCAAATCATTGATGAGCGACAAGCTGAAGATCAATGCCGTGATACGTGTTGACAAGAATCAGTATTATGAGCCGAAATTTAATCCACGATTGGCAGTGGTTTTTTCGCCAACGCCTGTTCACAACTTTCGCTTCTCGGTTCAGAATGGTTATCGCTTTCCCAGCATTTTCGAAGCGTTTTCCAACATCAACAGCGGTGGGCGAAAACGCATTGGTGGTTTACCCGTGATGTCGAGCGGAGTTTTTGAAAGTAGTTATACGCAGACTTCAATCACCGCATTTCAAAAAGCTGTGCAAACTGATGTGAACACAAATGGAATGATGCTGAATGATGCTATTTCTCAAGAGCAAGGTTTGTTGAGAAAAAATCCATACACTTACCTGCAACCAGAGCAAGTGACAGGTTTTGAGTTGGGCTATCGGTCCAGTCTGATGAACGGAAAGTTAAGACTGGACATGGATACCTACTATAATATATATCGCAACCTGATGGCGCAGATTGATGCGAACGTGCCGAAGACACAAAATCAGGACAGCATAGCTTATTATTTGCAAAATAATTCCAGGCAAAATTTGTATAGACTGTGGACAAATTCAAAAACAGTAAGCTATAACTATGGGGCAACACTGGGTGTGAGTTATCAGTGGCTCAATAAATATAATGTGGGTGGGAATTTTACCTATGCGAAACTCGCACGCAAAGATCAGAGCGATGGATTGGAAGACGGTTTCAACACTCCCGAATGGACATACAATCTTTTTTTCGGAACTCCGCGTCTTTACAAAACAGTTGGCTTCAATATCAACTTCCGGCAACAGGCTGCCTACTTGTGGCAGTCGGCACTGGCAACGGGAAATGTGAACAGTTACTCCACGCTGGATGCGCAAGTGAGCGCGGCAGTATTGAGTAACAAAGTCAATATTAAAGTAGGAGCATCCAACTTGCTAAACACCTATTACTATTCATTCATTGGCGGGCCCAACATTGGGGGTTTCTATTATGCGAAAGTGGTGTATGCGTTTTGATTTCGTTTTGTTAAAAATTTAAATTGATATGAAGAAAATTCCAACACTCTTTTTTGTTTTGATCACACTTACCAGTTTGTCTCAAAAAAACATTCATGCAACCAACGAATTTGGAGTCATGGGGCAGATAAAAAGAGAACTAAAAATCACACTAACGGATATTGAAAAATTTCCATCTAAAGACATTCCGGATGTTGCTATCACCAATCATCTTGGAGAAGCCCGCAGCACCGCCAAACAACTAAAGGGAATTTTAGTAAAAGACTTGTTGAAGGAAATGGAATTGAAAGAAGATTCACCGAAGAGGTTCAGCGAGTTTTACCTAATCTTCGTGGCGATCGACAATTATAAAGTAGTTTACTCCTGGAACGAAATATTCAATTCACCAACGGGTGATCACTTGTATGTGATTACTTCACGTGACGGCAAGAGCCTGAGAGAAATGGATGAACGCATTCTAACGATGACTCCTACCGATTTCAAAACAGGTCGAAGACACATCAAAGGACTCAGCAAAATAGTGGTGGCGAGAGTCGAATAACGCTGGTTTACTTACTTCGCCCGCTCATACTGCGTGGGCCACTTCAGGTTTTCACCTAGGGTCTTTGCAGCATGCAGTGGGAAGTAAGGGTTGCGTAAAAACTCACGCGCCATTAAAATCAAATCTGCTTTTCCTGATGTAAGGATTTCTTCTGCTTGTTCGGCATCATTGATCAGGCCAACGGCTCCCGTGAGTATGTTTGCTTCTTTGCGAATACGTTCTGCGAAGGGAACTTGATAACCTTTTCCGAGCGAAATTTTTTGATCTCTTACGACTCCGCCTGAAGAAGTGTCAATTACATCCACACCTTTCTCTCTTAAAAGTTTTGCCAGCTTCACGGAGTCATCGATGGACCATCCACCTTCCGCCCAATCCGAAGCAGAGATGCGCACGAAGAGTGGCTTGTCATTTGGCCACACTTGCTTTACACTATCAATGATTTCCAGCAATAAGCGGGCACGATTTTCAAATGAACCGCCATATTGATCAGTGCGATGATTTGTGAGTGGCGATAAAAATTCATTGACGAGATAACCATGAGCCGCGTGAATTTCGAGTACATCATAGCCAGCTTTCACGGCACGAGTGGTCGCCTTTTTGAAATCGTCAATTACTTTCTTGATTTCATCGAGCGTTAATTGGTGAGGAGGTTGAGTTCCTTCTGCAAAAGGAACAGGAGATGGCGCCACATTGTGCCAACCGCCTTCTTGTGTTGATAATAATTTTCCTCCACCTTTCCATGGTGACGAGTGACTTGCCTTGCGCCCGGCATGTGCCAATTGAATTCCAAACAAACTCCCTTGCGAGTGAATGAAGGTAGAAATATTCTTCAGGTTGCCGATGTGGTCATCAAGCCAGATGCCCATGTCATCGGGAGAGATGCGTCCTTCGGGAGAAACAGCAGTCGCTTCCTGCATGATCAGGCCTGCACCACCCACCGCGCGGCTTCCCAGATGAACCAAATGCCAATCGTTTGCAAATCCATCAATGGATGAATATTGACACATCGGTGAAACGACAATCCGGTTTTTGAAAGTAACTGATTTGATGGTGAGTGGCGAAAAGAGTAACGACATGATTTCAAATTTGATCATCAAAACACTATGAGCTTTCTGAAGGTTCTCCTTTTCTAAAAATAAATTTGTTTAAATTTCTTGAACCTGACAGTCATATACTTCGCCTTGAAATTCTATGAGTCTGTTAGGTTATTTCATAGATTGCGGCCTGAAATCCTTATCTATGAAAAAATTAATTTTTATTTCTTTTGTTACACTAGCCGGATGTACTACTGCTCAAATAAATCAGGCTGTTTCGGACGCCAACCAAATTTTGAACACTAACCAAGGGCCTTCCACCGCAGAAGTAGGTGATGGTTTGAAGGAAGCCCTCACGAACGGGATTTCAAAAGGGGCTGACTTGGTTTCGGTAACGGACGGCTACTTCAAAAACCCGGAAATAAAAATTCCTTTTCCTCCGGATGTAAAAAAAGTAGAAGATAAACTCAGACAGATTGGTTTGGGCGAACAGGTTGATAAGTTTGTGCTCACACTTAATCGCGGAGCAGAAGATGCAGCTACACAGGCGAAGCCAATCTTTATTAATGCCATCAAGCAAATGACGATTCAGGATGCCTGGGCGATTTTGAAAGGACAGCCGGATGCAGCTACTCAATATTTACAGAAAACCACAAGCGCACAATTGAAAGAGAAATTTTTGCCTGTGATGCAAAGCTCCTTAAATAAGGTGGAGGCAACCAAGCACTATGGCGATATTGTGAACACTTACAATAAAATTCCTTTCGTAGATAAAGTTAATCCCGATCTGAACTCATATGCGACTGACATGGCCATCAAAGGATTGTTCACCATGATTGCGAAAGAAGAATTGAACATCCGTCAGAATCCTGTGGCGAGAACTACTGATTTATTGAAAAAAGTATTCGGAGCGCAGAAATAATCAAAGATGTTTTTTACTGGACAGTACGCGAGTCAAAACGGTTTGCCTGAACAACGCCTTCTACTTTCTCCAGTTTTTGAATCAGCATTTCGAGATGGCGCGTGTCGTTCACATAGAGCATGATCTCTCCATTAAAAATGCCATGATCGGTTTTGAATGAGATTGAACTCATATTCACTTTCAGTTCTTCACTGATCACACGGCTTACGTCATTGATTAAACCAACACGGTCGGTACCAACTACTTTGATCCCTGTCAGGAATGCAACTTCATGCTGGCTGGTCCATTTGGCTTTGATTACCCGGTTGCCGTGATTGGCCAAAAGCTCTGCCGCATTTGGACAAGTTGTGCGATGGATTTTTATTCCTTCGCTAACGGTCACAAAACCAAACACATCATCACCGGGAATAGGCGTGCAACACTTGGCGAGTTTGTATTCCACCACGTCCATGTCTTCGCCAATGAGCAAGGTATCTTCCTGACGTTTTGTTTTGATCTCGTCTTCAATTGTTTTTACATCGGGTGATGAAATGTTGGGGTAGTTTTTCAACGGAGCCGTAGGTTTCTGCTCCAGGAATTTTCTCAGATCGTTTACAGAGATGATCCCTTTTCCGATTTTAAACAACAACTCAAGTTGTGAACTTACCTTAAAATGCTCGCGCAGTTTTTCACTTAGCTGCTGGTTCAGATCTATCTTCATGCCACGCAACTTTCGTAGCAATATTTCTTTTCCATCCTCAGCTACTTTTCTCCTGTCTTCATTCAGCAGGTCTTTGATTTTTGCTTTCGCCTTCGGGCTAATCACTATGCGCAGCCAGTCTTCCGTTGGTTTTTGTTTGGCGGACGTGAGAATCTCAATTTGATCACCATTCTTTAATAAGTGATTAATCGGAACCAATTTCTGATTCACTTTGGCGCCAATGCATTTTGCGCCAACATCCGTGTGGATTTCAAATGCGAAGTCGAGCGCGGTTGCACCTTTCGGTAAATTCTTCAGCTCGCCTTTGGGTGTGAAAACAAAAATTTCTTCATTGAATAAATTTCCGCGAAAGTCATCGACAAACTCAAGAGCCGACAAGTCTTGTTTCTCCAACGTTTCACGCACACGCACGAGCCACTTTTCCAGGTTGGATTCATACTTCGCAGTGTTGTCTTTGTATTTCCAGTGCGCTGCGTAGCCTTTTTCAGCAATTTCGTCCATACGCTTGGTGCGGATCTGCACCTCTACCCACTGGCCATTTTTAGCCATCACTGTAGTGTGAAGCGATTCATATCCGTTGGCCTTCGGTGTGCTGATCCAGTCGCGCAGGCGATCGGGATTGGGTGTATAATAATCGGTAACAATAGAATATACTTGCCAACAATATGATTTCTCATGTTCAACGGGTGTGTCAATGATTACACGAATCGCAAACAAGTCGTACACCTCTTCAAACGGAATATTTTGTTTCCGCATTTTGGTGTAGATAGAGAAAATTGATTTTGGTCTGCTTTTGATTTCGTACTCCACTTTCAATTTATCCATCTCTTCCTTGATCGGCTGCACAAACAATTTGATGAAGCGGTTGCGCGAAGCGCGCGTCTCATTGATCTTGTTGGTGATGTCATCATAATTATTGCGATCGGTAAATCGCAAATACAAATCTTCAAGTTCCGTCTTGATCGCATTCAAACCGAGCCGATGGGCAAGAGGCGCGTACAAATAAATTGTTTCTGATGCTACCCGAAGCTGTTTATTCCGCGGCATGCTGTCGAGCGTGCGCATGTTATGTAAACGATCGGCCAGCTTGATCAGGATCACGCGAACATCATCGCTCAGGGTGAACAGCATCTTGCGGAAGTTCTCCGCTTGAGCGGAAGTTCCATATTCAAAAACACCGCGGATTTTGGTGAGACCATCTACGATGCGTGCGATTTTTTTGCCAAAAGTGCGCTCAATATCGGTAAGTTGGATGTCGGTGTCTTCTACCACATCATGCAGCAGTGCGGCTACAATGGAAGTAGTTCCGAGACCGATTTCCTCAACACAGATTTCAGCTACACTCAGGGGATGGAATATATACGGCTCGCCTGATTTTCTGCGCATGTTTTTATGCGCCTCCATGGCGATAGTGAAAGCCCGTTTAACCAGTTTGGCATCATCCCCTTTCAAAACAGGCTTGGCTTTCCGCAAGAGCCTGCGGTAGCGCCCTATGATTTCCCGCTTCTCTTCTACAACATCAACAACCATTTTTGTAATTCGAAACCTAATTTAAGTATTCAAACGACAACCTGCCCATAAGCAGTAAGTTTTTTTAATAAGTGGTCAAAATTCCACTACGAAAAAGTAAATTCCTGATACTAACCCTTAAATTCACCATTAATTTCAAATGCAAAACTCATGGCAGCTGTCGATTGGAAAAAAGAAATTCAACCTCTTCTTAAAAAATACAAAGACAAAAAGCACCCGCTCGAATATAACAATCCTTACGAGTTGATTGTGGCTGTCGTGCTCTCGGCTCAGGATTCTGATCGTCACATTAATAAAATTGCACCTCAATTTTTTGCAGCGTTTCCCGATATGGCAGCTCTCTCAAAAGCAGCGCCCGAAGCATTGTTTCCTTTCATCAGTGACGTTCGCAATTTTGGAAATAAAACAAAATGGTTGCTGGAGTTGGCAAATCAAATCAAAGACAATAAAAACATTCCTACCAATCTGGAGGCTTTGACTGAATTGCCTGGCATTGGCAGAAAGTCAGCGAATGTGATCTTGCGTGAGAGGGGTTTGCCTGCGGAAGGAATTATCGTTGATCTTCACGTAGTGCGTGTTGCTCCGCGATTGGGAATTGCCAAGGGGACCGATCCAAAAAAATTGGAGAAACAGATGATGGATGTGCTGCCACAAAAAGACTGGGATGCCGGTATGGCTATTTCTTTTTTAGGCCGTGAAATATGCAGACCAACCAATCCAAAGTGTGGCGAATGCGTGATGAACAAAGTGTGCGAATTTTACTCCACACAAAAATAAAATAGCCACAGGCAACTTTGATTTGATTCCCCTTATCAGGTAACTGGATGCTTAACGAATAGTAGTTCAGTTCCTTTGCAATCGTGTTAAACAAAGGCACCTGTTGTCGGAATTTAAAATACCTTCTCCTAAAAAACTATTCCTAAAGAAATGTTGTTGACTTGACTCCAACAAAGTGTTACCATTGCTACTCACTTCAATTCGCCCCATCCTGCGCGTTAAGCTTATGATAGGAAATTTCTCCCCGTTGCAACGGATCCGTTTTGTGTTTTCCGGAATTCTTTTTTTTGGAAGTCACTTTGGTTTTTCACAAAATCAAATGAAGCTTTCAGAGGCAGTGGATCTTGGCTTGAAAAATTACCAGACCATCCAGGCGAAGCGCAACTATTACAACGCTTCAACGTCACTAAAGCAAAATACGAAAAATGAATATTTGCCGAACCTCGTTGCATCTCTACAGCAAGGTTACGGAACGGTGAATGGATCGTTCGGTCCGCTTGCTGCAGTAGGAGTACCTGGTGCGGGTGGTGGTTTGGCGGTTGCTTCAGCCGGGCCAGTTGCTGCTACGCAAAACTGGAACGCTGCCTTTGGTTCCCTTTATCTTGCAAGTCTGAACTGGGAATTTTATAGCTTCGGACGTGTGCGTTCAAAAGTTCGTGTGTCAGGAGCGTTGGTAAATCGCGATTCAGCTGATCTGATGCAAGAGCAATTTGTTCACAGTGTGCGCGTGTCAGGTACTTATTTGAACCTGTTGATCGCACAGCGTTTGGTAAAAGTAGCTCAGTCTAATCTTGAACGTACGGTGTATGTTCAAACCGCTGTGAAAGCACGCACGAAAACGGGGTTGAACCCGGGAGTAGATTCGACTCAGGCCAACTCGGAAGTCTCCCGCGCTCGCCTTTTCTTGATAGAAGCCAACAATAGTGAACAAAGCGTGCGGAATCAACTTGCTCAATATTTAAAAGTTGATCCTGAACCATTTCAACTTGACACCACTTTGTTTAATCGCCTTCCCTCCGAATTCAATACTTCTGTTTCTGTATCTGACAATCCGCAGGCAAAATTTTACAAGAAACGTTGGGAATGGAGTGATGAAACTGCCTCTTACTTAAGAAAAAGTATTCTGCCGGGGTTTAATTTGTTCAGCGTGTTGCAAACGCGCGGCTCCGGATTCAATTATAATTATACACCTGATTATCCTGAAAGATATTCATCAAGTTATTCCGATGGTGTGAGCCCTGCGCGGGGTAATTATCTGGTAGGTGTTTCACTTTCGTGGAATATGATGAGCATTCCTAAAATACGACAGCAGGTTGCAGCGCAGCGATTTGTTTCTGCTGCCTATCAAAACGAATATAATCTGATCGAAACGCAACTGAAGGACCAGTTGATCCTTGCCGATCAAAAAATTGAAAATAGTTTGCTGAGTGCGAAAGAAGTGCCGGTTCAATTCAAAGCTGCATCCGATGCATACATTCAAAAAAGTGTACTTTACAAAAATGGGTTGACTACGCTTGTGGATTTGCAACAGACACTTTATACACTTAGCAGGGCGGAAGCAGATCTCAGCATTGCCTATATTAATGTGTGGCAGTCGCTGCTTCAGAAGGCCGCTGCGTCAGGAGACTTTGATTTGTTCATTAAACAAGCCAGCCCGCTATGAACTTGATTCGATTTGCTCTTCGCAAACCCATCAGTATTTTGGTGATGGTGGCCGGCTTATTTTTCTTTGGGGTAAATGCAGTGAGGAATATCAAGATTGATATTTTTCCTTCGCTCAACTTGCCAGTGATTTATTTGTCGCACCCATTTGGTGGCTATTCGCCCAACCAGATGGAAGCGATTTTTGGAAAGCAGTATGTCAACCTCATGTTGTTTGTATCGGGCGTGAAAAGCATTGAAACAAAAAACATTCAAGGTGTCACGTTGATGAAACTCACATTTTATGAGGGCACGAATATGGCGCAGGCTGCTTCAGAAGTTTCCGCTTTCAGCAATCGTGCACAAGCCATCTTTCCACAAGGAAGTAACCCGCCCTTTATCATTCGCTTTGATGCTTCCACACTTCCCGTAGGCCAGCTCGTGCTTAGCAGTCCGCAGCGAACAAACAACGAACTGCTCGACATGGCCAACGTATATATCCGCTCATCCTTTACATCCATTCCGGGTTTAATTTCTCCGGCTCCGTTTGGTGGCAATGTCCGTACTGTGGTAATTAAAGTTGATCCTGATCTGTTGCGAACGCACAATCTTACTCCCGATCAGATTGTGGAGGCGCTGCGTGCCAACAATCAAACTTCACCTGCAGGTAATGTTCGGATTGGCGATTATAATTATATCACTCCTTCCAACACAACTATCAAGACAGTCAAAGACTTTGAGAGCATTCCCTTGTTCAAAGGAAGCGCTCACAGCATTTACCTGCGCGATGTAGCAACTGTTGAAGATGGGGCTGACCTGACAGTCGGCTATGCATTAGTAAACGGCAAGCGTTCGGTTTATATGCCGGTCACAAAATCAGCCGATGCTTCAACCTGGGAAGTCGTGCAGAATTTGAAGAAAGCAATTCCCCGCTTTCAAAGTTTGCTGCCCGAAGATGTTAAACTTTCTTATGAGTTCGATCAATCATTGTATGTGATCAATTCAGTAAAAAGCCTGGTGACGGAAGGATTGATCGGTGCGCTGCTCACAGGCTTGATGGTGCTTTTGTTTTTGAAAGATCCGCGCGGAGCATTGATTGTGATCTTAACGATTCCCGCCTCAATCATTTCAGGCGTGTTGTTCCTTTACCTATTCGATCAAACAATCAACATCATGACGCTGAGCGGGCTTTCACTCGCGATCGGAATTTTGGTGGATGAATCCACAGTGACAATCGAGAATATTCACCAGCATTTTGCGATGGGTAAGCCGAAAGCATTGGCCGTGTGGGATGCATGCAAAGAAATAGCTTTTCCAAAACTGCTTATTCTATTTTGCATCCTTGCCGTATTTGCTCCAGCCTTTACGATGAAGGGAATTCCTGGCGCGCTATTCATGCCGCTGGCCATGGCGATTGGTTTCTCGATGATCATCTCCTATTTGCTTGCGCAGACTTTTGTGCCCATCATGGGCAATTGGTTGATGGTGAACAAACACGAACCGGTCATTCACAACGAAAAAGAAGAAGCGGCTCTCCTGGAGGGTGAAGAAGACACCTGGCAACAAAAGAAAAAACTTTTGCATCATGAAGGAGAACTTACGCCTTTCGAAAAATTGAGAGACCGTTTTCTCCGGTTTTTAAACCGAATGATTCCGTATCAAAAAATCATTGTAACAAGTTATGTGATCATCGTAAGCGGCCTGGCCATATTCTTATTGGCTCAGATTGGAAGGGATGTGTTACCAAAAGTTAATAGTGGACAATTTCAGGTTCGCCTTCGCGCAAAAGACGGCACACGCATCGAGCGCATGGAGATGAATTTGCTGAAAGCGCTGAAGGTGCTGGAAGATATGGTGGGAAAAGAGAATATTTCGGTTTCCTCCGCTTTTGTAGGATCACATCCCGGTCAATTTTCTACCAGCCCGATTTATTTGTTTATGAGCGGCCCGCATGAATCCGTGCTTCAGGTAAATTTAAGCGAGGATTATCATGAAGATGATGATGAACTCAAGGAGCGGTTTCGCCTGAAAATGAAAGAAGCTGTGCCTGATCTCAAACTTTCTTTTGAACCAATTCAGCTTACTGACAAAATATTGAGCCAGGGAGCTACCACACCGATTGAAGTTCGCGTGATCGGTAAGAATAAAAAGCTGAATGAAGTGTATGCGAACAAAGTCATTCACGAACTCAGGCAACTTCCTTATCTGCGCGATGTGCAATTAACCCAGCCCATCAAGTATCCGTCATTGAATATTGACATCGATCGTGTGCGGGCAGCTCAATTGGGTGTTGAAGTATCTGACATTTCGCGTTCGCTGATTGCATCCACATCTTCCTCTCGTTTCACAGAAAAGAATGTGTGGATTGATGAAAAGGTAGGACTGGCTTACAGTGTGCAGGTGCAAGTGCCTGAAAGTAAAATGAACAGCATTGAAGAGATGAGTGAAATACCTGTTTCACGAAACGCACTGCGACCCGTGTTGGGGGATGTGTCAACGATTCAGGCGGATACTACTTACGGAGAGAACGACAACATCGGAGCGATTCCATTTTTATCGGTGACAGCAAATCTTCATCAAACCGATTTGGGTCACGCGATGGTAGGAGTGCAGCAGGCATTAGAAAAAATGGGAGAGCTCCCGCGTGGCCTTTCCATTGAAACAAAAGGATTAACACAAGTGCTTACTGAAACACTGGATAGTCTGCAGTCGGGGTTGATTGTAGCGATCGTTGTGATCTTCCTGATGCTCGCAGCAAATTTTCAATCGTTCAAAGTTTCGCTGGTGGTGTTGGCAACCATCCCTGCCGTGGTGCTCGGATCATTGATTGTGTTGATGCTTACTGGATCAACGCTCAACTTGCAATCGTACATGGGCATCATTATGTCGGTGGGTGTTTCGATTGCCAACTCGGTGTTGTTGATTACCAATGCTGAACACTTGCGCATGCATAAAGAAAGTGCGTGGGAATCGGCAGAGGAAGCGGCTGCCCTGCGTCTTCGCCCTATATTAATGACAACTCTCGCGATGGTGGCAGGCATGATTCCAATGGCACTTGGCCTGGGTGAAGGAGGCGATCAGGCTTCGCCTCTCGGTCGTGCCGTGATTGGCGGACTCATCGCATCTACTTTCGCAGCACTGTTTATTTTACCGCTTGTCTTTTCCTGGGTGCAGGGAAATACTTCAACGGAATCCGTTTCACTCGACCCTGAAGATCCGGACAGCAAACATTATTTATCTCATTTACATGACCATCATAAAAAGTAATATGAAAAATAGTTGGATCGCTGCAATAGTATTTTCTTGTGCGCTAGTGCTCGTGCAGTGTTCATCAAAGCACGAAGACGCTGCTCAGAAAAAACCAGAAGCGAAGGCGGTGGAAGTCTTTTCTCTGAAAAAGGGAAAGATTACTTCAACTGTTAAAATTCCAGGTGAATTGATTTCCTATCGTGAAGTGGATTTGTATGCCAAGGTGAGCAGTTTCACCAGGCAACTTTTTGTGGATGTCGGATCGGAAGTTCAGGAAGGGCAGTTGCTCGCAGTAATGGAAGCACCGGAAATCGCATCACAACTCGTGGCGGCTGAGTCAAAGCTGCGATCGCAGGAAGCACTTTACCAGGCAAGCAAAACAAACTACGACCGGTTACTCGCAACAAGTAAAACACCCGGAACGATTTCACAAAACGATCTCGATCAGGCACTGGCGAAAATGAATTCTGACCACGCGCAACTTGAAGCCGCGCAGGCTGCCCAAAGGGAGATTTCAAATATGAAAAGCTACCTGGAGATTCGCGCTCCTTTCAGTGGTATTATTAGTGCACGCAATGTGAACCTGGGTGCGTATGTCGGGCCATCGGGAAAAGGTTCGGAGTTTCCTATGTTCACACTGAACGAACAGAAAAGATTGCGCCTGGTAGTCTATGTGCCCGAAGCGTACAGCAGCTACCTGCATGTAAATGATGAAATCAAATTTTCGACCAAGGCATTTCCGAATGAAAAATTTTCAGCACGTGTGAAACGCATGGCAGGCGCAATGGACAAGCGCCTTCGTGCTGAGCGCATTGAGATGGATGTGGCGAATGACAACAAACGACTTTTGCCCGGAATGATTGCCGAAGTGAGTTTGTCATTTTCATCGGGCGATGGGGGTTGGGTGGTTCCATCCACGGCAATTGTTACTTCACCGGAGAGGGTTTTTGTGATCCGCATTAAAGACAAAAAAGCAGAATGGGTGGATGTGCAAAAAGGAATGGGAGCCAACAAACAAGCTGAAGTGTTTGGCGATTTGAAAGAAGGCGATCAGTTGGTGACGATAGGTAATGAAGAAACCAGAAACGGATCTGATGTAAATCAAATCATGGTGAAGCAGTGATTTGTTTAATGTATTTTTGAATATAGGTTCGAATCTGATATGCCCAAGAAAATATTGATCACACGAATTATTCCTTCGATCGCGGAGGAGATGCTTATTCAGGCAGGGTTTGATGTTACGGTATCTCAAAGTTCGGGCCCAATGGCGCAACCGGAATTGATTGAACGGTCGAAGCAAGCCAACGCCATACTCTCACTTGGTGCTGACAAACTCAATCAACATTTTTTCAGCGAGTGCGGTCATCTTGACGTCATTGCACAATTTGCTGTAGGCTACGATAATATCGATGTAGCTGAAGCAACGAAAAGAAAAATCCCTGTAGGAAATACACCCGATGTTCTGACGGCCGCGACAGCCGATGTGGCATTTGGGTTAATGATCAATGTTTCTCGCAAAATGTTTTACTTGCACAAGACGATAGAGCGCGGTGAATGGAAACAGTTTGAACCCTTGAAGAATCTTGGTTTTGAACTGGAAGGAAAAACGCTCGGCATATTTGGAATGGGAAGAATTGGTATGGTAATGGCGCAGCGATGTGTGGGCGCTTATAACATGAAAGTGATTTATCACAATCGTACTCGTAACCAGGAGGCAGAGCAAAAACTTGGTTGCGAGTATGTTTCATTTGATGAACTGCTTCAAGAAAGCGATGTGATTTCTGTGCACAGTGTGTTGAGTGCAGAGACACGAGGTGCTTTTAATAAGAACGCGTTTGAAAAAATGAAACCCACTTCCATCTTCATCAATACCTCACGAGGAAGCGTTCACAATGAAGAAGACTTGATGGATGCACTGCAATCCGGAAAAATATGGGGTGCGGGACTTGACGTAACTAATCCGGAACCCATGCAGGCAAACAATCCATTATTATCAATGCCCAATGTGGCAGTGCTTCCACACATCGGCTCTGCAACCGTGGAAGCGCGCACTGGCATGGCGAGGCTGGCTGCAGAAAATATTATTGAGTTTTATAAATCAGGTAAGTTGATTACGTGTGTGAACCCGGAAGTGTTTGGAAATAGATAGTGCCTCTAAATCCAATTTCATTCGCCACATTCCTTTTAGTTCTTCCTTGAAGTGAAGCAAATCCAATTTTGTTTTGTCATAAAGTTTGAACCTGAACCTGGTGTAGAATTGGATCGCATTTGAATTGCTGTCAATTAAAAACGGTTCCGTTTGTTACGGATTTATAATTGCCATCTTTATAGAAATATT
>CAZECP010000023.1:0-57436 GCA_964510765.1 uncultured Ohtaekwangia sp. | reverse complement strand
GTGAAGCGAGAATCGGTCGTTGCCGGATAAGGGCCGCCATGATTTTGTGACGGACACACTTCAACGCCTGTAGGCACACCATTAATTATGAGTCGTCCTGCTTTCTCGGTGAGGATATTCAAAATATTTTTATGCTTTTGAATTTCTTCTTCGGAGCCAATCACGCTTGAAGTAAGTTGGCCGTGCGCGTTACTAATCACTTGCACCAGCTGTGACAAGTCTTTGCACTTCACTATGAGTGAGAACGGCCCAAAAACTTCCTCTGCTAACAGAGGATTTGACAGGAAAGTGTCAGCCTGAACAGAAGCTACGGTGGGTCTGCCTTGTGCATTGTTTCCTTCTTCCTTTGCACTCGCTTCAACATTCACGCCCTTTTGTGCGAGACTTTGTGCGAGCCTCTTGTGATAATTGTCCGCGATGCCTTGATGTAGCATCGTGCCCGGAACATTTTTTTCGATTTCAGTCGCAAGCTTCACGATGAATTTTTTCAATCCATCATTTTCAATGGCGATGATCAAGCCGGGATTTGTACAAAACTGTCCGACACCCAATGTGATTGAGCCGCCAAGAAGTACGCCAGACTTTTCAAAATCTCTTTCCAAAGTTTCTGGTAAAAGAATAACAGGGTTGATACTGCTCATCTCAGCAAATACAGGAATCGGTTCTGATCGCTGAACAGCTAAATCAAACAGAGCTTTTCCACCCGCGAGTGAACCCGTGAAGCCGACTGCTTTTGTGTATTTGTGTTTCACCAGTGCTTGCCCGGTAGCAAATCCAGTATCATGCAAATGATTAAAAACACCTTTTGGCATGCCTGTTTTTTCAGCGGCTTTTTTTATTGCGGCAGCAACCAGCTCTGAAGTTTCTGCATGAGCAGGATGAGCTTTCACAATCACCGGGCAACCCGCAGCTAATGCAGATGCAGTGTCGCCACCCGCAGTTGAATACGCAAGTGGAAAATTAGCCGCACCAAAAACTACAACAGGCCCGAGCCCAACAGACATCTTCCGGATGTCAGGTTTGGGAGCAGGAGTACGGTCGGGAATAGCTGTATCTATGCGCGCTTCTACCCATGACCCATCTTCCACGAGATCGGCAAACATTCGACAGTGACCTGTTGTTCTTCCGCGCTCGCCAATGATGCGCGCCTCGGGAAGGTTGGTTTCACGCATAGCGGTTTTCACGAGCGTGTCGCCAAGTGCTTCAATTTCATCGGCAATGGCACGAAGAAATTCTGCTTTCTTTTTTCCTGGCAAATTTTTGTAAGACAGAAAGGCAAGGTTCGCTTCTTTCATCGCTGCTTCTACGTCTTCTGCGGTGGCATTCTTAAACGTCATCGTTCAATATTTAAAATTCAACATTCAACATTCAATATTTTCTACAAGTTAGGTCTTGTTTTGATTCCATCGCGAATGATTTTCAAAATTCGCTCACGTTCTTCGCCTATCAATGTTAATCTTGGTGCACGCACATTTTCGGAACCAATGCCAACTTCCTGTTCGGCAAGTTTAATGTACTGTACCAACTTGGCGTGAATGTCTAATTCCAACAACGGCAAGAACCAACGGTAAATTTTCAAAGCTTCAGCGATCTTATTTTCTTTTGTGAGTTTGTAAACAGCTACGGTTTCTTTCGGGAAGGCACAAACCAATCCTGCCACCCACCCATCTGCACCCAGCACGAGTTCTTCCATGGCGAGTGTATCCACTCCACATAAAATTTTGAAGCGATTTCCAAAACGGTTGATCATGCGCGTCACATTTGAGACATCGCGAGTAGATTCTTTCACTGCCTGGATATTTTTCTCTTCAGCCAACTCGGCAAACATATCTAATGTCACTTCAATTTTGTAGTCAACAGGATTGTTATAAATCATCATCGGAAGATTGGTGGATGATGCAACCACTTTAAAGTAAGTCACCGTCTCGCGATGATCGGATTTGTAACGCATGGGAGGGAGCATCATCAAACCCTTCGCACCGCACCTGGCAGCTTCTTCGGCTTGCTTTACGGCTTCGCGTGTGCTACCCTCAGCAATGTTCATTACCACAGGTACTTTCCCTGCTACTTTTTCTACGGCAAATTTTACAAGGGAGAATTTTTCTTCGTTGGAAAGAACGCTGGCTTCACCAAGCGTACCTCCGAGAATAATTCCCTCCACTCCGGCATCGAGCTGTGCTTGCAGATTTTTTTCAAAAAGTGGGAAATCAAGTTTGTCGTCTTTAGTGAACTTTGTTGTGAGCGCAGGAAACACTCCTTTCCATTCTATGGCCATAGCTTTTGGTTTTTTGTTTTAGCAAAGGTAAAGTAATGGTCAGTTCTCTTGTTTACCTGAAATAGTTTTTATTGATACTATTTTGACCAAATCTCGGATTATCAGGTTAACTTTCCTGCTAAAATAATCTTAGTGTGAAGGTTGTCTCATTTAAGGTGCCGAAGATAAGTGAAGAAGCATTCCGGCTTCAGGAAGATAAGGTTCTGCATTTCTACGATCAATTGCATCAACATCCCGAGTTGCAAATTATGCTTATAGAAAAGGGAGAAGGAACGTTGATCGCGGGCGATTATGTTGGGCGGTTTGAATCCGGTGACTTGTTTGTGCTGGGAAGTGGATTGCCTCATGTATTCCGAAATGACAAACTCTATTATTCAAAAAGATCAAAGACGAAAGTGCATGCGCTGTCTATTTACTTCAACGAAAATTATTTGGGCGAAGGAGTTTGGCGACTGCAGGAAATGGCGCAAGCCCGCAAGTTTATGCAGTCTGCACTGAATGGTTTTCGGGTGATTGGCAACAAAGAAGAAATTGTGTCGTTGATAAGATCTTTAAAAAAGGAAAAGGGACTGAACAAACTCATCACGTTTTTAGCTATTATCGAAAAGCTAATCCATTCAGAACTTGTTCAACTTTGCATTTCTCCCGCTAATGAGAAACTTCAAACGGACGAAGGCAAAAGAATGAACGACATTCTCGCTTTTACATTTAAAGAATGTCATCGCAAAATTTATATTGAAGAAGTCGCTGATGTTGCGCATCTTTCAGCAGAAGCTTTCTGTCGCTATTTTAAAATCCGAACACGAAAGACCTACACGAATTTTTTGAACGAAGTGCGAGTGAGTCACGCTTGCAAAATGCTGATTGCAAATGAGCATTCAATTCAAGACATCTGCTTTCAAACCGGATTCTCAAACCTTTCTAATTTCAATCGCATTTTCAAAAAAGTGACAGGTAAAACTCCTTCTCAGTATGTTCAGGTACGCTAACAAGAAGGGGGCAGGAATGCCTTTGTTTTGAGGTTAAGCTGTTATTCAATGTCCATAGTGGTGAGCAAGTATCTTTCGTCTAAATTGCTTGTAGCTTGCATAAATCTGCATTTTGGTGCCATTTTCCTGCATAAGGAATCAATCTATGCAGAAAATAGCAGGCACTACCGAAACTACACCGTGATCGCGTGTTATATAACATTGTGTCTAAAGGAAAGGAGCAAGCTTGCCAGTTAAAAGAGAACTGCAGGAGATAAGGGTTGAACCAGTGTTTGAATAAATATCGCAGACTTATTGACTCAAGCATTCTTAGGAATCTATTCTATCTCTTTCTGCTTGATAATGCCCGCAATTTTCAGTAAACTTTGTGAGTCACATTAATCCCATACATTATGAATATGATTGAAAAAGTAGAGGGCTGGGGCAATGCGCACCGCCCGGGTTGGCTTGACATTTTCAGGATCGCTTTGGGAATTTATATCACCTACAAAGGATTTAGTTTCCTCGGCAACATCCAAAACCTTGAGATGACGATTCAAGGTATGAATATGTCGTTTGTTGGAGTGTCCATAGCCCACTATGTAGTGTTTGCACATGTGCTATGCGGGCCGCTCATCGCATTTGGTTTGCTTACGAGAATTATGTGTGCCGTTCAATTACCAATTCTGATCGGTGCAGTGTTTATGGTAAATTTCCCGAAAGGCTTTATGTCGATTGGAAATCACATTGAACTTGAATTATCATTGATCGTGTTAGCAGGATTGGTTGTTTTCATGATTTTCGGGGCCGGCAAGTTCTCGATAGACGAAAAACGCAGGCACGAAAAAGAGATGCATGACATGGAGGCAAAAATGCACCACTGAAGTATTCCAAAAAGAAAATTTTGCAATAAAGGAATTGGGGTCTCGATAAATTCAGACCCCATTTTTTTTTTGCGTGTTTGACAGAGAACTGCTTATCCTTCCGAAGACTTGCCTTCTGTTTTTGGATTGGCAGGCTTAACCACGATAACACGGCCATCCAACTCTGTTTCATTGAGGGCAGCCATAGCTTTATTGGCTTCTTCATCGTTGGGCATTTCCACAAAGCCAAAACCTTTTGACCGCCCCGTGTCGCGATCTTTTACAATTTTAGCAGATGATACCTGACCAAACTTGGCGAAAGCTGCTTCAAGGTCTTCGCGTCTGGTTTTGAAATTCAAGCGGGCAACAAAAATGTTCATAACACAAGGGACTAAGTTTGATTGTGACCTTGATGGTTGTCAAGGAATTACTAAAATAGGAAATTTTTGATTAAAGTCGAAGATGGATTACTTGCCCTTGACGAACTACAAATCCCGAGTAGGGCTGTACAGTGTGTAAAGCGGCTTTCGTCATATTTGGATATGATCGTTATCAGCCTTTTGTAATATTGTAGTTATCGAGTCGTTTCAAACGTTTGCGCCAATTTTCATACTGATATTATTTTTACTTTTAGAGGTATTTTTTTTAACCGCCTTATTCCAAATTGCGTTGGAATTCAAAATTAATGAGCTATAGCGATCCTATATTTTACCACCTCGGGTATTTTTCGGTTGTCGGCACCAACTTCACAAAAGCAGATACCCAAATACGCGGGCACTTCGCTATTGATAATGAGGGAGTTGCAGAGTTTTATTCGAAAATCAAGAAGCTTGGTATTGCGGATTCCTTCGTTATCTCAACTTGCAACCGCACCGAGTTTTATGGTTGCGCTCCTGAAAGTGTATTGAAAAGAGAAGTGATTGATCAACTCAACATCACCGAGGAAGCGTTTGACGATTACTTTTATATAAAATCGGGAGTGGATGCGGTGCGTCATTTCTTCCGCGTTACCTCAGGTCTGGATTCTCAGATTGTAGGCGATTATGAAATTGTTGGTCAGGTAAAAAAAGCAATTCAATTTTCGCGTGAAGGCGGAATGATCGGAACTCTCACCGATCGCATTTCCAACTTTGCTTTCCAGACTTCGAAAGAAGTGAAGACAAAAACTAATTTGAGTAGTGGAAAATATTCTGTGAGCTATGCTACCGCTGAATTAATCCAAACCGAATCAGAAGGAATTGAGCCGAAGAGAATATTAATTGTAGGCACAGGTGAAATCGGAAAAGCAATGGCGAAGAACCTTCGCGAGTATTTCCCTACCTGTGAACTGACTTTAACGAATCGCACCCGCGCTCATGCCGAAGAGCTGGCACCGCAAGTAAATGCAAGTGTGTTACCTTTCGAAGAGTTCACAAAACACTTACACGAGTTTGATGCGATTATTGCTGCTGCCAATTCTGATAAGTATTTGATTGAAGCAAGTCACGCTTCGTATTTATCGAAGGCATTGTTCCTCGACTTGAGTATTCCGCAAGTGATTGACCCAAAAGTAAAAGAACAATCAAGCATCAAATTATTTTCAGTGGATGAGATATCGTCTTTTCACAATGAATTGATCAAGCAGCGTCAGCTTGAAGTACCAAAGGCAGAAGCTATTCTCGAAGAATTTATTCACAAATTGATGGAGTGGCAGAATGTCTTTTTCCATCGCGATGTGATTCAGTCCTACAAGGCAAGAATGGAGAACTTCCAGCCATTGCAAGGGCAGACCAAGCGCATCGACAAGACATTTTCAAAACTCATTCAACAAATAAAAACCGAAGGGTATCGCGGCTGTGCGGTCATCCAGACCATGAATGAATTGATTGCTGCCGGATAAATGACTCTCAATAAAACGATTCGCATAGGCACGCGCGAAAGCGCCTTGGCATTGTATCAGGCAAAAGAGGTACAGCGCCTCCTGCATGAAAAAGGATACCAAACAGAATTAGTTGAGATTACTTCCGATGGTGATATTGATTTGAAGACGCCTCTTTACGAGATGGGCATTCAAGGCATCTTCACCAAGTCGCTCGATATTGCTTTGCTTCAAGACAGAATTGACATTGCCGTTCACTCAGCAAAAGATATTCCTACAAAATTGGCAAAAGGACTTGTGATCAGTGCTTTTCTGAAGCGCGGCACAACACATGATTGCCTTGTGTTTCCAAATGGAAAAAAGGAATTTGATCCTACGACTTTCAAAAAAATTGCGTCAAGCAGTTTAAGAAGAAGGTCGCAGTGGCTGCATCGCTATCCGCATCACGAAATGGATAACCTTCGCGGGAATATTCAAACACGCTTACAGAAATTAGATGCTTCGGATTGGGATGGAGCCATTTTTGCCCAGACGGCTTTGGAGAGATTAGAAATTTCTTCGCACCACATTATCACGCTGGATTGGATGTTGCCTGCACCTGCACAGGGCGCAATGGCGGTTGTGTGCAGAGTTGATGATCAGGCAATGCTGGAAGCGTGCAAATCGATTCATCATGAGCCAACAGGAGTTTGTGTGAATGCAGAACGTGATTACCTGGCAGCGCTTCAAGGGGGTTGTGCAGTACCAATTGCTGCGCAAGCCGTGATTCAAAACAATCAACTTCTCTTCAAAGGAAATTTATTTAGCCTAGACGGAAAGCAAAATGTGGCGATTGAAAAAGCATATCCACTGGATCAGGCAACACAAGTTGGAGCCATGGCGGCAAAAGAAATTTTAGCAACTGGTGGTGAGCCGATCTTAAAAACCTTCCGAAATTAATTGCATGCAACCTCGTATTGTATCGACCAAAAGACTGGCAACTGAATTGGTTGAGCAACTTGATCGTGCAGGCATTTTGCATGAGCAACATGATTTTATTCAAACCATCATTCAGGTTCCTGATAAAATCAATTCCCAACAGATTCAAAAGTTTATTGTGCTCACCAGTAAGTCGGCAGTGAATGCATGGATTGCTATCGTTGTGAAGCACGGCATTAATGTTTCTGATTATCCTGTTTTTTGTATCGACCAGGCAACAAAGAAAGAAGTGATTGCTCAGAACTTGACGATTCAAGGTGAGGCGAAAGATTCTGCTTCGCTCGCGGGTGTGATCATACAAGATTCATCGATTAAATCGGTAACTTATATTTGCAGCAACATTCGCAGAGATGAGTTGCCGTCACGACTAAAGGCAAAAGGAATAGAGGTAAATGAAATTACCGGATACCATACTCAACCGACTCCGCTAAAAATCAATAGTACCAGCCAGGCTGTTTTGTTTTTTAGTCCGAGTGGTGTAGATAGTTTTCTTTCGCTCAATGGAGTATCGGATGTTTGTTTTTGCATTGGCGATGCAACTGCTGCACATGCAACTGCAAAAGGATTTAAGAACGTGCAGGTAGCTGAACTTTCGACTCCAGAGTCTGTTATAAAAAAAGTAATTCAATATTATTCTAAAAACCCAGTTCATGCTTAAAAATGATTTGCTGTTAAAGGCATTGCGAAAAGAAAAAGTTTCACGTCCTCCGGTGTGGATGATGCGCCAGGCAGGCCGTTACCTTCCTCAATACATTGAGCTGAGAAAAAAATATGATTTCTTCACACGCGTGCAAACCCCTGAGTTGGCTTGCGAGATCACGATCCAACCGGTTGATATCATTGGTGTGGATGCTGCGATCATTTTCTCTGACATCCTGGTGATTCCCCAGGCGATGGGCATGACGGTGTTAATGGAAGAAGGAAAAGGCCCGCTGCTACCGAATGTGATCAAATCTCAGAACGATATTGATCAATTGAATGTTGAGGTGGAAGGTGAGTTGCAATACATGTTCAAGTCACTCGCGTTGACAAAGAAGGAATTGAATGATCGTGTTCCCTTGATTGGTTTTGCAGGAGCACCCTTCACGTTGTTGTGTTACATGATTGAAGGCAAAGGCAGCAAAGGTTTTGAGAAAGCAAAGGCATTTTGTTTTACGCAGCCGGAGTTGGCACACGCGTTACTCGGCAAGATTACACAAGCTACAATCGTGTATCTCAAAGCACAGCTCAAAGCAGGTGCAGATGTCGTTCAGGTTTTCGATAGCTGGAGCGGGATGTTAAGTCCGGATGACTTCGATCAGTTTGCTAGAAAATATTTGTTACAGATCGCGGAAGCAGTTGCTCCTCATGGTCCTGTTATTTTATTCCCGAAAGGAAGTGCGTATGCATTGGATTCGCTGTCGCGGAATAGTTCTGTTTCAGGAGTTGGAATAGATTGGAATATACGTCCTGAGAAAGCAAGGCAAGAGTCGGGCGGACGAGTAACCCTGCAAGGTAACTTCGATCCGATTCGTTTATTGATGCCTATTCCTGAATTGAAGAAGCAAGTGCATAAGATGATTGATGCATTTGGTGCACAGGCATACATTGCCAATCTGGGGCATGGCATCGTGCCGCACATTCCGGTGGATCACGCAAAAGCATTTGTTGACGCTGTAAAAGAGTACCAGGCATGAGTTCGGTCATCCGCGATCAATTTGTAAAACACATCAAGTCTTTGCAGACTGAGATTTGTGCTGCATTGGAAGAAGTGGATGGCAAGGCTAAATTTATTTCGGATGAATGGGACCGCCCCGGTGGTGGTGGTGGAACGAGCCGCGTGATTACTAATGGTAATGTTTTTGAAAAAGGTGGTGTCAATATTTCGGTGGTGCATGGTGTGTTGCCGCCATTGGCAGCACAACAATTGAAAGTAGATGGGAATTTATTTTTTGCCACCGGGTTGTCGTTGGTGATTCATCCTTTCAGTCCCAAAGTTCCAACGGTGCATGCCAACTGGCGTTACTTTGAAGTGTATGACGAACAGGGAAAAACTACTGACGCGTGGTTTGGGGGCGGCACTGATTTAACTCCTTATTATTTGGTGGAGGAAGATGTGATTCACTTTCATGCTACGCAGAAAAAATGTTGTGACTCGTTTGACACGAACTTCTATCCAAAATTCAAGTTGCAGTGCGACAACTATTTTGTGAATCATCATCGCGAAGGCGAAAGAAGAGGTGTGGGTGGAATTTTCTTTGATCACTGCAAGGGAAATGAGGAACATTCACTTGAGTCCTGGAAAAGATTTACGGAAGCCAATGGTAAAGTTTTCCTGGAGGGCTATTTGCCGATTGTGAATAAGCATAAGAACGAATCGTTTACTACTGAAAATAAATATTGGCAGGAGATACGCAGAGGGCGATATGTAGAGTTTAACTTGCTTCACGATCGCGGCACTTTGTTTGGAATAAAGACGAATGGAAGGACCGAGAGTATTTTGATGAGTCTTCCTCCGACCGTGAGGTTTGATTATAATTATCAGCCGATGGTAGGAAGTGAGGAGGAGAGATTGTTGAAAGTATTGAAGCAACCGAGAGAATGGGTGTAATTAATTGCGCGCAAAGACGCTAAGTCGCTAAGAGATTCTTTGCGTTCTTTGAGCCTTTGCGTGAAAAAAATAAAGTATGATCAGACGTAACAGAATTCTCAGACAATCTCCTTCCATCCGTGCGATGGTGCAGGAGACAATTTTAAAGCCTTCCGATTTTATTCTTCCTGTGTTTATTGAAGAAGGTGAAAATGTGAAGGAGGAAATCTCAACGATGCCGGGATACTATCGCTATTCACTTGACCTCGCTGTAAAGGAATTGCAAGAGTGTTTTGCGATGGGAATCAAGAGTGCGTTGCTGTTTGTGAAAGTGAAGGATGAATTGAAAGAGAACACGGGCAAAGAAGCTTTGAATGAGAATGGTTTGATGCAGAGAAGTGTTCGAGCGATTAAGAAAGCAATTCCGGAGATGGTGGTGATGACCGATGTAGCACTTGATCCATTCTCTACTTTTGGTCATGATGGCATTGTAGAAGGGCAAGAAATTGTAAACGATAGAACCGTTGAAGTGCTGGCAAAGATGAGTGTGAGCCACGCAAAAGCTGGTGCCGATTTCGTTGCCCCCAGCGATATGATGGACGGTCGCATCGGTGCCATTCGTCAGGCATTAGAAGCAGCAGGCTTTCACAACACAGGTATTATGGCTTACTCCGCAAAGTATGCTTCCTGTTTTTACGGACCATTCCGCGATGCATTGGATAGCGCACCCGGTTTTGGTGACAAGAAGACATACCAGATGAATCCTGCCAACCGAATCGAAGCGATCAAGGAAGTATTGATGGATGTTGAAGAAGGAGCAGACATTGTGATGGTAAAACCCGCGCATGCTTATCTAGATATTATCCGTGAGGTGAAGGATGCAGTTCAGGTTCCTGTGAGTGCATATCACGTTAGCGGTGAATACTCGATGATAAAGGCAGCTGCGAAAGCTGGCTACTTGAATGAAGACCAGGCGATCATAGAAGTGTTGACAGGAATTAAAAGAGCAGGAGCATATTTGATTGCGACTTATTTTGCGAAGCAGGCGGTTAAACTTCTGAAGTGAGACGTGAAAGGTGAAATGTGAGAAAAGAAAAGTGAGACGTGAAAGGTGAAATGAGAAAGGAAAATTGAGAAATGAAAACGCTATAACGAAAATTGAGTGAAATGTTTCTTAAGCTCAGTCATAAATCACTAGAAGTCTATAAGACCTCACGGGAGTTGGTTAAAGAGGTTTACAAGATTTCGCTTCTACTTCCGAAGGAAGAGAACTTTAATATGGTACAACAGGTAAGGCGCGCTGCTTTGTCTGTGAAGTTGAATTTCTCAGAAGGCTCTTCAAGAAAGTCTGAAGTCGAAAGAAGGAGATATTATGAAATCGCTCGCGGCTCTGTGGTTGAACTAGATGCAGCACTAGAAACGGCTGTTGATTTAAATTATCTAACAGAGGCTCAACTTGAAATGGTTGGAGCCTTATTGAATAAGTGTTTTGCAATGTTATCCAAAATGATTGATAAATGAATGAGTCTAATTTCACATCTCACGTCTCACGTTTCACTAGAAGCAAATCATTATTCGAGCGTGCTCAACAACACATCCCCGGTGGAGTGAATTCTCCAGTGCGTGCTTTTAAAAGTGTGGGCGGTACTCCTTTGTTCATCAAGAAGGCGAACGGTGCTTATCTCTATGACGAAGATGGAAATCAATACATAGATTATATCAACTCCTGGGGGCCGATGATTCTTGGTCATGCGTATCAACCCGTGGTGGATGCTATTCGCGCGAAAGCGGAGGACTCAACTTCATTTGGTGCGCCAACTGAATTAGAGATTCAAATGGCAGAGCTGATCAAGAAGATGGCACCGAATGTTGATCTAGTCCGCATGGTGAACAGCGGCACTGAAGCGTGCATGAGTGCGGTTCGTTTGGCGAGGGGATATACCGGACGAAATAAGATCATTAAGTTTGAAGGATGCTATCACGGTCATGCGGATGCTTTTCTGGTGAAGGCTGGAAGCGGTGTGGCAACGTTAAATATTCAATCGGTTCCAGGTGTACAAGGTCACGTAGCAGATGATACGCTCACGTGTGCCTACAATGATTTGGAGGCAGTGAAGAAATTGATTGCTGAACATCCAAATGAAATTGCATCGATCATCATTGAACCCGTTACCGGAAACATGGGTTGTATTTTGCCGTTGCCCGGATTTTTGAAGTCGCTGCGTGAGTTGTGTACACAACATGGCATCGTGTTGATTTTTGATGAAGTAATGACGGGCTTCCGTTTAGCCCGTGGTGGTGCGCAGGAGTTGTTTAACATCGAAGCAGACTTAGTAACGTTTGGAAAAATCATTGGTGGCGGAATGCCGGTGGGAGCGTTTGGTGGCAAGCGCGCGATCATGGAAAAGATTGCTCCCCTTGGTGCGGTGTATCAAGCAGGTACGTTGAGCGGAAATCCCATCGCCATGACAGCAGGTTACACGTTACTTAAGGAACTTCATGAAAATCCTTCGATCTATGCTGACCTTGAGGCAAAGACAAAAAAGATTTGCCAGGGCATTCACTCTGTGTTAACAAAAAAAGGAATTCCTCACCGTATCAATCAATTAGGAAGTATGATGAGCGTTCATTTCGGAACTCATCCGGTGAACAACTTTGACGATGCCAAAGCGTGTGACAATGCATTGTTTAATAAATTTTTCCATCACATGCTGGAGCACGGAGTTTATCTTCCGCCTTCGGCATTTGAAACGTGGTTTATCTGCAGTGCATTGAGTGAAGCGGATATTCAAAAGACGATCGAGGCGGTAGAGAAGTTTTCAAAGTAAAGCGGTAACTTTGAATTGTAAATCAAACGAGTATGAAAACGTTAATTTTAAATATTCCCGACACGGTGAACTTTGATGATGCAGAAGCGAAGATGGCTGTGGCGGCTCGTTTGTATGAGAAAGGAAAACTTACCCTTGGCCAGGCTGCGGAGCTTGTGGGGCTGACCAAGAAATCATTTATGGAAGCGCTTGCTGATTTTGGTGTTTCAATTTTCAACTACCCGGCAGAAGAGCTGGAACGCGATATAGATAATGCAAAAGGTTATCATATCTGACACGAGTTGTCTTATTACACTTAGCAAGATTGGTGCACTTGATCTGTTGCAAAAGTTATTTGGATCGGTAACGGTAACACCTGAAGTGCTTTCGGAATTTGAAGAGTCTCTTCCGGATTGGATAAATGTTAAGGAGCCGTCCAATAGGAATTATCAACGGATTTTACAGACTACTTTAGATTTAGGGGAGGCGAGTTCAATTGCCTTGGCCATAGAATCTGGCGATTGCCTTTTGATTATAGATGAATACAAAGGAAGAAAGTTTGCGATGAGCCTGGGGCTGAAGATCACCGGGACGTTAGGTATCTTGGTTTTGGCCAAGCAACTCGGATATATTTCAACCGTCAAAGCATTTCTGGATAAAATCAAATTAACAAACTTCAGGTTGAGAGATGAACTTATTCAATCAGTTCTGAAACAAGCTGGTGAACTCTAAGAATCATGTTAGATATTTTTATTCTCCTTCAGAAATATGACAAGCCGATTCCTCGCTATACGAGCTATCCCACTGTGCCTTACTGGGAGCCGGAAACTATCAACGCAGAAAAGTGGAAGAAGTCAGTGGCTAAAACTTTTGAAAACGAAAAAGGAGAGTTGAGTCTCTACATTCATCTTCCTTACTGCGAAAACCTTTGTACTTTTTGCGCGTGCAACAAGCGAATTACAAAAAATCATTCGGTAGAAGATCGTTACATTGCTGCGGTATTAGCTGAGTGGAAGATGTATCGCGAAGTGATGAGCACCAAGCCAATTCTTCGTGAGATTCATTTAGGAGGAGGAACTCCAACATTTTTTAGTCCGGCAAATCTTCAGAAACTGATTGAAGGAATTACGAAAGATGCTATTGTTCCTGATGATCATGAATTCAGCATTGAAGTTCACCCGAATTATACGCGCAAAGAACATCTCACGGCACTAAGCAAAGTCGGATTCAAAAGAATCAGTTTGGGCGTGCAAGACTTCGATCCGGAAGTTCAGTACATCATCAATCGCATTCAGTCTTTTGAAAAGACAAAAGAGGTTGTTGATTGGGCGCGAGAACTCGGCTACGACAGCATCAACATCGACCTGGTATACGGACTTCCCTTACAAACGGTTAAGCATGTTGAATACACGATCAGCAAAATCAGAGAGCTGATGCCTGATCGTATCGCCTTTTATTCCTACGCACACGTCCCGTGGAAAAGTAAAGGCCAGCGCAGGTACACCGAAGCGGATCTTCCGAAAGCAGATGAGAAGTGGGCGATGTATAGCCGAGGCCGTGATCTTTTGTTGCAGTCAGGATTTGCAGCGATAGGTATGGACCACTTTGCTTTACCAAATGATAAACTGTGGAAGTCGTTTCATGATGGAAAGATGCATCGTAACTTCATGGGTTATACTACAACTCAGAATAAATTGATCATTGGATTGGGCGCATCTTCCATTAGTGATTCGTGGAATGCATTCATGCAAAATGAGAAAGAAGTAGAGTCGTATGAGGAGCGTGTAGAGAAAGGAGAACTTCCTATCACCACTGGTCATTTGCTCAATGATGAGGATTTGATGTTACGTAAAAATATTCTTGAATTGATGTGTACCAACAAAACAAAGTTGAATCTTGAAGCGTTGGATTCTGCATTTTATGAAATGATTCAAACTCAACTTCAAGAGTTGACCCAGGATGGGTTGGTCGTTTTGAATGATAGTCTTGTCGAAATTACTCCAAGGGGCACAACATTTATTCGAAATATTTGTTCTACCCTTGACGCGCGTTTGTGGCGTAAAAAAAATTCAACAACGACATTCAGTAAAGCAATTTAACGATGGCATCTACCGCAGTTCTCCTGGTAAATCTGGGCTCGCCCGATTCTTATGAAGTGAAGGATCTTAAAAAATATTTAAATGAGTTTCTGATGGATGGTCGTGTGATCGATATTCCTTACCCGATTCGTTTTATGTTGGTGAAGGGAATTATCGTTCCATTCCGTTCGCCCAAGAGTGCTGAGAAATACAAAACCATCTGGACAGAAAATGGATCTCCGCTGATTCATATTTCAAAGCAAGTTCAGAAACATTTAAATCAGCACATGAATAATCCTGTGGAGCTTTGCATGCGCTACGGAAATCCAACCACGGAATCAGCTTTTGATAAATTAATTCGCGCTAATCCAGATTTGAAAGAAGTGGTTCTTGTGCCACTTTACCCACATTACGCAATGAGTAGTTATGAAACTGCGGTTGAGCATGTGAAAGAGATTTACAAGAAGGGAGGATATTCATTCAATTTAAACGTAGTCGCTCCTTATTATAACCATCCACGGTACATTAAAGCTCTTGCTAATAGTTTCAAGCCTTTTCTTGAAAAATCTTTTGATCACTTGCTATTCAGTTATCATGGCATTCCCGAAAGGCATGTTAAGAAAACTGATCCAACGAAATCACATTGCTTAATGAAAACAGATTGTTGTTCAGTAGACTCAACTGCACATCAGTTCTGTTATCGTCATCAGGTGATCACTACCACAAAACTAGTAGCGAGGGAATTGGGCCTAAAAGAAAATCAATACAGTTTTTCATTTCAATCGCGCCTCGGTGCCGATGCGTGGTTGAAACCAAATAGCGCTGATCTCTTTGCGCAATTCCCAAAGCAAGGAATCAAAAAACTTGTAGTTGCTTGTCCTGCTTTCGTGAGCGATTGCCTTGAGACATTGGAAGAAATTCACGTGGAGGGAAGAGAAACATTTTTGGAAAATGGAGGAGAGGAATACTCCGTGATTCCCTGTTTGAACGAGCGCACAGATTGGATAGCCACCATCGCTGAACTCGTGCGCGAAACTTCTAATTCACTTCAACCGGCAATCGCGTAATATGTATCTGTACATAAAAGCACTTCATGTTATTTTCATCGTCACTTGGTTTGCTGGATTGTTCTACATGGTACGCTTGTTTATTTATAACCGTGAGGCACGAGATAGATCCGAAGTTGAAAGAAAAATTCTTCAACCACAATTTGAATTGATGATTAGGCGCCTTTGGTTGGGAATCACCTGGCCTTCCTGTGTGTTGGCAGTTACGTTCGGAACGTGGCTTGTAATTTTGTTGGGCGATATTCCCACTTGGCTTTTAATCAAGCTCTGCTTTGTGTTTGGATTGTTTTTGTATCACCTTTCGCTGCATGCACTTTACAAGCAACAACTGGCCGGCATATTCAAATTCTCCTCGCAGCAACTTCGCGTGTGGAACGAAGTAGCAACCATTTTCCTTGTAGCCATTGTCTTTTTGGTGGAGGTGAAAACAGCATTGAGTGCCGTGTGGGGATTGATCGGACTTGTTGGATTTGTGATTGTTTTGATGTCCGCTATTCGCATATACAAAACCATGCGAACGAAAAAGGATTAATTCAGAGGAAGCCGCACTTCAAATTCTGTGAACTGATTCTTATTTGATACGAGTTGGATGGAGCCGTGAAGTTTTGCAACGCATTGTTTCACGATGTACAATCCAAGTCCCACATTTTTGTGTTCAAGGGCTGCATTGGAGAACATTTGAAACAGATGTTTGTAATCCGCTTCACGAATGCCAATTCCATTATCAATGAATGATACCAGCACAGCATCTTTTTCCTGCCGAATATCAACCTCTATTAATTTGTGGCTCATTGTTGATGGTTTTTGAAACTTGATGGCATTTTCGATCATGTTTGTGAAAATAGTTTCGATCAGGAATGAATCTGAATTAAAATTTGTTTTTTCTATCGATTCTTTGAAAAGTATTTCGTTGAAGCCATTTAATTTTTTCAATCTCCCCTTTACTGTCTGGATTATTTGCTCAAAAGCAATTTGTTCTTTTTTGAGTTCCATTGAATTGATGTCGCTTACTATTCGCAATCGATCAAAGATATCACCCAGGTTTCTTGCGGACTCATTAAGCCTTACAAGGTATTCTCGAGCAGTTTCATCCTTTACATCCATCAAAGCGACATGACACAATCCAATCAATCTAACTAAAGGTCCTTTAATGTCATGCGATGATTTGTATATGAAGTTGTCAAGCTCAAGGTTAACCAGATTTAATTCTTCATTTGCCTTTTCAAGCTGTTGTGTTCTCGTAACCACTGTGCTTTGCAGACTTTGATTAAATTCAGCAAGTTCTGTGTTTTGTTTGCTGATCAATTGATGCGCTTCTTCTAATTTTTCGTTGCTGCGAAGCAACTCTTCTTTTTGATTTTCAATTTCGCTGTTCTTTTTTTCGAGATCGTTCTTCAATTTCCTTTCTAGTTTGAGTCCACGATAAGCGCCAATGATTGAAATGATGGCAAGGATAGCTATCGCGCCAAGCAGATAAGCGGTATTGGTTCTTGAATTTATTTCTTTGTCTTTTTCCTTTAGCGCAATCCGCGTTTCTTCATCCTGAATATTAAGTTGAATGTCATTTATGTTTCTTGCCAGATTTTCATCAAAAAGACTATCGCGAAGGGCTATGAATTTTGACTGGTAATGAAATGCGCTATCGTATTTTTTTTGTTTATAGAAAAATTCAAAATAGGACTTGTAGTTTGATAATTGCAAATCTCTGGCGCGTATTTCCGTTGCAATCTTTTGACTTGCTCGTAAGTAGAAAATAGCAGAATCATTTTTTCCTGCCTCCACAAAAATACTGCTGTAGTAAGAGTAGATTTCTGCAATCCCATTGAGGTCGTTGATTGTTTTTCGTAATCTAAGTGACTGAGAAAAATATTCCCGTGCCTTTTTATAATCTTTTCTTTCCAATGCAATTTCGCCCAGGCCGGTAAAGGTTGCCGATTCCCATACAGCGTTGTCAACCCTGTCAGCAATTTGAAATGATTCATTGAAACATTTCTCGGCATCGGATATTTTCTTTTGATTAAGATACGTAAAACCGAGATTGTTATAAGAGTAGATTAGCCCATCGTCATCGTTGGTCTTTTTGCTCAAGTCGATAGCGTCTTCAAAAAACTTCTGTGCTTTTCCGTATTGTTTTAGTTCATTATAAACAAGACCCACATTATTTATCGTCTGAGTCAATCCATATTCTTGTTTAATCCTCTTTTTCAGGTTCAAAGCTTTCAGCAAGTATTCAAGAGCTTCGGGGTAACTTCCTACACTGTAAAATGCCAGCCCCAGATTATTCATGGAACTGGTAATAAGGGTTGAATCTTTCGTCTCTTCTGAAAATTTCAGTGACTTGAAACTAAACTTGATAGTGGAATCATACTGACCTTTGTAATAATAAACTCCTCCGAGCAACCGGAGGGCAATAGCTCTGGATCGCGCATCTAGATTTGCTGAGACTGCCAGTGCCTGCTTTGCGAACTGCATAGCCGAGTCGGGCTGGTTAAGCCAAAGCTTAATTATAATGGCCTGAAGTATTTCGATTTTTTTTTCTTCGGGAGCATTTTCAAGTTCGTGCTTCAGGCTGTCAATAGCGTTTCTTTGCGAGAAACAGCAAAGGCTCAATAAAAGTAGAATAAGTGAGAACCCACTGATTTTCATACTTATTTAAATATAAGCGATCGGCACTTTAGAATCAGTGCTAATTGAAGGAATTACTTACGCGGTAATAAATGAGTATGATTCCAGTATTTCATTGAGGATTTCATGCACCTGCTCCGCACCAGGGGCCTCTACAAGCCGCGTACGGTAAGGTTTAAAATCCGGCAGCCCTTTAAAATAGTTTGAATAGTGCCTGCGCATTTCGAATACGCCTAACTTCGGACCTTTCCATTTAATGGAGAAATCAAAATGTTGACGAGCTGCCTTCACTCGCTCGTGAATATCAGGAGGAGGAAGCTTTTCTCCGGTGGCAAGAAAATGTTTGATCTCTTTGAAGATCCAGGGATAACCGATTGAGGCGCGGCCAATCATTACGCCATCTACACCGTATCGGTTTTTATATTCAAGTGCTTTCTCAGGTGAATCAATATCTCCATTTCCGAACACGGGAATTTTCATGCGAGGATTTTCCTTGATCTTCCCGATCAATGTCCAGTCGGCAGCGCCTTTGTACATCTGCACTCTTGTACGTCCGTGAACTGTCAGTGCTTGAATGCCGATGTCTTGCAATCTTTCGGCAACATCAACGATATTCTTTGTATTGTCATCCCAACCGAGGCGTGTCTTTACTGTTACCGGAAGATGAGTTGCCTTCACCACTTCTTCTGTCATCTTCACCATCTTGGGAATATCCTGCAACAAAGCTGCGCCTGCTCCACGGCAAGCAACTGCTTTCACCGGGCATCCGTAATTGATGTCGATCAGATCAGGACTTACTTCAGTTGCGATCCTTGCCGACTCGGCCATATTTCCAATGTCTCCACCAAAAAGTTGAATACCGATAGGACGTTCGTATTCGAAAATGTCGAGCTTCTGCTTGCTTTTGGCGGCATGACGAATGAGTCCCTCGGAAGAAATAAACTCGGTGTACATCAGGTCTGCACCGCCACTTTTACAAACAGCACGAAAGGGCGGATCGCTCACATCCTCCATGGGTGCGAGCAATAAAGGAAAATCGCCTAATTCGATGCTGCCGATCCTTGCCACGTTGGTTAATTCAATTAAAATTCCTTGTTTGCGGATGCAAAAATAATGCTTTTCCGCGGATGGATGATTTGAGAATTGAAACCCGACTTCCAGCGTGGCTGCTGGCTGGTCTTACCTTGGTAGTAGCTGCTGTAGGGTTTGTTGTCATCGGTCCTTTGGTAGGGTTCTTTGCAGCTATTCCCTTTTTCGATGGTTCGCTCGACCAAATGGTTGAAGCCATCCAAGATCCGGTAAGGAATGAATCAATTAAAGTGCCTCTCTATGTAATTCAAGGGTCGGCTACACTGGTTGGCTTGACAATCATTCCGCTTCTGTTTTGGATGGGTGTTGACATGCGTAAAATTTCAAGCTGGTTTAAGGAAGGGAAGATTCATCTTCAAATGTTGTTGGTTGTTTTGTTGGTCGTTATTTCCTTCATGGCTACCAATTCCATTTTTATTGATTGGAACGCACATCTTCATTTTCCAGATTCGCTCAAGAGCCTTGAGGAATGGGCTCACGAAAAGGAACAGCTTGCTGAGGCAGTCACAAAATTTCTTACCGGGTTTTCTGATGTTAACCAATTCATGGTTGGCCTTTTGGTAATTGCCATTCTGCCTGCAATCGGAGAGGAGCTTGTATTCCGTGGAATGCTGCAACCACAGTTGCATCGTACGTTTGGTAACATTCATATCGCCATTTGGACTTCGGCCATTATATTCAGCGCGTTTCATTTGCAATTTTTTGGATTCGTGCCTCGCATGTTGCTTGGCGCTTTATTCGGCTACCTTTATTATTGGAGTGGAAATCTGTGGATGTCGATCTTTGCCCATTTTGTGAACAATGGGTTTTCCGTACTGATGTTATACCTGCGGCAACAGGGAACGGTTGAGATGGATGTGGAATCTACAGACGTAGCGCCATGGCAAGCGGTGATTGGTTTCACAATCTTATTCATTGCGCTAATGTTTTATTATAAAAATTTTTTTGACAGGAAAGCAGCTCATGGGGAAATTCAGTAATCTGGCATTGCGCGTCATCACAGGTTTGCTTGGATCAGCAGCCATTGTATTTTGTGTTGTCTTCAGCGAGTGGACTTACTTCGCTATTTTTTTTCTCATCACTTTATTAACACTGCTTGAGTTTTATAAGTTGGCTGGTATTGATGGATTGGTTCCTCAAAAAACCTTAGGCGTTATCATTGGTTTGTTTGTTTATTCAATTTCCTTTTTTATTGAAGAAGGCCGAATTGGTGCGCAATATTATTTTCTGGCCTTCCCGATGGTGTCATTGGTATTTATTATCAAGCTATATAAAAAGCTGGAGCGCAAACCTTTTAATAACATTGCCATCACGGTGTTAGGAATATTTTATACAGCTGTTCCTTTTGCTTTGCTAAACATTGCCACTTACGATCACCACACTTACAATTACGAAGTCGTCTGTGGTTGCTTGTTCATTTTGTGGGCCACTGATACAGGCGCTTATTTCGCAGGAACTTTTTTCGGAAAGAATAAACTTTTTGAACGCATTTCACCTAAAAAGAGTTGGGAAGGTGCAGTGGGCGGAGCTGCGCTCGCGATGATATTCGCTTATGGATTTTCAGTTTACTTCACTTCTATTCCGCAGTGGCAATGGCTGTGCATCGGAGTGATAATAATTGTTGGAGGAATTTATGGAGATCTTGTTGAGTCGCTTCTCAAACGCAGCATTGAGATAAAGGATAGCGGAAATAGTTTGCCCGGCCACGGTGGTTTTCTTGATCGCTTTGATGGGTTGCTGATCTCGGCTCCGTTTATCGTTGCGTTTCTGGAAATTTTTTAAAATAGAAATTTTAGTTTTCAACTTCCACCTTCATCTCATATCTTGCGCACATGGAAGGTTTTGTAGTTTCTGCTCGAAAATATCGCCCGCTCGGTTTTGACGAAGTGGTGGGCCAGGAGCACATCACCACCACACTTAAGAACGCAATCGATAATAACAAACTTGCTCAAGCCCTTTTGTTTTGTGGGCCTCGCGGAGTTGGTAAAACTACTTGCGCACGTATTGTGGCGCGAATGATCAATGGATTTGAAGAGCGGGCTGAAACCAACTCTCTGAACATTTTTGAGCTGGATGCAGCCTCCAACAACTCAGTGGAAGACATTCGTAACCTGATCGACCAGGTTCGCTATCCACCGCAATTTGGAAAATACAAAGTATATATCATTGACGAGGTGCACATGCTCTCCAATGCTGCCTTCAACGCATTTTTGAAGACGCTGGAAGAACCTCCTTCGTATGCCATTTTTATTTTGGCAACGACCGAGAAGCACAAAGTCATCCCAACCATCCTTTCTCGTTGCCAGATTTTTGATTTCAATCGCATTCAGGTCTCTGACATCGCGAAGCAGTTAAAGAAGATCGCTGATCGGGAAGGAATAAAGACAGAAGACGAAGCCCTTCATCTCATCGCTCAAAAAGCAGACGGTGCTTTGCGCGATGGCCTTTCGATTTTTGACCTGATGGTCACCTTCTCAGCCAATCAGCAAGTGACTTTCAAAGATGTGCTCAACAACCTGCACATCCTTGACTACGATTATTATTTCAAAGTTGTCGATGGCTTGCTGGCCGAAAGCAATTCAGGTCCGTTATTACTGCTCGATGAGATTTTGAAGAAAGGCTTTGATGGACAGAATTTCATTGTCGGCCTGGCGGATCATTTGAGAAATCTTTTGGTATCGCAGGATGCCCGCACAGTTGATTTGATGGAAGTGCCGGAGAGCGTGAAGAAAAAGTATGCTTCGCAAGCACAGGCATGCAGTCCGTCACTATTGTTGTCTTGGTTAAATATTGCCAGCCAGTGTGATATGAACTATCGCGCCAGTAAAAATCAACGCTTGCTCGTTGAACTTGCACTGATGAAGATGGCACATGTTAATTCGGTTTTCAGCATCTCGACTTCGGCAGAAGCCGCATTAAAAAAAAAAGTGAACTAACTTCTGAAGAACCTCTACAGAAGGTTACACAACCAGAACCCATGGTTGAGAGTTCTCCACAGCAGTCAATTTCCCAATCTGAAGTAAAATCAATTCCTGTAGTTCAAAAAGAGGAGCCGATTATTTCTAATCCAGTAATAAAGACAACGGCTGAGTCTTCCTCAACTAAACCAAAGACTACACTTAATTTGAATTCAATTTTCAAGCCGAAAGAGCAAATTGAAGCAAAGAAGGTTGTTGAAGTAGTGCATGAATCAAAACCACTTACTGATGATGAAATCAGAAAAGCTTGGAGCGAATATGCCGAGATGAAAAAGAATCAGGTGGCAGAGTTTCACCTGCTAAGCCGCCAGGTTGATATCAACGGACCAATCGTGACTGTGGCATTGGCCAACACGGTTGAAGAGCCGCTGCTTCAATCCATCACCACCGATTTACTTTCCTACTTGCGTGATCGCCTTAAAAATCCAACCATTCAAATTGAAAGTGTTCTCAAAACGGAAGAAGTAAAACGCATTGCTTACACCGCGAAAGAAAAATTTGACTTGCTTGCTGAAAAAAATCCGGCCTTGCGCGAGCTTCGCGATCGTATGGGATTGGATACTGATTTCTAATTAGAGAAAGAAATGAGGGACGATTGCATCGCCTCGCAATTGCCCCTCTGAATAAAAAGCAGAAATTGAAATCAACTCAGTACTTTCTCAAGTTCTGTGATTTTTGATTCGGCTTCTTTGTTTCCGAGTGAGTATGATAGTTTATATAGTTCCAATGCTTCTCTTCTGGTCTCTTTCTTTTTGCGCGGTGCAAACTTGGTACGGTTAGCAGCAGTTTCAAGGGCTTGCGCTTGTGCGAAATACAGATTAGCGACTTTCATCTGGCTTTCATTTGTAATATCATTCACCTTGTCTTCCAGTTTGGCAACGGTTGTGTTTTTTACCTGGATGATCTCGTCTTTACTTGAGATGACAGAATCTTTGCTAAGGGCATTGGCTTCAAGTTTTTTATTTTGGTCGCGGAGGTTAAATACATCCAGTTGAAGGGCTACAATCTCTTTTGATTTGGCAGCCAGATCATTTTTAAGCCTGTGGATAGTTCCATTTGCACCTTTCATATTCGTTTCAAGGGATGAAATCCGGGTGTTCAGACTTTTAATATCATTATTAATTGTCTTTAGCCTCTGAATATAATCGGCATACGAAATTCCTTCAGCAATTTTTGTTTGCAACTTGTGCCTGCTGGCATCAATTGAATCAAGAGCGGCACCTACTTCGTTCAAAGCAATTTCCGCCTTCTTACTTTCGGTAAGGGCAACGTTAAGTGAGTCAACCTTATTTTGTAAACGAGCCCTTTCCTCTTTGTCACTGCAACTTAGAAATAAAGTAGCCGCAGCGATGACGATAAAATAATTTTTCATGGATTGTTCTTTTGTGTGTTTTTGTCAGGTGCAAATGTGAATACCATTCTGCCACAAAGTCGATGATGACGATCATCCAAAGGCAAGTACATTATCATCGGGCGGACGGCTTGTGTTATCTAAACGTTTTGAATAGACACTATGTGGCAAGGATTTCTTAACTACAAAGAATAGGCACTCTTGTAAAATCCCTTCTCCTGAAAATAGTCGATGAGTTTTGAATAGAATGGATGCGCACCTAAAGTCGCGCTGTCACCGACTAAAATTAATTTCTTTTTTGCGCGGGTGATCGCCACGTTTGTTCTGCGGATGTCTGAAAGAAAACCAACTTCACTTTTTTCGTTGCTGCGCACAAAACCAATTACAATCACATCGCGCTCTTGTCCCTGAAATGCATCTACCGTGTTGATGCTGATCAATCCGTGAAGTAATTCCAATATTGTCGAACTTTCTGCAAGCCGATGAAGTCTATCTACTTGTGCGCTGTAGGGCGTTATGATACCCAGTGTGATCTTTTCTGTTTGCCATGCTTCGACTCCAATTGACTCAACCAATCGCTCAACCAAATTAATCAGTAGCTGTGCTTCTTGCTCATTGTAGCGACTCAGTGTTTCTTTGTCCTGTTCCTCATGGTATCCGCAACCTGCTGTGTCAATGAAATCGATGGCCGATTCATGGGGACGTAATAACTCATGCTGTACCGATTCATGCGCGATCAACCTGCCTTCATAAAAATAATTGGAAGGAAACGTCATGATGTCTTCATGCATGCGGTACTGTACTTGCAACATTGAAGCATGATCTGGATATTTTGCTATTCCTTTTTCAAAAAGGGTTATGGCCAATCCGTTCTTTGCTGCTTCGGCTGACTTGATAGTAGGAGGGAGTTGACAATGATCTCCTGCAAAGATGGCGCGTTGTGTGCGAAGCAATGGAATCCAGCAAGCAGGTTCAAGCGATTGCCCCGCTTCATCGATGAATACGGTTTTGAATTTTCTTCCTTTCATGACCGGATGTGAGGAACCGACAAGCGTACAACAGATGGCTTGTGCCGAGTTCAGCAGATCGTTGATAATGTAAAACTCAAGCGTGTCGGCATCGGCTTTTAATGCGCGGGCTTCTTCTTTCAGCAATCTCCTGTTCTGGCGCTCTTCATAACCGAAGTTTCGTTTGTATTGATGAGCTTGTTTGCGCGCCTGCTCCATTCTCTTTCGCAGCGAGCGAAGTTCATTGTAATGGGGATGTGTAGCGATGCGGGCATCCAATGTTTTGCTCAGCGATTGCTCCGTCACCCGTGCCGGATGCCCGATACGGATAACATTCAGACCGGCTGCACTCAATTTTTCAACAAGCAAATCAATGGCAGCATTGCTGGGAGCGCACACAAGCACTTGATTTTCTTCAGCAACCGTGAGCCGGATTCCTTCCACCAAGGTGGTCGTCTTGCCAGTGCCGGGTGGGCCGTGAATAAATCCGATGTCAATGGTGGTCAGAATTTTTTCGATAGCGTGACGTTGACTCTCATTCAACGATGACGATACCTGATGCTTGATACTCAATCCTCGCTTTTTTGCAGCATCTGTCATCGAGGATCCGGTATCGCCTAACAAAATCTCACGAAGTTCACTCACGCGATTATTCTCCGCCTTCATCACTTGCTTTAGTGCAAATTCCATCTCACGGTAGGTCATTTCATCAAACATCACGTCCACACCTAGACCGCCTTCGTCAATCCAATCGGGGAGATCGTCACCATTCAACGTGATTACCATAGTTTCGCCTTGTAGGTAGTTGACTACTCCGTTCACATGATTTTTTTCTGCCTTCCCTGCAGCATTCGAAAAGAAACTCACCACGCGACCGCTTTGAAATGAATGAGGCTGATCCAATTGATTCGTCTTTTGAACTTCAATCATCAATCGCTCACCCGTGCCAATGTAATCGCGTAGCAAGCGAACGGGATACCATGTCACACCTTCTTTCACACGCTGGCTCAGCGATCGCATCAGCACTTTCGTGCGATATTGTTCAAGGTCGGCCTGACGTTCAAGTTGAAGTAGCTCAAGTGTTTTTTGAAGACTTTGGAGGCTGGTCATCGCTGTGATTCTAATAGGCGTTTCACATTCTCCAATGCTTTATTTGTACAATACGCTTGATAAGGATATGAAAAGACTGGCGCAAGCAACTTGCTGATGAATTGACCTGGTTCGGAATAAGTTTGGATAATAAAAATTATTCCAGAGTTCGTCTTCCCAACAATAAAGATTGATTCACCTCTTTCCACATGCCCTTCAAGCGTTACATAGCTAAATCCTTTTTTGTCAGGTTCGTTGATAATGTTATTTATTCGTACACCGAAGATGATCTTTTGTGAGAAATTTTTTATTGGAGGAATGAATACCTGTTGTACGATTGTATCTCCAATTTCCATTTCACGATTCTCCCATTCCCATTGGGTTTTGCATGACATTATTGATGACGGAAATATTTTATAGGAATTAAGAAAACAAAAATTGAAATCATTAAATGACTTGCAGGTTGGATCTCAACCGTTGAAATTTGTTCTTTTAATTTGCTTTTATTGAAATTGGAAGCCTTTGAGAGCATCAGATCCTTGAGGTGTAAGTCAAGTTTGTCTTCTTGATTTCTCAAATAGATTTTCATAAACCGGAGACTAGATTCAATTTGCGAATATATTCATCCAAATATTCATTCAACTTCTTTCGCTTATACTGCATGACAAACCGTGGATGCGACAAAGGTATGATCTCTTTAAAAAACTTCTCTTTGCTGTTCAGTTCTTTCAAGAATTTAAAATTCTCTCCTTCGCCCAGGCAAAAGCACACCTCGCGATTCAAGCCCCAACCTAATTGTTGGTTCATGCACTTCAGAATAAACGGATTCAAAAGCTTGGGCAACGATTTAATATCGTAGTAGTTTAGGTTCTTTCCGTCTTTCATGAAACCTAACGGACTGATCGAACTGAAATAGAATTTTTGATAAAAGGAATTCACCCCGCCAAAGTGTTCAATCATTTTGTAAATGAATTCACTGCTCAACTCTGGCTTTTTGTTAAGCGGGTTTTCAATGCCTAATAATGTGAGTCGGATTGGATCGGTGAAAGGAATGCCGGTGAGCCCACCACCCAACCTGCCCGGATTAATTCCAAGGATCATCGTGCGCGGTTGGTTGTCGTTGTAAAATCTCTGATAAAAAATTTTACACAGACCAAAAGCAATTTTATCCTGATACGGATTCATCACCTGAACCCCTTTCGGTAATTTTACATCGATCGATAATTGTTTTTGAAAGAAAAGGATTTTATCCGCGAGCACAGGCAATCATGGTAAGAGGTTCACCAGTTTTTTCACTTGTTCGCGATTGCGCGGAGAACGCATATTTCCAATAATGCCTTCCTTCTCGCGTGTGGTGAGTCGCCAGCTCAGAGACGCACGTGCGTTGTTTTGTCGGATGCTATCCATTTTCTGCAAGATGGGCACGTAGTTTTCCGCCTGATACTGAATATCGATTCGGTGAATCGGAATACCCAGCCAAGCTTCGGCCTGGCTGATCAGTTGGTCGCTGGTCATGTCCTGAAAATTTTCAAAATTATTGTAAACGGAACTGATTGGTTGTGTAAGATCGTCAACAATAGTTGAACCAGTGGCAGGACTGATTTCTCTCAGCTTAGGTGAATCGCGAATGGAGACAAAAATAATTCCCGAGGTATTTTCATTCGCCCAATCGCGAAAGGCAAACAAAAAGCGCACGGCATCCGATAAACCAAAATTATCGCTGATGCCTGCGTCCATGATTTGAATGGGTGGATCAGTGGGCAATGTTGTGTTTGGTGTGATGTAGGGGAAAGTTGCGCTCATGCGAAGTGCTGACAGGAAACGCAAATGCTCCGAACCTTGCTCGGAAAAGAATCGCTGAAAATCAATACCGCTGATTTTTGAATCTCCATATTTGATTCTCTTCAAAGGGCTATCATTCATAAACGAAACGGGCCGTGAAGCGATATAAAGCTTTCGCCCATCATTGACGATCGTTGGTGTTAGAATCATCAATGGAATATCGCCACTCATTTCATATTGATTGTAACTCACAATCGGTTTATCCATCAGCCCTAATGTGATTCTGTTCAATTGCTCTTCGAATGTATAAGCGCGGTCACGTTCGTATTGCACCCCTGCATATTCAAATTTGGTGAAGCCAACGAAAAGATCATTCGCGAGCAGGCTGAAGATAAGTGGATTCAAATTGTCGGTTGAAATTTTTTGAAGATGAAGCCCTGAGTAAGGTTTCCTGTCATCGCCTAATTTTTTTCGAAGCACCAGTTCACGAAAATAACTCGCACCAATCAGTCCACCGGAAGCGCCCGTAATTAGCACGGAATTCTTCATCAGTTTTCCTTGAGAAATGCTATCCAGGTGTTGAAGTGCGCCTAATGTCCACAGTGCAGCGCGCTTACCGCCACCGCTGACGCAGAGAAAAACCATTTTCGGTTTTTCTTCAATGAATTTCTTTTTCCAGTTTTTAAGTTGTAGTAAAGTAACTTGTCGATCTTTCTCCATCACTGCACTATCGGCTTGGTGCTCCAGTGCCTTCACGGTGTAAGGTGCCTTTGGCTGCTGATAGTCCAGACCGAAAGCTTCGTATTTTCTGGTGAGATAATTTTCACCTACCAAGTAATTAAGGCCAAGAAATGCGAGTAACGCCATCGTAGAACTCCATTCACCAAACCAATAGGAGAACGCACCAAAGAGCATGACAAAAATGGTGAGAAAAATCATGAAGCTAGCGGCTGCAGGAAGTTGAAAAGAATCATAATCTTTAAATAGACCAAGCAGGAGTACCAAGCAAAAGATCAATAGTTCAATCACGACCAGGTTGAAATGATTTTGATCAAAGACTTGTAAGATCGTGGCTTTGTCGTAGAATGAAGTGTCCTCTACTTTTCTGACCCGGAGTCTTGAACCTAAGTAGTAATCAACACGGATTTGTCTTTTTCGCGCGATGTCAAGTTTATTCATGGCACTGGCCCGCGTCACTTTTACGTTTTGTTTCAGCTTCTCATCGATGCGGCACACCATGTACTTGAAGATGTCCTTGTTGGTGAAGCGAAAGTAGAGAGAGAAGATCCCGGTCATCAGCACATACCCAAACAGCATACCGCCCACGTTGATGAACAGTTTTGCTCCGGTTGTGTACTCGTTATTGATTTGAAAGGCAATGATTTCAAAAATGTAAGTGAATAAGAATAGGAGCGGAATGAAACTATTATTCAATACAAACTTGCGAAAAGGCCGCGCCAGTGTTCCAAGAAAAGAAAAATGATGACTATCTGAAATATAGCAGGTAATGTGAAAGGCCATGCTAAATCCTGCTGTTGCTATTCCAATGATGCAAAAGCTGGTGAAGTTGACTTCGTTGAGATATTCAGGATCGAGAAAGAGGTAAGGAATGCCAAGGTATTTTCCGAAATTGCCGGTGATCATTGCAAAGAGAATGATCCAACACAAAAGTAATACAATGTTACGCTTGAAATTGTTCAATAGAAGCTGAACCGGAAATGAATAAAAGAGTTTTGGAAAAAGAAAGTAAAGTTTCCGCATACAGATTTCAATTCAAGTTAGCGAAATTTTATCCATGATTGCGCATGTATTTCATGATTTATGAAATCCAAATGACCTCGTCACCACAGTGGTGTTGGCTTTAAATTAAAATGGCCCGCATTGCGCAGGCCATTACTTCTCTTTCAAAGATTCTTTTAATTATTCCAGATTGCCCAGGCTTTCTCTGCCTGAATGTGTAACATTTCCAATCCGTTTTTCACCGTAGCCCCGCGCATCTCGGCTTTTTGAATGAACATTGTGCGGGCCGGATTGTAAATCAAATCATATACGTAGTGATGTGATGAAAGCAATTCATAATTGATCGGAGGAAACTGATTTGTATTTGGCGACATTCCTAGTGGAGTTGTGTTTATAATCAAATTAGCTTCTTCCAGTGGCTTTCCATTCTTATCAAGATCTTCGTAGGTGTAACGACCTTGTTTTGGATCACGCGACACAAGATCGAAAGGAATATTGAGTTTAGTTAACGCTTGTTGCACAGCCTTTGAGGATCCGCCTGTGCCGAGTACCAGGGCCTTTGCATTTGGGATACTTGGAAACCATTTTGAAACAGTTTCATAAAAAGCATCACTATCCGTGTTGAAGCCGGTAAGTTTTCCATTTTGAATTTTGATCACGTTCACGGCCCCGATTTTTTTTGCGGTCGGATCAATGTCGTTCAAAAATTTCAGAACTTGTTCTTTGTAGGGGATGGTAACATTAAGCCCTTTTAGTTCCGGGTTTTCTGCGAGCAATTTTTTTAGTTCATCCACATTTTGCAATGCATACAATTCGTAGTGATAGTCGCGCAGACCTTCACGAAAAAATTTCTCATCGAAATATGATTTTGAAAACGAATGAGAAACGGTAGAGCCGATGAGGCCGAATTTCTTTTCCATAATAATTTTAGTAAGAGGTGTTGATCTTCTTCGTTCTTGACTTGATGAACCCGATGACCATAGGTAAAACAGAAATTAAAATGATGGCAATGATTACCTTTTCAAAATTGTCTTTTATGATAGGAATATTGCCAAACAAATAACCAAGAGTGGTTAATCCGGCCACCCACAGAATTGCTCCCGCGATGCAATTTAGGATGTATTTGTTGTATTTCATACTTCCTGCTCCTGCCACGAATGGTGCGATGGTGCGTACTATCGGAACAAATCGAGCCATGATGATTGTCTTCGCACCATGTTTTTGATAAAACGCTTCTGTTTTGGTAATGTATTCCTGCTTCAGGAACAGAATTCGCTTTTTACTCTTGATAAATTTTCCAGCAAACCTTCCCACAAAATAATTTGTGTTGTCGCCAAGAAGCGCAGCTAAAATCAGGATAGGTACAATTACAAAAATATTCAATGAGGAATCAGGTTGAGCAGCGATTGCACCCGCAGCAAACAACAGGGAGTCGCCCGGAAGAAAAGGCATCACTATCAAACCTGTTTCAATAAATACAATTAAAAACAAAATAATATACGTGAGTGTGCCGTATTCATTCACTATCGTCAGCAAATGCTGATCTAAATGAAGAATGAAATCGATCAGGAATTCAATCATGATCAGTCAGCGTGAAACGGAGGCGTTGTATGATCTTTCTTTCGTTCCAATCCCAGAAAATGAAGAAATGTATCACCGCGCAAGCCGAGGCGAATTGTTTCCAATGGAATCACTTCGTTGGGTGCAATGTTTCCAACATTTACATTCGAACCAAGCAATTTGATAAACCAAACTTGTTGTGCTTTCTGCGGAGCTTCCCAAATGATTTTTTCAAATGGAATCTTTGTAAGAATTTCCTGCACAAGCCCCGATCTCACCTCACCGGTGGAACGGAACAAGCCAACATTTCCTCCTTCGCGTGCCTCACCAATCACCTTCCATGCGCCTGCGTCCAATTCTTTTTGCATCAAATCTATCCACATGTAGGGAGGAATAATTTTATCGGCATCTTTCGAACCCACCTCACTTAACACGGTCACTTGTTTTGAAAGCTTCTGGATGTAATCCAGTTTTTTATCATGATCCAGATCAATCGATCCATCCGACACTTCGGCAAACGACAGATTGTATTTGTCAAGCACTTTTCGGTAATCGTCAAACTGATCACGAATAATAAAAGCTTCGAATAGTGTGCCGCCAAAGTAGCAAGGTACACCTGCATCTTTGTAAACTTTTATTTTGTCTTTGAGATTAGGTGTCACATACGAAGTGGCCCAGCCTAATTTCACAATGTCAACATAATCGGCCGCGATATTCATGAAGTCTTCTGCTTCACGCACGCTCAGGCCCTTGTCCATGGCCATGGTAAAACCTGTTTGCCTGGGCTTCACCGTGCGCTCAGGTAGGTTCTTTAAAGTGTAGTTCATCAGGGGTTTTCTTTTCTAAACTGATCGATAATTTTAAACAATGCCTTTTGGGTTTCTAATTTGGGAAAGAACTCAAACAAAACCTGGTGGCCTTCAAAGTCCAAAATTAATGCATTTTCCAAATAGTTGAGTGCTTCTTTGAACTTGCCCGCTTCGATCAGATAAGCGGTCATGCGATAAAAAAATTCCGATTCGTCCGGAAGTTGATCCATTCCTTGCAATAAAATTTCAACGGCCTTGTCAATTTCACCTTGTTCAAAGTAAATGAACGACCAATTCAACCACACTTCCTTGTCTTCGGGGCCGAGATGGCTTGCCTCTTCGTAGGCGCTTATGCTAGAAACAATATTTCCGATTTTATATTCTGAGTGTGCGGCTGCCTTCCAATACTCAGGATTATCTGCGTTCGCTTTGATTGCTTTATTATAAAAGTGCAAGGCCTGATACCACTTCTCTTGCTTCTCTAAACAACTTCCCGCGCCAAACAATGCCTCATCATAAAGGGGGTCGAGCTTGGCCGACTTCTGAAAATATTTCAAACCAAGATCATATTGTCCTAAATTTTCATAGGCAGCACCGATACAGCAATACACTTCCGGGCTTGGTCCTTCAATCTCAATTGTTTTTTTGAATTCTTCCAACGCTTGATCAAACTTTCCAAGATTGATTAATGAATTGCCCATGTTAAAATGAGCGGAAGCAAAATTCTCATCGATAGCAAGTGCATATTCGTAGGCTTCTATGGCATCTTCAAATTTTTCGAGCTTATTGCATACGATGCCGAGGTTGTACCAGGCAGCCGCAGAATACGGGTCTTCGTCAATAAACTTTCTGTAGTAGGCAAGGCTACTTTCAAGTTGACCAACGCAATCAAGACAGAATGCCAATTCGTATAGAGCACCTTCGTGATTAATATTTATTTCAATTGACTTTTTATAATAGTCGATGGCGTTGTCGTAATCTTCCATGCTTTGATAAGCGAGGCCGATGAGATAATATAATTCATCATGATCTTCATCAGCAAAGCTCAAGGCTTCTTCATACACACTGATTGCCTCCTGATGTTTGCCGCGCAATGAAAGAACCGATCCAATAGAGAAATAAATTTCAGGATCGAAGGGATGAAGATTTTTTGCTGTCTCTAAAAGTACAAGCGCTTCATCATATTTTTGAAGGCCGGAAAGCACTTGCGCTTTCACTGTCAATAAATCGGTGGAGTAGGGGAACTGTTCGATGGCAGTGTTCACTGCCATGAGCGCTTTCTTGAATTTGGATCGTGAGAGATAATGATCGATGATCACTTCGTAAACATCCACATCAAAAAACTCCGTAATGTTTTTTCGCTGGTTTTCCTCGTAGCGCTTGATCAACTCCTCCTCTTCTTCTCTTTTTCTGAATTCCTGGGCCATCGGGCGAAAGGTTTGTCTAAATTAAAGAAAAAATTCCTCTTTGAAAACAAAATCCAACGCCACAAAATTCTGTCAATAAAAAATGACGATCAATCTTGCAGAAGTTATTTGTTTGTGCTATAAGCATCGGATATGTGACGACAGCACCAGTCCAGTGTTTCTGCAAGTGACTGATATTGATGCTGAAGATGAGAAATCGATTTTGAATTTTCGTAAATAAAATTCTCTTGTGAAGCGCGAATCGTTTGTCGGCTGATCAATGCACGTGAGCGCGTAATGCGGCAACGCAGTTCTTCTGCCCAAGCTGCTAATGTTAGTAATGTTGGGGGAACTTTGATGTAGGGAGCTTTCTTAGCAAGCCGAGAGGCAATCAGATCAAGTAGTTTTTTTAGTTGTACTTGGCCAGCGCTTGCAATGAATTTTTCCCCTTCAATTTCTTTTTTGAAAATGGTAAGGACCATTTCGCTCACATCACGTGCATCAACATAATTTACGTGACTGTCGATAAAAAATTTTCGTTCCTCGATTACATATTTGAAAATTTGGGCGCTGCTTCTCAATTGCAAGTCAGGAGCGAGGATAACAGATGGATTTACAATGGCAATTGATAAACCTTCCTCTTGTCCGCGATAAACTTCTAACTCAGCCAGGTATTTTGATTCGGCATAGTCGGAGTTAAGTGAACTTTTTATCCACGTTGTGGTTTCTGTAATTTTAGGTTGGTTTTTTTTCCGACCAAGTGCAGCAACGGAACTAATGTGAATCAAACGCTGAACTTTTGCAGCAAGGCACGCATTCACCACATTGCGCGTTCCCTTAACGTTGATTTCAAAAAGCCTTTTACGATCACGAGGATCAAAGGAAACCAATGCAGCGGTGTGAATAACACAATCAATATTTTCGAACGCAGTTAGAAGAGATTGATTGTCGATTACATCGGCATTGCGCCATTCAATATTTTTAATTCGTTCGGATAACTTCGACAAGTCACTCGTCTCGCGCTTGATACCGATAACGGGAATTTTTGCATCCACGAACTTTTCGAGCAGATAACTTCCCAACAATCCGTTCGCTCCAGTGATGGCAATCATCAGAGTCCGTAATTGAGAAGTGGAAGTTCGATGGCCTTTTTGAAATATTTGCTTCCAAAAACATCGTTCAGCAATCGAGCTTGCAAGGGATTATGACAGTCACTGCCAAACAGATCGATGCACTTTTTGTCGATGAGTTTTTGCGCCAGCAATTGTACCGGCTTCCCATAATACCCGGTCAGCGAAAGCATATTAATTTGAAGAAATACCCCACGCGTTCGCAGGTCTTCCGCTTTCTCCAAAGTCATATATTGATAACGTTCAGGATGCGCAAGAATGGGCCGGTAGCCAGAGGTTATTAAACTAAAAACGAGATCCTTCAACTGGTATGGCTCTGAAATAAAGTTGGTTTCAAACAAAAGATATTTTTTACCGAACGTAAGCAATGGATTCCCTGACTTTACTTCATTGTGAAACCATGCATCAAAGTAATATTCTGCAGCAAATGAGATTTCAAAATCAATGTGGTTGACTTTCAAAAAATCGACTAGCTTGTTTTTGCCATCCGAAATGGTTTCAGGTGTGTTTTTATAAATATCGCTGTATATATGTGGGGTGGTAATCGCTCTTTTATAACCTAAGTCCATTAAGATCGAAAACGTCTCAACTGCTTCTTCGTTTGTTTTTACTCCATCATCAATGGCTGGAATAAGATGCGAGTGAACATCACAAGTGAAGGGACTTGTGTTTTTTTGGTTTTTATTTTTTTTTAAGAAGGAAAACACTTTAGGATTTGAGTATATCGTTCCAGGTTCTCTTAACAGGTTTTTCGTAATAATAACCGTAGCCGTAATTTTTGCCTGCCTGATTGAGTGAATTCACTACCAAGGCCATATTGGAAAGCTTGTTCATGGTCATTACACGTTCTACATTTCGCAAGAACTCGCTTCGTGAATAGTTTGCACGGATTACATATATAGAAAGATCTGATTTGCGCATTGCAAAAACCGCGTCTGTCACCAACCCTATAGGTGGTGTATCCAGTAAGACAAAATCATATTGCTGTTTAAGTTCCTCAATCAAAGACGAGAATTCACCATTCAACAATAGTTCAGAAGGATTGGGTGGCTGCGGTCCGCTGGGAATGAAATCAAGAAATTCGATTTCGGTTTGTTGGATACAATCTTGAATTGAGTTCTTCCTTATCAAAATTGTGCTAAGTCCTTTTTCTGTTTGCTCTATAGTGGAAGGAAGAATTTTTTTAGGCTTACGCATATCAAGATCGACAATGATAGCTTTCTTTCTGGAGATAGCTAACACAGCACCAAGGTTCAACGCCACGAATGATTTTCCCTCACCTGAAATCGTGGAAGTGACTGTGATCACTTTTTTACCAGAGGCCGAATGAAAAAAATCCAGGTTGGTGCGAAGTGAGCGAATGGATTCACTCAGCATGGATTGTGGATTGTCAAGTACATGGAATGGCGAAATCCTTGGTTGACGTGATGATGGTATTACTCCTAAAATTGGAACATCCAATGTATCTTCAACTTCTTTCAATGAAGTGATTTTGTTATTGATCACATACATAACACCCAATGCGAAAAGCGCTGAGATCAAACCCAATGAAAACCCAATACCATAGATGAGGAGCCGCTTTGGAGAGACCGGTTCGCCTGGCATCGTGGCTGAAGACAATATTTTAAAATCCGGCACACTTCCAGCCTGTGCAATTTCAAATTCGGATTTTGATTGCATCATGGTGAGATAGAACTCGGTGAAGAGATTGTAGAACCGTTGATTCTTTAGAAACTTTGTGTTCTTATCCGGCATCGTATTAAACTCACTTTCCAATTTTCCTTTTTGATCTCTCAATTCTGTCAAAGTATTCATCCACTCATGTTTAAGATTGTTGAGAATGGAGAATGCGCGATCCTTCGCTTCAGTTACATCTTTTTCTTTTTGCTTGTAAGCAAATGTATTTTCATTGTAGGCCAATGCAAGTTTATCCCGCTGGTTTATCAATAATTGTAAGTTGCCCAATTGTTCATTAAGATATTCTGGTAAGATACCGCGGGGGTAGAAATTTTTTGAATTAACTCCATTGGAGAAAGCATCAACGATTGTGTTAAGCTCGACTATTCGTTTATTTAGAATGTACCGTTGTGAATCGATGTGATTGATGGCAGTAATGATTCTTCTCAGGTCAAGTGTCACATCACTGCTTTTATTTTGAAGGGTGAAGTTTTCAAAATAGTTCTCAAAGTCTTCCATCCTCTTTTCTACTTGGGCAAGCTCGTGATTCAACCATTCAATTTTCTGTTTGTTCGCAAGGTTCTTTTGCTCGTTGCTATAGATAATGTAGAGGCTGTCAATTTTATTGACTATATCAAATGCCTTTAACGCATTGTAATCTTTAAATGAAACACGGATCGTGTTGGCGCTGTAGTTTAATGGATCTACCATCAGGTTTTTTGAAAGCAGATTCACCAGGCTTGTTTTACTGCGAATCACAAAAAAAAGAGAACTCAGATCCATCGATGCGTAGTTCGAATTCTTTTTGATGATGATAGTCGAATTTCCGATTTGGACTGGAGTGTCAAACGTTCCGTTAATTTCTTTTTGATTATTTTCTTTTGATAGCTTGAAGCTGTGCCCATCTGCAGAAGAGAAATAAATGGGTACATCATCTTCCTCGGAAGATTTTAAAACCACAGGAATAACGCATATCGGTGAAACTTTGTAGAGTTCGTTTTTCAGAACATTCCCTTTACTGAAATAGCCAATTTGCTGCTTGAGTGAATCCGCTAGCCGCCCTAAAAAGACTTTTGATTTGATTTGTTCAATTTCACCCGCTACAATGTTAACGTTTGGATCTTCGGTAATTGTCTTAATGCCAAGCTCAGTAGCATCCCTTCTTACGTCCAACTTTATTTCTGAATAAGATTCAAATACATCTTTGGTATAGCGAAGGAAAAGGTAGGCGGCCAGGTTGCAGATGACAAAAATACTTAAGATCAGAGGCAAGCCTTTTCGCGCAATGGCTTGAAGTTTTTCAAGGTCGATGCCTTCGATTGTGGGGGCGTTATTTTTAAATTTATCCAAGCTCCGAAATCTTTATTTTGCGGTTCGTATGATGGCTGCCAGGCTCGCAATGGCAATCAGCAAACTCCCGATAAGATAATTATCGCGCAAACCTTCTGTGAAGGGCCGTCTCACAGGCTCTACATAAATAATATCTCCTGATTCGACCAGAATATTTCCCTCTTTAAATCCCTTAATAGTGCTCAAGTCAATATGATAAACATGGTCATTCCTAATCAGCCGTATGTTATTAGCCCGTGCTTCTTTCGTAATTGATTTTGAAATGGCAAGTACTTCAGCTACCCGCATGTTTTGGCTTGTCAAGGCAACTACTTGCCCACCCAATGGCTCGCCTAAAACAATAACTCTTTTATTGGTAAAAGAGACTTGCACGAATGGCTCCTTGAAGAACCTGGCGTATTCTTTTTGAATGATTTCCTCCGCTTGCCGCAATGTTAGGCCCTCCAATTTCATTTCACCCACCATCGGCAACTTGGTTAATCCATTGGCATCAACCATAAAGGTTGGTCGGGTGGTCTCTGTATTTTCTCCTTTTGCAGTCGGGGCAGAAGAGTTAGATAATTCGGGGTTTGGGTCAATCAATCTTTCACCATTATTGGAATATACATCCAGCCCCAGCAAATCATACTTGCGAATCAGGTATTCCTTTTCGGCCACTTTAGCCTCTGCTCCTAAAACTTCGGGAAGATCCTGGTCTGTGGATTTTAATAGAATATTGGTTTTGTAGGAACAGCAGGGGAAGAGTATTAGAATCAATAGAAATCTAAAAAAATGTCGCACAATCTGTTGGGTAATTCAATTTCGTGAAATTACTATTTTTTCACTGATTTTATTATCCATAACATGGGCTATTGAAATACTCTTTATGGTGTGCAAATATTTGTTGATGACAATTTCTTCATCAAATTCCCTCTCTATTTTGTTACGACCTTTTTTACCCATCGTCTGCAATTCGGCTTCAGTGAGGTTGAACATGGCCTCCAATTTATCTGCCAGGTCAACATCATTTTTCACACCGCACAAAAAACCGTTCACTCCATCAGCTACAACCTGATGACATCCTGGAACGTCCGTTGCAACTATTGGTTTAGCCATAGCTGCGGCCTCCAGCAATGTGCGTGGCGTTCCTTCCCGGTAAGAGGGCAACACGATGCAATCTGCATTTTGAATATAGGGTCTTACATCACTCGTTTTTCCCAAATATTCGATTACTCCTTCTTGAATCCAACTTTCAATTTTTTCAACCGCAATTCCGCGAGCATGAATTGGATCCATGGCTCCCAAAATCTGAAACTTGGCGTTCATTCCCTTGGCTTTGAGAATGCGAATTGCATGAATGTATTCACGAATGCCTTTATCCTTGATCAGCCTTGACATCATCAAGAAAGTAAAAGTCGAATTTCGTTTATACGGAGTCGGCAAAAACTTATTCAAATCAATTCCTGATCCTGGTAACAGGTCACATATTTCTTTCTTGACGAGCCCCTTTTTTATGAAGATTGCCTTGTCATCGGCATTTTGGAAAAATATTTTTTTAGGGAAACGGAACGAGATTTTATACAACCTCTTGGCCACCCACGAAACTAAATTCTTCTTGAGGAAAATAGTGCCCAAGCCGCAAACATTATTAATGGAGGGGATACCTAAGCATGCAGCAGCGAAAGCGCCATAAACATTGGGCTTCACTGTAAAATGCAAAACTACGTCAGGCTTAATATTTTTATAAATACCAAGTAATTCAAAAATGAGAAGTGAGTCTTTGATAGGGTTGGCACCGCGACTGTCCATCTTAAGATCATGATGAATGCAACCGGCCTCCTGAAGGTAATGAGTATATTCATCGTGGGGCGCAATCGTATGAACCTGATAACCTTCTTCAAGGAAAGCCTTCACCATGTTCATCCTGAAATTGTAGATATTCCAGGATGTGTTTAAAACAATTGCTACTCTCATGCTGCCAACTATAAAACTTGCTAATGCAAGGTTAGGTTTAAGATCCGTAACTTGCTGAAAAACAACAATTAATGATTCCTATATCTCGCAAACTTACAAAAAAGTAACCGTTCAAAAATTAGTTTTTGTGTTTAAAAAGTATGTTTGCACAAAATGAACAAAGCACAAAATTCAAACCTGGCGGTTTTGGTGAGTTTAGCCACACCCAAAGAGAAATCAGAAATCATAGATGAGCATTTAGATGAGCTCGCCTTTTTGGCTGAGACAATAGGAATTCAGTCCATTGAACGATTTGTGCAGAAGTTGCCGCATCCAGACGTGCGCTCTTTTGTAGGAAAGGGAAAACTGGAAGAGATCAAGAGTTTTGTTGCTGCCAAAGGAGTGAAGAATGTTTTGTTTGATGATGACCTGAGTCCTTCACAATTGCGAAACCTTGAGAAAGAATTCAACTCAAAAGACAAAGAATACAAAATCAGAATTTATGATCGCTCATTGTTGATCCTCGATATTTTTTTAATGCGTGCTCAAACTGCTCAAGCCCGCACTCAAGTAGAGCTGGCCATGAATCAATATTTACTTCCCCGTCTTACACGCATGTGGACGCACCTGGAAAGACAACGCGGTGGAACGGGTTCGCGCGGTGGTGCCGGTGAGAAGGAAATTGAAACCGATAGAAGGATTATCAAGAATGAAATCGCAAAGCTAAAGGAGGAACTGAAGAAAATAGAGAAGCAGCGCGAAACGCAACGCAAGTCACGAAGTGGAGTTGTCCGGGCGGCACTTGTTGGTTATACAAACGTGGGCAAAAGCACGTTGATGAATTTATTGACCAAGGCCGATGTGAAAGCGGAGAACAAACTTTTTGCTACTGTAGATGCCACCGTACGTAAAGTGGTGATTGAAAATGTTCCTTTTCTTCTCTCTGATACAGTTGGGTTTATTCGAAAACTTCCTCATCACCTGATTGAATCATTTAAATCAACACTGGATGAAGTTCGTGAGGCGGATATTCTTCTGCATGTGGTGGATGTGGCGCATCCCTATCACGAAAATCATATTGAGGTAGTGAAGAATACATTAGTGGAAATTGGTGCTGGAAATATTCATACCATTTTGGTTTTGAACAAAGTTGATAAGATAAAACAGGAGCTTGCCGAATTTGACCCTGAAGCCATGGCTGCCAAATACCGGCAACATGGATTTGACAAGATTGTTTTCGTCTCCGCCTTTACGAAAGAGAATATTCCGGAACTAAAACGAGTGATGCTTGAAGAAATCAAGAAAAAGCATTTGAGTCTTTATCCTAATTTTGTTGCACTCGATCAGAATTGAAAATGGCTGAACCTTTCTCCACACAACCTGAATTTCACCTAAACTGTATTTTCATAATGGTTGAATTCACATCTTCTTCTCCCATTCGAATCCCGGTCAGCAATGGGATCGTATTTTTCAAGTGGCGTGAAGAACGAGTGCGCGTACTATTGCAATGACTTACGTTCTCCGTTAACCACTTCGTTTTCGTCAAAGTGATGCAGTACTAGTTTGAGCATGGTGTGGTTTGGTTTGAAGTGCCTTCGCTGGCACTAAGGGTCACCTTGCGTGCGAATGGATCAAAAGTGAGTTTTTGCTTACAGTAATTTCCTGATTGATAACCCCTCAACGTAGCGATGGAATCATTTCGTACGCTGGTAGCGGAACTCCCCCAGTGGGAAACGCGAACCTGTAATGGCTACGGCCCCGACCTTGAGATGGTGGGGAGAGCGAACTCGTGATTTTACTAACGTGGCCTCGGGATGGTAGGGACGAGCTCGTGATTGTACTAACGCGACCTCGAGATGATGGAGAAGCGAACTCATGATTGTACTAACGCGACCTCGAGGTGGTGGTGACGCGAACCTGTATTGTACTGACACGAGCTCGAGATTGTGGGACGCGAACCCGTAATTGCACTAAACCGACCTCGAGATGGTGAGGACACGAACCCGTGATTGTACTAAATCGACCTCGAGATAGTTAAGACGCGAATATGTAATTTTGTCAAGGTTCACCGTAAAACTACCACACGCCCAGATCGTCTATAAGTATCCGGAAACTTACCAACTGATCTCCATAGTGCTTGAGTTATACTTCACAGTTGCCGACTTCACATTCTCTTCGCCCATCGAATCCGGGTCAGCAATGGGATCGTATTTTTCCAGTGGTGTAAAGAATGAGTTCTTGTGCCACTGCAGTGACTTGCGTTCTCCGTTCATCACCACTTCGTTTTCGTCAAAGTGATGGAGTACGAGTTTGAGCATGGTGTGGTGCGGTTTGAAAGTGCCTTCGCAGGCGCTGAGGGTCACCTTGCGCGCGAAAGGATCAAAAGTGATTTTGCGCTTGCAGTAATTTCCCGATTGATAACCGAACGTGCTACCATCATCGGTAAAGTAGTCAAATTCAGTGGCGGTGTTTCCGTTGTAAATGTGCAAGATCAGTTCATCACTCTTCTCGGTGGTGTTCCTCAACGCCTCCTGCATGGGCAAGGTTGCTCCGGCTTTGATGAAGATAGGCAGGCGATGAATGGGGCATTCAAAATAAATTTCCTGGTTGCCGGAGAACTTCCTTCCATCAAAGAGGTAGTACCATTCGCCTTCCGGCAAAAAGATTTTCATCAGCTCCTTGTGGCTCTCAACCGGGCAAACCAAAACAGAAGGGCCAAACAGGTATTGATGTTGATAGGTACCTTCATACACTTTTGGTTCGTGGGTGTAGTTAATGGCAAGAGAGCGCTGCACCGGCATTCCTGTTTGTGATGCTTCGTAAAACAAGGAGTAGATGTACGGCATCAACTGGTAACGAAGTTTGATATAATTGCGGCAGATTTGTTCGGCTTCTTCGCCATAGCTCCATGGTTCGCTGTCGCGCGTGTTGATCATCGTGTGGGCGCGGAAGAAAGGGGCGAGGGATGCAATCGACATCCAGCGTGTGAAGAGTTTGATGTCGGCATTGCCTACAAAACCTCCGGCATCGTACCCTGCAAAAGCTACGCCTGAAAGTCCCATGCTGTTTACAATGCGCACACCCAGCATCATGTGTTCGTCATAAGAGACATTGTCTCCCGTCCAAACGGCTGCATAGCGTTGAATGCCTGCGAAGCCTGAACGAGTGAGATTGAAGGGACGCTTGCCCTGCATCAAAGCCTTCGTGCCTTCGTAGGTGCTGCGTGCCATCTGAAAGCCAAAAACATTTCGGCCTCTTCTTGCGGTGGCGCGGTTGCCATCAAAATCAAATTCAATATTTTCCGGAAGGCCATGACCCCAGGTGGCAATTTCATTCATGTCGTTCCAGAAACCTTCCACGCCAAGCGCTACATAATCCTTGAATTTTTCTGCCCACCATTTTCTGGTTTTTGGATTCGTGAAATCGGGGAAGTGGCACCAGCCCGGCCACACCTGACCGCTATAGTTTTCTCCATCCGGATATTTGATGAACACGTTTTCCTTCTTGCCACTGTCATAGGCTTCGTATCCTTCTTCCACTTTAATACCCGGGTCGCACATGATTACAATCTGAAAACCTAGTTCTTTAAGTTGATCGATCATCCCTTTCGGGTCAGGAAAATTCTTTTTGTCCCACGTGAAGATTTTGTACTTGTCCATGTAGTGGATGTCGAGCACCAGCGCATCTGCGGGAATGTCCTTCTCCCGAAATGTCTTAGCCACGTTCATTACCTCCTTGTCAGGATAATAGCTGTAGCGGCACTGCTGGTAGCCGATGCTCCACAGCGGAGGCAGCTCCATGCGCCCGGTAAGCCATGTGTAGTTTTGTAATATCCGGGGAACGTTGCTTCCTGTGATGAAATAATAACTCATCTCACCGGCATCGGCAGAGAAACTAGCGAAACGATTGTTGGAAGCTCCGAAGTTGAAAAATGATTTGTGCGTGTTGTCGAAATAAATTCCGTAACAACGATGCTCGTGCACTCCTATATAAAACGGAATGGAACTGTAGAGTGGATCCGTTCCCGAATGGTAGCCATAGGCATCGGTGTTCCAGTTCTGCAAATGCGAACCACGTCTGTCAAGGTTGCCGGTTTTTTCTCCGAGGCCAAGGAAGCGCTCATCAGTTTGGAGTTTTTTGTAGGTGGTTACTTGCTCGCCAATCCACGAAGTTCCGAGGCGGTCGTCCTGGTTGAGAAGGTTGCCGTTGGCATCATACAAGGTGATGTAGATGGGAAATTTATTGACTTCAATTTTGCACTGCGCAGTTTGAATGATCAATGCGGTATCCGTTTCAACGTAATTTGTTTTTTGAATTTGTGGTGCTGTAACGACTGCATAGGAATGACTTTCAAACTCATTCGTTTTGGAAAAAGACACCTTGATCACTTCGTCAGTATAGACGGTGATTTTTACAAAACCATGTTGAGCGCTAATTAAGACGCTTGACTCAAGGCTGGATGCAGAAATAAAGTTTCCTACCGTTTGACTTACCGTGTTGGGCATAAGCTTGATGAATAAGTCATCAAGTAAATTTTTTTACCTAACACTTTGTAAGAAATCAGTAACAATAAATCAGAAAACGATTGCGACTATTTCTTTAAACCTTTCTTCAGTGAAGAATTCCGGATCACGAGTTTCGTCTTTAGAATTTTCGTTTCGGTAACGGGATCAGCAATTTCTTTCTCCTTCATCTCGATATGGCGAATGAGCAAGCGTGCTGCTTCCTGGCCCATCTCAAATCCAGGTTGATCCACGGTGGTCAATGAAGGTTCGAGCAGTTCACCAAAGAACCAGTTGCTGAAGCCAACCAGCGCAATGTCTTGCGGTATCTTCAATCCTTTTTCTTTAATCGCCATCATGGCGCCCATGGCCATCGGGTCATTGTTGGCGAAGATGGCATCGGGAGGATTAGGAAGAGCGAGGAGTTTTCGGGTGGCTTTCTTACCTTCTTCAAAAGTGCCGGAGTGGCACTCCATGATCAGTTCCTTTTCCACTGTCATATTATTTTCTTTCAGTGCATCTTCATAACCTTTTAATCGATCGATGCTGATGATCAGGTTGGGGGCAGCTTCAAGATGGGCAATTCGTTTGCAATCCTGATCGATCAGGTGTTGCACCGCTTCTTTTGCGCCATTGTAGTCGTCAACGATTACTTTGCTTGACGTGGGGCTGTTGTACATGCGATCATAAAATACGATCGGCACCCCTTTCGAGATGATTGATTCGATGTGATCGAAATTGGTGGTTTCGCGCGAAAGCGAAAGCAGCATTCCATCTACGCGGCTATTGAACAGTGCTTTGATGTCCGTCAATTCGCGCTGATAGGATTCGTTTGACTGACAGAGAATTACGTTGTAGCCAGCCTGGTAAGCAACATCTTCGATACCGCTGATTACCGTTGAGAAAAAGAAGTGTACAATCTCAGGAATGATCACTCCAATGGTGTTGGTCTTCTTCTGCCGAAGGTTAAGTGCGACAATATTCGGTTGATAGTTCAATTTATCCGCGAGGGCGTTTACCGCTTTTTTGGTTTCAACACTTATATCCGGGTGATCTTTTAGAGCACGAGATACAGTGGAGGGGGAGATGCCCAGCTCGCGGGCGATGTCTTTGATGGTAACCTGATTGAACTTCATTTCTGCGAATTATGGTTTAAAGATACAAATTTTGTTGCACACGTTTGCGGTGTCGTTTCCCACGATTTTTAAGCGGTTTTCACTGATTTTGGATTACTGCTTTTCTAAGTTTGGACACCATTTAGCCGATTTTCAAATTCGATATTACAACATTTTTAAATCATTAAATGGAGGACAAAAAAATATTTACTCTTAACCTTTATCTGTTCTATGATGAAACTTTATCTGTATTTGAGAAGGATTTTGATGCTGTTGCTTGTGTGCAGTTCCTTCGCTGCGTTGGCACAAGATCGGGTTGTCTCCGGGAAGGTAACTTCTGGAGATGACGGTGCTCCATTGCCGGGAGTTAACATTCTCGAGAAAGGTACAACTAATGGCGCTGTAACTGACGCGGAAGGTAATTACAAGATTTCTGTGAAGGAAGGAGCTACTTTGGCGTTTTCGTTTATAGGTTATGCAACCCAGGAAATCACCGTTAGTTCGCAAACAACTATCAATGTGTCGCTGGCTGTAGATGCTGTTTCTCTCCAAGAGATTGTGGTTGTAGGTTACGGGCAGCAAGAAAAGAAAGATGTAACCGGCTCTCTGGCTGCCGTGAGCACAAAAGACTTTAACAAAGGAGTAATCTCTTCTCCGCAAGACATGTTGGTAGGAAAAGTGGCAGGGGTGCAGGTGACAACCAATGATGGAGCGCCAGGCAGTGGAGCAACCATTCTTATCCGCGGAAATGGATCAATAACCGGAAGTCAAGCGCCTCTTGTTGTGATTGATGGTTATCCAGTAGATAACAGTGGAATTTCAGGCATCTCCAACCCGTTGGCGACATTGCATCCGAATGATATAGAAACATTTACAGTGTTAAAGGATGCCTCTGCCACTGCAATCTATGGGCTGCGTGCTGCTAATGGTGTTATTATCATCACAACCAAAAAAGGAAAGGAAGGCAAACCTCAATTCAGTTTTAATTCTACTGTGTCAGTGGCTGAACCGATGAAATATTTCTCGGTAATGTCCGGTGATCAATTCAGGCAAACAGTGAATAATGAGTTAGCTGCAGGGCTTTCTGGCTTGTCCGCCTCAGCCGTTAAAAGACTTGGTGCCGCAAATACAGATTGGCAAAAAGAAATTTATCAAACAGCGATTTCAACTGACAATAACATAGGGGTTTCCGGATCATATAAAAATCTTCCATATCGAGTCTCTTATGGTTATACAAACCAGGATGGTATTTTAAAGACTACCAATTTTACACGTAACTCATTAAACATTAATCTGACTCCTACCTTCCTTGATGGCGATTTGAAAGCAGAGATTTCTTTCAAAGGAATGTACACTCAGCAAAACTTTGGTAATACGGGAGCGGTTGGTTCTGCTACTTCTTTTGATCCTACTCAACCCGTTTACAATGGCAACAAAAACTGGGGTGGTTATTTCACTTATACCCAGTTGGCTAACTCAATGCCAGACGGTTCAATTGATCCAGAAGCTTTGCCAATTACAATCGGTGCAGCCAACCCGGTTTCATTGCTTAATCAGACCGATAACAGATCGTCTGTTTACAGAGGAATAGGAAATATTAAAGTTGATTATCGCTTGAAGTTTTTCCCTGCCATCAAGCTTACTGTCAATACCGGTTTTGACTTTGCCACTTCAAAAGGTCATAACAATGCGCCTTACAACGCAGCGTGGACATACGGAAACGGGTATGGTCAACTTACGGATTATACCGGGGAGAATCGTTCCCGACTGTTAGATCTTTATGCTAATTATACAAAAGAAATCAGTAAGCATAAGTTTGATGTAACGGTGGGTTATTCATACCAGGCATTTGAGCGTTATTCCACTAATTTTTCAAGAAGCGCACCGCCTACACAGGCACAATGGGATGCAGGTACGTATGGCCTAGCTGCCTACAACGCTGGCAAAACGGTAGCCGCACCTCCAGCAGTTAATTATACTGATTTCCAAAATCAAATTGTAGGGACCGATACTACCAGAATTCCTAATCAGGCAATTCCAAACCCGAATACATTGCTTTCTTTCTTTGGAAGAATCAACTATTCTTATGCTGACAAATATCTGGTAACAGTTTCTTTCAGAGATGATGCATCATCAAGATTCTCCAAGCAAAATCGCTGGCAGATTTTTCCTTCGGTCGCCCTGGGTTGGAAGATCAACAAAGAATCTTTCTTCACAAGCCAAGTGGTTTCTGATTTGAAAATGAGGGCAAGCTATGGAGTTACCGGAAACCAGGATGTGGGTGGTACTTATCCGTATTTACCCTTGTATCAACTTAGCAATGCTCAAGCTCAATACCAGTTTGGAAATTCATTTGTGAATACATGGAGACCCAATCCTTATGATCCAAACTTCAAATGGGAAACCACCAAGCAAGCAGATGTTGGTTTTGATTTTGGATTCCTGAGTAACAGAATTACTGGTGCCGTTGACGTATATTGGAAACAGGCAGAGAACCTCATCAACTTTATTCCAGTTGCCGCAGGTAGCAATTTCTCCAACTATTTAACTACCAATGTTGGTACTCTTGTAAATAAGGGAATTGAGTTGACATTGAATGCGCAAGCGATTAAAACAAATGATTTTGAGTGGAATGTTGGTTTCAATTTAACACACAATGAAAATGAGGTGACTAAGCTGTTGAAAAACAGTGATGCTTCTTATGTAGGAGTTTTAACTGGCGGAATCTCAGGCGGTGTAGGAACAACTATTCAAAATATTCAGGTGGGTTATCCTGTAAATTCTTTCTTTGTGTTGCAACAGATATATAACGCGCAAGGCAGGCCTATTGAAGGCTTGTATGTTGATCGCACTGGTAAAGGCGGGGACATAACGGCTAACAACTCAAACAAGATGAGGTTCTTCAAGCCTCAACCTGATTTGATGATGGGTTTAAATTCAAGAGTGAATTATAAAAACTGGGACTTCTATTTTCAAGGAAGGTTTAGCTTTGGAAACTATGTTTATAACAACAACCAGTCTTCAAAGGCTTTCTACAATGCAATGTATAACCAGGCTGGTTTCTTCAACAACTTGCCAACGGCCATTTCTGAAACAAATTTTGTCGCTCCTCAATATTATAGCAGCTTCTATGTTCAGAATGCATCGTTCTTCAAAATGGATAACATCAGCGTAGGTTATACCATTCAGCAGTTGATGAACCAGAAACTGAAAGCACGTTTTAGTCTTACGGTTCAAAATGCATTTTTCATTACCAAGTACAATGGGTTAGATCCTGAAGTGAACGGTGGAATAGACAATAACATCTATCCTCGTCCGAGAACATTCTTACTTGGCTTAAATCTTACTTTCTAATCAAAATATTTAAATGAATATGAGATCCTTAAAATCATTTTTCATTGTGTTAACGGGTACAATTGCGTTAGCATCGTGTGTGGGTGATCTTGATCCGCAGTCACTGGGTTCCAAAGCAGTTACACCTGCCGATGTCTATAGCACACCGGAAGGACGGCTTTCGGCTTTGGCGAAGTTGTATGCAAGTTTTGCATTGAGTGGCCAGCAAGGTCCTGCAGGCAACTCTGATATCTCAGGTCTGGATGAAGGCTTTGGTGTTTATATGCGTGAGTTTTGGAATGTGCAGGAGCTAACCACTGACGAAGCAGTAATTGCGTGGAATGACCAAACGATTAAAAACATGCACTGGCAAAACTGGACAGCCAATGATGTTTTCATTGCTGCCATGTATTCGCGTATCATGTTGTCAGTTACATATTGCAACGAGTTTATAAGGGCATCAGCAACTTCTACTGATCCACAAGTAAAGGAATATCGTGCCGAAGCTCGTTTTCTCAGAGCCCTTGCTTACTGGCATGCGCTTGATATGTTTGGTAACCCCCCATTCGTTACTGAAGCCGATGCCCCGGGTGCATTCAATCCAAAACAGACTAACCGGGTGGATTTGTTCAACTATATAGATAGTGAATTGCAAGCTATAGAAAATGACTTGGCAACGCCCGGTACTCCTGGGGGCTCGGATTATGGCCACGCTACCCAAGGTGCATTGTATATGTTGCAGGCGAAACTCTATCTGAATGCAGCTGTTTATACTGGTACTGCAAAATACAGTGAATGTATTGCGGCCTTAAACAAGTTGTTTGCCCTTAATAAATACTCGTTGGCTTCAAACTACCTGTTAAATTTTGCTGCCAACAACATCACAAGTCCTGAGCTGATTTTCACCATTAACTACGATGGAAATTTTGCAAGATCTTATGGTGGAATGGACTATATAATTCATGCTGCAGTGGGTGGATCGATGAGCCCCGCTAGTTTTGGCTTGAAAGGAGGATGGGGTGGCACACGAACCACTTCCGCATTAGTTGCAAAGTTTGCTGACCCAAGTGGAAATACAGATACGCGTGCCCAATTTTATACTGCAGGCCAGAATCTTCAGATCAGTGACATCGGCTCATTCACAGATGGATATGCAATCAAGAAATTTTCAAATCGTATGATTCCTGATGCGGATCCAACCAGTGGTATTACTGACTACGTAGATACCGACTTTCCGATGTTCCGTCTGGCAGATGCAAACCTTATGTTTGCAGAAGCCTTTGTAAGAGGCGGCTCAGGAACCGATGCTACTACTGCTACGCAAAAATTAAATGACGTTATCACACGTGCTTACAGTGGTGACAATTCTCATAATCACTCAATTCTAACGGTGTCAAGCCCCTCTGATTTGGCTGATATTCTTGATGAGCGGGCCAGAGAGTTATATTGGGAAGGACATCGCAGAACGGATTTGATCCGATACGGATCTTTCACAGATGGTAGTTATGTGTGGCCATGGAAAGGCGCGGTCGCAAGTGGTACGCAGACTGCTTCTTATCGGAATTTGTTTCCCATACCATCAACAGACTTGAGTGCTAACCCGACTTTGGTTCAAAACGATGGATATAAATGAAAATGAAAAAATGCAATTCAAGAAAATGAAAACTATCCTTAATAAATTATTTTCGTTGGGAGTTGCCTTGGTACTAGTTTCTTCGTGCACAAGTGATGAAACGAAAGTGACTTTTACTGGAGGAACTGCCCCAACTCTGAGTGTGTCAAATTCAAGTGATTTGACCTTGGCAAAAGCAAATGAAAGCTTTAGCTCATTGCAGTTTCAATGGACAAATCCAAACTATCAATTTTCAAATGGAGTAAGCACGCAAGATGTTTATTATACCTTGCAAATAGATACTACGGGTTCCGGCTTCACCAATCCCAAGATGGGTACGATCTCTTTGACCAACGATGTGTTTCACTCTTTCACCGTTAAAGATTTGAACAACGCTTTGGCAACCCTGGAATTGAAAGACTATGTGTTTCACCCGTTCGAGTTTCGGATCAAAGCCACAATGGCAAGCAGCAGTGAACCTTTGTACTCCAATGTCTTAAAGATCAACATCGCAACCTATTTGGATGTGCTTTACCCAGTTCCTGATCACTTATATATTACAGGTTCAGCTACTCCGGCAGGTTGGCAAAGTGGGAGCGGAACAGAGGCAGTACCACCGGATCAGGAATTTGTAAAAGATAACTCGTATTCGTTTCATATAGATAATCTTGCCTTGACCTATACAGGAACAGGGGATAGTGACAACGGCTATCTATTGCTACCTGTTTACAGCAGTTGGAACGCGAAGTATGGTTTTACTGGCGCGAAGCACGCGAATAATGGATTGAGCGATACTTTTAAACCTGATGGCAATGACTTTGCACCGCCAAGTGTTTCGGGCAATTATAAAATCACTGTCAATTTTAAGACAGGAAAAATTACACTTGAAAAACTCTAAGAAATTATGAAGAAGATATTCGTCTTGATTTTAATTGCTTCTGTGGGATTCATAATTTCCTGCCAGAAGTTTGAAGAAGCTCCAAGTTTCACTGCCAGCAATGGTGCTTTTACCGCAACGGCTTCAGCTACAACAGTCACCCCTGCTTCGAAGGACTCATTGAGTGCGGCAGTTACTTTCACATGGACTGACCCAAAGTTTTCCATTGGATTGAATAATACCAAGTTTTCTGTATTTGTTGATTCAGCAGGAAAAGGCTTTAGCAATTTTAAAATGAAAAGCTTTACAGGTGGTCTATCAGGAGCGCTTTTGGGTAAGGAACTTAACAAAATGGCACTTCAATTTCATGGAAAAATAGGAACCCCTATTAGTCTTGAGATGAAAGTATCTGCTTCATTGCCTAATAATGGCGAAGAGAAGGAATCGGCCGTTATTGGTATTTCATTTACACCCTACGCTGATGTTGCCCTAATCCCTTCGGCAGAATCAGTAGTTACAACTGAAGCGAATGCGAGTAGCGTAGGCCTTACACTTAATTGGAACTCAGGTTTTTCCGGTTATGAAGGCACACGTTCTTACAACATTCAGTATGCCCAAGGGGGAACAAGCTTTGCATCGCCAAAAACTGTTGCTGTTTCTGGAACAAGCAAATCCTTTTCGCAGCTTGACCTAAACAACATTGCTTCCTTGGACTATGGAGTGCAGGCTGGACAGGTTGGCAATATCGACTTCCGTGTTCAGGCAACTAATGGTCAGAATATTACTATTGTTTCAAATACTGTTACAGTTGCTGTTACGCCTTATTCTTCTAAGCCGGTACCAAAATATCCTGTACCTGATAATCTGTATTTAGTTGGGGATGCAACACCTGGGTCATGGAGTAACCCGGTGCCTACTCCATCTCAACAGTTTACCAGAATAAATGATTATACGTTTGGGATCATCCTAAATCTCACAGGAGGAAATTCTTATTTGTTACTGCCAGTAAATGGAGACTGGAGTCATAAATATAATGTTTCATCAGGCTCGGCAAATCCGGCAGGTGATACGTTTGCTCCGGATGCCGGTTCTAACAATATTCCAGGCCCTGCAAACTCAGGGTTATATAAAATAATTGTTGATTTTGTTGCGGCCACTTATACAGTAACATCGGTTTCTTCAAATCCAATCCCGGATAATTTGTATATTGTAGGAGATGCGACTCCGGGCTCGTGGTCAAACCCTGTGTCGACACCCTCTCAGCAATTTACTCAGATCAGCAATGCTGAGTTTCAGTTAACAATACCATTGACAAGCACGAAGTCATACTTGTTTTTGCCTGTGAATGGCGATTGGAGTCACAAATATGGAGGTACCGCAAAACTAGCCGGAGATTTATTGGTGGACGGAGATGTACCAGGCTCAAATACTCCTGCACCCGATGCTGATGGAACCTATTTAATCGATGTTAATTTCTTGACAATGAAATACACGTTGACAAAACAATAAGTTGATTGAATAACCATTAAAAAAATTAAGGGCGTAATGCCCTTAATTTTTTTGTTATTGCTTAATTTAAAAAGAGTTTAAGGTTGATAAGATGTTTATGAAAAAATGCCTCGTATTTGCAATTATTTTGACTTGGCCGATTTTGATGTTCGCCCAGAAAGTAACACTTAATCCAGCCATTTCCCCAACACTGTTTAAGTACAATGATCAAATTACCGTGACTTACGATGTGACAGGAACATCGTTGGCATCGTTAACAGATGCATGGGTGTGGGTGTGGATTCCGGGAGTAAGTGTGGATGCCAAATACAATACTAATCCTGCCAGCAGTAACACCGTACTTACAAACAATGCAAAACTCGCTCGCACAACTCCAAGCGGAAAAGTGGTTTTCTCCATTACGTTCAAGCCGTCTGATTTTTTCGCTACGGATATCAGTACTCAAACGCAACTCGGAATTTTGTTAAAGGGCAACGATTGGTCAAATGGACAAACTACCGATTTTATTACTACATTTTGGGACGGATCTTTTCAGGTTAAATTGGTCGCACCGACTATTCAGCCCCTCTTTGTAACTTCAGGGACTTTGATTTCAATACAGGCTCAAACTCCCGAGGCTGCTGATTATCAATTGCTCGTAAATAGTGTAGCTGTTTTAGATCCAAGCGCAACACAAAATTCGACAAGCAATTATGCGTATTCATTGACAACCGGTTCGGCTGCTGCTGACGTTACCTTGATAGCAACTGCTTCAGGTACCACCACCACCTCACAAGTATCATTTAGTTATTTGCCTTCGGTATCAAGTCCCACAGTATCTCGACCGTCAGGGATCATCGATGGAATCAATTACAATTCAAATGATGCTACGAAAGTTACGTTAGGACTTTGGGCGCCTGGCAAAACCTCCGTTTATGCAGTTGGTGATTTTAGCGATTGGAAAGTGTTACCGGAGAACTTAATGAATAGAGATGGAGAACATTTTTGGTTGGAGATTGAAAATCTTATCTCAGGTGTTGAATATGCTTATCAATATTTGGTTGACGAAACTATTTATGTTGCCGATCCGTATGCGGACAAACTTTTATCAACGGATGATCAATACATTCCGGCATCTACTTATCCGAACCTGAAAACATTTCCTGCGAAAGCCATTCATTCAGAATCTTATTTTAATTGGCTCGCGATTTTTCAAACGGGTCAAATTCCCTATAACTGGCAAGTGACTAACTTTCAAAAGCCGGCAAAAGAAAAGTTGAACATCTATGAATTGCACATCAGGGATTTTTTTGATGCCAACAATCGGAATTATCAAAACCTGATTGATACGATTGGTTATTTTAAAAAATTGGGAATCAATGCGATTGAGCTGATGCCTATTATGGAATTCAGCGGCAATGATAGCTGGGGTTACAACCCGGACTTTATGTTTGCACCCGATAAATATTACGGTACAAAAAATAAGCTGAAGGAGTTTATTGACGTTTGCCATCAAAATGGAATTGCTGTGATCCTTGACATCGTGCTGAATCATCAGGATATGTTTAATCCATATTGCCTGATGTATTTTGATTTGGTGAATTACAAACCATTGGTAAGTAATCCGTGGTTTAATGTTACCGCCCCTCATCCTTACAGCGTGTTTTACGATTTGAATCACGTAAGTTCCTATACGCGAAAATTCGTAGACACGGTCAACTTTCACTGGTTGAATGAATACAAGGTGGATGGATTTCGTTACGACCTTTCGAAAGGATTTACACAAACTGTTTCGACCGAGAGTACGGTGGGCAACTATGATCAATCCCGAATCGACAACATCACGCGCATGGCGGATGTGATCTGGAGTAATTTCCCTGACGCGTATGTAATCCTTGAACATTTCGCAGATAATTCGGAGGAGACCGTGCTGGCAAATTATCGAGTGGCGGAAGGAAATGGAATGATGTTATGGGGAAATTTCAATTATGCTTACAATCAGAACAGCATGGGATTCTCAAGTAGTTCGGATGTGAGCTGGATGTATTATGGAAACCGAGGATGGACGAAGCCGCGCGCGGTTGGCTACATGGAGAGCCATGATGAGGAAAGACTCATGTATAAGAACGAGCAATATGGAAATTCAAGCGGTGCCTATTCTGTGAAAGATATTCCTACAGGTTTAGAAAGACAGAAAGCTGCGTATGCATTTTTCCTGCCAATTCCAGGACCCAAAATGATCTGGCAATTCGGAGAATTAGGTTATGACTTTTCAATCAATACATGTTCGGACGGTACGATTAGCAACAACTGCCGGGTATCTGCAAAGCCGGTAAAGTGGGATTATTTGACCGATGCAAAGCGAATGAAATTAAATGAAGTAGTGAGTGCTATTTTGAATTTGAGAAATACGTATCCGTCATTTCAAACAACTGATTTTTCATTGCAAGGCGGGTCATCGTTGACCAAGCAGATGATACTTAAAGGGCAACCGTATTCTGATGCACCATCATCGACAGACAATATGAGCATAGTAGTTGCTGCCAATTTTGATGTCACGGCTCAGTCATTAAATGTTAATGTTCCTCATGCAGGAAACTGGTTCCATTATTTCGCAAATGGTGATCAATTATCGGTATCTGCAACTCCTCAAAGTATTACCCTTCAGCCGGGTGAATTCAGAATTTATACAGATGTTCAACTACCCGCACCAGAAACAGAGTTGACGGCATACTCAATACCTAATGCTCCTGTACTTTCATCGGTGCAACAAGTAATAAATAAAGTTCAATTGACTTGGCAAGATAATTCTTCAATTGAAACGGGTTACAACATCTATCGTAGAAAAACCGGAGGAACCTTTGCAAAAGTTGGGACGGTAGCTGCTGACATTACAACTTTTGCTGACGGCCCACAAGGATTGGAGTCAGCCACTCAATATGAATATTATGTAGAGGCAACCAATCCTTATAAATCTTCTCTGTCAAACACGTTGCAATTTACAACAGGAACGATCACAGCAATTGAATCCTTCACTGATACAGATTCTATTTATCCGAATCCAACTACTGGAGTTTTTAATTTGAAAGAGGATGTAATTGTTGATGGGCTGTCGATCAAGTCGATGCAGGGAGTTGAAATTGTTCCAATAAACCTTGGATCAAACGCGTGGGACATCAGCAGTTTTTCTGCAGGACTTTATATTGTTGAGGTTCAACAGAATTCTTCCCTTGTGCGATTTAAGCTGATCAAAAAATAATTACCTTAATTATGAAAAAGTTTTTTCTGCTGGCAAGCTTTGTAGCTTATTCTGTTTTTGTGTTTGCTCAAAACATTTCATTCAATCGTGTGGAGCCGCCTTTCTGGTGGACGGACATGAAGAGTAGTCAGCTTCAAATTCTTTTTTATAACTCGAAAGAAGATTTGTCGCAGTATGATGTGGTCATTCAGCAAATCGGAATTGAACTAAAAAAAAGATTCACTGTTGAAAATCCTCATTATATTTTTTTAAATCTTGAGTTAAGCAAAGATTTGAAACCCGGACAGATTAACATTCAGTTCAAGTCAAAAAAGAAAAATTTCACCTATAAATACGAATTCAAACCAAAGCCAACTTCAGATAAAATTGCTCAAGGCTTTAATTCTTCCGATGTCGTTTATTTGATCATGCCCGATCGCTTTGCCAATGGTGACGTGAAGAATGACACGATAACCGGAATGTTTGAAGGGACTCATCGCGATAAACCTTACGGACGACATGGTGGTGATTTAAAAGGCATTTCAGATCACGTAGATTATTTTCAAAAATTGGGTGTGACGGCACTTTGGTTAAACCCTGTTCTGGAAAATAATCAGCGGCAAGCCAGCTATCATGGATATGCGATTACCGATTTGTATAAAGTTGACAGGAGATTTGGTTCCAATGAGGAATATGTTGCGTTGATCAATAAACTTCACGGACTTGGAGTAAAGATGATCCAGGATATGGTGATGAATCACATCGGTGATGAACACTGGTTGGTGAAAGATCCACCACAAAAAGATTGGATACATCAATTCCCGACTTACACAACTTCCAATTATCGTGGAGGCGTAATCTCCGATCCGTATCATTCAAAGGCGGATTCAATAAAAATGCTGAATGGTTGGTTTGATAAAGCGATGCCTGATGTGAATCAAAGCAATCCATTGTTTGCTCAATACTTGATTCAAAACTCTTTGTGGTGGATTGGCTACGCAGGCATTGATGGAATCCGGATGGATACCTATCCTTATCCAGATAAAAATTTTATGGCACAATGGACAAAAGCACTTACAGATGAGTATCCAAACTTTGGATTAGTGGGAGAGGTGTGGTTGACTTCGCCATCGGCAGTTGCCTATTGGCAAAAGGGAGCGAAGAACAAAGATGGATATGAATCCGGACTTCAGTCGGTCACTGATTTTCCGTTTTGCTTTTCGATTCCAAAAGCATTGAATGAAGAAGCGGGATGGGAAACAGGTCTGGCAAGAATCTACGACATGCTCTCGCAAGACTTTATTTATCCGGATGCCAATAACAATCTTACCTTTCTGGACAATCATGACATGACGCGATTTTTTCTTTCAGTAGGCCGCGATGTCAACAAAATGAAAATGGCCTTGACTCTTTTGTTAACTACACGAGGAATACCACAGATATATTATGGTACAGAAGCATTGATGGATGGAGACGGTGCAGTGCATCCTGATATTAGGAAAGATTTCCCAGGTGGTTGGCCCGGAGATCATGTGAATTTTTTTGAAGGTAAAAATTTAACAAAAGATCAGAGGGATATTAGTGAGTTTTTAGCCAAGTTATTGAAATGGCGAAAGTCCAACGAAGTTATTCATACAGGGAAACTTGTGCACTTTATCCCTGAAAACAATGTATATGTTTATTTCAAAAAACTAGGAAGTAAATCAGTGATGGTAATCCTCAACAATAGTGATAGGGAAGTTGAATTGAATTCGGATCGATATAGGGAATGCTTGTCAAATTTTTCGAGCGCAACAGAAGTTAACACAGGTCAGGTATTTTTAGATGGATCAATCATAAAAATTCGGGCTCGTCAATCCCTTATTCTTGAGATGAGATAAAAGCCAACAATGGTTTTATGATTGCAATCGATTGCCTTAGATATACTACAACGTTTGCGTAAAAAATATTTCGTTTTTTTGCACTTGAGTGTTGGTAAGTTGTTCAAATCAGCCGAAATTCGAAAGATTTGAATTTTATCTCTAAACCCTAAATCAATTCAATTATGATCAAATTGTATCTGTACGCACGCAGGTACTTGTCGGTCTTGTTGGTGTGCTGCTCCCTCGGGGCATTTGCACAACAGACCGTGACAGGTAAGGTTACGTCATCTGATGACGGCTCGCCCATTCCAGGGGTGAACATTTTGGAAAAAGGAACAACGAATGGAACGGTAACTGATGCTGATGGAAATTCTTCAATTAGTGTTGGTTCTAACGCCACTTTATCGCTTCCTTCTGTGGG
>CAZECP010000022.1:0-58881 GCA_964510765.1 uncultured Ohtaekwangia sp. | reverse complement strand
TTATTGTTGAAAATTCGATTCTCGTTTTTGATATGGAATTAGTTGATGTGAAGTAGATAAATAAATTTAAAACCAATTATGCGAATATTTTCGATTCTATTGAGTTGCGCTTTAATCTCTTTGACTCTCAGTTCTTGCTTAGACTCAGGGGGGAGCAACTTCGACTCAGTGGCTCAATTTAAAAATGACACAACGGCAATAAGCGATTATTTAAAGACTTTTTTTATTGATGCCACTAAATCACCGTACGGTGTATGGTGGGAAATTGACAATGCTGGAACGGGTCACTATCCCACTTATTCGGATACTGTAATTGTAAACTATACTGGAAATTTACTTACATCAATCGGACCAGGCACACAGTTTGATCACCAAACAAATGCCAATATCTATAGCCTTACCGGAGTGATTGCAGGATGGCAGATTGGCTTGCCTCGAATGCAAGTTGGATCTACCGGAAAGCTTTATATCCCGTCTTATTATGGGTATGGCAACAATCCCTATAATTCTATTCCGGCCAATTCCAACCTGGTTTTCACCATTCAAGTTGTAAGCACATCGGGTTATAAATTGAATAAAGACATAGCTGCTATTGACAATTATATTGCTACTAATAATATCGCCAATATAATCGAGGATCCATCAGGCTTGCGCTACACAATTGATACTTTAGGCACGGGGACAAAAGCCTTTGCATCGGGCCATATTGTTGCAACTTACTCAGGAAAAATAATTGCTGCAGATGGCTCTACTTCATCATTCGGAACATTTAGCACTCCCACTCGGTACTATTTACCTGGAATGATTAATGCTTGGGGCATTTTATTACCCCAAATCAAAGAAGGTTCAACAGTCACTATGTACGTTCCATCAGGACTAGCTTATAGCATATATACCGGAGACAACGGTATTCCTGCTAACGCCAATCTGATTTACCAGATTCGAATGACTAAGGTTCTGCCCTAATGCAACTTTGTTTTGCTACCAGCAACAAGCACAAGCTGGAAGAAGTCAAAAAAATGATAAGCCCAACCATTCACTTGGTTGGGCTTATTGATATTGGTTGCTTGGAAGAAATTCCCGAAACAACAGGAACAATCGCTGGCAACTCAAAACAAAAGGCGGAGTATGTTTTTCAAAATTACAACGTTGCCTGCTTTGCTGATGACTCGGGGCTGGAAGTTGAAACATTGAATGGAGAACCTGGTGTTGACTCAGCAATTTATGCAGGTTCACAAAGAAGTCATTCAGACAATATTCAACTTCTTCTTTCTAATCTTGGGAAACATACAAATCGAAGGGCGCGCTTCATTACGGTCATTACGCTGATTAATAAAGAGGGAATATTTCAATTTGAAGGGATCTTGAATGGCTCAATCGGGTTCGAGAAAAAAGGGACAGGTGGTTTTGGTTACGATCCAATTTTCACCCCTAATGGTTTTACCCAAACTCTGGCTGAAATGACGATGGAGGAGAAAAATAAAATCAGTCATCGCTCCATCGCCATTCAAAAATTGGTTGCCTTCTTGAAGAAGTATTGACTACACTTTCACCAACTTCCACTTACCTCTTCTGAAAATAATAATTCCGGCCACGGCCAATGCAGATTCAGCAATCGCGATGGCAGCATACACTCCGTCTGGGCCAAAGTTCCACTGAATGGCCAACAGGTAAGCAAGTGGAATTTGAAAGCACCAAAAGCCGAAGAAGTTCAAGTAGGTTGGTGTCTTCGTATCACCTGCACCGTTGAACGATTGCGTGATCACCATTCCATATCCATAAAATAAATAACCAAATGCTACAATTTGAAGGCAGCGCATTCCGTAACCAATTACTTCTTCATCACTTGTAAAGAACTTTAGAATCGGTGATGACAGTAGTAAAAATAAAACCATCACCAACCCGAGAAACATCATATTATAAAGTCCTGTTTTCCAAACTGATTTTTCAGCGCGCTCCGGCTGACCAGCGCCTAAGTTTTGTCCTACCAAAGTCGCAGAAGCATTGGCCATACCCCACGAAGGAAGAATCGTAAAGACAATGACACGTATGGCAATTGTATAACCCGCCATAGCTGCACTTCCGAAGTGCGAGATGATTCGCGCAAGAAAAACCCAACTCGCAGAAGAAATCAAAAACTGACCGGTGCTTCCCAATGAAACTTTCAACACCTGGACTATTACCTTCCAATCAACTTTCACATTTTTGGAATTAAGCTTGACGATACTTTTGCTTGAAAACAAATAGTAAAGTTGAAACACAACCCCGAGGCCTCGTCCGATGTTGGTGGCGATAGCAGCGCCCTCAACTCCTAACTTCGGAAAAAATCCTATACCAAAAATCAGAAGTGGATCAAGCGCCATGTTGATCAGGTTGGCAATCCACAATGCGCGCATGGCAATTGCTGCATTTCCTGCCCCACGAAAAATTCCATTGATCAAAAATAACATCATGATGGAGAGGTTTCCTGCCAACATCCAAAATGTAAACCCGGAACCAATCTTAATTACCGAGCGTGACGCGCCCATTAACTCAAGCAAATCTGTGTAGAAAAATATTCCAGCAAATGCGATTACCACCGAACAAAATAAACCTACCCATATCGCCTGCACTGCAGCTACGGCTGCACCTTCATGGTCCTTCTCTCCTACTCTGCGCGCTACAAGTGCAGTTGCACCCATGCTCACGCCCCAGGCAAGCGAATAAACCAAAGCGAGCATTGACTCCGTCAAGCCGATCACAGCAACAGCATCGCTATTGTTCAATCGACTAACAAAGAAGATATCGACAACGGCAAACACAGATTCCATCGCCATTTCCAAAATCATGGGAACCGACAAAAGAAATATAGCCCTGTTAATGCTACCCTCGGTGAAGTTTTCTTCTTCACCGCGAATTGCTTTCTTAAACAATTGATAAAAAGAACTGATACGTTTAGAATAACTCATATAAGCTGACGGGTAAAATGAATGATAAAAAAAACAAATTGGCGAAAAGCCAAAAAGGAATAGCACGATCTCTGAGATGCGTGATATTTAAAATGTCAGCTTCATAGGCAATGCTCTAACGAAGCACGAAGGTAAAGGTTTTTTCTTATTTCAAATATTTTTCCGGAAGTGGAAACCCTAGATTTTCAGGACACCAAAAAATGTTGACTATAAAATAACGGTCTTTATCTTTAAACAATTGAATACTATTGATACCTCGGTTCGTCACCGGGCCATCTTTCTTTTCTTTCGTTTCGTAAGTGCTGAAGACGTGTGTCACCGTTCCGTATGTTTCCGTTACTCGATGAAGTTCACGTTCAAAAAATCCTGCTGCAATCCGGGAAGAAAATAATTGAATGTATTCATCCGGGGTGATAGCTTTCATGGTAAGTTCGCCCGCATCATTCTTCCGGGTGGGAATTAATCGTGCCTCGGGCTTGAACAAATTTTTGAACCGATCCCAATCCCGTTGTGTGTTCGGGTCGCCTGAAATAACATCATACAAAGCCGCAATAATTGCGTCAACTGATTTCGCATCTGAAGAATAGTCTTTTGGTTGCGCGCTTACATTCAAAAATAAAACAATGCCAATGAGTGTGATAAGTGACTTCATACATCTGTTTTCTGTAAATATAAAAAGATAGCCACAGATTCGCAGGTAATTGCGGATCAAGTGCTCCATCTTTTCTGATTCTCAATTTTTGATCATCACGCGCATCCCGCCCCCTCCGGCTCTTACACCCATTGGGTTCAGTTGTTTGTTAAGTGAATAGGTAAAACTCAACATCAGGTACCTTCCAAGGTTATTGGTTGTCTCTTGTTGAAGATAATTAGCGCTGGCCGTTTGATTCACACTCAAGCTTTGATCCAGCACATTCATCACCGATAATTTCAATTCACCAATTTTATTCTTCAACACAAATCGGGAAAATGAAATATTCCAAATAGGAAATGACTTACTGAAATTGGTTGTCTCGCTTCGGTAGGAAAAATAATCCAAGGTAGAATTGAATTGATAATTTTTAAGAAAAGTCAAATTCGCTTCCGCAGAATAGGAGTTGTTATTATAAACCTGGTTCAAATTTTTATTGAAATCATATTCCGTTTTCTGTCGACTGATCTGTGCACTCAGTCCGATAAACAATATCTCTTTCAATTTATAATCATATCGAATTGTTCCTCCCAAGGTTTGCTGATGAACCTGGTTCTCCACGCTATTCAATAAATTAATTCCCCGGCTTACGTTCACAGTTGGCCCGATCGAGAAACTTCCATGTAAAGGCTTGATCGGGAATCCGAAATTAAAATTACCATTCAGCAAAAGATTGTCTCGCACGTTCACGGGCTTGGTAGTTCGTATTAATTTATCATCTACTGTTTGTGAATTGGCAAATGCATTATTCGTCACACTTGCCGTAATCATAGAGAAGAAGTTGATGAATTTTGCGGGATCGAAAATGGTGAAATGAAAATTGAAACGGTGCATGTAGGCAGGTTGCAGGTTGGGATTCCCCATTGTCAGGTTCAATGGATCTGAATTATCAATCACAGGCTGGAGTTGCTGGATAGTTGGCTCTTGCATCGAAGTTTCATAGTCAAAGCGCAAGTGGCGGAAGTTCGAGAAATCATAGTTGAAATGAATAGCCGGGAGAAAATTTTGAAACTGTCGGTTGATTTCGATTGACTTCAACAAAAGCTGACCTTGCAAATCCGTTCGCTGCCAGCTCACCCCGGTTGATAAATTGAATTTCTTTCGCGTAATCCGAAAACTCAAACCGGGACGGTTGTAAATGTAATTACTTCTGTAATGATTGCTGTATGTCGAATCAAACACAGGCTGACTTCCACCCTCATCATATACCGACCTGTTTACATCATTCTGATTAGTACGAACCGAATAACTTGCCTCCAAATATTTTCGCTTACCAATCGGCTCAGTGTAAGTCACTGTTGCCCCATACGTTTGATTACCTGTTTTTTGATGATTGCTTTGCAAAATCGCTTGCGTCTCGTTCGTCTGGTAAAATTCATTGTTTGCTTGCAAAGAGCCATCGGTACTGGAATTGTTTAATGAGGCTGTCAAATTGGTTGAGAAATTTCTTCCCTTCTTTGAAAACTTGTGACGGAACAACAAACTTGAATTAACTCCGAGCGTATTTCCTTCTGAGTATGAATTGCGGTCGCCTTCATTTTGCAATTGGCCATCGGAAGTCATCGTTTTGCTTTGACTGCTTACGCGCTGTGTGTTGAAGGTATTGGAAGCGGCTACATTCCATTTAAGCGAATTTACCGAATCAATTTTCTGATCGAGGATAAAATTCCCCCGGTGACTTTCGCTTGTGCCATGTTGGCGGCTATTCTGGTTGAAATTGTAGCTGGAGTTATCCGGTAAATAGTTGATGCGATTGGTTTGTTTGAGAACATCCTGATCTAATTGATTATAAAAATAATTTGCATTGATCTTTGCCTTCTTTGAAATCTCTTCATTTAAATTTATACCAGCCGCATAGTTTGTCATGATTCCGCTTTGTCGCCCGCCAAAGTTTAATGGAACACCACTCTGATTATCACTGCTGAACTCCAAACGCACAGCACCGCCTGCCAACATTTGCTGAGAGCCTCCGGTGAAATTCATATAATCATCGATAGAAAAACCTTGCTCATTCACATTGTTGCCCATGCCAAGAAATGAAAGTTGTCTCTTTTTTGTGAAGCGATTCAAATTTGCCTTTGCCTGGAAACGATCGTTACTTCCTGCGCCTCCCGTTACGTTTCCAAACATACCATTGCGCTTCTCTTCTTTCAGTTCGAGGTTGATGGCCTTCTCTCGCTGCCCGTCATCGATTCCCGTGAAAACTGCCTGATCGGATTTTTTGTCAAACACCTGTACTTTGTTGATCGCATCGGCAGGCAAATTTCGTGTGGCCAATTTTGGATCGCGACCAAAAAATTCTTTTCCATCCACCATCACACGTTGAACTGTTTCACCCTGGGCTTTTATAGTGCCATCACTCTCTACTTGAATGCCGGGCATCTTCTTGATCAAGTCCTCAACAGTTGCGTTTGCTTTTGTCTTAAAAGAGCTTGCGTTGAATTCAATAGTATCCCTCCCCACTCTCACCGGGGCCTTCTCTCCTTTCACCGTTACTTCGGCAAGTTCTTTGGACTGAGGCCACATTCTCAGCAAACCCAACTCAACAATAACCTGGTTCGGTTGCGAGATAATTTCCTTTGTAAGTATGCTGTATCCCACGAAAGTGACCTTCAAAAAGTAGCGACCACTTGAAATATTTTTCATTTCAAAGAAACCATTCGTGTCACTCACCGCATAGTTGATCAGGGATGAATCACTTGCCGCCAGCAACATCACGGTAGCCGAAGGCAAACGCACCGAAGCTGAATCAACTACTTGCCCTCGCACCGAAAATTTTTGAGCGAGCAATGCCTGGCTGCCGAACAGCAGCAATAAAAACAATATTTTATGCATCGATTTTTTTCTCCTGGTTTAAAGTATATCCTGACTATTCGAATTCATCGAATCATTTCAGGGTATTTGACTTGATCTGAATTAACCTTCATTGAAAATAGGTTCAAGAAATAATGGAATGAGAAGTCTAATTTCTGCGAATGATGACTCCGCCTTGAGCACCCATCTTTTTCATTTGTTCATCCACCATTTTTCTGAATTCTGCTCCGTTCATGGCGACTCCACCCGATGGTACTTTCACTTCATTTTTCTTTAAAGAGCGGGCATCCATCTTATTTGCAACCAGTGCGCGCTCTCCATCATTGATGTTTACTTCTAATATCGCACCTGGCAAGGAACAAAAACGATCGGGACCAAGCGAAGGACGAAGTTTATCAGTGAACCACACTACAATGGTTTGCTTTCTCTCTTCATCCGTTCGGGTTGCTCTTTTGCATTCAAAACCTAAAATGGTTTTTGTCTCAACTCCTATCTTCCAACCTTTTGCTTTCAGGGTATCCGTAACCAAATATTTTTTATCCAGGAACTCGCGAAGCTCAATCATCTTTTCATCAGAAGGTTTCACATACATTTCATTCTGCGGCATTCTCATCCGGATTTGTGCTCCGTTACCATCGCTGAATTCTTCATCATCGTCCTCTTCCACTGGTTTGTAGAGGGATTCATTTGCGTTAAAAAAAAGTTCGAATTGTGAGATTCTGAATTCAGGGATCATTGCTTTCATCTCTTCGTTCTCTTTCGGAATGCTTCGATGCATGTTCACTTTCATTTGATAAGAGATTACACCTTCCGTTTGTGCAAAACAAAAAATAGTAGTGATCGCCACAAGTATTCCAGTGAGTAAAATGACTTTCTTCATAGTTGTAAGATTTGTTTTCATAATTCAGTGTAAATCTACGGGCTTAGATGACCCGCCTCGGTTAATTGTCCTGAAAGGAATGTTAATAAAGGTTAAAAATTTCTGATGACCAGTCGCTATCACTCCAAATTATTCAATAGCTTTCAGAAAAAGTTGGTGCCTTTAATCCCAAACTCTATGCGTTGGCTGAGTCCTGTCTTATACTATCTCTTTATTTTTCCGATCTCCATCCTGCCCTATCCATTGCTTTATGCTTTGTCGGATATTTCATTCTACACTATGTTTTATGGTTTTGGATACCGTAGAAAAGTAGTGCGGCTTAACCTTGAAAGATCGTTCCCGTCTATGTCGTCTGAACAAATCCATGAGATTGAGAGGAAATTCTTCCGACACCTGATGGATCTGATTTTCGAGAGTTTTAAAATATTTACGATCACGCGAGATGAAGTGATCAAAAGAGTGTTCTATAAAAATCCGGAAGTTGTAAATACCTTCTTTGACCGTGGACAAAGTGTAATCATTGCAACGGGGCATTATAACAATTGGGAAATGATTGCGGCCAGCCTTGACATACCGCTGAAGCATCAAACATTCGGCATTTACACAAAGTTGAGCAATCCCTATTTTGATCAGAAAATGAAAGACACGCGAAGTCGCTTTGGCATGAAGCTGATCACAACAAAAGAGACGAAGCAAAGTTTTGCAGAAACGAAAGAGAGTTTGACAGCTTTTGTCTTTGGTTTTGATCAGTCGCCATCTCCAGCTTCCAACCCTCATTGGATCACTTTTCTCAACCAGGACACACCTGCGCAGTTCGGAACGGAAAAATATGCAAAGGAATATAATCGTCCTGTAGTTTATGGCCGCATGAAAAAACTGAAGCGCGGTTTTTATGATTTTGAATTCGAAGAAGTTTGCCTGACGCCTGCCGCAAGCGCCCACGGAGAGATCACCGAAAAAATTAATCGGATGTTGGAGCAAGACATTACTAAACAACCGGAGTTCTGGTTGTGGAGCCACAAGCGATGGAAGCTCAAAAGACATCAGCCTGTTGAGTGCATCACTATATAATTTCGCAAAACCGTTACGGAAAAAATTCCTTCTTTACGAAGAGCATTGAGCCTGCTTTCTCAATGTTAATTAAGGTTAAAATCGATTTTCGAAAACGACTCGTGCATTACCTTTGCAATAGTGAAAAATAAAAAGAATTCTGTCACACTAATTTTAATTGCGAGCAGTCTCGTGGTGGTGCTGGCGTTGCAAGTGCTTTGGTTGCGTGGCGCTTATCGCGATGCCTTATCGGAACTGGAGCGAGAAGTGAATCAACAATTTAGAAACACGGTAGAGTCAATGCATGATATGCTGCTTCAAAAAAGTGTTGTCGATTTTAAAACTGACACGCTTCAAAGTGCACAAATGCGATTTTATCCATTGCGTGATTCAATTCGTTCTCGCTATGTGTTCCGAAGTGAAAAAGTAGATATTCTAAACAAGAATGACAAAACAGTAAAAGTTGAAATCATTTCTTCCAACTCAGCACCATTAGATAGTGGCGCTAATAATATGATAAAAAGGATCCTGACACACTCGAAAAAAATAAAGTCTGGGAAACCACGAACTTTTTATATTAAACTTAATGCCGACACACTTAACACAGACAGTCTGAAAATTTTATTCGTTGAGGCTTTGAATAAAAATGAGATCAATCTGCCCAGCGTCCTGATCAATCCAAACAATGTTTCTCAAAAAGAGCTACTACTAACCGATGAGGTTCATGTAAATCCCATAAAAAGTTATCGTGCTTCCATTGGCAATTTTTCACCTTTTTTACTCAAAAAACTTACTCCACAAATTCTATTTTCTATTTTTTCTACCCTATTAACATCGATTGCATTTCTGATACTGTTCAAAAGTCTCCGCCAGCAACAGCAGCTCATGGAAATGAAAAACGACTTCATCAGCAACATGACGCACGAACTTAAAACTCCGATCTCCACGGTAAGCGTTGCGCTGGAAGCTTTAAAAGATTTTAATGCGCTATCCGATCCGAAGCGCACAGACGAATATTTGAATATAGCGCAAAATGAGTTGAGTCGTTTAACACTGCTCACCGATAATGTACTAAAGATGACAACTCTTGAAACCAGGGGCTTGACTTTGCTAAAAACAAATTTTGATTTGAGTGAAGTAATCGAACGCATCCTTCAATCAATGAAACTGATTTTCGAAAAACAAAAGGCAAACGCTTCATTTACCAAAGAAGGTAATCAGTTTCAAATAACCGGAAGCGAAGTGCATCTCACCAATGTAGTTTACAATCTCATCGACAACGCGCTCAAGTACAGTAAAGAGAATGCAATCATTCAGGTTCATTTAGAATCAAATGAGGAACAACTCGTGTTGAGTGTAAAAGACAATGGCATCGGTATTCCTGAAGAATATCATAAAAAGGTTTTTGATAAATTCTTTCGGGTGCCCACCGGAAACATTCACAACACACATGGCTACGGGCTTGGATTGAATTATGTAGCTGAAGTGATTCACCAACACAGTGGAAAAATTGAATTAGAGAGCGAACCAGGTCTGGGCAGTAAATTCATTATCACTCTTCCGGGAAAGCAATCATGAGCCTGCTGAAAATATTTTATGTGGAAGACGAACCCTTTCTTGGTCGTATTGTGAAGGAAAGTCTTGAGGCGCGTAGTTTTAACGTAACGATGGTGAGTGACGGAAGAGATGCCGTGAAAAAATTCAGCGAATGTGTTCCCGATATTTGCGTGCTGGACGTCATGCTTCCCAACAAAGACGGATTCACTATTGCCCAATCGATCCGCCAAACCAACGAAAAAATTCCGATCATCTTTGTTACCGCCAAAACGCAAACCGAAGATGTTATCAAAGGTTTTGAAACAGGAGGCAATGATTACCTCCGCAAGCCATTCAGCATGGAAGAGTTGATTGTGCGCATCAATAATCTTTTGCGTATCACAAAAAACACAACACCGGCAAACGGCACTATCAAGATAGGCGAATTTGAATTTGCTCCCGATCGCTACGAACTGAGACACAAAGACAACGTGCGCAAACTCTCCCATCGGGAAGCGATGTTGCTACTTGCTTTGTCAGAAAACAAAAACAACACCGTTACACGGAAAGAAGTGCTCATGAAAGTATGGGGCGATGATTCATTCTTCAACTCGCGCAACCTTGATGTTTATATATCGAAGCTGCGCGATTTTTTTAAACCAGATCCTACTATCGAAATCATCACAATCAAGGGAATCGGGTACCGGTTTATGGCAAGCTGAAGATTTCCTTATTCCGCGAACCTGCCTGCCGTTCAGCCGCTTGATTCCATCCAATTCATTTTGAAGGCACTTCTATATGAAGTTTTTTAATTGCCTGCTCATACCAAATCGGGGTGCCCTTTCCGGGTTTTGAATTGTGTTGTCTTCGAGGATGTTGCTAGTGATGCGCTAACCAAACGCACCCAGCAATTACATTAAAAAAAATCCAAATGTTTTCTATTTTTAGCGGTTCAAAAGGAACATTTGCAAAATTGGTTAACATGAAAACTTTTTGGCTGTTAGTGTGTCTCATATTATCACAGTTTACCTGCAAAGGACAATGCACTAATGATTTCCGGTCGTTACCAAGATCAAATGATAAGGATGTACGACTGATCAGCCAATTGCGCATGCAAACGGAAGAAGAGATAGCTCAAATTCAATCTCCGAAAAAAAATGAGGTCGCCCGTATGTACCGCGCGGTAGGCAGGCGTATGCGGGCAATGGTGTCAGCACATGAATTCATCCTGGATGATTCACTTCAGGCATTTGTTGGAAATATTGTTCAGCGGATTGTCGAATCCAACAAACTCGATCGTCCGCCAAAAATTGTACTGATTCAAAACAGTCATGTAGTAAATGCGATGGCAACAGCCGATGGGTCGCTTGTCGTTCACATTGGGCTGATCAGCAAATTAAATAACGAAAGCCAACTTGCATTTACCATTGCTCACGAAATGGCGCACATTGAATTGCAACACGTTCGGAAACGAATTGTAGAAAGCATTGAAGATGGTCTCTACAAGCTGGAAGAAAAAAATATACGCGCACTGATAGAAGAAGAAGGCTCGGCTGAAAACATGGAAGCCTTGAAAAAACTATGGTACTACCAGGGTACCAATAGCCGTGCAAGAGAACAGGAAGCGGATCTGCTAGGGCTAACCTTGATGCGAAACGCAGGCTATGATCCCTTTGAATCAATTGCACTTTTAACAAAATTGGACCAGGCAAAGTTAGAGCAAGTTAACATGGACTTCATGTATCAGCTCGACCTCGAGGATTATCCTTTTAAAGACGAATGGTTGAGAAAGCGTCCCACGCTCTTCACCCGCCCGCCAGAGAGCATATTTTTTGAAATGGATTCCATCATTGACCATCCCGATCTTGATCTGCGCAAACAAATCCTCCGGGAAAAAATAGATGGACACTCGGGTAATTTAAATCTACAGTCTGCGCACATGGTGAAAGCAAATCTGCAACGTGCTGCCTTCCAGGCAATCGCTGCGGCTTACAACAAAGACGCATTTGATGTTTGCCTATACCTCGCCCTTAAATTGCGAAGTCGTTTTCTCCATTCTCCGTACCTGACCTATATGATTGCAAGAGTGTTTTCAGACTTATATGAACGAAGAGACATGCCCTACGACTTCCATCTTGCGCTCCCCAACTACACAGCACGATATAACGATGAGCTGCGCATGGTGAATGAATTTCTTCACAATGTAAACAAGGAAGAGTTTGGAGAACTTGCCTACCATTTTTTAAAGGGCAAGAACTTTGATGCCGAATGTGAAAGCCACTATTATCTTCTTTGGCGAATCGACAACTTGACCAACCGGAAGGACGAGAGAAAACAAATCAAAACTACTCACGATGAAAAGTTTGGTAAGGGTGAGTTTGGGGGCGATATGTTTATGTTTACGAAATACGTGAGCAAGGCCCGGCAAAGAAAATGGAAATAGTTCTTAAAGTACCAGATTGTCGTTTGCATCCATCTCCCAAAAAGGATTGAAGGCAACTTCAAAAACATAGCCATCAAGGTCTTTGAAGTAGCCGCTATAGCCGCCCCAGAAAACCTTTTGTGCAGGCTTGATGATAGTTGCACCTAACTTCTCTACCTGCGCCAGCACTTCGTCCACTTCTTTTTCTGACTTGGTATTGTAAGCCAACGTGAGCCCGGAAAATTCCGTTCGCTGATAATTCAACGTAACATCTTTGGCGAGTTCTTGCCGGGGAAACAATGCCATTGTAATTCCTCCGAGCGGAAAGATCACAAAGTCATCCAAACTTTTCTCAGATCTTTTCCATCCAAGGCCTTGCTCATAAAAGCGCAACGACTTTTGAATATCATCCACACCGAGTGTGATTAGGTTTAGTTTTTGTCTCATAAGAGTATAGTTATTTTATAAACGTACCATCCAACCACTTCACAACTTCTTCCCAGCTTTCAACGGGTATTTTGGCGTGAGTGGCATTTTGCATGATGAAGAATTGCTTTTTGTTGCCGGGTATCAGGTCGTAAAACTCTTTCACTTTTTCAATCTCAAACAATTCGTCCTTATCACCGACACCTACCAGCACATGGCCATTAAAGTCAGGGCGCACGCGAAGCTTCTTTACATCGAGCATCATCACAAACCGTGGTGTATATCTGAAATTGAACAACGTGTCTTCCGTTACTGTCATGCCTTCACGGTAATATTCAACGGCACGATACGAAGGACGGAACACAGCACTCGAAATAATTTTTGCTTGCGTGAAAACAGGAATCGGTTTATTCAAGCCCTTTCTACCTTCATAGGCTCCCGAAAGCAAAACCAATCCGGCAATTTCATTCGGCACTGAATCTGCCGCGCACATGGCTGCCGCCACTCCAAGGCTGTGACCCAACACAACTACTTGTGAGAACCCAAGACTCTTCACATGCTTTACTGCTTCTGCCAAATCACCAATCCACCTGTCCTTGCCAGGACTGTCACCACGATTGCCACCAGAAAGTCCATGCCCACGGTAATCGAGACCAAAGGTAGTGTAGCCGCCTTTCGAAAAAGGAATGCCCGCTATGCTATAAGGACCGCTGTAAGCAGTGAAGCCATGAAAGATAAGCACGGCAATATTTTTCTTCGCAGGTTCAATGCTATCCGGATTCCATCTGCGCAGAAAAAGTGTTTCGCCATCTGCCGTAGTAAAAAGCTCGTGCGGCTCAGTGAAGCTCTGGCGCATCGTGCTTGCTTGCTCAGGTGTGATGCCTTTGTTTTTTACTCTCCACTCGGTTGGTAAAAATGCTAACACCAATCCTACGATGATTGTCACTGCCACCAACCCAAGAATTGAATAAAGGATTCTTTTGAATATTTTTTTCATATCTACCTTTCTGCTTCTTCAGTTTCGATATTATCGACAACAATTTGATATCATTCGCTTGCCTTTGTCCTTAATCCATAAACAATCGAAGGCAAATGTATTATACCTTGTGTTGTAGGTTGTTTTTATATTCCACCATTTAATTTTTCAATAACTCTGTAATCAAGTCCAGCTGATTCAACAAGTATCTCACCAAAGTCCTTACAGTCGGTTATTCCAATTCCACCTTCTGGCTCTAGTACTGTGTTGTCCACGAGTTTGATCTTGAAATTAAAGTCGTCAACATTCGCTATTCCTTTCTTGTCAAACAGTTCTTGAATTTGTTCTTTATACTTTTGGTAATTCTCCGTAGGGTTTAGTTCTCCTTGAATTCCACCCATTGATTCATCTGTGACTTTAAAGTCAGCGTAACCAATTTCTTCATTGTCAATAAACACTGTCCCTTTCATTTTTAATTACTTTCTCAGTTGTCTGATGAAAACGACCTACAACATCATGATATCTGCACTGGTGCATACACGCCTCTATTAGCCCTTCAATGTACTCATTGCCTTCTTAGATTCAAAAGCATACTTCACTATGCCTTTCGTCTGCTTTAACAGCAATGCGCGTTCGATAAAATTGATTTTTTTCAGCGGCAGAAGTCAACACATCTGGTGTCAGCCGCCTTGCGCCAGATTGCGCAATGAAGGAAATATACAAACTGATGCAAGCCGATGGTAGAACAATGAATGAACAATGCATGCCAGTCTATACCCACTCTAACCAACGATGAACCAACATCTAATGCCGGATGAAAGACCGTGTTGATTACTCCATGAAATTGGTTGTTTCACGCATCGCTGATCGATACCATAAATCGATAAGCGAGTCTTTCTTGCATCTAAAGAGTAGAAACAGGGAGAAAAGCTCACGAAAACATTTCGATTTCATTCACAAACAAATTTCAACTCCCAATTCCCCAATTCGCAATAGGCGCTACATCCAGACTGGAGAATTTCCTTGCAAGGAATTTGTAATGTGCGGCTATGGCGATCATCGCGGCATTGTCGGTGCAATATTGAAACTCAGGAATATAAACTTGCCAATTCAATTCTTGTGAAAGCCTCGCGAGTTCATTGCGCAGACCAGAGTTGGCAGCTACACCACCCGCAATAGCAATTTGTTTGATGCCTGTTTGTTGTGCTGCGAGTTTCAGTTTTTGCATCAACATTTGAATGAGGTGATACTGTAAGCTTGCACAGATGTCATGAAGATTTTTTTCTACGAAATTTTCATCTTCTTTTTTTCTATCCCGAAGGAAATAAAGAAAAGCAGTTTTAATTCCACTGAAAGAATATTGCAAGCCGGGCATGTGGGTTTGTGAAAAAGTAAATCGTTTCGCGTTCCCGAGCTGCGCATATTTATCGATGAGTGGCCCACCTGGATACGGCAATCCCATCATCTTTGCTGCTTTGTCAAATGCTTCGCCCACGGCATCGTCTTGTGTTTCGCCCAGCACTTCCATATCCAGGTAATCGCGCACCAAAACTATCTGCGTATGGCCGCCACTCACCGTAAGGCACAAAAAAGGAAAAGAAGGTTTTTTATCTGCAATAAAATGTGCGAGCACGTGCGCCTCCATGTGGTTCACTTCGATGAGCGGCACATTCAGCGCCAGTGCCATGCCTTTGGCAAATGACACACCCACCAGCAGCGAGCCCATTAAGCCTGGCCCGCGCGTGAAGGCGATCGCATTTAAATCCGTTTTCTTTATACTGGCCGTTTCGATTGCTTCGTTAATAACCCAAACAATGTTTTGCTGGTGTGCACGTGAGGCAAGTTCAGGCACCACGCCCCCGTATTTTTGGTGTACTTCTTGCGAGGCTATGACATTATTAAGTACCTTTCCATCTTGAACCACCGATGCAGAAGTTTCATCACACGAAGATTCGATAGCGAGAATAGTTGAAGACTGATCCATGAGGCTGCAAGTTATTAAAAATCAGATTTGGTACTGGGGGAAAAAGGTTTTCCTGTGGGGAACTTTTGGGCTTGTAGTCTTCTTCGTCACCGCTTTTTTCATCCTTCAAATTCCCTATGTACAAACTGCACTCATCAGCCGCTATTTAAAAAGTTTTTCACAAGTCACCGGTTTTCCTGCCACCGTGAATGAAATGAATTTACGTTGGTATGATCGCCTGGAACTTGACAGTGTATTGATCAAAGACCCCGAAGGCAACCCGATGATTGCAGTTGACAACCTGCTTGTGAATTTCGAACTATCGAGCCTCCTCGCAGGAAAGAATGTGAACATTGATGGCGTGGATTTGAAAGGTGCCGATGTGCGTTTGATCCGCATTAAAGAATCAGATACCACCAACAATCTCAACATCAATATCTTCATTAAGCGCATCAATGAGATGTCCGCGGGAGGAAGCAAAGCACCAAGTTCTGCAAAACTGAATATTGGTGAGATTGAATTGGAGAATTCAAAATTTCTGTACAACGAAGTCGATCGCGACACAATTAAAAACGGATTTGACTATCGTCATTTCAATCTTGCTGTGGATGATGGCGATATTCTCAACTTCCAGGTGATCGGTGACACCATTCAATTCAAAGTGAACACGTTGCAAATCGAGGAGCCAAGGTCTCAACTCGCCATCAAAGACTTAAGAACCTATTTTCGCATCTCCCAAAGCTCGATGGAGTTTCTTGATCTTGACCTTCGCGCAGGGAACAGTATAGTAACAGACACCATTATTTTTAAATACAACAGTCAAGATGATCTCTCTGACTTCAATACCAAGGTGAACATTTTCGCGAAGCTGAAGAATACCGTGCTTAACCCTGATGAACTGAATTTGTTTTCCTATGGATTGCCCCCCATTCCCAAGCCCGTGGTTTTGAATGGGACGATCAAGGGAAAGGTTTCGAAATTTTCTTTCCGTGATATGGACCTGGTGACAGGCAACACACATCTCCAAGGTCGCGTGGATATGGATGGTTTGCCAAATATTCAAGAAACATTCATCGACCTGAAAATTAAAAATAGTTTGGTCGATCAAAATGACATTCGTTTTATTCTACCCGATAACATTTTTGAATTGCTTGCTCCACTCGGGAAGGTACGAACCGAAGGCGAGTTCACCGGATTTATAAATGACTTCGTTGCAAAAGCCAACCTGGATGGGAAACTTGGAAAAATAAATTCCGATTTGAATTTAAAAATCACCGGGAAAAATGCAGGGCAGTCCATTTTTGCGGGAAACCTTGCCCTCCTGGATTTCCAGCTTGGCAATTATTTGAATGACACTGTCAATTTTCAGCGCATTACTTTGAATGGAAATATCAAAGGCAAAGGATTGAACCTGGCCTCCACGGATTTTAATTTGACAGGCAAAGTTGAGTCAGTTGGGTTTCGGCATTACAATTACACGGGCATCAGCACCAACGCACGTTTTGCAAAACAATTGTTCAATGGACAAATTGGCATTGCCGATCCAAACCTTTCCTTCAATGCGGATGGCTTTATTAATTTCCAAAAAGGAAAAGAAATTGTGCGCATCAAGGCGCGACTTGACACAGCCGTAGTGAATCAACTTGGTTTTATAAAAGATCCATTGTTTGTGAGATCTGATTTTGAAATCAACACCAATGGTTTAGAACTTGATAGTTTGGTGGGTTCTGTCATCATGCACAATGCACGCATCAACTACAAAAGCAAGCATCTGCAACTTGATTCCGTCAAACTCTATTCGGCCATTCAGCACAAGGAGCATTTAATTCAGCTCAAATCTTCAATTGTGGATGCGAAAGCGAGTGGAGATTTTAAATATAAAGTCATTGCACAGGATTTACTCTCATTGCTGAAGGAAGTTGGTCTCAATTTGAAAAACGACAAAACCAAACGCGCCCTTCACTATCAGAAGAAAAACTACGATCATGATTTTTATCATGCACGACTTGATTTGAAAGTAAATGATGTTGAACCCATTGCTGATTTATTTTCGGATCAACTGTTTGTTTCTCCAGATACGAAAATTCATGCTGAGTTGATCCATGGACCGATTACAGGGCTTGTCGTTTCGGGTCAATCGGACACCATCGTTTTTCGTAAAAAAATATTTGCAAAGAACTCACTTTCATTCTCAGGTGCGATGGCGCTTGACAGTGGCATTGTTGAATCCATTTTAAAAGTCAATTCTTCAAATCAATATTTTTCAAAGCCATTCCGAACAAAAAATCTTTCGGCACAAGCAGCGTGGGTGGATGATCATATCGATTTTTTCCTGAATGCCGACCAGGAGGGTAATAATAATATTCTGCGGCTTCACACCGAGTTGGATTTCCTCGAAGATAGCATCAAACTAAAAATACTCCCCACACAGCTTCGCATATTTGATGAATACTGGACGATCAGCACAAGAAATTATTTACTCGTAAAACAAAAAGAATGGAGCATTCATCAATTGCGAATTCATCGTGGAAAAGAATCGGTGATGCTCGAAGGTTTTGTGTCTGAAGATGCATCAAAATCACTCGACCTGAATATCGACAGCCTTAACATCGACATTCTTAACTCAGTCACTACTGAAAAGATAAGTGGTGATTTAAACGCGGTGGTACAAGCCCGCGACCTGTATCACTCACCCTTCATTCAAAATACCATTTCGGTTGATAGCCTTACGGTTGATAATTTTTTAGTCGGTAATCTGAGAGGCACCAACATCTGGAACCGCGATAAGCAACAATTCGATATTAACTTTACTCTGGATCGATTGGGCAAACAAACCGTGTTGATGGAGGGCTATTACAACCCGACCAATAAGAGTCCGCTGTTTGTGAACGCACAACTTACCAACACCAACATCAAAATAATAGAACCCTTCATGGAAGGAATTTTCTCGCAGATGGATGGTGAACTTACAGGCAATTATACTATCTCAGGAACATTCCTGGCACCATACATTGAAGGCAACGGAAAAATTGAAGGCGGCAAGCTGATGATCGATTACATCAAAACGAAATATGATTTCTCCGGGTCTCTCGGCTTCACGCCTACTCAAATTACTTTTAAAGATTTCAGTCTGACGGACGCATTTAATCATAAAGCGGAATTGGACGGGTTTCTGCGTCATAAAAATTATTCCGACTTCCGTATCAACGTGGACGCCAACTTTGAAAATTTTCAATTACTCAATACTGCTCCGAAAGACAACAGTTTGTTTTATGGTCAGGCCTATGGCACAGGCGAGTTGAATATTCTTGGTTCACTGCGCAACATGAAAATTTCTGCTACGGCTCGCTCTGATAAAAATACGCGCATCTTTATTCCGCTAAGTGGAACAAGCGAAACCTCCACAGCCAAGAAAGATTTTATCACGTTTGTAAAATTCACTGACACACTGAAAGCAGCGAATCAAAAAGCCAAATCCGGTATTAAGGAAGAACCCACCGGCATTGCGATGGACATGAACCTGGATATCACTCCTGATGCTTACGCGGAAATTATTTTTGACATTAAATCGGGAGATATCATTCGTGGGTATGGAAAAGGAAATCTAAAACTCGAACTGGATACAAAGGGTGACTTCAGCATGATTGGCGATTATGAATTTGAACGCGGCAATTACAACTTTACTTTGTATGATATCATCAACAAAGAATTTACGATCAACAAAGGAAGTCGCATCACGTGGTTTGGCGATCCTTATGCAGCACAGCTAAACCTGACAGCGAGCTATAAACAAATGGTCTCATTTGGTCCCACCCTCAGCGATCAGACATCTCCTTCAAGTGCGTCCAACTCGCCACAGATGCGCAGAAAGTTTCCAGCAGAAGTATTGCTGAAACTGGAAGGAGCTATGATGTCACCTCAAATAAGTTTTGATATTGTTGCCAATGAACTGCCAAACAGTTTTTCGGTAACAGCCAACAATGGCCAAGTTGTAAACGTACCCTTACTACAGGAGTTCAGGGCATTTCGTGCTAAGATGGATGAACAAGAACTAAAGCGCCAGGTTTTTAGCCTCATCGTACTCAGGCGATTTTCACCTCAAGACGCATTTGCTACAAGCGGAAGTTTATACAGCAGCGTGAGCGAATTACTTTCAAATCAATTAAGTTATTGGTTATCTCAAGTGGACCAAAATCTGGAGATCAACTTTGACCTTGGCAATTTCGATCAGGAAGCGTTCAATACTTTCCAGCTCAGACTGTCGTACTCATTCCTTGGTGGGCGACTGCGTGTGACGCGCGATGGTGCACTTGGAAATACTCAATATGCGCGAACCGATGTAGCCAATATGCTTGGCGACTGGACAGTGGATTATCTGCTTACACCTGATGGCAAATTCAAAGTGAAGATGTTCAATCGAACCAATGTAAACCAACTTTTAAATAGCTCCACATTCACGTCACAAACAGCCATCACTACAGGTATTAGTTTAATGAACACACAAAACTTCAATAGTTGGCGGGAGCTACTCATGTCAGCCCGGGAACGGAGGCGAAAAGAATTGGAGAAGCAAAAGAAAAGACAACAGCAAGTAGAGGATGACGAAACCGATTAAATCAGGCACCAGGGATTAAGGCGTTGATCATTGAATGAAATTTGAGAATTTTAAATGGGATTTGATTTTTGGAACTTGAAATGTAATCATTCCTATAATCCCAACTTTTCATTAAATTGCTTTAAACCCACTCTGCCATGGACTTAAGCTCTATCTTAAAAAAATATGCCGATGAAATCGGTGGTCAATACAATGAGTATGATCCTTCCAACGGAATTATTATTGTGCCTTTGTCAGGCGGCAGATTTCAGACCGTACTGGGAACGATCAAACAAAACGAGCTATACAACCGAAAGCTGCTCACTATTCACTCAAAAGTTTGTAACGTAAAACCCGGCCTCGACTACCAGATGTTAATTGAACAAATGTCGTTCTTTAATTATTGTCGGTTTGTGATTCGCGACAACTATCTACAAGTAGAAGCTGTAGCATCTGCCTCTAATATTTCAGAAGAGACGATTAAAGAAATGGTGCAGGAAGTAGCAAATCTTGCCGATCAATACGAATTGAAACTGACTGGCATCGACATCAACTAATCAGTCGAAAAGAGACGCGCTTAAAACATAGTAAACATTTACCAGCAGGTAGGCTATTACTAAAACTATCGCTGCCTTTCGGTTGGTTTTCACGGCCGCTTCCGGGCTAACAGTATGATGCAAACGAAGCGCCCATGCTGAAATCATAAGCACCATAAATATTCCAAAGAAAGTAATGCTGTGAAGAATATCCACCAGGCTGAAATGCGATGACTCGGGCAGCAATGAATCAATAATATATTTATTACCAACAGCAGCAAACAAACCACCGACAGGCAATCCAAAACGCGGCTCCAGTTCATCAGGATCTGAAACAAAACTCACGAGGGCAATCAGGAAGGCGATGTACATACCAATGAAGACTTTCAAAAACAATCCACCTGCTTCGCGTTCTATCTTCATAGAGATAATAATAGAAGAATACGTCTGACCATTTGTATCCGGGCGCGGATCGCCAAACGGTGTGTCGTACGCACTTTGTGAACTGGCAACTTCAAATTCATCCAACACCCAACCACTTAATCCTTCATTCGGGTTTATCCTACTTCCTTGATTATCGGCAGTGAATACCAGATCAGTAACTTCCCGATTTGAGTCTTCAATATTAATCTTGAGCTTTTGTTTATCGAATGGAAAATCATGTACCTGCCAATCTTCCTTCATCGTACATTTCATTTTCAACTGCACCCAAATTTTTCCATCAATGGTATCAGAAAGTACTTGATTTATTTCTATGTCTTTCGCATTTGGAATATCCAGCTCCTTCGTAAAGTCATATTCTTTATTGTAGTTGTAAGTAAACCAAAGCCAGAAACGTGCAGTATATTCTTTATCATGAAAGTTGATATCGTGAATGCTGATAATATAAACACCTACTTTGACCGTGTCAGGTTTTGCATCTGCAAAAAGAGAAGTGACAGAAATGGTCAACAAGAAAACAAAAATACCGAGAGCACGCATGGGGTTTGGGTTGAGTATAATTCAAAGTTAGTGCTTTCTAAAAACAATTATTCAGCATCCAACTCAAAAATCTCTCTGTGTTACCTTGTCAGGTCAAATGAGTGTGCAAATAAAACAGGTGCTGACAGCAAAACTGAGAGTTTCTGTTTTTGATAAAATTCAGGGCCTATACTATTCCAATCAAAAGATTTTTTTTGAGACACTTAATTCTCAATTATATTATTTACATTTATGATTATAATGAATACGAAAAGGAATGAAAGGTACAAATCTCGGAGAATTCGAAGAACTGGTATTGCTTACAGTTGCTTCTTTGGGCAATGAACAAGCATACGCGGTTGCTGTGAAAGCAGAGGTAGAAAAAAGCAGCAACCGTAAAGTAAACATCAGTGCGATTCACTCTGCGCTGTATCGTATGGAGGAGAAAGGATTTTTAAAGTCAGCCTTTGGTGGAGCGACTCAAAAGAGAGGTGGAAAGATGAAACGTTTTTTCAAAGTCACCAATGCCGGCTTTAACGCCATGCGTGAAGCAAAGAATATGAAAGAGCAACTCTGGAGGACGATTCCACAACTGGCTTCAAATTAAGAGACGATGAAGGAAGTTCATCCTCCGAAATTCGGTGTCTGGTTGTTAAGCAAGATTTATGATCAATATCTGTTTGAAGCAGTAAGTGGAGATTTGCATGAAACCTTCATCGATCGTGTCGATCAGCATGGAGCATTTATAGCCAGACTCCATTATTATAAGGACGTTCTATTGTCATTTAGAAATCTTGATCTGAGAAGACGTACTATTTACGATTCCCCTAATACTATTCCAATGATAAAAACTGCATTGATCATTTCTTTCCGGTCATTGATGAAAAGAAAATCTTATTCGCTGTTAAACATCACAGGACTGGCATTAAGTCTTGCCTTTGCTTTTCTATTGATGTTTTATGTGCGTGACCAGTATGCTTACGATGAAGGCTACGCCTTTGCTGACCGCATTTACCGGGTCAATGTTGATTGCAACATGAACGGTAAACGCGATGTGTATTGCAATGCCCCTCAACCCATTGCGCGAGCATTAAAAAATGATTACCCCGAAGTATCCGAAGTTGCAAGAGTAGTAGGATTCGGAAACCTGGAAGTGCACAAGGGCATACTGAAGAACGCAGAAAATAAAATTACTTCCAAAGAGTTATTCGTAGCAGACCCAAGTGTATTCAAAATACTGGATAGAGAGTTTATCGAAGGAAATGCAACTGTGGCATTAAGTGAGCCTAACAGCATTGTAATTTCCGAATCCCTCGCTGTGAAACTCTTTAATACCATTCATGTGTTAGGCAAAACACTGGAGCTTCCTGAAGAATCAAAACTGTTAAAGGTCACCGGAATAATGAAAGACAATGCTTTCAACACGCATCTTCCGACAGAAGCCGTTATCTCTTTTGATACTTTTAAAGAATGGGAAAGTGACTGGTGGTACGGAGCGCATGTGTACACGTACGTCTTGCTCAACGAAGCAAATAACATCGCGTTGCTGCAAAGCAAAATGCCTGCCTTCTTCAACAAGCACATGAAGAAGACGTTTGATGAATTCAATGGAACCGCTTCGATTCTCCTTCAGCCGATCAAAGAAGTTTATCTAAGCGAAGAATTGGTTTGGGAACCTTATCCGCACGGAAGCAGCGTGAATGTCTTCATATTATCGATCGTTGCTTTTCTTCTGATTGGCTTCGCCATTATCAACTATGTGAATTTATCTACTGCTCGAGCAGCAGAACGAGCCGCGGAAGTTGGCATCCGTAAAGTACTGGGGTCGTCTCGTCTTCACATCTGGATGCAGTTTATGGGTGAAGCTCTGCTTCTAAGTTTTTTTGCGGGAATAGTATCAATCACTCTTGCGGCTCTGCTCCTACCTTATTACAATCCTCTTACAGACCTTCATCTTACACTTCCTCAGCTCTTTAGTTGGCAAAACATAGGGCAACTGATTCTATTCGTAGTTAGCATCGGTTTCCTGGCGGGAATTATCCCTGCGTTTTACCTGTCTTCGCTGCCATCTTTATCCGTGTTGAAAGGAAAATTTTTCAGCAGTGCACGCGGAGAAATACTAAGGAAAGGATTGGTGACAAGTCAATACATCATCGCCACGGTATTAATCTTCAGTATTATGGTCGTGTTTCAGCAAACCAGTTATATTAAAAACAAAGACATCGGCTTTGATAAAGAGAATCTGTTGAGTGTTCATGTGCCGACTGACACAGTCGTCCGTAATCATACTTCCGTCTTCGTTGAAGAAATAAAAAAATCTTCTGGCGTAATGCACGCTTCTCGTTCCCCTCAAGGGATGCATCGCAAGGCAAATTCGTTTACACCTACGCTACAAAATGAAGATGGTACTACTTTTCAGATGGGCGCTGATGTCTTGCCCGTTGATTTTGATTTTCTGAACACGATTGGAGCAAAGTTGCTCACCGGAAGAAGCTTTGATCGCAATCGCCCGACCGATGGAGAGACGACCATGCTGATCAATGAAGCCGCGATGAAAAAATTTGGGTGGACAAAAAATCCGCTGGCTGGAAAAATGGTTGCCTTTACCAGCAGAAAAAAAGATCAGGTCGATATGCGGGTGATCGGTGTGGTAAAGGATTTTCATCTTGGCGCCTCTTACCAGGAAGTACACCCACAGATATTCTTGCTGGCCGAGCGAGGAGACAATCTGTATGTACGGTTGCCCAAGGGAAATGTGTTCGAAACCATGGACAAGATTAAAGCCGCATGGTCGAAGACATTTCCGGGTCATGAATTTGAATATGAGTTTGTGGATCAATCGTTGAATTCCCTTTACAAGAAAGAAGAGAAATTTGTTACACTGCTCACCACGTTCTCGGTGCTTACCTTATTTATTACCTCCTTAGGCATCATCGGACTTATTTCGTTCACTACAGAACTCAAGAAAAAAGAGATCGCCATACGAAAGGTGCTGGGTTCTTCTTTACGAAGCATCCTCGGTCTTCTTTCAAAGAAGTTTGTATTTCTCTTAGCTCTGGCTAATCTGATAGCGCTTCCAATTGCCTATTATTTGATAAACCTATGGCTCGCTGACTTTGCATATCACATCACCATTGATGGCTGGCCATTTGTGATTTCTGTTATCGTAAGCCTGGTGTTTACTTTTACATCCATTCTTTATCATACTGTAAAAGCTGCGCTGGCCGACCCAGTGGAGGCACTGAAATATGAGTAAATTAATTTTAAAATAAGTGAAAATTCTATGTCTTGATAGTGGCTCACTCTTCACTCACTAGAACGCTGCAGTGAAAAATTGAAAAGAAAAAAGTAACCAAAGACTGCTAAGTTTAGTCTCACCCAAACAAATCAGAACTCAGATACCGATCACCCCGATCGCAGATGATAAACACTACCACGCCACTTTGAATTTCACCTGCAATTTTTAGTGCTGCATACAACGCACCGCCACTGCTCATCCCAGCCAGAATGCCTTCCTCTTTGGCAAGCCGCCTGGTCATGGCTTTCGCATCGGCCTCACTTACGTCCACAATACGATCTACCCGCTCGCGTTCAAAAATTTTAGGCAAGAACTCAGGAGACCACCTGCGGATGCCTGGAATACTTGATCCATCGGTAGGTTGTGTACCCACAATCTGAATGTTGGCGTTTTTCTCTTTCAAAAACCGTGACACACCCATGATCGTGCCTGTGGTGCCCATCGCTGAAATGAAATGTGTAACCTTTCCTTCTGTATCACTCCAGATTTCAGGACCGGTAGTTTTGTAGTGTGCCGTGTAATTATCAGGATTAGAAAATTGATTGAGGATGAAGTAACCCTCCTTCGCAGCCATCTCTTCGGCCAACTCGCGCGAGTACTCAATTGTCTTTGCATGCGGAGTGAGAATCACTTTCGCTCCGTAAGCTTCCATCGCCAGCACGCGCTCACGTGTGGAATTATCAGGCATGATCAGCGTCATTTCCAGGCCCATGATCCGTGCGATCATCGCCAGCGCAATACCGGTGTTGCCGCTGGTAGCTTCAATCAGTCGGTCACCGCGCTTGATATCTCCCCGATCCAATGCACCTCTGATCATGCCGTATGCTGCGCGGTCTTTCACACTCCCCCCTGGATTATCGCCTTCGAGTTTTCCGAGGAGCTTTACGTTTTTATTTACAGGGATATGTTGCAACTCCACCAAAGGTGTGTTGCCAATTAATTCTGATAAATACATTTCGAAAGTAGGTTTGAGTTATTTTTTGAAAAGTAAATGCATCTCTTCGGTTTCACCGTTTTGCATTTTGGCGTTGTAGTAAATTTTTGAGTTGGGCGGAACGCTTCGGGTGATCCACACATTTCCACCCACCACGCTATCATGGCCGATGGTTGTTTCACCCCCAAGAATAGTAGCACCTGCATAGATCACTACATGATCTTCAATGGATGGATGACGTTTTTTTTGTGCATCCGTTTTCTCTACACTCAATGCTCCGAGCGTCACACCTTGATAAATTTTTACATGATTGCCGATAACAGTGGTCTCTCCAATCACTACACCCGTGCCATGATCGATGCAAAAGTGGTCACCTATTTTTGCGGCTGGGTGAATATCAATTCCTGTTTTACTGTGCGCATGTTCTGTGATCACGCGAGGAATCTCCTCCACACCAAGTTGGTGGAGCCTATGAGCAAGTCGGTAGGCCGCGATCGCATAAAAGCCAGGATACGTGCGCACCACTTCAGTTGTGCTGTTCGCAGCGGGGTCGCCTTCATACATCGCGATTACATCTTGTTCAAGCTGCTGATGGATTAGAGGAAGTGAATCAAAAAAATCCTTTACGATTCTATCGGCCTGTACCACTTTTCCGTGCGTATGCCCAACTATCTCCTCCAGGTTATTCTTTATAGCGAGCACGTGCGCCTCAAATGCCTCAATTGTAGGGAAGGATTCATGAGTGAAGTCAGGAAACAAAATTCCTAACATTTGCTTATAGAATTGTGATATTTCTGCAGGTGACGGACACAAGGGACAAGCCTGGTGCGCCTGATATAATTTTTGCAAAAATGATTTATCCATAATTAGCGGTAAAAAGAATTTTGATGCCGAAAAAGTTCAAATCATCAAACACTTCGGTTTAACACGAGTTTAAGTTAAGAATGTTTTACGATAAAGACGATAAGAGTTTAAATTCAAAATTTTTATATGAAATTTAACAAACTACAACGGTTGAAAACTTTTTGTAACCCAATTCGGTTTAGCTTTCAAATTTACAATGTATGAGTATCAAATCTATTAAGCCGCTGGGATTTCCATGGCAAACTCAGGATCCATTTTTGTTTTGCGTGCATCATGAAGATTTTTATCCGAAAGGAAACGATCACCTCGGACCGGCTGCGTCATTGGCCGGCAGGAACATGGGGCAGGATTTTGATCCTACTGAAAAATGGCGTATGTATCATGGGGAGCGAGTACCCGGTTTTCCAGCGCATCCGCACCGTGGATTTGAAACCGTAACCGTTGTCACCAAAGGAATAGTTGATCATTCAGATTCGCTTGGTGCTGCCGGTCGTTTTGGTTTTGGCGATGTGCAGTGGATGACGGCAGGCAAAGGAGTGCAGCATTGTGAAATGTTTCCGCTTCTGCATCAGGAGAAAGAAAATCCGCTTGAGCTTTTTCAAATCTGGCTCAACTTGCCGAAAGTAAAGAAGATGGCAGCGCCACATTTCGCAATGCTGTGGAGCGATAGCATCCCCACCTACTCAGAAAAAGATTCAAATGGAAGGCTGACAAACACGCGCGTGGTTGCGGGGAAAATTGGAAATGTACAAGCGCCACCTCCCGCTCCCGACTCATGGGCAGCCGATCCTCAAAATGAAGTAGCCATCTGGACAATTAAGATGGAGCCTGGCGCGGAATGGAAATTACCAACGGCATCGGCATCTGTGAATCGCTCGCTTTATTTTTATGAAGGTGAATCTGTGGAAATAGCAGGAAAAGATTTTAACAGACATCAGGCAGTTGAACTGTATGCCGAACAGGAAGTTGTTTTGAAAAACGGAAATACATCCAGCGCATTTCTTTTATTACAAGGCAAACCAATCAAGGAACCGGTTGTTCAGCATGGACCATTTGTGATGAATACGCAAGCGGAAATCCAACAAGCGATGAATGAATATCATCAAACACAATTTGGTGGTTGGCCATGGGATTCCTACGAACACGTGCATCCAAAAGAGAAATCACGATTTGCAAAATATCCGGATGGTAAGGAAGAGGCAAGGCCCGTGTAGCGAATCCAGCATCTGTCATTTACTTTTAGCTTCCCGATAGAAAAATAATATCGAAATTTGAATGTGGCGGACATGAATAAAATCACACGTAATCATTTTTTGAGATTGTCTGGGTTGTCAACGGCTGCGCTGGCAATTGATCCATCTGTTGCATTCGCAAAAGCAAAAGGCAAAATCGCAATCGGCTTATGCGGATATTTGGAAAAGAGTGCCTTTGCAAAATCAGCGGGCTGCGAATACATTGAAGCTGGCACCGCAAAAACCTTGATGCCATCAAAACCAGAGGAAGAGTTCAACCAGGTTTTTCAAAAATTATCTGATGAAGTTTTGAAAGTGAAATGCTTTAACGTTTTTATCCCTGGTGAGTTAAAATCCGTTGGCGAAAATGCACAGCATGAAAAAATCAGGGAGTATGCGTCTGTGGCATTCCAACGCGCTGAAAGAATTGGCGCTGATATCGTTGTGTTTGGAAGCAGCGGCTCACGCACTATCCCCGATGGGTTGGATCGAGCCAAAGCAAGGGATCAATTTATTTCATTGTGCAAATCACTTGCCCCGATTGCAAGCAAACATAAAATCACCCTGGCGATTGAAGCCCTGAACAAAGGAGAAACAAACTTTATTAACTACCTGCATGAGTCTGCAGAGATTGTAGAGACTGTGAAGCATCCTAACCTGAAAATGATTTGCGACATCTATCATGCGTTGAAAGAAAATGATCCGCCCGGGGAGCTGGTAAAATTCAAAGAACATCTTGTGCATTGCCACATTGCTGAAAAAGAAAAACGCACACCGCCCGGGGTAATGGGCGATGATTTTTCTTCATACTTTAAAGCACTCAAACAAATCAACTATCAAGGCCGCATTTCACTGGAGTGCAACTGGACCAATTTTGAATTTGAATTCCCGATAGCGGTGAAGACTGTGCGCGAACAATTTGAGAAGGCTTAAAAAAATAGAATGCTAATTGTCTGCAACAACTGATCTCTAATTGACTCGAATCACAAAATGGATTATCAACGCAATGCCGGAGGTGATCAACATTAACAACACGACAGGAAACACATCCACCGTATTGAAAAGCCCAACGCCAAAGGACGCCAGGGCTGCCACTCCTATTTGTATGAAGCCCATCAAAGCTGAGGCACTGCCCACCGTTCGTGTGAAAGGAGCCAGAGCCAGCGCGCTGCCATTCGGGTTAATCAAGCCCAGACAACTAAGACAAATAAAAAACATCGCAATGATCTCGTACAAGCCCATCACGTTCATGATCACTCCTAAAAGAAACACGACACTCGCTATTACCTGGATAACCAACGCAGTACGAAAAATTTTCTCGCTCGAATATCTTTTCATCAATTGGATATTCAATTGACCGCCTCCGATAAATCCTACAGACAACAGCGCGAAAATTATTCCGTAGCCTTTTGGTGTCACGTTGTGAATTTCCATGAAGATCAACGGTGATCCGGCCACGTAAACAAACAATGTTGAAAAAGAAAACGCGCCAGAAAATGCGTATTTACCGAACGTAGGATTCTTTACAATTTCGGTGAATGTGAGCAACATCGGTTTTACTTTGAGCGAAATACTCTTATCAGGATGGTGACCTTCCGGAAGAAAGAGTAAGACAATCAAAATAAAAAAGACGACCATCCCCGACAGGCTAAAGAAAATCGCCTTCCATCCAACCACGGTAACGATGAAACTTCCGACTGTCGGTGCGAAGAGTGGAGAAACGCCAATGATCAAAAACAACAGAGAGTAAACACGCGCACTTTCTTTGACTGGAAAAAAGTCGCGTACTATAGACACAGCTCCGACCCATGCAGCACTGCCACCAAGCGCCTGAAGGAAACGCAGTACGATAAGGGAAGGAACATTCCACGCCATCGAACAACCGATGCTGGCTAAAATAAAAACAACAAGCCCCACATACACAGGTCGCTTTCTTCCGAAGCGGTCAAGAAAGGGCCCGTATAAAATCTGACCGATGGCCATGCCGATGAAGTAGCTGGAAACGGATAGTGAAATCGTAGCTGTGTTCGTACCAAACTCTTTTGCGATTTGCGAAAACGCAGGCAAGTACAGGTCGATAGCAAACGGTGTGACGGTGGAGAGTGCGCCCAGGATCCAAACGATCCTACGGCTAAGAGATTTTGATATTTCCATGAATGACAAACATACTCAACGAAAGTGAGTATTCAGAAAATTATTCCAATACTTCGCATCGATAGCCCTTGCTCTTCAAGTGATCTGCCACGCAACCGAAATCGAGTGCGTCACTTTGAGCACGAAGGATTTTATCGCAATCGTCCAATGCAAAATTTAATTTTGCCTGAGGGTAAAGGGCACGTAACTCCACCAGCAGCCCGTTGGCAACTGCAGGATCATCCACGTTTGTTTTAAAAACCTCTACCTCAGACATTTCAATATTTGATAGCAAGGTGTTCAATTGATTTTTTTGGTTATAACAATCATGATGCAGTTAATTGGACAAAGTGGTTCAAGTTTATTTCTCAAAGAGCGTCAACGAAAAACCAGGCTAACAAGTTTGAACAAACCGACAATAAATGAATATCAGTTTTAAGTATTTTGATCAGCGCAGTTACTTGTCTTTTAACTTCACCAGGCACTGCACATCTTTATCATTCAGATACATCTCTACGCAATATCCGTTTGGATCCAGATCGGGATGCTGCAACATTTTTTGAAATGTGTTTCCGATCGATGAGATGTGATTCATGAAATCATAAACCACTTCACTCATGTAGTCTCCCTTTTTAAGGATGAACGACTCGCAGTTGTATTGCTCTCCTTCGCCAGGAAATTTAGCTTCGGCCGCAGCCTTGTAAATAATTTTTCCGACTTTCTCCGGATATGAAATTCCGTAGAGCATTCTTTTGTCAGTTGCCGGAAGCAGTGCTTTGAGTTTATCGTAGGCTGCCATAATCCCATCAGGAAACGAAGCCGCCTGCACGCAGAGAACATGGATGTCCTCCTTTATCCGATACGTTGTCATACGTGTTAAATTTTCTAATTACTGAGAAATACTTGCTTCTATTTTTTCTTCGCTTTCTTCCTTATCGCCTTCTCCTCATCCTCTTTCACGCGAAACTTGGTAATCTTCGTCACCAAACTTACCGGTATCGGTTTGTCGAGTGGAAATTGAATTGTGCCTTTCGAAGTTTTAAAATCCTTCAACTCTTTTTGAAATGCAGCCACTCCTGAACCAGTTGGGAAAAAGCCGATATGGTTTTTGAACAATGCGAAATACACGAGTATTCCATTTTGTTTGAACGCTGGCATCATATAACTAATCACTTCCTGTGATTTAGGCGCGGCCTTTTGAATGGTTTCGCGGAGGCGTTCTAATTTTTCACGATGTTCTGTCGGCTGATCTGCAATATATTCAGCGATTGTGGAGGCGACTTTTCCGTCAGATTTCATAAATCGAAAATTTTATTTCTGTTATGGTTCATTCCTTAAGATATTCTTGAATAACAATTTTCTTTTGCTTCATCATTACCTCAAAGGAATTTGGCTTACTCATCAATTCGCCCAGGTTCTTTGGAAGCACCTGCCATCTTAGTCCATATTTGTCGATGCACCAACCACATTGTGATTCTTGGCCTTCTGCGGTAAAGTAATTCCAGTATTTATCGATTTCACTCTGGTCTTCACAATTGAGCATAAATGAAACTGAATCATTTAGTGGGTGATGTTCTTTCTCCGTGTTCATCAACATAAACCGTTGACCAAAAATAGTTGCATCACACATTTCAGTTTTTCCACTAGGCGTGTCTCCTAATGGTATTATTTGTCCATGAGCAAAGTCTTTACCAAAGATGGTGGTATAATATTCTATGAGCTTAGCAATTTTGCCTTTGTCTTTATTGAACCAAATGTTCGGAACGATCTTATATGTATTCATAAGTTGTTTGTTTGAAGATATAGTTAAACAGTTTGAGTTTGAATCTTATAATTGGAAATATAAGAAATCGCGAGCACGGCTAAAATGATCAGCGGCAAAATCGTGAGGAACCCAAATCCATCAATTACATTGTGGCTGACGGACGCAGAAATAAATTCAATCGCAAAGCCAGCATACGCCCACTCTTTCACCCTGGCGGGTATTTTTGGCAACACCAAAGCAAGCACACCAAAAATCCGAAATACAACTATCATCGGTCCGAAATATCCGGGATAGCCGAGATGTGAGATTCCCTCCTTGGCAATGTCACTGTTATACGTCAATGCCGGAATGATTCCTTCGAAAATAAAGATGAACCCCGTGGTGATCCAGAAAATGATTTTGTAAGCTTTCATCGTTAGTTTATTTTTTGGTTAAACATAGTAGTAACACATGAGTATCAATGACAATTGATGCAACAAGCAATTTTGCTACTTATGTCTTGATACCTGGATCTAATTTTTTGAATAATTCAACATCCAACTCAATCCAAATTTATCAGTGAGTTCACCAAATGTTGCTCCCCAAAATGATTGATGCAGCTGTAGTTGCACCTGGCCCCCGCTTGACAGTTTTGAAAAGAACTCATTGATTTGGTCTTCGCTGCTGCAATTCAAACACATCTTGACATTGTTACCTTGCGACAACGCTTTACCGAGACAATCCGATCCCATCAAAGCAATTCCCTCGCCTGTGAGTGAGCTGTGTAAAATTTGTGAACTCATTTCCGAAGGCATTTGTGCGGCCATTGGTGATTCGGCAATTTTCTGAAGTTGTAATTCTCCACCAAGGCATTGCTGATAAAAAGTCATCGCTTCGCGGCACTGGCCGTTGAAGTTTAAATAAGGTACCAGTTGTGTGTTCATATCATGTGTGTTTTGTTGATACAAACCTACTGCGCATTTCCCCTTGCGTGAATATGCAAATGCGTCAATATGAGGGGTTGTATGCGACAACACACATCTTTATCTTCGTAGCACGATCCATAACTCAAAATTTTATGAAGACCGTTTCCATCCTCGTTCCCGAAACTGCAGTGCTGGCTGCCATCGTTGATCCACGCTACATGTTCACTGCGGTGAATGAATTTTTGAAAAGTCAGGGCAAGCCTCCCTTATTTAATGTTCAATTGATTGGCCTCACACGCGAAGTGAAGTTGAGCGAGGGATTGTTTTCTGTTCATGTGGATGCCACACTCAAGACCGCGAAGAAGTCCGATCTGGTGATCGTGCCTGCGATCAGCGGTGATCTGGCAACCGCAGTGAAGAAGAACAAGGATTTTCTTCCGTGGATCGTGAAGCAATATAAAGATGGCGCGGAGGTGGCGAGCCTTTGCCTGGGTGCGTTCATTCTTGCGTCAACCGGACTGATGGATGGGAAACAATGTTCTACGCATTGGTTGTTTGTGAACCAGTTTCGTGAAATGTTTCCGAATGTGAAACTGGTGGACCAAAAAGTGGTGACGGATCAAAATGGTTTGTACAGCAGTGGTGGCGCAAGCTCGTATTGGAATTTGTTACTGCACATTGTAGAGAAATATACGAATCGTGAGATCGCTATTCTTGCCAGCAAATTTTTTGTACTTGAAATGGCGCGCACTACGCAGTCACCATTCAGTATTTTCAAAGGACAGAAAGTACATCCCGATGAAGACATTGTGAAGGTGCAAGAGTTCATCGAAGCTAACTACACCGACAAGATTACCGTGGACGAACTGAGCGAGCGCTTTGGCATTGGCAGACGCACGCTGGAGCGGAGATTCAAAAAGGCAACCAACAACACCGTGATTGAATACATCCAGCGCGTGAAGATTGAAGCTGGTAAGAAGCAACTGGAGACCGGCCGCAAAACCGTGAGCGAAGTGATGTACGGCATTGGCTACACCGACAACAAAGCCTTCCGCGATGTGTTCAGAAAAATTGCCGGCCTCTCACCGGTAGAGTACCGGAACAAGTATAATAAGGAGGCGATAAGGGTGAGTTGGAATTGAAATAAATTTTTCACCCAGTATGGAAGACATTTATAAGAATTGACTAATTTTTCCAAGATAAATACAACAACTATGTTTTATCAAACTGACTTTGGAGGAAAAAGGATTTATTTGAACGACTACCCAGCTGAATGTCCGGTTTGTCATCGGACAACAACTCCAATCTGTAAGATAATCCATGTAAATAGTAAGCACGATTTATATAGTTTGATGTTGTGTCCAAATCCTCAATGTGAGTCATGTTATGCTGTTAAATACACTTGTATAAATCCTAGTTCCAGTCCTGCTTCATATAAATTTGCTCAAATAATTAAGGGCACACCCAGGGAATCCTCATTTTCATCAACGATAAAAACTATTTCAGAAGGCTTTGTTAAAATATATAATGAATCTTCAGTAGCGGAGCAACTAAGTCTCTTAGAGATTGCAGGAATTGGATATCGCAAGTCAATTGAATTTTTAATAAAGGACTACTTGATTTTGAATAATCCAACTCATAAAGAACAAATTGAAAAAAAATTGTTGGGTCAATGCATTGGCGATCATGTTGACAACGAAAAAATCAAATCAGTAGCGAAAAGAGCTGTTTGGTTAGGAAACGATGAAGCTCACTATGTAAGGAAATGGGAGGGTAAGAATTTAGAAGATTTAAAGAAACTGATTGAACTAACGGTTCATTGGATTGAAATGGAGTCACTGACCAAAAGTTTTGAAGAAGAGATGCCTGGCTAGATTTTGAATGAACAAACTCAACTTCTTCGCACTCACCGGAGGCCCAGGCGGAGGCAAGTTAAGTATTTTGAAGATCTGTCGCAGTGGGGATTCTAAGTAATCGATGAAACCTCGCGGCAGATTATTAAGAGCACATCCAAAAGTCACACAGGAATTTTTATTGCGTTATCCAAGGTTGCTATTGAAGAACGTATTGAATTTAATTTGCGCGAAATCAGTAACTTAAAATATATTTAACCATGAACAAATACGAAACGGTGAATCTTCGTGCGCTTGCACTGGTCATCGATATCCTGGTGATCACAGCGGCAAACACTTTTATCGAAGCTATCCACCTCGATGAGGTCATCGGTTCAAATTCCATATTTGTCATGATGCTGCCTTACCTCTACATGATTGTAGCCACAGGAAAATACGGACAGACGATAGGCAAGAAATTGATTAACATTAAAGTGGTTGATTTTAAGAGCGAAGGTTCAGTGAGCATGGCGCAGTCATTCAAGCGTGAATCGGTGCCAACTATGTTACTTTTGGTTTCGTGGTTTTTCACTTTCTTGTTCAAGGGTAGCAACTCGGCATGGTTTATCAATCTATCTGCTTTGCCCTTTGTGCTTTATATTGGATGGTGTATAGCAGAGATGACTTCCATGAAAATTGATCCTCGCGGTCGCACCATCAACGACAAGCTGGCAGGAACCATTGTAATAAATACAGCATCAAAAAGTGATGACACCTCGCGTTGAGATCATAAAAGCCGACATCACCAAATTGAAAGTGGATGCGATTGTCAATGCTGCCAACTCTTCATTGCTTGGTGGTGGCGGTGTAGATGGTGCCATTCATCGCGCAGGCGGATCGGAGATTTTAGAAGCATGCCGAAAGATTATCGCGAAGCAAGGTGGATGCAAAACAGGGGAAGCCGTGATCACAAAGGCAGGAAGGTTGCCTTCAAACTTTGTGATTCACACTGTTGGCCCGGTATGGAACGGAGGAACAAAAGGCGAAGATGGAAAGCTGGCATCATGCTATAGAAATTCTTTGAAGCTTGCAGAAGAAAACGGCTGCAAGTCCATCGCGTTTCCAAACATCAGCACCGGTATCTATGGTTTCCCGAAAGAACGCGCAGCAAAAATAGTAGCTACTACAATCAACGAATATTTGAATCATAACCAGGCATTCAATAAAATAATCCTTGCGTGCTTCGATGACGAGAATTTTAAATTGCTGCAAGCAATATTTAAAACCGACTGAGCATTTTTTACGGCAGCAGTCAACCTCATAACATCCGATTGAAACAGAGAAAAGTCAGCGAATGCAAAATTTCTGTTTGATCACCAACCACTGATACTTACAATCAGCCGATTAATTATTATTTTAAGAGAAATTTTGAATGTCCTACAAGTTAATGAAACCGGCAATCATTGGACTCGTGTCTGTCTTTTGCGTGTTCACCAGTTACGCACAATCTGTAAAACTGGAATTGTCTGACTTTTCAAAAGATACCACCGGGCTTGCGCGGCATCTGAAAGAGAAAGTCGCTGAATTGGCCGAGCTATCCTCACAACAATTATCGGCTCTTGATTCAGATTTGGAAGAGCAAATTCTTTCGGTAGCAAATAAAGAAACACAACTATTATCTTTTTGGACAATCGGATTCTATCTGCGTGATCGAACCATTTACAGACCAGCCATCAAGTTGCTCGAATATGCGTTGGCACGCTCGCAGGATGTAGCCTCATCAAAAGATGTTGACATCACCAACACGTTAGCTGACCTATATTCAAAAGTTGGTGAACCTGGAAAAGCTTTGGACGTGCTCACCTCTCAGCTTGAGCGATTTGAACTGCGCCACGACCTGGAGGCACAAGTACAAGGTCACTCACTGCTTGGCGAACTATATTTCAAAAATGACGAATACCCGAAGTGTCTTGCCGAATGCAGAAAAGTAGATTCACTCAGTCGCTTGATGCCGGGCGGGCCGCAAGGTTATATGTGGAATATCTGGATTAATTCATGGAATACTTCCGGACTGGTTTGGTACAGGTTAAAGTCATATAAAAAAGCATTGGTGTTTTTTGATTCAACAAAAAGCATTGCTCAACGTAAAGGAGATGAATTCATGGAAGGGTTAGTAATCGGAAATACCGCACTCATTTATTTTGATATGGAGGATTTTCCGAAGGCCATTGAAGGCGCAAAGTATGACATCTGGGTGAGCAAGCGGGCAAAAGAATTTCACAATGCAGCAAACTCAGCCATCCTTCTTGCAAAGATTTACCTCAAAATGAATCGTTACGATTTTGCCAATCACTATCTTGATTCTGCCACGCTCTGGAGAAAGCCGGTTTATGATGGATTTGCCCGTCAGTATTACACAATGAAGTCAAAGTTGGCTGCGGCAAACAGGAAATTTGAAGAAGCCTATCAATATCAGCTGAAAGCCATTGAAGTGCGCGATTCTATTGATAAGGTGGTAAAGCCCATCAATCTGACCAAAGCAATCAGCAAAGCAAGTCTTGCCGAGCGCGAGCAGAACATCGAGCTACTGAAAAACAAAAGTCTCTTGCAGGAAAAACAACTTGAGTTTCGCAATCTTTTAATCATCTCTGCTTCACTTGTGCTGAGCTTGCTCTTGTTTTCATCGATACTGTTTTATCGCAGGTACAGTGAAAAGAAACGCGATGGTCTGATTTTAAAAGAAAAGAATGATGAAATCGAATCAATGCTGGAAGAAATACAAAGTCAGCATGAAACGGTGGTCCATCAAAAAGAAGAAATCGAAACGCTGAACACCTCTCTGGAAGAACTGGTAAAAGAACGAACGCTCGAGCTCGAAAAGAAAAACCAGGAATTGGACACATTTATATATCGCGCCTCGCATGACATACGAAGACCGATCAGCACTATACTTGGTTTGGATAATGTGTTTAATCTCTTGGTAAAAGATCCGGTAGCTCACGAAATTTTTGGACTGGTTTCATCCACTGCCAAAAGTATGGACAGCATGCTGTACAAAATGCGCATGATCTACGAACTGAACCAGGTGGACGAAACAAAAGAAAAAATCTGGCTGGATCAATTCATTCAAAAAATAGTTATCGGCTTTGAACAAGACATTCAAAAAAAAGAAATCGACTTCAGATCGGATTGCAATAATGCAGTGATGGAAGTGAATGAGACTCTGTTTACCATCGTGGTGAAAAACCTGATTGAAAACTCCATTCAATTCATACGCCCCGACCTGGTAGATAAACCATTCACACGCATCTCCTGCCAAATTCAGGAAAACCAAATAGCCATCAAATTTGAAGACAATGGGATCGGCATTGAAGAAGATCATCTTCCTAAAATATTTGATTTATATTTTCGCGGATCATCGCGCAGTGTTGGAAACGGTCTTGGGCTATACCTCGTAAAAAAGTCGCTTGAAAAAATGGGAGGTTCTATTTCCGTTCAAAGTGCATTTGGAAAAGGAACTGCCTTTACAATCATTCTCCCTGCTCATTGACAGAAACAGATTAAGTTATGATTTTCGATTTTCAACGATGTGTGGGTGCTTCAATCCGTATTCCACTCGGAAGTAAAAAGTGAAGCCGAACTAAGTAACATCATAGCCTATTCCGATTATGTCAACCACGCCATCATTACACACCAGGAATTGGTAAACAGCCTCACACGTTTAAACTCAATCGGTTTGGTTTGTCAGAATGGAAATCGATTCCACACTTCGTCTGAATTCAAGACCTGGTATCATGAGAAGTTTAGCGGAAAGAAGAGAATCTATTACAGCACCGAACAAAAAGAAATTTTGAAATTTCTGCAGAGTAAGTTTGCTAAATCAAACTTAAACTCACCAGCATCCATTCAACTTTCAAAAGAAGATTATCAACTTGCACTGAAAGCATATACAGATCGAATGAACCCTATATTGAATCAGGGTTAGTCAAAAAAAATGGCTCCATCACTGAAACCATTTTATCACTCATCACATCATCATTCGTATCTTAATGAATTAACCGGATTGGCTCTTGCTGCTTTCAAAGATTGATAACTCACCGTCAACCACGCGATGAGAAGCGCTGCCATTCCGGCTGCTACAAAAATCATTGGGTTAATATCTATTCTAAACGCGAAGCCACTCAGCCACTGATGAGATACCCACCACGCCACTGACGCAGCCGGAACGAAGGCAATCAACACCAGTAAAATAAATTCTTTAGAAAGCACGAGTGACAATGAACCTACCGATGCGCCCATCACTTTGCGAATGCCGATTTCCTTTGTTCTCTGTTCCGCAGTAAAGGCGGCCAACGCAAACAAACCCAAACATGCGATGAAGATGGCGAGGCCGGAGAACACACTGAATATCTGACCCATGCGCTGTTCAGACCGAAAAAGTTTGTCGAAATCCTCATCCATAAAGGCATACTCAATCGGTTCACCATTTGAATATTGTTTCCAAAGTTTGGTCACGTTATCAACAGTAGCTTGCGCATTACCATCATAACGGATCAATAAATTATTTGAATTTTTTGCGAGTAAAACACACAAGGGCCTCACTTTGTCTTTGAACGTTTCGAAATTAAAATCCTTCACGATACCAATGACCCGATACTTATGGAAGACGGAGTCACCATTATTATAGAGTACCTCCTCGCCTGCAGCTTTTTCGAAACCAAATTCCTTCGCGGCAGCTTCGTTGATAACAATTGCCGTAGAATCGGATGGAAACTCCTTGGAGAAATATCTTCCGTCCCTCATGTCAAATTTTAAAACTTCCTGGTGATCAAAATCCGCATAGTACATTCCTGAGATATGATCTTGCTCCGATCTGGCTGAACGAACGATGGTGGTGTTATTCACTCCCGGAAATGTACTGTTCGTGAAACTAGTTTTGGAAACGCCCGGTTGCTGCGACAAAGCATTTCGAAAAGCGTCTTTGTTATTTCCCAGCCGGTGCATACTGTGAAGGATCATCACGTTCCTTTTATCGATGCCCATCTGTTGATTTTGCATGAACTGAATCTGATCATATACTACGGAAGTGAAAATGATGAGAAAGATGGAAATCGCAAACTGAAACACAACCAACGCACTGCGTATGCCTTTGCTTTTGAACCCTGCTCTTACCTTTCCCTTCAATACCTCCACCGCGCTAAACGAGGTAAGATAAAATGCAGGGTAGCTACCCGCAGTGAATCCGACAAAAATTAATAGGGCAACAATACCTGTCACGAACCAGGGATTAGCAAGGTCAGCCAGCACCAGTTCCTTTCCAGAAAGAGTATTGAAGGCAGGTAACAATAACCAGCACAACACCACGGCAACCAAGATGGAGAATAAACTGTACAACATCGACTCCGCTAAAAATTGCCGGATCATTTGCCCGCGCAATGAGCCAAGAGTCTTGCGCAACCCCACTTCTTTTGCACGTCCGGCAGATTGTGCCGTGGATAAGTTCATGAAGTTAATGCACGCAATTACCATGATAAAAATTCCAATGCCACCGAAGAAATAGATGTACATCATGTTTCCACCCGGCTCAATGTCACCTTGTGAAGTTGACTTCAAATGGATGTCGGTAATTTTGGTTGTATAATATCCGTAAGCTCCGCCTGCTTCACGAAATTGTTTCAGGCTTGTGCCCATGAAGCGTTCAATCTCTGGTCCAATGTATTTCTCAACAAGATTTTCAAATTTACTTTCAACTGCGCTCACGTTTGTATTTGGCCGAAGTGTGAAGTAAGTCCACATGCCATTGTTAAGCCAGATATTCTGTTTCAAATTATCATCCGAAGTGGCAGACACAAGCACATTGAAAATGAAATGAGAATTTTTTGGGCAATCCTCGGCTACGCCAGTGATTTTATAAGTCTTCTTATCGTTGCCAATGACAATCATCTTTTCCAGTGGATTCTCATTACCAAAGTATTTCTTCGCAATTTTTTCTGTCAGCACAACCGAAGCTGGATTTTTCAGTGCTGTCTCAGGGTTTCCCGAAAGTAACTTGAAAGAAAAAAACTTAAAGAAATTACTATCAGCAGCGTAAACCTTTTCTTCATCGAAGGCAATCTCTCCGTTTCGCAATGTAGGTCTTCCCCAGCTATTCAACCGCGTTGATGACTCTACTTCAGGGATGTCAGAAACAAGAGCTGCTGCCATCGGAGGGCACGTGTTGGTAACGCGCACATCCTGACCGCCAATCTTTCCATGCAGTCCCACCTGATAAATACGATCAGCGTTTGCATGGAATTTGTCAAAGCTGAACTCATTGATGATGTACAGGGTAATAAATAAGCAGGCAGTAATACCGATGGTCATGCCCAGGATATTAATCGCTGCGAAAAATTTGTGCTTGCGAATGTTTCGCAGAGCCACAACAAAATAATTTTTAAACATACTAGTTGGTTTTAAAGGGACACGTGGTTAGACGCAAAGAAATTTTAGTTGTTACAGTTTGTCGAAAAATAAATTCAAACATTTGTAAGATGCGCAATGAGTGCGTACGGTTGCATGAGAAATTTTTTTTGAGAAGAATTTATCAGAGACGAAAAATTCCAGGTAAGTTTTCAAAAGCTCACTTCAACGACAAGCTTTTGTGAATGGTTGCAATTTCTTTGCGTCTCGGAGAAGTTATTTTGCAAAGCGAACCAAATTCGCGTGGCTGAACTTTTATCACCCTTACAAAGAGCGCAGTCGCGCGACAAAAAAGGTTCGCGACCTGCGGTCGCGAACCAAACTTTGGGTGGAAATCGCTTCGCGATTTCTACCTTCCTAATGTTCGAGCAATCATTGTGAAAAATCGTATACAGTCTGGCCGCGCATGTTCATCACTCTATGAAAAAAGAGAAATCGCCCAAATCAGCGCCACGATTCGTTCCTGCACAAACTACTAATCGAAATTACTCGTCTCTCAACGTCTTCGTTGGATTGAGCGAAGCAGTTGTAACAGTTTTATATCCCACTGCCAACACAGCTATCATCACCATCGCAAGCACTGACCACAGGAGTGTCACTAAATTCATTTTCAAATAATATTCCCAGATTGCATCCATCAACCAGTTGGCCATCAGAAATCCCAATGCCCCACCAATGACCGTGGCGATGCCAAGGTTAATGACAAACTCCATATTAATTACTCCGGCAATATTTCCAACCGAAGCACCAAGCACCTTCCGCACTCCAATCTCTTTCATCTTCTTCACGATGTTTAACGACACGAGTGTGTACAATCCGATAGCCGTCATCAGCGCAGCGAAGAAACCAAGAAAGCCAAACATAATGGAAACATTGCGGTTGATTTCGTTAGTCTCACTTAGTTTTTGATCAATAAGTTGTCCTGAATAAAGTGTGTTTGGGAAAACCTCCTTCCATTTCTTTTCCATGAATTCATTTACGGCCACAACTTTGTCCAAATCCGCTTTCACGATCAGTTGCTGATAACTTTGTTTTGGAGCGTAGCGAAACATCATGGGCTGAATGGGCATCCAAAGCGCGCGCGCATAAACATCCTTCACGACACCAATCACATAAAGTTGAACAGTATCCATCCACACCACGCGCTTTCCAATGGCATCGTCTTTCCACCCAAATTGTTTTACGAATTCTTCCGTCACCAAAACAGATTCCTTCCGGTCCGTTTCTGACTCCGGCTGAAATTTCCTACCTGAAAGCAAAGTCATATCCATCGCTTCCATGTAGTTGTCGCCAATGTCAACGATGTCAACCTCTTTTTCAAGTGCCTCATACTTGACAGGATCGTTGTACCACGAATTGGCAACATGATTTTTTGTTCCTGCAATTACTTTAATGTCCTTATTGGAAGCCAACGCATCGCGGTAAGTATTGTAACCGCCTTCATTATTCACCCACGCAGAAACCACCCCGCTTGTTGCAAAGCCCAAATCGTAATTCTTTTGGTATTGTCCGTTCATATAAAATGCTACACCCATGATGATCGACAATAATGAGATCACAAACTGTCCACCCAACAGAAAGCGTGTGAACCAATTGGTGCCGCCAAATTTCGCCTTGCCTTTCAGGATACTGACTGGTTCGAATGATGTGATATAAAAAGAGGGATATGAACCAGCTACCAAAGCGGTGATCACCAACAACACAACAAGAAATAAAAGAAATCCTGCGTTCTCCGAATAGCTCAGGTGTAACTCAAGCCACGGCCACAATGAATCGTAAGCAGGCACCATCCACTCTGAAATGAGCAGACCTGCAAGTAAGCCGAGTAAACACAAAATCAAATTCTCGCCCAAGAACTGCATGACCAATTGCTTGCGCATTCCTCCCATCACTTTGCGGATACCAATTTCTTTTAAACGCCTGCTTGAAATAGCAATAGAAGTATTTGTGAAATTAAAACACGCCAGCAACAAAAGCATTACTCCCATAATTGCAGGTACGGTAACCGCCTCATCGGGAATCCCACCACCAAGATAATCGCTGTCAACGCGTGGGTTGGCACGATTGCGGTGCATCATGCCATCAAAGTTTTCCAGGTAATAAGATGTGACTTTGAAGTCCTCGCGTACTTTGTTTTGCGGCTCCACGTATTGCTGAAGTTGTTGCGTAATTGACGCTACCCGTGAAGGATCATCTATTTCCAGAAACAACACATGCGACCATTTCTTCCAGCTTGTTTCGGAAAGGTCTTTATCAAGGTTAATGTCCCAGAAATTATCAAAAAGGGTTATCACATCCGCTCCAAGGCTCGTGTTCATCGGGAGTTTTTTGAACACGCCTCCAATTTCGTATTCTTTTGGTCTGCGTACGCCATCCGCACCCAGCACAATCTGCGTGAGCGGTTTACCAACTGCATCTTCTGTGTTGTAATATTTGCGCGCGATCTCATCGCTGATGAAAATCTTTCCCTTATCATAAAAGTTTTCAAATGATCCGCTTTTCAACTCATAAGAAAACAATTGGAAATAAGCTGAATCGGCAAACACCGTTTGATCGCCAAAGACTTCTTCGCCAATGCGCATGTCGCAATACGATGACATATAGCGCACCACTTTCTTTACATCTTTGAAGTTCTGCTTGATGTAATTTGCCAGCGGCATAGGTGCCATTCCATAGCGATCACTTTTCCCCTGGAAATCACGCCAGAATTGAACACGATAAATATTCTTCGCATTCTTTTGTGACTTGTCCCAGGTGGCGCTGTATTCCCAATTCAAATAAGCCGTGATACAACAGGCGATGGCAATGCCCATTCCGAATACGTTGATAAGAATAAACAACTTATTCTTCATCAGACTCCGAAAGGTAATGAGCAGGTAATTCTTGATCATGGTGGGTGAGTTTGGTTCTAAGACGTTAGAGCATGCTAAGGGTTGCATGCCAGTGCCAATAAATATGCCAGTGAGAAAATTCTTTTGAATCAGATTGGATTTCGCGAACAGCATTCGAGCGCTGTCCACAAGTGAACGATGCAGTGTTCAGATTAATAGATTCATTTTTTTCAATTCTATTAATGTCTTCGAAAAAGAATCCTTCCGGTACTCTTCCCAATTTCTTATCACCACAAAATCCAGGAAATCATCAACGTCTTTAATTTCAGGCCAATCCAAAGGGTTAAAAAAGCGAGGAAAAATTAAACCGATCATAATTGCCGGTAGTGTGGCTAAAAATATGTAGATACCAAAACCAAGCAGGCTAGCAGGAATAAGAAGATATTCAATCTGAAAGAAGAAGATCACTAAAAAACTTATTAGTGGAATCGCGAACGATGCTAGTAAAATATTAATTCTGGGGTTTGATAAGGTCATTTTAGGAGCCTCTAAATTGATCGCTTCTTCAAATTCTTTTACCTCTTCTCTACGCCACTTTCTTGGGAAATACAATTCAATTGAATCAGACTTTTTTAAATCCGGATTGAAGTAAATTAAGAGTTTACCAAGGAAAATTATTTTCAGTATTCTTTTAAAAAGAAGATTGTCGTTAGAAAATGAATCAATCAATTTACTTTCGTCATAATTACCATCAGGCAGTATTGATAGCTCTCGCTTTAATTCTTCAATTTGATCCATATCACCTATTTAGGTAAATAAGCATTACCATCAAAATACATCTGCGGTGGCAAATTGAAAAGCTTTCAAAAAACAAATCCCGCTGAAGACGGGATTTGTTTTTAACCTAAACCTAAACTATGAGAACGTATCAGGAAACTGACCGTTCCTGAAGTTATTAAATGTGGAAATGTTCTTTGATGTTTTCTGTTACCACCTTACCGTCAAACAGGTTCACTATTCTGTGTGCGTAGTTTGCATCGTAGGGCGAGTGCGTCACCATCAAAATCGTTGTTCCTTCTTCATTCAATTGTGAAAGCAGTTTCATCACTTCTTCACCGTTTGCCGAATCCAAATTACCTGTAGGTTCATCGGCCAGAATCACTTTTGGTTTTGCTACGATGGCACGTGAAATCGCCACGCGCTGCTGCTGACCACCTGAAAGCTGTTGAGGAAAGTGATTTCTGCGGTGCATGATGTTCATGCGCTCCAGCACTTCTTCTACTCTCTTTCTGCGCTCATCAGAAGGAACCTTCATATATAATAACGGAAGCTCAACGTTTTCGAATACCGTCAACTCGTCAATCAGGTTGAAGCTCTGGAACACAAAGCCGATAGAGCCTTTGCGTAACTGTGCACGCTGGCGCTCCGAATATTTTGATACTTCGTGATCACCGAAATAATATTCACCTCCGGAAGGATTGTCCAACAATCCGAGGATGTTCAACAAAGTTGATTTACCACAACCGGAAGGCCCCATGATGGCAACGAACTCACCATCTTTGATCTCCATGTTGATATTGTTCAATGCCGTTGTCTCTACTTCTTCGGTAGTATAGACTTTCTCGAGGTTCTTTAATTTAATCATAGCTTATAATTAATGGTTAGATGAATCGGGTTTGGTTTTAGTTTTAAGGATTACTCTTTTTTTTGTCAAAGGTTACAACGCATAAGACGCTACTTTATTGAATTAGTTGCAGCCGCGCCTTTTTATTTTCATTAATAAAGTATCAATACTTCGTTATTTCCAAAATTCTCATACGATGAAGTGATTACCTTATCACCCGGCTTCAGACCTTCCAGCACTTCAAAATACTCTGATCCCATCTTGCGGCCAAGCTTCACTTCACGCTTCACCGCACGGTTACCGCCTTCCATGATGAACACCCAATTGCCACCTGTATCTTTATAAAATCCACCGATTGGCAAAAGCAATTCCTCTGAAGGCTGACCTAACTCAATGCGCATACGCATTGACAAACCACGCCTGAGTCCTTGTGGCGTCTCGCCAACAAAATTCATATCTACTTCAAAGCGTCCGTTCACAATGTTAGGATAGATGTAAGTAATCTCAAGATTATATGTTTTACCTGCAAAGTCTGTTGTTGCCGGAAGGCCAACCGAAATTTTTGGTAAATACAATTCATCAATTGGCACGCGCACTTTATAACTACCCACCACATCCACCTGACCAAGGCGCTGACCTTGTGTAACGGCCTGACCTATCTCCCAGTGAACGGAAGTGGAAAGCTGGCCATCGATGGGCGCTTTAATATTTAAGTTGTCCAAAATCGTTCTTACCGATTCAAGGTTTTGTCTCATTCTGTTTTCAGAAATATCGATATCGCGCAATGACAACACATGACTCATGGAATCTCTTTTATAGGCTTCATAAGTAATTTTTCTGCGCTCCTCGTTGTATAAATAATTAGCTTTTGTTTGCTCGAAATCTTGTTTCGCAATCAGCTTTTTCTCGAACAGAATTTTTTGACGCTCATATTGAGGTTTATAAATGGCGATCTGATTATCGATAAGTGCCAGCGTCTGGCGCTGGTTCAAATCACTGTTCAACAATCCAAGCCTGGTATCGCGCGAACGGTTAATGCTCTGCACAAGGTCAGATTCCTGCTGCAGCACAGCGATCTCTCGATTAAGATTTGAAATTTCTATAATTGGATCTCCCTTTTTAACCAAGGCGCCACTTTCACGGATCACGCGTTTGATATTCCCACCTTCAATCGCATCGAGATACACCGTGCGCGCAGGTTCTACCGTTCCGGTCTGCGGAATGTATTCTTTAAACTGCCCCATCTTCACATCAGAAATGGTGAGTTTATCTTTTTCCGTTTTGAACGTGGGGCGCCTGTCGGCAAAAATAAATTGATAGGCAATGAATAAAACCAAAGCCCCGGAACCACCATAGGTCAACACCTTTTTAACAGTCCAATTCTTCTTTTCAATCTTTTTGTCCATGAAAGTATTTATGATTTCGGTGGCACAATGCCAACAAATGTGCCAACAGGATAACCTACAATTCAGCCCGAAATGCGACTATTCGCGCTATTTCGCAAGTTCAAATGTGAACGACCCTGTCCGCATGCGGACAAAAAAATTCATAGCTTTAAGGCAAAAACATAGAAAAATCTGAAAACAAGGCGTTTCTCACCATCGGTATCAATATTGATTAATCGATTTGAAAATTTGAAAATGAGGGAATTTGAGGGTAAAGGAAATTCGCCAAGCATCGGCATATCTCTTTATAAACTCGCTAAGCTCAGCAGTTTAAACTTTTTGGAAATCATACAAAACAGGTGAAGCAATGAGCATCCAATTTTCAAATTCTCAAATCTTCAAATTTTCAAATCATCGCATCCTCACATCCTCAAATTAGAAACATGCAAGAACCCAAGCAAGGAAAAATCCTGATCGTTGACGACAACGAAGACTTATTGAAGGCCGCCAAAATGTTTTTGAAAAGGCATTTCGCCCAGGTGGACATTGAAAAAAATCCGGAGAGTATTCCGTCATTGATGTCTCATGAAGATTACGATGTCATCCTGCTCGACATGAACTTCACCAAAGATGTGAGCAGTGGCAGCGAAGGATATTACTGGCTCGAAAAAATCTTACAAGCCGATCCGAGTGCCGTAGTGGTACTCATCACTGCGTATGGCGATGTGCAGATGGCGGTGAAAGCAATCAAAGCGGGAGCTACTGACTTTGTATTGAAGCCGTGGGAAAATGAAAAGTTGCTTGCCACACTTTATTCTTCCATGCGCTTGCGCGAAACGCGTGATCAAGTAGAGACGCTCACCATTAAAAACCAGGAGATCAATAAAGCGATCAACGAAAAGTTCAGTGAGATCATCGGGCAGAGCGCTGCCATGCAAAAAATCTTTCAGACCATCGAACGTGTAGCGCAGACAGACGCAAACGTTTTGATACTCGGAGAAAACGGCACCGGGAAAGAACTGATTGCGCGGGCAATTCATCGTCACTCGGCAAGACACAATGAATCTTTTGTGAGTGTTGATTTGGGGTCGATCACCGAGACACTTTTTGAAAGCGAACTGTTTGGTCACAAGAAAGGCTCATTTACCGATGCAAAGGAAGATCGCCCCGGAAGGTTTGAACTCGCCAACCAGGGAACTTTGTTTTTAGATGAGATCGGAAATTTGTCGATGCCTCTACAGGCGAAACTTCTCACCGTTTTGCAAAACAGGAAAGTAAGTCGTGTGGGTTCAAACAAAGATACGCCCGTGAACATCCGGCTGATCTGCGCTACAAATATGCCGCTGTATGAAATGGTGAAAGAAAATCGGTTCCGCCAGGATTTGTTGTATCGCATCAACACTATCGAAATTGAAATTCCACCACTTCGTGAACGCATCGAAGATATTCCTTTACTCGCCAATCACTTTTTGAAACACTATGCAGGCAAGTATGGAAAAACGATTTCAAAAATCAGTGATGCCGCGCTGGCACGAATGACGAAGCACACCTGGCCTGGAAATATCCGAGAGCTGCAACATGGACTTGAAAGAGCGATCATTTTAAGCACCACCAATGTATTACAACCGGAAGATTTTAACTTTACCGTTTCATCGGCAAAAGAAAATGATCAACCCGTAAATCTCGATCAATATAATCTGGAGGAAGTAGAGAAATTATTGATTCGAAAAGTTTTGAAGAAATACAACGGCAACATCACCCAAGCCGCGAACGAACTCGGCCTCACCCGCTCGTCACTGTATCGCAGATTAGAAAAACATGGACTCTAAATATTGTGAAATTGAAAGATTTCAGATTGAAAGATTTTTTCTCTTTGAGAATTTACAATCTTCCAATCCGCAATTCTAAAATCCACCAATCCTAAATGAAAGATTTCCGCATCCGCACGATCATCAGAGTACTGCTACTTGGGCTCAACATGTCGCTGGCGATGTTCATGTTTAGCCGTCCCAACATGATCTTTGCTGCGGGACTCACCACCGTTATTATTGTTTTTCAGCTCATTGATATTTATCGTTTTGTTTCCCAAACCAATCGCAAGCTTACCCGCTTTTTGGAATCGGTGCGCTATTCAGATTTTGCCTCGGGCTTTGCCAACGACAATCAACTCGGGAAAAGTTTTCGCGATTTGAATGAATCGTTCAATGAAGTATTGGAAGCTTTCCGAAAAGCGCGGTCAGAGAAAGAAGAGAACTGGCAATATCTGAATACGGTGGTGCAACAGGTGCGCACCGGTATTCTTTCATTCGATACCGAAGGCAACATGCAGTTGATGAATGCCAACGCAAAACGTTTCATCGGCATCGCCAACATGAAAAACATCGGTGAACTGGAAGGTCAAAACAAAAGTCTATTTAATGCTCTTAAAGAAGTAGAGCCCGGTAAGGGCACTTTGTACAAAGGCATCGATTTTCAGTTGACCATTCAAGCCACTGAACTACGTATCCGAAACAGCACCGTAAAACTGATTACACTGCAAAACATTCAAAGCGAATTGCAGAAACAAGAACTTGATGCCTGGCAAAACCTCACACGTGTGCTGCGTCATGAAATCATGAACAGCATCACTCCTATTTCTTCGCTCACTTCCACACTGCGTGAAATTCTTGATCAGGATATGGTAAAGAATGGCGACAACTATGAAATGAAAGCCGAAGGAGCTGATGACTTGCGCGAAGGGTTGACCACGATAGAAAACCGGAGCAAAGGCTTGATCAAATTCATCGATGCTTACCGCGAATACACTTCGCTGCCACAACCGAAATTCAAGACCGTTCGTGTCAGAGATTTGATCGACAAAACTTCGAGCTTTATGAAGCAGGAGTTGAAAACAAAACACATTCAATTTGATGCAACCTGCGAAAGCGACTATCTCACCATCCAGGCCGATGAAGAAATGATTGAGCAAGTGTTGATCAACCTGGTGAAGAATGCAATCGAATCGCTGAGCCAAATTGAAAACGCAAAGATTGAACTGGTTGGCAAGTACACGGAGAATGCAGTGGTGATCGAAGTGACAGACAACGGCCCCGGCATTATTCCTGAAGCCATCAACCGAATCTTTGTTCCTTTTTTCACGACCAAAAAAACCGGATCAGGAATCGGCCTCGCACTTTCGCGCCAGATCATGCAGATGCACAACGGATCGATTACTGTAGAATCGGAGTTGGATGTGAGGACGGTGTTTACGTTGAAGTTTTAATTGCAAGTAATGCTGGCTCAGTTCACACTACTCGGTGTTCCGAAAATGCATTTGCAGGCACATTCTGAACTTTCCCTGCGTGTATCTTCTGATTTTGGGTAAACCTGGGTTTTGCGTTTGAAGGTAGGAATCCCCTTCCTTGTTTCATTCGAACGGGATCGGACTTCTTACACTGTTCCTCCACTCTCCCAGTGCAGAACAGAGTAAGATAATGGATGGTGGAAGTATGGATGTTGGTTGCAACATAATCAAAGTTGGAAGGTCCTTTTGAATTCTTTGCCCGTTTGCTTCGATTTGAATTTATCTCCACCAAAATCAAGACTTAATTCACTAACATTGCCTCCTTGAAATCATAATTCATCACCGTGAGCTCTACCATCCTCCTCATCTGCATTACCGTAGCGGTCAGCTTTTACGCTTTCAACAAACCAGAACGGCTGGGCAAGCTGATGATGAATCCATACCTGATCAAGAGAAACCATCAATACTTTCGCTTCATCAGTTCAGGATTCGTTCACAAAGACCACATGCACTTATTGTGGAATATGTTTGCGTTCTACTTCTTCGGCAATGCGGTGGAAGATGCCTTTCATTACCTGTTTGGAGAAGCAGGCCAGGGCATTTTCATTTTATTCTATCTCTCAGCCATTGTGATTTCCGATCTGCCAACCTACCTCAAACAAAAAGATAACCGCGACTACAATGCCCTCGGTGCATCGGGTGGCGTAGGAGCTGTGATCTTCGTATTCATCCTGCTTCAACCACTGCAATCCATTTGTATTTACTTTGCCCTATGCATGCCTGGCTTTGTATTTGGCATCGGCTACATGGCTTATACTTACTATCAAGGAAAAAAGGCAAACGACAATGTCAATCACGATGCGCATTTATATGGTGCGCTTTACGGGTTGGTTTTTTGCGCACTCGCTTATCCTGACTCAATTCCTTTGTTTTATGAGCAAGTGACTAATTGGATTAGCTCCGTTCTTTAGTATCCATGGTTGCTAAGTTCAACTCAGCTGGTAAACGCTGGTAAGGAGCTTTTAAAACGACTATTTGCAGTTTGATGCTTCAAATATCTGAAGTGCGTTTTCAAAAGAGCCAGTCACATAGATGTGGTCATTCGAGACGAACACAGATGTTGGTGCAGCTATTTTGACGTTATTAGTGTTTGACAAATCCGTTACACTCCCCTTAAGAATTGGCGTGGTAGGATCGACCACATCGAAAATATCTAACGCTGAACCACCCCTGCTCACCGTGTAAACATAGTTTCCCGAAACAAATACTGACAAGAAACCACCTGTCCGGCTACCATCATTAATCTTTCCTTTGTGAGTGGGTACGGCAGGATTGGTAACATCAATAATTTCCAATCCGTTGTTTGATCCATTCGAGTCTCCCATTCCTCCTACATATGCTAAGCCACCTGCAACAAAGACGGACACAGGACGATTTAATAGCGCACCTCCTTCGCCATTACTTAAGCTACCTTTATGCGCAGGCGCGGAAGGATCTGCTACATCAATTATCTCCAAAGCTACACTGCCAGCACTTGCTACATAGGCCAGATTCGATACAACAAAAACCGAAGAGGGGTTATATAGCAAGGCGTTTTGATCTCCATTTGTAATGCTGCCTTTGTGAGCGGGCGTTGCCGGATCTGTAACATCTACGATTTCAAGAGTACCATTAAAGGTTCCATTACTTGTTGTGCTTCCCATAGCTGTGACGTATGCAAAATGCCCACTAACAAAAACTGATAATGGATAATCCAACATTGCGCCTCCAGTGCCATTTGTCAAACTACTTTTGTGAAACGGAGCTGTGGGGTCTGTTACATCTATAATTTCCAGTGCATTACTACGAGCGCTCGCTATATATGCATAGTTGCCTGAAACGTAAATCGATTGAGGGTAATTTAGGAGCGCACCACCAACGCCATCTACAAGACTCCCTTTATGCATCGGCACTGCAGGATTGCTGATATCTATTATCTCCAACGCAGAACCACTTCCTGCAGCACCGACACTTATCACATAAGCATAGTTGCCAGCGACAAAAACAGAAATTGGACTGAACAACAATGCACCACCAATACTCGCGGAGATATTCCCAGTTGGCAAAGGACTGCAAATAGGCGCTTCACTATTCTTTGTGCAACAATCTGTGAGCAAAGCAAGGGATGTAAGTGAAAGTAGTGAAAAAAAACGTCCCGTTTTTGCAATCCAAAAGGTCATAGATTTTCGAATTATGTAAGCTAAACGAGCCGCCAAAAAAAATCGTATCTACGAGCTTAGAAAATTGCTTGGATTAATCGTGCTAACAGGCATATACTCACTAACCGGATGTGAATCTCACGGCTTCTCTCAACCGGTTACTCTCATAAGCCGCTTCAATCACCGCAATCACATCACGTGCTTGCTCCGGTCTTACAACCAACTCTTTGCCTTCGCGGATCACCTCGTGCAAATTTTGATAGAACCCCATGTAGTTGCCAGGGATAGTTTCGATTTTTCCTTCCACATGCAAGCCATTTATCGTAGTGTTCAATTTGCCCCATTGTTCCTTCTCATACGTTCCCCAACCAGCACTGCCGGGAATCTTCTTCTCCTTCAGTGCTTGTTCCTGCGGATCAACACCCGCAGGCGTAATAAATGATCCTTGTGTGCCATGCAAAATATAACGTGGTCCTGCTTCTCGCACCAGATAACTCGACTTTACGATCACATGAAAATCGTTGTACTGAAGGCGGATGTCATAAAAATCATCTACTCTCCCACCCGGTCGCTGTGTACCGATGCGTGCATCAATCTCATCAGGTTTACCAAACAAAATCAACACCTGGTCAAGCATATGCGAGCCGAGGTTGTAGAGAATTCCTTTACCCACACCCTGCTCCTCTTTCCAGGTGTTGGGCTCAATGTAATTGCGAAAGCGATCATAGTGCGCTTCGAATTCTACAATCTTCCCCACCATGTTACCTTCAATCACTTTTTTCAATGTAAGAAAGTCACCATCCCAGCGCCTGCTCTGAAAGACCGTGAGAATTTTGTTTTTCTTTCTCGCAAGATCAATCAGATCATCTGCTTCTTTCACGGTAACTGTAAAAGGTTTTTCAACCACCACGTGTTTGCCTGCCTCCAATGCTGCCACTGCAAAGGGAAAATGGGTTTCGTTGGTTGCATTCACAATCACCAACTCAACAGCAGGATCATTGAAAACTTCTTCCACTGTTTTTACAACTTGAACAGAAGGGTAATGTTGTCTTGCAGTTTCCTTTGTTCGTTGAACAATCGTTGATAAATTAAATCCCGGATGCGCCATCAGTAGCGGAGCATGAAATACTTCGCCCGACATGCCGTAGGATAATATCGCAGTGTTGATTGGTTTGGACATGGTTAGTTATGAATTGTAAGTAAGCTAACGCAAAATAGTCCATTAAATTTAACCAATCACTTGGGATTGCTGGCCGACCAACACTCAAGCTTCTCTAAAAAGGTACGGCTCCATTGAAAATGACGTTAACCATTCTTCATCATCCGTTTCTATTTCTGTCTTGAGTTGATACTCATTTGAGGATGCATTATATCGGTAGTCTCTCATCCACTCCTGAAAGTTGGAAGCGGTTGATTCAATCGCATACATAATAAATTCAATTTCAAGGTCGGTCATGGTGGGATGAATAGAGAATCGTATCCAGCCTGGCTTGCACGACAAGTCGCCTGAGTGAATGGCATTCCATATTTTGTGAGACCGTGACTGATCAACTTTCAAAAGGTAATGACCATACGAGCCCGCACAAGAGCATCCGCCTCTCGTTTGAATGCCGAATTTGTCATTGAGCAACCGCACGATCAGATTATAGTGAGCGCCTTCTACCATAAATGAAATGATGCCGAGTCTTTTACGTGTGTTACTTTGCAGGACGGTCACGTTGGCCATTTCAGAAAACCGGGCAAAGACACGGGTCAATAATTCTTCTTCACGCTGCAGCATATTTTCAATGCCCATTTGTTCTTTCAACTTGATGCACATGGCGGCTTTTATTCCTTGCATCACTGGAGGAGTTCCTCCATCCTCGCGTGATTCAATGTCGGCAACATATTCACGAGCCTTCCATGGATTACTATATAGAATAGTTCCGCCACCCGGATGATCGGGAACGGCATTCTTATAAATTTCCCGATTGAAGATAAGTACACCGGGTGTACCAGGCCCACCCAAAAATTTGTGCATCGAAAAGTAGATCGCATCCAGGCGCCCCTCCTCTTCTTCAGGATGCATGTCTATATGTACATACGGTGCCGCTGCGGCAAAATCAACAAAGCATAAGCCACCATACCGGTGAATCAATTTTGCAATCTCATGATAGGCAGTTTGTATGCCCGTCACGTTCGAGCAAGCTGTGACTGCAGCTATCTTGTTTCTCCTGGATTTGTATTTTAACAAGAGTTCTTTGAATTGCTCAAGGTCAACATCTCCTTCTTCGCTTTGAGCAATGATCTCGACTGTCGCGATAGTCTCAAGCCAGGAGACATGGTTGCTATGATGCTCCATGCACGTCACAAACACCACGGGCCGCAACACCTCATCGATCATAGGATGGCTTCCGTCACACATGTATTCCGTTAATCGCTCAGGTATTCGTATGCCAAGCAACCGCTGCAGTTTGTTGACTGCCGATGTCATTCCACTGCCGCAGAATATCAGCATATCATCTTCACTGGCATGCACATGTTTTTTGATGATGGCTTTTGATTGCTCGTACGCTTGCGTCATCCGCGTGCCTGTAATAGTAGTCTGCGTGTGTGTATTGGCAAAAAAAGGAAGTACTTCATTTTGCAGGTAGTCCTCGATTGGCCGGTATCCCCTGCCGCTGGCTGTCCAGTCGGCATAGATGATTTCTTTTTTTCCGGAAGGGAAGCTGAACTTCTGGCCGCGGCCCATCATATTCTCACGAAAGGGCCCGAAGTATTCCTCCAGTGAGCCCTGTCTCATCTTGACACAGACTTGTTAGCGCTACCATTGAATATGTCGTGAGGCGGCACATTGACAATCGGTGAGAAGAAACGTACCATGAGAAAAATAAGTGCGATGAAAACAAAAACAACTGCGAATTGTGCACCCGATGTTTTCTGTATGGGTTGCTTTGCTTTTACATCACAAACTTCGCCTGGACAATATTGCGCTTTCTCTCCGTAGATCAACCTATACACTTTGCAGGCAAGGCAAATTCCAAATACGGACTCAAAGAATAAAAAGATAAGACAGAGGAGACACGTAACACCTGTAAATGGCCCGGTCACATTCATGACGATCAGTAAAACGAACATCGTTGCTGACAGGAAAACACCAATGGCCCATGCAAATCTCTTTTGCTTTGCACCAACATATTCAGGTACCTGGTTGCTCACGATCAACCGGCCGATGATCAGTGTAGGAGCGAATTTTGGATTGATAAAAACCCGAATCATGAAGTCCAGGAAAAAAAGTGCGATCACGTATTTTACCAGTCGGAAATCGCCTTTGAAAATGATCAGCATGAGCGAGGTGTAAATAAACAAAAACATAATTCCTGCTGCCGCCCTGATCTCACGCTCGTTTAACACGGGGATCGAATAACCAGGCACAGTTTCTCCGAACTGAATGGGGTTTTTCATATATCAATTAATTGTTTGGACGTAAGACATAAGATACAAGACACAAGACATCTGCTGTATAATTTTGTTACACCGAATGTAACGGGCCCCGCAGACATTCGATAACATCCTATGATACTTCAACGTATATCTTACAGAACCAGACGCCATCCCATGAAATCCGGAAGCTTTGAATTTCTCTGCGCTACTTTGCGCCTTAGCATCTCTGCGTGCAAATTTTAACAGGGCCAGAGAATTCATCAAAAAACTTTTATGATAGAAAGCAGATTTTGCATGATAGCTGTTTCAAATCGGCAGAAATCAGGTAAGCAACTAAACTGGAGATTTCCGGTTATCAATTCAATGAAATAACTTCACGAAATGTTTGCAAAGAGACGCACAGCTTTTCTGCTATTTCTCGCAGCCTACATCGGTGCACTGGTGGTGGAGAAACCGGTTTACACTGGTGAGACCGTGATGTCTTGCTTTTCCTATTTGGGTACGCTATTCACTCACCTTTTTATCTTTACAGGACTAGTATTAACCAACCGCTCCATTTTAATTCCCAACCTGCTGGACAAAAAATTCTTCAGCACCTATGCTTTCGCCTTGATCGGTTTGATTTTTCTCTACGCTACTTCGATGAACCACTACAACAGTTTTCTGCATGTAACACTCCTCGGTGATGAAATAACACAAACAAGCAGTGGCTACTGGGATAACCTGATCTACGGAACATGTTGCACCGTCATCACTTCGATGTTGTATGTAACACAAAAATGGGCGGAGCAACAGGAGCAGGTGAAGAACAGCCAGATCAACCAACTGCAAACAGAATTAAAATACCTACGCCTGCAGATCAACCCGCACTTCCTCTTCAATGGACTCAATACGGTATATGGTTCTATCGACATGGGCAACAGCCTCGCGAGGAATATGCTAGTGCAGTTTTCCGATCTCCTCCGATATAATTTGTACGAAGCGGATGTGGATACCATCGCGATCGAAAAAGAAATCAAACACCTGCGCAACTACGTGGCTTTGCAAAAAGCGCGCAGCAACGACAACATCGAAGTGACACTTGACATCAACTATGCAGACGGAACAACCAAGGTAGCGCCACTCATCTTCATGGCCTTTGTGGAAAATGCTTTCAAATATGTGTCGCGCGAGGACAAAGCCATCAACCGCGTCATCATTTCTTTGAAACAACAACCTGGAAAAATTGAATTTGTTTGTGAAAATACGTTTGATGAAAGTGAATCTTCCGAAGGGGGAATTGGTCTTACCAACACGACACGTAGATTGGAATTGTTGTACAAAGACCGCTACCAATTGAACATCAAAACGGTAAATAATATATACCGGGTCGAGCTAACGCTTACACTATGAAAAAACTCTCCTGCATAATTGTTGACGATGAGCCGGTAGCCAGAAAAATCCTGCAGGAGTTTACCGAACAGGTGCCCTACCTGGAGTTGCTCGGAAAATTTGAAAGTGCGATGAAGGCGGAAGAGTTTCTGAAAAGCAACAAGCCTGACATTATTTTCCTCGATATCGAAATGCCGAAAGTCTCGGGATTGCAAATGCTGAAGCGGATTAATATTGAATCGATGGTCATTCTTACCACCGCATTCCCGCAGTATGCACTTGATGGCTACGAACTCGACATCATCGATTATCTCTTAAAACCTTTTGCGTGGCAACGCTTTCTGAAAGCTGTGCAAAAAGCAAAGGACTTCGATGAAATGAAAACTCTTCCGAAGGGAGCAACTGCACTTCCTCCCTCCTATATTTTTATCAAAAGCGAAAAACGAATTGAGAAAGTTGAGCTGAGCGACATTCTCTATGCCGAAGTGCTGGGCAACTATGTAACGATCTGCACTGAACGCAAAAAGATAATTGCCTACCTCACCATGAAGAGCCTCGAAAGTCAACTCTCCTCTTCTGACTTTATTAAAATACATCAGTCTTTCCTGGTGAACCGTTCGAAAATAGAATCCGTGGAAGGCAACGAGTTAAAAGTTGGGACGCGCTCACTACCCATCAGCCGCAATTACCGCGACAGCGTGACGAGCCTGATCAATGAACGGCTGTTGAAAAGGTAAACATGAGCGATCAAGAAGGTATGAGCTAATGACTCCATTAACAAATGATGTGTTTTACTCACTGATAAGTCGGCACAACATCCAACTCATTGATCTGATCTTTATAATCAGAAGGAAGCAGCAGATTTTTAAACAGCCAGTCCATTTTAATGAGCCTGCTGATTTTATATACCGGCACGGCAGGTGTGAGTAAGGAGAAACCGCCAAAGTTTAAAAGTTGTTTTACCCTATCCGGAACGACTAATTTTTGAGCCTCAATCAAGACCTTAAATCGCACTGCTCCCAGGTGCTTTCTGTATTGTTTAAAAAGGCCAACCGTGTAGTCACTTTTTTGTAAGTCTTTCTCCAAATGTGCTGCCCGTGCCGGAAGCCATGCGTTGTAAGTGAGTGGTAATTCTTTCAATCCCATCCTTGCACCTACACGATAGAACACATTATAAACTTCTTCTTTTTCCTCATCGCTTAATTTTTTTTCAAGCAGTTCGAAGGAAGCAATAGAATAATGGATCAGCATGAACAAGACATCCCTGTATGCCCAGTCAGGAATTGACGCACCACGGGCGTGCTCAACTGAAGAATGAATCTGCCGCATTGTATCAATGGCCCTGTGCGCGTCCTCAAGGGGTGAGAACACAATCCGTCTCGCATAAGCGATGGTAGAAAATAGTCGGCCTAAGGGATCTTTCGGAAGCCTGCCCGTAAAATAAAGCCAGTCAACGGCTTTGTTCAGTGCAAATTCTGCCGAAGCTCCCGCGAAAATAAACAGCGAGATGTCACTCTTCCCCCAAATCTTCCTAACGATCGATTTTTC